>NZ_JCALCG010000013.1:0-198629 GCF_059812225.1 Mycobacterium sp. NGS66 | reverse complement strand
CAGCTTGACTGCAGATATGACACCATCGCATTCGTGTCTCACAACAGCCCGTGGCCCTGAGCGAGTGATCGATTGTCGGTAGAAGCGCGTACTCCGGTGGCGGTCGGCGTAGGCGAAGTCACCCATCGCGGGGACGACGTCGTCACCGGCCTCGGTTGGTATTCGACGAAACATTCGGTCGGTGTGTGGTCGGCCACCCCTCCACCAACCGGGTGGCGACTGATCGACACGGCAGACGAACAAACTCCGATCGATTCATCGCGGCTGGCCGTCGCAGGCGTCGACGAGGCGACCGGTCGCGCGACAGTGGACGGGTACACGGTCGAATACGACCGAGACGGGCGACCTCGATGGACACCGACCATCGCGCACCTGTCCGACGGGCGAAGAGTCGTCGCACGCAGCGACGATCCGCAGATTGCCGAGGCGATGGCGGGCGAGATGTACGTTGGCAGAACGGTTTGCCTCCGAAACACAGGGTCGTCCACGGGATTCGAGCTTCCATGATCGCCGAGGCCATGGTGTTGACCGGACCGCGGAATCTGGAGCGGCGCCAGATGACCATCCCCGACGTCGGTGACCGCGGTGCGATCCTGCGAGTTGAAGCATGTGGTCTATGCGGTACAGATCACGAACAATTCACCGGACACCTGCCTGCCGGCTTCTCATTCGTTCCAGGTCACGAAATCGTCGGCATCGTCGAACATGTCGGCAATGCGGCCAGCGAACGCTGGTGCGTCCGGGCCGGCCAGCGCGTGGCCGTCGAGGTGTTCCGGTCCTGCCGAGACTGCCCGGAGTGTCGCCGCGGCGAATACCGGCGATGTGCGGTGAACGGCATCGCCACCATGTTCGGGTTCGTCGACGTGGAGATCGGCGCCGGGTTATGGGGCGGATACGCCACCCATGTGGAGCTTCCGTGGGACGCGATGCTACTCCCGATTGCCGAAGACATGGACCCCGTTCTCGCCACGTTGTTCAACCCTCTCGGGGCCGGTATCCAATGGGGGAAAACTCTTCCCGACACCAAGGCGGGGGGTATCGTAGCGATACTGGGACCGGGCATCCGCGGGATCTGCGCGGCGGTGGCGGCGAAAGAGGCGGGAGCCGCTTTCGTCGCGATGACCGGCATCGGTCCACGCGACGATCAGCGACTGGCCATAGCCAGATCATTCGGTGTCGACCTGCCCATCGACGTATCGCAGGACGATGCAGTGACAGCGCTCCAGCGTGAGACAGGCGGACAGCTTGCCGACGTGGTCATCGATGTCACCGCCAAAGCACCCTCCGCGTTCGCCGACGCCGTCGCCCTTGCCAGGCCTGGCGGCAGGGTCGTGGTTGCTGGCACCCGCGGCGGAGGCGGCGCGCCCGGCTTTGAACCAGACACGCTGGTGTATAAGGAATTACACATCGCCGGTGCACTCGGCGTGGAGTATCCCGCCTACCGGGCAGCCCTCGAGATTCTGGCCACGCGCCGCTGGCCGTTCGACCGGATCACAAGAGAATCAACCGGATTCGCTGGTCTCGCGCCGCTGCTCAGTTCGCTTGCAGATGAAAATGCCAAATCGAGTGCGGCCCTGCACAACGTCTTCGTGCCCACGCCCTCACAGCATGCGGAGCTTCAACAGAGGAAGGTCACACGTGACGAGAACGGAACGCGTACCGATGCTCGACCTTGAGCAGGCCCGGCTGCGGGCTGCCGAGTGTGGGCTGCCCGCAGAGATGGCAGAACTGTCAGTATTTCGCGTGGCACTTCACCAGCCGAGCCTCGCAGTGGCCCTGTACGGAATGCTTGAGGCGCTGCTATTTAACGGTGTGCTCGACGCCCGGCTACGCGAATTGATCATCATGCGCATCGGCTGGGTAACGGGGTCGGTATATGAGTGGACACAGCATTGGCGAATCGCGACGCTGCTCGGTGTGGCTTCGGATGACCTTCTGGCGGTGCGTGACTGGCAGAGTTCCAATCGTCTGGGCCATGCCGAGCGTGCGGTCCTGGCGGCGACCGATGATGTGGTACGTGACGGGGTCATTGCCGAGGAAAACTGGGCCGCGTGCCACAAGGCATTCAATGGCGATCACGCGGTTTTGGTCGAACTTGTCGGAGCGATCGCCAATTGGCGGCTCTTTTCGATCCTGCTTCGATCCTTGAATATTCCGCTTGAGTCGGGTACCGACTCCTGGCCGCCCGATGGGCGAGCCCCTCGACGTGACGATTGAGTAAAAACGGTTGTTCAGCAATCGCACCCAAGTTGAAGCTCGGTTACCCCTTATGTTCCTAGTCAGTTGTGGGCTATTGAATTTCAAACGGGTAGTTGTGATTTCGGTCTCTTAGCCACGGTCTCGGGGTAATGCCACCAACTGGACATGTGGAGCCAACTGTTCTGGGACGCCTACACCAGCTTGAAGCACGCTCCGTCATACGAATACGATCCAAGGGATGTCGAGGTTCTTCGCGACTCAGGCCAACTGTTACTACTGGGAGAGTCGTTCAATCGGGTCGCTGGCAACAGAACGCCAATGAAGGCGATCGTCGGCAGTCACCGCACACAGCACCTCACGCAGAGAATTCAAGAGCCCGCTGCTGCAAGCTAGACCCGGCGTCCGACACCGAGGCGCTGCCGTCTTCATACAGCTGACCACGAACGCCAGCCGCGCCGAAGTCCCACCGGGGACGGCAAACACCTTCCGCCGCAACACCTTCGGATGCAGCTTGGACGGAAGGCCACCAGCCACCATAATATCGACCGTCTCGGCGTCGCCAGCACCGCGGACGAATCGGTGTACCGGCCCGTTGCCACCTCGCCTCCGGCTTGCGCGGGTCAATCTCTCAGGTCGTCGTTGCCACACTCAGAAGTGACATGTACAAATCACGGTTCAGCGAGTGTACAGTTCACGGTGTGGAGGTATCCGTGACCGAGTTGCGCGCGCACCTTAGCGATTGGCTCGATCGAGTTCGGGCTGGTGATGAGGTCGTCATCACCGACCGCGGGATTCCGGTCGCGCGACTCGCTGCGCTGGACAGCGCAGGCACCTTGGAGCGTCTCACGGCCGAAGGCGTGATTGCCAGGGCCACCGCGCAGCGGCCCGTCGCTGCGGGACGGTCCCGGCCCCGACCGCGGCGGCCGGTGTCTGACCAGGTCAGCGACCAGCGGCGCTGACCGGTGCCGCTCGTCTACTTCGACGCCAGCGCCTTCGTTAAACTTCTCACCACCGAGACAGGAAGCTCGCTGGCATCCGCGCTGTGGGACGGCTGCGACGCCGCATTGTCCAGCCGCCTGGCCTACCCCGAAGTCCGCGCCGCACTCGCTGCAGCAGCCCGCAATCACGACCTAACCGAATCCGAGCTCGCCGACGCCGAGCGTGACTGGGAGGACTTCTGGGCCGCCACCCGCCCAATCGAACTCACCGCCACGGTTGAACAGCACGCCGGCCGCCTCGCCCGCGCCCATGCCTTGCGCGAAGCCGACGCTGTCCATCTGGCCAGCGCGTTGGCAGTCGGCGAACCCGGCTTGATCGTCGCCGTTTGGGACCGACGCCTGCACGCCGGAGCCCAAGCCGCCGGGTGCCGACTCGCCCCCGCCCAACTCGACCCCTAATCCGACCGCTCGACGTCAGAGGTGGGTCGACCCCGGCATGGATGACGATCAGGTACCGATTCGCCAGGTCAGAACCCGTGTCGTAAGTGGCCAAGTCCCCCCTCGGACACGCGACTGAGGCGAGCGAAATGAACGCTCGCGTTCATTTCCGAGCCGATGGAGTGTGTTGAGCGGCGAAGCCGCGATCACACGTTCGCAGCTTGGTTGGCGGGTGCTTATGCAGCTGACCGCTGCGCTCCGGCGCGACATGTACAAATCACGGGTTCGGTGAGTGTACGGTTCACGTGTGGATGTATCCGTGACCGAGTTGCGCGCGCACCTCAGCGATTGGCTCGATCGAGCCAGGGCTGGTGCTGAGGTCGTCATCACCGACCGCGGGATTCCGGTCGCGCGACTCGCTGCGCTGGACAGCGCAGGCACCTTGGAGCGTCTCATGGTCGAAGGCGTGATTGGCAAGGCCACCGCGAAGCGGCCTGTCGCTGCGGGTCGGTCCGGGCCCCGACCGCGGCGGCCGGTGTCTGACCACATCAGCGACCAGCGGCGCTGACCAGTGCCGCTCGTCTACTTCGACGCCAGCGCCTTCGTCAAACTTCTGACCACCGAGACAGGGAGCTCGCTCGCGTCCGCGCTATGGGACGGCTGCGACGCCGCATTGTCCAGCCGCCTGGCCTACCCCGAGGTCCGCGCCGCACTCGCCGCAGCAGCCCGCATTCACGACCTAACCGAATCCGAGAGCGCCGAAGCCGAGCGTGAATGGGAGGACTTCTGGGCCGCTACCCGCCCAGTCGAACTCACCGTGACCGTTGAACGGCACGCCGGCCACCTCGCCAGAGCCTATGCCTTGCGCGGAGCCGACGCTGTCCATTTGGCCAGCGCGTTGGCAGTGGGCGACCCCGGGCTGATCGTCGCCGTTTGGGACCGACGCCTGCACACCGGAGCTCAAGCCGCCGGGTGTCGAGTCGCCCCCGCCCAACTCGACCCTTAGCCTGACAGGCACCGATTCGCCACTTCAGGACCCGCAACGATCGCTTTGAGACGTAGGCTTGGTGGCTAGGAGTCCCCATGAACCGACCGAGCGGCTTTCTTAGGCGGACGTCGGCGCGCACCTTTCGCGACCGCCGTGAGGCAGGCCGCGTGCTGGCCGAAGAATTGGCCCCGTACCAGGGTAGGGACGGCTTGCTGGTGCTGGGGCTGGCTCGCGGCGGCGTTCCGGTCGGCTGGGAAGTCGCCTCGGCGCTGCGGGCCCCGCTGGATGTGTTCCTGGTCCGCAAGCTCGGGGTGCCGGGCTGGTCAGAGCTCGCGATGGGCGCGTTGGCCAGCGGCGGCGGCGTGGTGATGAATGACAACGTGGTGTCCAGCTTGCATGTCAGCGACGAGCAGGTGCGCGCGGTGATCGACCGCGAGACCGCGGAGCTGCAGCGGCGCGAGCAGGCATATCGCGGCGGGCGACCGCTCGCCGACCCGCACGGTAAGACCGTGATCCTGGTCGACGACGGAATCGCCACCGGCGCGAGCATGCTGGCGGCGGTGCGGGCGCTGCGCGCCGCCAAGCCGGACGCTGCGCCGCAATCGATAATCGTCGCGGTTCCGGTCGGGCCGCAGTCAGCCTGCCGCGAGCTCGCAAGAGACGCCGATGAGGTGGTGTGCGCGACCATGCCGCCGGCGTTCGAGGCCGTCGGGCAGGTCTACCGCGACTTTCACCAAGTCACCGATGACGAAGTGCGCGAACTGCTCGCCACACCAACCGTCGGTGACTGACCGGACTCCTACTTGGCGCCATCGTCCCGGCTGATCGTCGACTGCTGGGTCGCACCGCCATCCGCTTCAGTGGTCTCCTGGTCGGCTTCCTCGGTGAGTTCCTCCGGATAGTCGACGTAGCCGTCCTCGTCGTCGCTGATCTCACCTTCGCCGTCTTCGCCCGCGGCGCGCGCGCGGCGTTCACGCACTGCGTCGATGATCAACAGCACCACTCCGACGACGCTGGCGACGATGCACACCCAGGCCACCAGCTCGTTGCTGGTGACCACGGCAAACACCAGCGCGACGAGCCCAATCAGCGCCAGTACCAGCGCAATGATCAACATCCGCGCTAGTTGTTACCCCGGCTGAACTGGTCGAAGCCGCCGCCGTCGGCGGTGGAGTCGACGGGGGCCGCCGACCCACGCTGACCGAGTTCCTCGAGCTGAGACTCCAGGTAGGTCTTGAGCCGGGTGCGGTATTCACGTTCAAACGTCCGCAGCTGCTCCAGGCGACCTTCCAGCACCGTGCGCTGCTGATTGATCGTCCCCATGATCTCGGAATGCTTGCGTTCGGCGTCGGCCTGCAGGGCGTCGGCCTTCTCCTGGGCCTGGCGCAACTGACTCTCGGAGCGGCTCTGGGCGTCGGCCAGCATCGCCTCGGCGCGTTGCCGGGCCTCGGCGACGGTGGTGTCCGCGGTGTGGCGGGCTTCGCTGAGAATCTGGTCGGCATTGGCCCGCGCATCCGCGAGCATCTTGTCCGACTCCGCCTTGGCGGTGCTGGTCAGCCGGTCGGCGGTGTCTTGCGCCAGGGCCAGCACTCGAGCGGCCTTGATGGCCTGTTCCTCGTTGGTCCCGGTCGGAGCCGCCGCCGGAGCGGCCACGGGCGCCGGGGCGGGCTCGGGCTCAGGCTCGGGCTCGCGGATCGGTATCGCCTGGGTCGGCGCCGCGGAATAAGAGGCAGCACCAGCGCCCGCCCCCCCGGCGAGCTCTTGCTCCAACTCGGCGATTCGCTGGCGAAGATCGGAATTTTCTTCGATAAGCCGCGTCAGCTCGTTCTCCACCAAGTCGAGGAAGGCGTCAACCTCGTCTTCGTTGTAACCGCGCTTGCCGATTGGCGGCTTGCTAAACGCCACATTGTGGACGTCAGCTGGTGTAAGCGGCATTGTTCGTTCCCCTCGAGTTCCTGTCAAACGCTCTGGAAAGTCTAGAACGGACTGGCAGCGATCGTGCAACTGCCGCCCATCCTGTCACACCAGACCCGCCGGTTGCTGATTGGACCAATAAATAAGGACGAATTTCAAACTCTAAATTCCGTTTTCTTAGTTTTGAAATCACGCACTCCGAACTGTCGCCGAACCGTATCCGAAACGACGCCCCCCGGCACCGCGGCCCCAGCGCAGATCATGTCCGGCCCAGCGCCACCTGCCAGCCGATGAAGACCACCAGCAAGAGCACCATGATGGACAGGTCGAAGCGGACTGCGCCAATGGTCAGTTGCGGGATCAGCCTGCGCAGCAGCTTCACCGGCGGATCGGTGATCGACATGATGATCTCCAGGATCACCACGGTGATACCGGTGGGGCGCCAATCGCGGCTGAATGAGCGGATGAACTCGATGACAATCCGGAAGATGAGCAGCACCCAGAAAAAGAACAGCGCAAAGCCCAGGATCTTGACGAACAGCACCCGATGACCCGACCTAACGATGAGATGTCAATAGTCGCCCTCGCGCGACGATTTTCAGGGTACCGACTCCACCGGCCGACACACATCTCACCCGTCGGGAAGCAGCCGCGCCGCGCCGGGGTGCCGACCGGTCCTCGGGCGGCAGGTGCGCCTATTGGTAAGCGTAGAAACCGGTTTCGGCAATGCGGCGCCGCTCCTCCGGGGAGACGTCGACGTCGGCGGGTGAGAGCAAGAACACCTTGGTCGCCACCTTGTCGAATGAGCCACGCAACGCGAAGGCCAGCCCCGCCGCGAAGTCGACCAGCCGTTTGGCGTCGGCATTGTCCATGGAAACCAGGTCCATGATCACCGGGGTTCCGTCCCGGAATCGCTCGCCGATGGTGCGCGCCTCGCTGTAGTCCTTGGGCCGCAGCGTGGTGATCTTCGACAGCGGGTGACCTTCCTCGAACATCATCGCCATCCGGCGCGGGTCCATGGCCAGCGCGCCGCGAGTGGAGCCACGCAGCCAGGACCCGAAGCGAGGCCGGCTCATGTCAGTACGGTCGAACTCGCGGGCCCGGAACGGGGGCTCTTCTGCGTAGCCGCCCCGGTAGCTGCTGGGCGGCGGGTA
Organism: Mycobacterium sp. NGS66; assembly: GCF_059812225.1. Taxonomy (NCBI): domain Bacteria; kingdom Bacillati; phylum Actinomycetota; class Actinomycetes; order Mycobacteriales; family Mycobacteriaceae; genus Mycobacterium; species Mycobacterium sp. NGS66. Next base: position 190,998 of record NZ_JCALCG010000013.1, on the reverse strand, counting down.
GTCGGCCGGCTCGCCGCGCATGTCCCGGCGAGGGTCGTCGTATTCGCGGCCCTCATAGCGGCCGTAATCGTCGTCGAACCGCGAGCGGGAATAGCCGCGGGATGGCGCGCGGTCGTCGTAATACTCGTCGTCGTAGTCGTCCATCGGCGCCATACCGAAGTAGGCCTTGACCTTGTGCAGTGTGCTCATTGCGGTGACCCCTTCTAGCCCCTGGGAGTATTGGTGTCTGTGATGAAGGTGTGACTACAGTGACTAATTACGGTGACCGTAACCGCCGCGGGCCCAATAGCGCGGTACCGACACGCACACATGTCGAACCATGTTTGACGGCGATTTCCAGATCGTCGGACATGCCGGCAGACAACCCGACGGCATTCGGATGGGCGTCCAGCACCCGGCGATGCTCCGATTGAAGCCGGTCAAAGGCCAGTTCGGGGTCCCAGTCCAGCGGCGGGATTCCCATCAACCCGATCAGGTCCAGACCGCGAGACTCCTGCACGTGCGCGCAGACCTGCTCAAGCGCCCCAGGCGCGTTGACGTCGACGCCGCCGCGGGAAACATCGCCGTTGAGGCTGGCCTGGACATAGACCCGCATCGGGTGCTCGCGGCGGCCCTCGGACATCGCCGCCAGCACCGCGCGGTCCAGCGCGGTGACCACCTGTCGGCTGTCCACCGAGTGCGCCGTGTGCGCCCAGCCGGCCAACGACCGCGCCTTGTTGCGCTGGATTCGACCCACCATGTGCCACTGGATATCTGAGGACTCCAGGCGCGGGGACGCCGCGCTCAGCCGGGCGAGTTCGGCAATCTTCGCCCGGGCTTCCTGCTCCCGCGATTCGCCGACGGCCCGGCAACCCAATCTGGACAGAATTGCAACGTCGGTTGCTGGAAAGAATTTGGTGATGGGCAGTAGTTCAATTTCGCCGACATTGCGGCCTGCCGCTTGCGCGGCCGCGGCGAGCCTGGATCGCACGCCCGCCAGCGCATGGGTCAATTCCGATTCGCGGTCGCCGTTGTCTGGACGGGACGCCGCCACCCCCACTGCCATGACGGTCATTCCATCCAGACGAGCGACGCCAGCCGCCCCGTCGGCGCACCCCGTCGATGGCTGAACAAGGTCGGGTCGGCCACCGTGCAGCGCGGATCGATATCGATCGCTTTCACCCCCAAATCGCTTAGCTGACAAGCGATTCCGGCCCTCAGATCAAGCCCGGGAGTTCCGGCGGTGGTAGTGGTGCGGCTGCCCGGCAACGCCGCCTCGACCTCGTCGGCCATCGCCGCGGGCACTTCGTAGTTGCGGCCGCTCACCGCCGGCCCCAGCAGTGCCGAAATGTCCTCGGCCCGTGCGCCCAGGCTCAGCATCGCCTCCAGCGCACGGACCACGACACCGCGCTGTGCGCCGACGCGGCCGGCATGGACGGCCGCCGCGACACCGGCACGCGCGTCGGCCATCAATACCGGCACGCAGTCGGCGGTCACCACCGCCAGCGCCAGTCGTGCCGTGTTGGTCACCAACGCGTCCGTCTTGTCGACGGGGGCATCGCGCGGTCCGTCGACCAGCTCTACTCGATCACCGTGCACCTGGTTCATCCACACCACCCGGTGCGCTGCCAAACCGATCGCAGCGGCCAGCCGGGCCCGGTTGGCCGCGACTGCCGCCGGGTCGTCGCCGACGTGGTCACCGAGATTGAAGGTGTCGAAGGGCGGTTTCGACACGCCGCCGGCCCGAGTGGTAGTCACCCGCCGGATGCGAACGCTCACGTGCCCAGTATCCGGATTCGGCGCGCATCGGGGCTTCCACCGACCGCGGTGGGCCTCAGCGGCGCATGAACGGGGGCACGTCGACGTCGTCGTCATCGCCGCCGATACTCAACGTCGCGCCATTGGTGTGCACCGGCACGCTGACCGCGTCGACCGGCTCGAACAGCGTCGACGTGAGCTTGCCCGCCTTCGCGGTCTCGATGCGGTGCGCCCCGCCTTTCTCCCCGGCGATGCCACCCACCACGGGTTTGCGCCCGGGACCGGCGTCGAAGCCGGCCGCGATCACGGTGACCCGCACCTCGTCGCCCAGCGAGTCGTCGATGACGGTACCGAAGATGATGTTGGCGTCTTGGTGGGCGGCGTCCTGCACCAGCGAGGCCGCCTCGTTGATCTCGAACAAGCCCAGGTCGCTGCCACCGGCGATGGACATCAGCACGCCCTGGGCGCCCTCCATGGACGCCTCCAGCAGCGGCGAGTTGATCGCGATCTCGGCAGCTTTGAGCGAGCGGCCTTCGCCTCGGGCCGAACCGATGCCCATCAACGCGGTGCCCGCACCGGACATGATGCCCTTGACGTCGGCGAAGTCGACGTTGATCAGCCCGGGCGTGGTGATCAGGTCGGTGATGCCCTGCACGCCGTTGAGCAGCACCTCGTCCGCGCTGCGGAAGGCGTCCATCAGCGATACCGCGGCGTCGCCCATCTGCAGCAGCCGGTCGTTGGGGATCACGATCAGGGTGTCGCAGCTTTCGCGTAGCGCGTTGATGCCGTTTTCGGCCTGGTTGCTGCGCCGCTTGCCTTCGAAGGAGAACGGCCGGGTGACGACGCCGACGGTCAGTGCGCCCAACTTGCGGGCGATGCTGGCGACGACGGGCGCGCCGCCGGTGCCGGTGCCGCCACCTTCGCCGGCGGTGACGAATACCATGTCGGCCCCGCGCAGCAATTCTTCGATCTCGTCCTTGGCGTCCTCGGCGGCCTTGCGCCCCACCTCGGGATCTGCGCCGGCGCCCAGTCCGCGGGTGGAGTCGCGCCCGACGTCGAGCTTCACGTCCGCGTCGCTCATCAGCAGTGCCTGCGCGTCGGTGTTGATCGCGATGAACTCCACGCCCTTGAGGCCCTGCTCGATCATCCGGTTGACGGCGTTGACACCGCCTCCACCGATGCCCACGACCTTGATGACGGCCAAGTAGTTATGCGGGGGGGTCATCATGTGTCTTCCTCCCATGGTGGGCCTGTCTTTCCCCGTTTCGGCCGGGGTTCTCCCGTGTTCTCTACTGCTGGCTACGGTGTGTCTGCTTGGCAAACCCTCAACCTCAACCATAGAGTTAGAGTTATGTCAAGTAGTTCCGCGTAACCAGAACCGTATTGGCACTACGTCCGCGAACCTCGCAGGCGCGCCGACGGGTGCGCCGCGAATTTTTTGGGCGCCCAGCGTGCGGCCAGCTGCACATTCGACGTCGATTGTGCGGCGAGCCGCACAATCGGACCGCGACATGCGACTACTTGACGGTCGGCAGGTCCGGGCTGGACACGTCGTAGGTCCGCCCGGGCTGGGTCAACAGTGCCGCCAGCTTCACAGCCTTTTCCTCGGCGCGATCGGTGCTCCCCCAGATCACCACCCGCCCGTCGGACAGCGTGAGCGTGATCGACGACAACGACGGCGCCGCGATCTTGCCCACTTGAGCCGCGACCTCGGGACGCAACGTGGTCAAGACCTGCAATGCGGCCTTGGTCGCCGGGTCGGTAGGCCCGGGGTTGTCGACCTCCAGATAAGGCAGCGTGGCCTGGGGTGGAGCCGTCGCAAAGTCGACGCCGTCGCGGTCGAACAAATGGGTGCCGTCGGGAAAGTCCTTCACCGCCACCGGCACTCGCTCGACAATGGTGATTCGCAGCGCAGAAGGATACTGCCGCTGCACCCGCGCACTGGCCACCCGCCTGATGGCGGCCACCCGGTCGGCGACTTGGCTGGTGTTGATCTGCAACAGCGGCGTCCCGTGGCGCACCTGCGCCGCGTCGAGCACCTCTTCACGAGTCACCGCCCCGGTGCCGCTGACGATGATCGAGCGCGCCGACATCGCCGGCGTGAAGTAGAGGATCAGGGCCAGCGCTACGCCGGCGACCACCAGCAACACTGTCCAGAGCAACATCTTCAGACCCCGGACAACGCCGCGCGCAGGGCGCTGGGCGGGGTCCGGCTCGTTGAGCAGGTTCACCCGGGCTTGGCGCTTGGCTGCGCGGCGCGCTTGCTCGATCGCGGCGGCGCGAGCCTGCGCGGCCCGGCGCTCGGCCCGCTCCCGTCGGGCCCGCCGCCGCGGCCCTTCGACTTCGGCTTTCTCGGGGGCCTCGTCGGGTGGCTCGGCGTCGTCGCCCGGTATCGGCTCGGCGGCGGTGTCGTCGATGGGCTCGCTCATTGCCAGACCCCGGACTGGCCGGGCGCGCTGCGGTTGGCCCGTAACCGCAGCGCGGTGACGATTTCGGGACCCAGCAGGGTCACGTCGCCGGCGCCCATCGTGACGATGACGTCGCCGGGAGCGGCAGCGTCGGCCACCTCTGCGGCAACGGCCGAGAAGTCCGGAAGGTAGCGCACCGGGGTGCTGATGTGCTCGGCGACGGTGGCGCCGCTGATTCCGGCGAGCGGTTGTTCACGCGCGCCGAACACATCCAGCACGAACACCTGATCGGCGGCATCCAGTGCCCGGCCGAACTCGGCGGCGAAAGCCTTTGTGCGCGAATACAAATGGGGTTGAAACACCACGATGGACCGGCCACCGCCGCTCTGCTCGAGCACGGTGCGAACGGCCGCGAGCGTCGCGCTGATCTCCGTCGGGTGGTGGGCGTAGTCGTCGAACACCCGCACCGAGCCCGCGCTGCCGACCAGTTCGAATCGGCGTCGCACGCCCTCGAAGCCGGCCAGCCCGTCGAGCACCTGGTCAGCGGTCGCACCGACCTCAGCGGCGGCCAGCAGCGCACCCAGCGCATTGAGCGCCATGTGCCGGCCGGGCACCGACAGCCGCATCACCCGCACGGGAGCCGGTTCGGGGGCCAGTTGAATGTGGGCGACCGCCTCGGTGCCCTGTTGCTCCCAGGACATCAGCTTCCCGGCCAGGTCCTCGCCGGACGAGCCGTAGCGCAGCACCCGCACGCCCAGCTGCGCCGAACGGTCGGCCAGCGCGGCCGCGCCCGGGTCGTCGGTGCACACCACCAGTGCCCCGCCGGGAGCAAGCCGCTCGACGAAGGAGTCGAACACTCCCACGTAAGCCTCGGAGCTGCCGTAGAAGTCGAGGTGGTCGGATTCGATGTTGGTCACCACCGCGACGTCGGGCGTGTATTCCAGCAGCGAGCCGTCGCTTTCGTCGGCCTCGGCGACGAAGCAGTCACCGCTGCCGTGATGAGCGTTGGTGCCGGCCTCGCCCAGCTCACCGCCTACCGCGAAGGACGGATCCCGTCCGCAATGCTGCAGCGCGACGATCAGCATCGAGGTCGTGGTGGTCTTGCCGTGTGTGCCGGTGACCATCAGCGTGGTGCGCCCGTCCATCAGCTTGGCCAGCACGGCGGGCCGCAGCACCACCGGAATGCCGCGGCGCCGGGCTTCGACGAGTTCGGGGTTGGTCTTGGGGATGGCAGCATGCGTCGTGACCACGGAGGTGGGCCCACCGGGCAGCATGTCCAGCGACGACGCGTCGTGCCCGATGCGGATCAGCGCCCCGCGGGCCCGCAACGCGTGCACACCTCGCGACTCCTTGGCGTCGGAACCCGATACCAGCCCACCGCGGTCCAACAGGATCCGGGCGATGCCCGACATGCCTGCGCCGCCGATGCCCACCATGTGCACCCGCTGCAGCTCGGGGGGCAACTGCTCGCCGTTCACCGCGGCCTCCGAGTAGCGCGAGCCGATTGCCGGCGGTGGCGGGCGATGTCCAGGGCCGCCTGCGCCACTTGGCGTGCGGCGTCTGGATGCCCGACCCGCGCGGCCGCTGCCGTCATCGCCGCCAGCCGGGGTGGGTCGGTGAGCAGCCCGGTGACTTCTCGTGCGACCAGCGCGGGCGTCAGGTCGGCGTCGGCGACCAGCATGCCGCCGCCGGCATTGACCACCGGCAGCGCGTTGAGCCGCTGTTCTCCGTTGCCGATCGGCAGCGGGACGTAGATGGCCGGCAGTCCCACGGCCGACACCTCGGCCACCGTCATCGCCCCGGATCGGCAGATCACCAGGTCTGCGGCGGCGTAGGCGAGGTCCATGCGGTCCAGGTACGGCACCGCCACGTAGGGCGGCTCACCTGGCTGCGGAGTTCGCAGTTCCAGCGTGTTCTTCGGACCGTGGGCATGCAGCACCGCCACGCCCGCGGCGGCCAGCTCGGCCGCGGCGGCCGACACCGCCCGGTTCAGCGAAACCGCGCCCTGCGAGCCCCCGAACACCAACAGCACCCGCGCGTCCTGGGCGAAGCCGAAGTGTGCCCGCGCCTCGGCCCGTAACGCCGCGCGGTCTAACGCGGTGATGGCGGCCCGGACGGGTACGCCGACCACCTCGGCGTGGGGCAGCCCGGAATCGGGGACGGCGGAAAGGATTCGATCCGCGGTGCGGGCACCGACCCGATTCGCGATCCCGGCCCGGGCGTTGGCCTCGTGGATGAGCACCGGCACCCGGCTACGACCGCGAAGCCCCCTGGCGGCCAGGTACGCCGGCAGCGCCACGTATCCACCGAAGCCGACGACCACGTCGGCGTCGACAGCGTCGAGCACCGACCGGGTCTCCCGGACCGCACGCCAGACCCGGGTGGGCAGCCGGGCCAAATCACCGGTGGGCTTGCGCGGCAACGGCACCGGGGTGATCAGTTCCAGACGGTAGCCGCGTTCGGGCACCAGCCGGGTCTCCAGGCCGCGCGCGGTGCCCAACGCGGTGATGCGGACCTGCGGGTCCAAGGCGGTCAGCGCGTCGGCGACGGCCATCGCCGGTTCCACATGGCCGGCGGTTCCGCCGCCGGCGAGCACCACCGACAGTGCTGGCGGCAAAGAGCCCGAGCCGTGGTTGGGTGTTCCCAGCCCGTCGGCCGGCTCCCTGACCGTGTCTTTCACCCGTAACGCTGACCTTCCAGTGCGCGAACGCGCCGTGTCTGACGCTGACCGGCCCCGTGACTGCCGTGGCGCTGGCCAGATCCATGATGCTCCCCCGCGCGTGGGAGGTGCCCTCGCCCCCGCCGGCCGGCGCTGTCCGCCGATCGCCGGACCGCCCGATCAGCCGCGCGGGAGGTGGCCCGTCGCGGCGCCCGCCGCGCAGCCGGTCGCGGTGGCTTGGCGGCCGCCTTGCCCGCTTTGGTGGCCGGTTGCGCGCGGGTGCCTTTGCGGTCGCGGAATGCCTCGAGGCGGCTCGGGGTATACGGCTCGGGCAGCGGCAGCCGCAGCAGCCGGTTCATCTTGTCGTCGCGCCCGGCCCGCAGCGCGGCCACCGCCTCAGGTTCGTGGCGGGCCGCGTTGGCCATGATGCCGATCATGAAAAGCGTTGTGGCCGTTGATGTTCCGCCAGCAGAAATCAGCGGTAGCTGTAGGCCGGTGACCGGCAGCACGCCGATCACGTAGCCGATGTTGATGAACGCCTGACCGAGCACCCATAGCGTCGTGGTGGCGGTCAGCAGTCGCAGGAACGGATCGGCCGATCGGCGTGCAATCCGCATGCCGGTGTAGGCGAACAACCCGAAAAGTCCCAGCAGCCCGAGCGCGCCGATCAGCCCGAGCTCCTCGCCGATGATGGCGAAGATGAAGTCGTTGTGGGCGTTGGGCAGGTAGTTCCACTTGGCCACGCCCTGACCGAGGCCGTCGCCGAAGATGCCGCCGTGGGCCAGCGCGAACTTGGCCTGGCGGGCCTGGTAGCCGGTGTCCATCGGGTCCATTTCAGGATCCAGCCAGGACCGCACGCGGTCCGAGCGGTAGCCGGCGGACATCGCCAGGATGGCTCCGGCCAGCACGACGGCGATCAGCGAGCTGCCGAACACGCGCAGCGGCAGCCCGCCGTACCACAGCAGGCCCAGCAGGATGATGCCCAGCGATACCGTCTGCCCCAGGTCGGGCTGGGCCACGATCAGCGCCAGCGCCACCACCGCCGCCGGCACCAGCGGGATCAGCATCTCGCGCAGCGACGCGCGTTCCATCCGCCGCGCGGCCAGCAGGTGCGCGCCCCAGATCGCGAACGCGATCTTGGCCAACTCGGACGGCTGCATGGACAGGCCCGCGACCACGAACCACTTCCGAGATCCGTTGGCCAGGTTGCCGATTCCCGGTACCAGCACCAGCACCAGCAAAATGACGGTGACGACGTAGCCGGTGAAGGCGACGCGCCGCAGGAATCGCACCGACATGCGCAGGGCGACGTAGCACCCGATAAGCCCGATGACGGTCCACAACACCTGCTTGCCGAAAATCACCCACGCTGACCCGTCGTCGCCGTAGGAGCGCACGCCGGACGCGGAGAGCACCATGATCAGACCGAGTGTGGTCAACAACGAGGCGACCGCGATGATCAGGTGAAACGACGTCATCGGCCGGCCCAGCCAGGCTCCGAAGCGGCCGCGCGGACCGATTTTCTCGGGTTTGTCGGGTGCCGTTGCCGCCGGTGGGCTCGGCGGGGTCTCAGTGTCGTCCGCGGGCTCGTTGCCGTCCGCGGGCTCGACCGCTGAACTGGCGTCGGATTTCTTGCCCCGGCGCAGCAACCGGGTTATCGCGATAGCCACGCGCCTACCGGGTCGCCGCGCGCACGGCGGCAGCGAACGCATCGCCGCGGTCGGCGTAACCGGTGAACTGGTCGAACGACGCTCCGGCCGGCGCCAGCAGCACCGTGTCGCCGGACTTGGCCAGGTCGCGCGCCGCGGCGACGGCCGCGGCCATCACGCGAGAGCCAATAGTTCCCCCAGAATCGTCAACTTTTGTCACAGAAACCACAGCAGTCGCATGCATCTCAACATCCTCGCCTGTAACAACGTGGACGACGGGCACATCCGGCGCGTGTCGTGATAACGCCTCGGCAACCACCGCGCGATCTCGACCGATGAGCACCACGCCGACCAGCCGACTCGCCATGCGAGCCACCTCGGCATCCACCGACGCGCCCTTCAGCAGACCACCGGCCACCCACACCACCCGGGGGTAGGCCAGCACCGAGGCCAGGGCGGCGTGCGGGTTGGTGGCCTTGGAGTCGTCGACGTAGCGGATGCCGTCGGCGACGGCCACCAGCTCCGAGCGGTGCCGTCCCACCCGGAACGACGTGATCGCCGCCCGGATCGCGTCAGGAGGTGCGCCGACGCTGCGGGCCAGTGCCGCCGCGGCCAGGGTGTCGAGCACGCCGACCGGACCTGGCACCGGTATCGACGCGGCCGGCAGCAGCGCCAGGTCGTCGGCGAAGGCGCGGTCCACCAGCTGGCCGTCGCGCACGCCGAGTTCGCCGGGAGCCGGCTCACCGAGCCGGAAGCCGACCCGTACCGGCGCCGGCGCGGTGTCCAGCAGTGCGGCGGCCCGGCTGTCGTCCAGACCGACCACTGCCACCCGCCCGGTCAGCACCCGGGCCTTGGCCGCGGTGTAGGCGGCCATGGTGTGGTGCCAGTCCAGATGGTCTTCGGCGATATTGAGCACCACGCCGGCCTCCGGCCGCAGCGACGGCGCCCAGAACAGCTGGAAGCTGGACAGCTCCACGGCCAACACGTCGGAAGGCTCGGCCAGCATGTCGAGCACCGGATCGCCGACATTGCCGCACAACACGCTGCGCATGCCGGCCGCCGTCAACATGGCGTGCAGCATCGACGTCGTCGTCGTCTTGCCGTTGGTGCCCGTCACCACCAGCCAGCGACGCGGCGGCCCGTACTGGCCGGCGACGTCAAGCCGCCACGCCAACTCCACGTCACCCCAGATGGGTACCCCCGCCTTCGCCGCAGCGGCCAACACCGGCGTCGTCGGCTGAAACCCCGGACTGGTGACCACCAGGGCATAGTCGGCGATGCATTCCGCCGCCGCCGACGGGCCAATGGTCGCGACTCCGTTTTCGGCGAAGGCACGCAGCATGGCCGGGTCGTCGTCGAACACCGTCGGCACCGCGCCGAACCGGGTCAGGGCGGCCACCACCGCCCGGCCGGTCACCCGGGCACCGGCTACCAGCACAGACGCGCCGGGGACCAGCGGGTCAAGCAATTCAGGCTCCGATCGCGGCTAGCCACTCGCCGTAGAACAGGGCCACGCCCAGGCCGCAGGTGATCGCGGTGAGCAGCCAGAAGCGGATGATCACCGTTGTTTCGGCCCAGCCGACCAACTCGAAGTGGTGATGGAAGGGCGCCATCCGGAACACCCGGCGTCCGGTGGTGCGGAATGCCAGGATCTGCAGCACCACCGAGGTGATCTCGGCGACGAACAGCGAACCCAGGACCACGGCGAGGATCTCGGTGCGGCTGGTCACCGACAAGCCGGCGATGATGCCGCCGAGCGCCAGCGAGCCGGTGTCACCCATGAAGATCTTGGCGGGCGCGGCATTCCACCACAGAAACCCGATGCAGGCGCCGGCGGTCGCGGCGGCGATGATGGCCAGGTCCAATGGGTCGCGCACGTTGTAGCAGCCCAGTCCCGGCGCGGTGACGCACGCATTGCGGTACTGCCAGAACGTGATCAGCACGTAGGCGCCGGTGACCATCGCCATGCAACCGGCGGCCAGCCCGTCCAGCCCGTCGGTGAAGTTGACCGCATTGGACCAGGCACTGACGATGACCACGCAGAACAGCACGAAAAGTCCGGGCGCCAGTGTGACGGTGGCGATTTCGCGCACGTAGGACAAGTTTGCGCTGGCCGGGTTCAGGCCACTGGCATTGCGGAAGTGCAGCACCAGCACGCCGAACAGCACCGCAGCGGTGATCTGCCCCACCGTCTTGGCGGTCTTGTTCAGCCCCAGGTTGCGTGACCTGCGGATCTTGATCAGGTCGTCGATGAAACCGACGCCGCCCAATACGGTGGCCAGACCCAGCACCAGCAGACCCGACGCGGAGATCCCTTCGCCGTTGAACGCCATCCCGGCCAGGTGGGTGCCCAGGTAGCCCGCCCAGATGCCGGCCAGGATCGCTACCCCGCCCATCGACGGCGTGCCGCGTTTGCTGTGATGCGTCGGCGGCCCGTCCTCGCGGATCTGATGTCCGAAGCCCTGCTTGGTGAACAGCCGAATCAGCGCCGGAGTCAGCAGGATCGATACGGTCAGCGCGACGGCGACGGCGATGAGAATCTGTCTCACCGGCGTGGCCCGTCGTCTGCGGCCAGGGCGTCGGCCAGCGCGCCCAGCCCGGCCGCGTTGGACGCCTTGACCAGCACCACATCCCCGGGCCGCAGCTCGGCACGCAACAGGGCCAGCGCGGCGTCCGCGTCGGGCACGCTGACGGCCCCCCGGTCGGCCTCGGCGCCCCACGAGCCCCACGCCCCTTCGAGGACCGCCGCGTGGTGCATGGCGCTCATCGGTCTCCCGGTTCCCACGACAACGAGTCGAGACACATCTAATCGCACCGCCAGCCGTCCGATGCGATCGTGCTCGGATACCGCATCCGCGCCGAGCTCGGCCATCTCCCCGAGCACCGCCCAGCTCCGGCGTTTTTCGGCGGAACCGGCCTTGGAACCGGCCTCGGTCTGGCCGTGCGCGATCCAGGCCAGCGCCTGCAGCCCGGCGCGCATCGAGTCGGGGTTGGCGTTGTACGCGTCGTCGATCACGGTGACCCCGTCGGTGCGGGTGGTCACCTGCATCCGGTGCCGCGACACGGGTCCGGCGGCGGCCAGCGCGTCCGCTACCTGCTGGGGAGTGGCGCCGCATTCCAGCGCGACGGCGGCCGCGCACAGCGCGTTGCCGACCTGATGATCGCCGTACACGCCGAGGCTGAAGGGGACTTGGGTGTCGCCAGCGTGCATGGTGAACTGCGGCCTGGCCAGTTCGTCCAGCGACACCGGCCCCGCCCAGACATCGGCGCCGGCGTCGCGGCTGACCCGGACCACCCGGGCCCTCGTCACCTCGGCCATCGCCGCGACGGCGGGGTCGTCCACGTTGAGGATGACCACCCCGGACGCTGGAACCGCCTGCGGCAGTTCGGCTTTGGTTCGGGCAATGGCCTCGCGGGAACCGAACTCACCCAGATGCGCGGTGCCGACGTTGAGCACCACGCCGATGGACGGCCGAGCGATGTCGGCCAGCGCGGCGATATTGCCGGGGTGGCGGGCCGACATCTCCAGCACCAGATAGTCGGTGTCCCGGGTCGCGCGCAGCACCGTCCACGGGTGGCCCAGCTCGTTGTTGAAGGACCCGGGCGGGGCCACCACCTGACCCAGCGGTTCGAGCACCGCGGCCACCAGGTCTTTGGTCGAGGTTTTCCCCGACGAGCCGGTGATTCCAACGATGGTCAGCCCGCCCGTCGCCAGTTCGGCCGCTACCGCCTTGGCCAGCTTGGCCAGCGCGGCCAGCACCGCCGCGCCCGATCCGTCGGCGTCGTGCTCCAGTACCCCGGCCAGCCCGTCCTCGGCGTTACGTGGTTGCGGCGCAACGACAATGGCCGGGACCCCGACCGGCCGCGCGGCGAGCACCGCGACCGCGCCGGCGGCGACGGCTTGCGCGGCATAGTCGTGCCCGTCGGAGTGCGCCCCGGGCAGTGCCAGGAAAAGCCCGCCCGGCCCGACGGTCCGCGAGTCGAATTCGACGGTTCCGGTCACGCGGGTTGCCGCGGCGGCGTCCGGTGCGATGTCGGTCAGTGTGCCGCCGACGATCTCGGCGATCTGCGAAACGGTCAGGTCGATCACAAGTGGGCCTCTCGGTGCCCGAGATCCCGCAAAGCGCCGGCCAGCTCCACCCGATCGTCGAACGGGCGGACCTCCACGGCGCCGCGCTGCCCGGTTTCGTGGCCTTTGCCGGCGACCACCACCACGTCGCCGGTTTCCGCCCACCCGACCGCGTACCTGATCGCCTCCCGCCGGTCGGCGATCTCGACCACCCGCGCGTTGGCTGCGCCTTTGGCCGCCCCGGCCAGGATCTCCCGACGGATTGCCGCCGGGTCCTCGCCGCGGGGGTTGTCGTCGGTGACCACGACCAGATCGGCGAGCTCGGCGGCGACTTCCCCCATCGGAGCCCGCTTGCCGGGGTCACGTTCGCCGCCGGCGCCGAACACCACCGCCAGCCGGCGTGCCGGTTGCCTGAGTGTGGTTAGTACGGCACGCAAGGCGCCTGGCTTGTGCGCGTAGTCGACCAGCGCGAGGAAATCCTGGCCGCAGTCGATCTGTTCCAATCGGCCGGGCACCCGCGTGTCCCGCAGCCCCGGCGCTGCCTGCGCCGGCGACACCCCGACCGCATCCAGAATGGCAAGCGCGACAAGGCAATTCGCCACGTTGTAGTGGCCCGGCAGCCGGATGCCGATCCGATGCTGGACGCCGACGGGGTCCACGGCGGTGAACTCCTGCCCCCCGGCGCCCATCGCCGCCACACCCTCGGCGCGCCAGTCCGCGGGTTGGCCGGTGGTGCTGACGGTGATCGCGGCGCCGGCACGGGCAGCGATCGCGCGCCCGGCGTCGTCGTCGATGCACACCACGGCGGTGCCGGCGTGCAGCGACGATGCCGGGTCGAACAGCAACGCCTTGGCCTCGAAGTAGTCGGCCATGGTGGGGTGAAAGTCCAGGTGGTCGCGCGACAGGTTGGTGAATGCGCCGACGGCGAAGCGGGTGCCGTCGACCCGGCCCAGCGCCAGCGCGTGGCTGGACACCTCCATCACCACGGTGTCCACCCCGCGATCGGCCATCTTGGCGAGCATCGCCTGCAACGCCGGCGCCTCCGGAGTGGTCAGTGCACTGGGGATGTCCGCGCCGTCGATGCGGATACCGATCGTGCCGATCAGCCCGGGCACCCGCCCGGCGGCCCGCAGCCCGGACTCGACCAGGTAGGTCGTCGTGGTCTTGCCGGACGTTCCGGTGATCCCGACCACGGTGACCCGGTCGGACGGCCGTCTGTAGACGGTGGCAGCGAGTTCGCCCAGCACGCTGCGCGGCGCGGGATGCACCAGGACCGGCACCGTCTCGACCTGGCCGGCGGCCAGTTCGCCCACCCCGGCGGCATCGGTGAGAACGGCGACAGCGCCGCGCTCGATTGCCTGGCCGGCGAATCGCGCACCGTGCGTGGTGGCGCCGGACAGTGCCGCGAACAGGTCACCGGGCCGCACGTCCTGAGCACGCAACGTCACACCGGTGATCGGAACGGCCGGAACGACGGCACCCCGCTCGGCCAGTACCGCGCCGACCTGAGCCGCCAGTGCGGACAGCAGCACGCCGGCGCTGGCACTGCGGCCCGGGGCGGTGGGCACCGTCGTCACCTCCGTCATCGCACTATCCACCGCCGTAGCATCCGCTAACGGCCATGACACCTTATCGAGAGTTTGACCCGGACCGACTGGATGAGGCATACCAGAAAGCTGGTAAACCAGTAAGCTGGTTAAATGAAAACCACCCTGGAACTGCCCGATGATCTGATGCGCGCCATCAAGGTCCGGGCGGCACAACAGGATCGCAAAATCAAGGATGTCGTGGCCGAGTTGCTCAGGCGCGGCCTTTCTCACGCGCAGAGCGAGTCGACGATCTCGCCGGCTAGGCGTGTGACGCTGCCACTCGTGCAATGTGAACACCCCGCTCGCCCCGATCAGGAGATGACGCCGGCGCGTGTCGCGGCCGCCCTGCTCGACCAGGAAGCCGACTGGGCGTCCGAGCGCGACGATGCTGCTCTGTGACACGAATGTCTGGTTGGCGCTGGCGCTTTCGAGACACGTCCATCACGCTGCCGCGCGTGCGTGGCTGGACACCATCGGCGAGGCCGAGTCCATACACTTCTGTCGCGTAACTCAGCAGTCGTTCCTGCGGCTGTTGACCAACCGCGCGGTTCTGGGAGCCTACGGCAACGCTCCGCTGAGCAACGCCGAAGCCTGGTCGGCATACACCGCACTGTTGGCAGACGAGCGCATCACGATGACCGATCGGGAACCCAACGGCCTGGAATCGCAGTGGAAGTCGTTCGCTGTCCGTCCGTCAGCCTCACCCAAGGTCTGGATGGATGCGTATCTCGCCGCATTCGCCTTCACTGGTGGATTTGCGCTGGTGACGACCGATAGCGCTTTCCGGCAGTACAAGGGCATCGATCTCCGACTGGTAACTCGGTCATGAGGCCTCATTCGAGGCCAAGCAGCCCGCAGCCCTAGGTGGCCTGCAGCGTCAGCGGAGGCCCGGGATCCGGTGACAGGGGGACATTTCCGCGTTGCATCAGCCAGCCGGCGATGTTGTGGAACAGCGGGGCGGCCGAGTGGCCCGGCGTTCCGTCCGCGTTGCGCTGAGGGTTGTCCATCATGATGCCGATGACGTACCGCGGATTGTCGGCGGTGGCCATTCCGGCGAAAGTGATCCAGTAGACGTCGTCGAAGTAGCAGCCGCAACCGGGGTTGATCTGCTGTGCGGTGCCCGTCTTGCCGGCCATCTGGTAGCCCGGCACCGCGGCGGCCGGCCCGGTGCCCTGCTGGTAGCCCATCGGGTCATGCTGGACGACGGCACGCAGCATCTGCCGTACGGTCTGCGCCGTCTGCGCCGACACCACTCGGACACCGCCCGGGCGCGGTTCTTCGGTCCGGGTGCCATCGGGCGCGATGGTGGCCTTGATGATCCGCGGCGGTATCCGCACCCCGTCGTTGGCGACGGCCTGATACATACCGGTCATCTGCAGCAAGGTCATCGAAAGACCTTGGCCGATGGGCAGATTCGAGAAGGTGCTGCCCGACCACTGGTCGATCGGGGGAACCAGCCCGGCACTCTCACCGGGCAGCCCTACTCCGGTGCGCTGACCCAGGCCGAACTTGCGGACCATGTCGTAGTAGCGTTCCGGCCCGATGCGCTGGGCCAGCATCAGCGTGCCGACGTTCGACGACTTCCCGAATATGCCGGTAGTGGTGTAGGGCATCACCCCGTGCTCCCAGGCGTCGTGCACAGTGACGCCACCCATCTGGATCGAGCCGGGCACCTGCAGCACCTCGTCGGGATTGGACAGCCCGTACTCGATGATCGCGGACGCGGTGATGACCTTGTTGACCGAGCCCGGCTCGAACGGTGAGGTCACCGGCAAGTTGCCCAGCTGCCGGTCGCCCTGACGGCCGATGTCTTGCGACGGGTCGAAGGTGTTGTCGTTGGCCATCGCCAGCACTTCGCCGGTCTTCGCGTCGAGCACCACGGCAGATACCGTGTGCGCCCCGGACAGGTTCTTGGCCTGCTGCACCTGTTGCTGCACGTAGAACTGGATGTCGTCGTCCAGGGTCAGCTGCACAGTCGAGCCGTTGACCGCGCGGTGCTGGTTTCGGTAGCTGCCCGGGATGACCACACCGTCGGAGCCCCGGTCATAGGTGACCGAACCGTCGGTCCCGGCCAGCACCGAGTCCAGGGATTCTTCCAGCCCGAGCAGTCCGTGGCCGTCCCAGTCGATGCCGCCGACGATGTTGGCCGCCAACGAGCCGCCCGGGTACTGACGCAGATCCTGCCGTTCGGAACCCACCTCGGGGAATTTGTCGGAAATGGCGCTGGCGATCGCGGGGTCGACGGCGCGGGCCAGGTAGACGAAGTTCTCGTCGCTTTGCAGCTTCTTCAGGGTGGTCGGGGCGTCCGGCTTGTTGCTGAGCCGGCTCGCGATCTCCTTGGCGATGTCGGCCAGCCGCTGTGCCGGGTCCGGCGCGGTCGGGTTCTTCTGTCTGGCCTCCTCCAACTGCTGACGGATTCGCTTGGGCTGAAACGTCAGCGCGCGGGATTCGATGGTGAATGCGATCTGGTCTTTGTTGCGGTCGATGATGCTGCCGCGAACGGCCTTCTTCACGTCGGTGACCTTGAGTTGGCCGGCCGCCTGAGCGCGCAGGCCCGCGGCGTTGGAGACCTGCAGCAAGAACAGCTGGGTGGCCGCTACCAGCATCAACGCCAATATCACGACGTTGCCGGCGCGATGCCGAAAGACGAACGAGGCGCCGCGCGTCCCGACCTCCACCACCTGGCGGGTGCGCCGCTCGCGCGCCGAGCGACCGATTGCCTCTGCGCCGGATTCCTTTGGCGCCTTGGCTTTTCCCGCTTTCTCCGGCTTGCGCAGCCGCTTCGGGTTCCCGGCGTTCCCCGCCGCGTGGTTTCTGTGTCGACGGCCCGCGGGCTGCGCTGGGCCGGTTCGCCTCGAGTCGCCGCGCCTCACCGTGGTGCCGCCGGCGCTGGGGTGGCAACCGGACCGAACTGTTCGCCGCTGGGCGGCTGCGGCACCGGCGGTGGGACTTGCGCTGGAGACGTCAAGCCCGGCAGGCCTGGAACGGGCACCTCGGCGGGACCCGGTGCGGGGGCCGGCAGCACGGCTGGCGCCGGCAGCGCCCCGGGAACGGCCGCGCCCGGCAAGCCGGGCAGCTGCCCCGGTGCAGTACCGGGCAGGCCTGGGCCGGCCGGCGTCGACAGGTGGTGGCCACCCAGCGTAGAGGCGCCGTCGGGGGCACGCAGCAGCGCCTCGGGCCCCGATCTCGGCGGTCCCTGGGGGTCGGGGGGCGGTAACACCAGAACTGGGACCTCTGCCGGAGCCGCAGGCGGTGGAGACGGCGGAGGCCCTTCTTCGGGGAGTTTGGTGTTCAGCGGCGGCGGCGGTACACCATCGGCCGGTTTGGGTGTGCCCACCACCACCCAGCTGCCGTCCGGAGCCTGTACCAGGTGGGCGGTATCCCTGGTCGGGATCATGCCCTGCTTGCGGGCCGCCTCGGCCAGTGCCGGCGCGGACTCCGCCTCGCGCACGTCGCGTTCCAGCGCCTCTTTCTGCTGCTGCAGCATCCGGGTCTTCTCGCGGGCATGGCTCAGCTTGTAAGACCGCTCGGCGGAGTCGGTGGACAGCCATAAGGTCAGGGCCAGCCCCACCGCCAGCGACCCGATCACCAGCACCACGAACGGAACCTTGCTCGCCAGCGTGCGCGGCCGCACATCCACAGCGGATAGCCGGGCGGCCAACCGCTCGCTCAGTCTGGGCCGAATGACCTTGGGCGCCTTGGCTTTCCGCGCCTTCGCTCGCGCCTTGGCCTGGCCGGTGCTCTTGGCCCGGGCCGACCGCTCGACGGGCCGGGGTACCGGGCCGCTCTGAGGTGCAGATCTCGGCGACCGGGCTTCGCGGGTAGGTGCGGAGGCATGGCTGGCCTGCGGCCGGGTACGACGGCTCGCGGCCGAGTCCGCGGTCCGCCGCCGGTCGCCGGGCACAGCGCCGTCGCGGACGCGCGGGCGATCGCTGCTGCCGCGCTTGCCCGGCACTCGGGCCTCACGTTTGGCCTTCATGAATCGCCCTTCCGGATTCGTTGCAGGGACCGCAGGCGCACCGGGGCACTGCGAGGGTTGCGTTCGATCTCAGCGGCGTCCGCCCGTTCGGCACCGCGGGTCAACGACCGGAATCGCGGTTGATGGCCGGGAAGTTCGACCGGCAGACCCGCCGGCGTGCGGGATGCGACCGCATCGGCAAACGCGTGCTTGACGATCCGGTCTTCCAGCGATTGGTAGGCCAGCACCACGATGCGGCCGCCGACGGCCAGCGCGTCCAACGCGACGGGAAGGGCGCCACGCAACGTGTCCAGCTCGTCGTTGACTGCGATGCGTAACGCCTGGAAGGTGCGCTTGGCCGGGTGTCCGCCAGTGCGCCGGGCGGGAGCCGGGATCGCCTGGTATAGCAGGGCGACCAGCTCAGCGGTCGAGCGCAACGGTGCTCTTGAACGCTGCCGGACGATATGCGCGGCGATGCGGCGGGCGAACCGTTCCTCGCCGTACCGGTGCAGGATGTCGGCCAGCGCGGCCTGGTCGTAAGTGTTGAGGATGTCGGCCGCCGTCAGCGGCGACTCCGGGTCCATCCGCATGTCCAGCGGCGCGTCGTGGGCATAGGCGAAGCCCCGCTCCGTCTGGTCGAGCTGCATGGACGAAACGCCGAGATCGAACAGAATCCCGTCGATCGATTCGGTAGCGGGATAACCGATTTCGGTGAGCGCGGCGGCCAGTCCGTCATAGCGGGTGCGCACCAGCGTGACGCGGTCGCCAAATCGCTGTAGCCGGGCGCGGGCGATGTCCAGAGCACTGGGGTCGCGGTCCAGCCCGATCAAACGCAGTCCCGACAATTCGGTCAACAACCGCTCGGCGTGACCGCCGGCGCCTACGGTGGCGTCGACGACGACCGCGTCCGCTCCGCCCGGACCATGGCGGGTCAGCGCCGGGGTGAGCAGTTCGATGCAACGATCGGCCAGGACGGGCACGTGACCGAAATCTGCGTCAGCCACCGCAACACCTCCCCTGGTCTGAAAGGTTGCTGCCGGTCTAGCCCGGAGGGTCGCGACCCATGCCGCCTGGTCCCTGTCCGAACGGGTGAACCTGGCGTTGGGGAAGTACGCCAGGGTCGGTTCGGGCAGAGGCCACGATGCATGGGCATGAGCCTCAGATGATGTCGCCGAGTGCTTCATCGCTGGCCGCGGAGAAGTTCTCTTCATGAGTCTGCTGATAGTCGTGCCAGGCTTGGGCGTCCCAGATTTCGAGGTAGTCGACGGCTCCGATCACCACGCATTCCTTGGAGAGGTTGGCGTAGCGGCGGTGGTCGGCGGACAGCGTGATCCGGCCCTGCCCGTCGGGATGCTGCTCGTCGGTACCGGCTGCCAGATTGCGCAGGAATGCCCTCGCCTCGGGATTGCTTCGCGAAGTCTTGCTGGCGCGGCGTGCCAATTGCTCGAACTCGGCCCGCGGGTAGACGGCCAGGCTGTGATCTTGGCTCTTGGTGACCATCAATCCCCCTGCCAGCGCATCGCGAAACTTGGCGGGCAGCGTGAGCCGCCCCTTGTCGTCGAGTTTGGGCGTGTAGGTGCCGAGAAACACCAGCTCACCTCCCGTCCGGAGCCGCTTTCCGGATCACCCAAACACTGCAGCCACCATACCCCACAATCCCCCACTTTTCCCCATTCGCGGGGTGTCGCAGTGGGCGTTTTTCGCGTAATTCACCACCGACCACCGCCGACGGGGTTTCGTTGAGCGGTGCCCGGCGGTGAGCGGCGCCGAGAAAGCGCATTTCAACGGCCCAAAAGAGCGAAAGCGGCACAGGTGGGGCGAAGTGGGGGATGGTCCGGCACGACTCGGATACAAGTGGGGCTCAATCTGGTCTACGGGGTTGCCACCCGCGGGAGGTGAGCCTGCGGCTAGCGCGCGGGCGACGCGACGAGATTGTTGTGAATCCTGGGCTTTGCGGGTGTAGGCAGGGCCGAAAGCCGAGAGCTCACACGCCGACGCGGACCGGCACCAGGCATACAAAGGGGGAAGCCAATTGGCTTCCCCGTTGGATCTGAGCGACTAGTCGTCGAAGCGGCGGCGGAACCGGTCTTCCATACGACTGGTGAACGAACCTCCGCCGCCCTTGTTGCGACGCGGGCGCGACGCCCCAGGCAAGGATCCGGAGCGATCGGCCCGGCCGGGCAACCGCGGGGCGGTGACGGCAAACACCACGCCGCCGAACATCACGATGAAGCCGAAGACACTGAGAATCGGGAAGTTTTTGATCATCGTGGCCGGAAATGCGACGCCGGAAACCAGCATCGCCAGCCCGACGACGAATAGCGCCGAACCTTGGAGGCGTCGGCGTGCGCTAGGCGCGCGGAAGCCGCCGCCACGAACGCTCGATGCAAATTTGGGGTCCTCGGCATAGAGAGCGCTCTCGATCTGATCGAGCATTCGTTGCTCATGATCGGAGAGTGGCATTCGTCCCTCCTTGCCGACAGGCCGACACGTATATCGCTAGTACGCGGATGCCCGTTACGTGGGCAACTAACTCAGATGATACGAGGTCAATCTGTGCCGTACCACTGGTTCGCGAGCGATTCTATCTGGTTGCACCACAGCGCAGACGAGCAGCGAGGGATCCCCTCGACGAACGACGGCGGCCGTCGACCTTGATACTTATATCCAGGCATCCGACCGCATCACCGCATGAGGAGGACAGCGCGAGTTGGCGATATTCCTCATCGATCTGTCGCCGAACGATATGGAGCGCCGCCTCAATGACGCTCTGGGAGTGTATGTCGACGCGATGCGCTACCCGCGGGGCACTGAAAACCAGCGCGCGGCAATGTGGCTGGAGCACATGCGCCGACCCGGCTGGAAGGCGGTGGCCGCCGTAGAAACGGCAGAAACCGCGGCCACAGGGACATCCGGGCGTCCGGGTCCGTCGGCCGCCGAACTCGGCGATGCGCCGTTGCTCGGGGTGGCATACGGCTATCCGGGTGCCCCGGGTCAGTGGTGGCAGCAGCAGGTCGTCCTGGGCTTGGAGCGCGGCGGCCTGTCGCCCCAGGAAATCGCGCGGTTGATGACCAGTTACTTCGAGTTGACCGAATTGCACATTCATCCGCGCGCACAGGGTCACGGCCTCGGCGAGGCACTCGCCCGACGGCTGCTGGCCAATCGCGGCGAGCGCAACGTCCTGCTATCGACGCCGGAGACCAACGGTGAGGCCAACCGAGCCTGGCGACTTTACCGCCGATTGGGTTTCACGGACATCATCCGTCGATACCACTTCGCCGGCGACCCGCGTGCCTTCGCGATCCTGGGCCGCGCCCTGCCGCTCTGACGCGTTCACGCGCGGAAGCGGCACACCGGATGGTTCGGCGACACCGCTCGACCTGTCTGGCACGATGACCTGGTGCGCGCCCCGTCCTTCCCGCGCCTTACCCGGCGATCCCCGGAATTCAGGCCACGCCGACGCCGCCTGTGGGCCCTCGCCATGCTGCTGCTGGTAGTCCCGCTGGCCACCGGTTGCCTGCGGGTCCGGGCCTCGATCACGATCTCCCCCGACGACTTGGTGTCCGGAGAGATCATCGCCGCCGCCAAACCGAAATCCCCGAAGGATCCCGGCCCTCAGCTCGACAGCAATTTGCCGTTCAGCCAGAAGGTCGCGGTCTCGAACTACAACAGCGACGGCTACGTGGGGTCACAGGCGGTGTTCTCCGATTTGACCTTCGGCGAAGTGCCCCAGCTGGCCCACATGAACCGCGACGCCGCCGGGGTGAATCTCTCGCTGCGCCGAAACGGCAACCTGGTGCTGCTGGAAGGCCGGGCCGATCTGACGTCGGTGACCGATCCCGAGGCGGAAGTGGAGCTGACCGTGGCGTTCCCGGGCGCGGTGACCTCCACCAACGGCGATCGCATCGAGCCCCAGGTCGTGCAGTGGAAACTCAAGCCGGGCGTGGTGACCACCATGAGCGCCCAGGCCCGCTACACCGATCCCAACACGCGGTCCTTCACCGGGGCGGGTGTATGGCTCGGCGTCGGATCGTTCGCGGCGGCCGGCGTGGTGGCCCTGTTGGCATGGGCCAGCCGGGACCGCTCCGAGCGATTCACCACACCGCGAGACCAGCCGCCGAGCTAGCTTCGCTGCGCGGGCGACCAGTAGTCGAGCATCTCGGCGAAGGTCTGGAAAGCCGGCGCAGAAACGCCGTAGGTGGCTTCCAGATGGATGCTGAGCGGAAAACCCAACTCGGCGACGCCGTCGATGACGCGCTTGTACAAATCGACCATCAACCGGCGCTTCTGGGCCGGCTCGCTGGTGGCCAGCCTTTTGACGAAGTCCTGCTCGCGCGCCACAGCCTCGTTTCCCGGATCCTGAATCAGCCAGTTGATCAGGCCGATCCGGTCCTCGACCTTGGGCACGAAGCCGAACGACAGCAAGATCTCGGGCCGATGATCGGTGTTCTTGGCGAACTCCGTCAGAAATCCCACAATCGCGTCCGAATACAGCAGCTGGGTCATGCCGTAGGTCGCGCCCTGGTTGCATTTGAAGTTGAGCCGGCCTTGTTCGCCCTCCCGGGTCGGAATGACGATCACGCCGCGGTTGGCCACCAGGTCGCGATAGATGGACAAGGCGTCGGTCGGCGCGACGCCGGAGCCCTCACCGTCGTTCATCGTCCGCGGAACGCCGACGAAGACCACGCCTTCCATCCCGGCCGCAGACAGCTCGGTGAGCCGCTTGCGCAGCGATTCCTCATCCATGAACGCGGTGACCTGAGTGCACAGGCCGTTGAGCCCTGGCAGCTGCGGGCGGATGATCGACCAGAAGTCCAGCACGTCCAGCTTGGGCCGCATCGGAACCGGCCGATCGTCCTCCTCCGCGATCATCCCGGGGATCATCACGTGTCGGATTAGGCCGTCGAGGCCGGACTCTGCCGAGAATTGCACCACTTTGCGCGCATCTTCGGTGGCCCGCTCCAGACCACCGTCAACGTTTGGTGGCACCAGCTCGAGCGCGATCGTATTTAAGGCCACGCGGCTCCTCTTCAGCTTTAGCGGGGACGCCGGGGCGCCCCAAAATCCGTCAGACAGCCCAAATCCATCTAGACAGCCCAAATCCATCGAACAGCATAGGGGCGCGTTGGCCAGACGAACCGGCCGTGTGCGCCCTTGCGGCGAATACACTTGTCGGGCCAGAGGTAGGACTAGCAGATACGAGCGAGGAAGGGGCGCCGCGCTGACCCCAAAAGCTGCACAAGCAGCGGCAACCGTCGAGTTGGCCGGCGCCATAACCGACCAACTTCGGCAGTATCTGCGCGAGCGTCGCAACCAAACCGCGTACTTGGGTGCTGACTACGCGGCGCTGGTCGCGGGACTCGAGGATTTCGCCCTGAGTGGCGGCAAGCGGTTGCGACCGATCTTCGCCTATTGGGGTTGGCGTGCCGTGGCGGCCCACGACCCGGATCCCGCTGTGCTGCTGTTGTTTTCAGCGCTGGAGTTGCTGCACGCCTCGGCGTTGGTGCACGACGACGTGATCGACGCATCCGCTACTCGCCGCGGCAGGCCGACGACGCACATGCGTTTCGCAGCCCTGCACCGGGAGCGCACGTGGCGTGGCTCACCGGAACAGTTCGGAACGTCCGCGGCCATCCTGGTCGGCGACTTGGCGCACGCCTGGGCCGACGACATCATCTTGCGAGCATCGTTGTCACCGGATGCGCGCGAGCGGGTTCAGCGCGTGTGGGCTGATATCCGCGCCGAGGTGCTGGGCGGGCAGTATCTGGACATCGTCGCCGAGGCCTCGATACCGGCCTCGGCCGACGAGGCGATCGCATCCGCGATGACCGTCGCGAACTTCAAGACCGCCTGCTACACGGTCACGCGACCGCTGCAGCTGGGCGTGGCAGCCGCCGCCGACAGACCCGATGTCCTGGCCGCCTTCGGTCAATTTGGCGCCGACCTAGGGGTCGCGTTCCAGCTACGCGACGACCTGCTCGGCGTATTCGGCGACCCCGAGGTGACGGGCAAACCCTCCGGTGACGACCTGAGGTCCGGCAAACGCACGGTGTTGGTGGCCGAGGCGCTGAAATTGGCAGACAATTCAGATCCATTGGCGGCCAAGCTGTTACGAGCCTCGATCGGCACCCAATTGACCGATGTGCAGGTGTGCGAATTGCGCGAGGTCATCGAGGCGGTGGGGGCGGTGGCCGCGGCGGAACGCCGCATTTCCATGCTGACCCAACGCGCGCAGTCGACACTGGCAACCGCACCCATCCACGAGGCCGCCAAGACGGGGCTGTCCGAACTGGCCAACATGGCCACAAACCGGTCCGCCTGAACCGATGGCCACCGACACCGATACCGCGGCGACCCCTCCGTCGGCGTCGAAAAACGCACTGGGACAATATTTTTCACGACTGCATCGGTTTGCGGGCACCCTTGAGGCCGGACCGGCGAAATTGGGTTTCCTGGGCTCGGTGCTGATCACGGTAGGCGGGCTGGGAGCGGGTAGCACGCGCCAGCACGACCCATTGCTGGAATCGATTCACATGTCTTGGCTGCGCTTTGGCCACGGGCTGGTGATGTCGTCGATCTTGTTGTGGGCCGGCGTGGGCCTGATGCTGATCGCCTGGCTGCGCCTAGGCCGCCTCGTCCTGGCCGGCAAAGCCAGCGAGTTCGTGATGCGGGCCAGCACCGTCTTCTGGTTGGCGCCGCTGCTGCTTTCCGTCCCGGTCTTCAGCCGGGACACCTATTCGTATCTGGCCCAGGGCGCGCTGCTGCGAGACGGCCTTGATCCGTATGCCGTGGGTCCGGTGGGCAACCCGAACTCCCTGCTTGACGATGTAAGTCCGATCTGGACCATCACCACCGCGCCCTACGGCCCCGCGTTCATCCTGATTGCCAAGCTGGTCACGATCATCGTCGGCAACAACGTGGTGGCCGGAACGATGCTGTTGCGGCTATGCATGCTGCCAGGGCTGGCGCTGCTGATCTGGGCGACTCCCCGGCTGGCCCACCACCTGGGCGCCGACGGGCCGACAGCCCTGTGGATCTGCGTGCTCAACCCGCTGGTGCTGATCCATTTGATGGGCGGAGTGCACAACGAGATGCTGATGGTCGGGCTGATGACGGCCGGCATCGCGCTGACCTTCGCCGGCCGCAATGTCGCGGGCATCGTGCTGCTCACGGTCGCGATCGCGGTCAAGGCGACTGCAGGAATCGCCCTGCCGTTTCTGGTCTGGGTATGGGCCCGCCACCTGCGCCAACGCCGCGGATACCAAGCGGTGCGGGCGTTTTTTGCGGCGGCCGCGCTTTCGGTGTTGATCTTCGTCGTGGTGTTTGCGCTGTTGTCCGGGCTAGCCGGTGTGGGCCTGGGGTGGCTGACCGCGCTGGCGGGCTCGGTGAAGATCATCAACTGGCTGACCGTCCCGACCGCGGTGGCGAACCTGATCCATGCGCTGTTCAGCGGATTCTTCGCGGTCGACTTCTACACGACACTGCGACTGACCCGTCTGGTCGGCATCGCCATCATCGCGATATCGCTGCCGGTGTTGTGGTGGTGGTTCCGACGCGACGACCGGACCGCGCTCAGCGGCATCGCGTGGTCGATGCTGATCGTGGTGCTGTTCGTTCCCGCCGCGCTGCCGTGGTACTACTCCTGGCCGCTGGCGATAGCTGCCCCGCTGGCCCAGTCGCAACGGGCCATGGCCGCAATCGCCGGGGTTTCATCGTGGGTGATGGTGATCTTCAAACCCGACGGATCACATGGCATGTATTCCTGGCTGCACTTCTCGCTGGCCACCGGATGCGCGCTGGCTGCCTGGTACGCCGTGCATCGGGCCACTGATCAGCGGGCCCTCGAAGTCCCCGCAGCCGCGGCAACCACGCGTGACTCCCCTCAATAAGCCATAGCCTGGGCGCGCCGCACGACTTCCCGGGCCTGATGAGCATGCAGCGCGTCGACCGGACGGGCGTTGCACAGGGCGTCCCGGCTGCCGTCGCGAGTGACCGTCAACGACGGATCGGGAGTGAACAGCCAGCGCACGATCTCGGTGTCGCGATAACCGCCGTCGTGCAGGATGGTCAACAGCCCCGGCAGGCTCTTGACCACGTGACCGGAGTTGGTGAAGAACACCTGGGGAACTACCACTCCGCCGCCGCGCCGCACCGCGACCAGCTGGCCTTCCCGTAGCTGCTGTTGCACCTTGCTGACCGGCACGCCGAGCAGCTGAGCCACTCTGGGCAGATCGTACGTTGGCTCGTCGGGGTCTAATACGTCGTCGCCGGCCGGAATGCTGCCCACTTCGCCAGTGTAAGACCTGGTACGGAGCCAGGATGGGGCTTTTCGACGCACTTTCCCGGCTCTGGGTCTGATGGTGGTGACGCCACACCTACGATGGCCCCGTGGCTGGACCAGGCACAGCGGATCCGTTGGAAGGCACCTACCTGGACGGTCGCTACCTGGTGCAGACCAAGATCGCCAGCGGCGGCACGTCTACCGTGTACCGCGGCCTCGACAGGCGGCTCGACCGCCCGGTGGCGCTGAAAGTGATGGATTCCCGCTACGCGGGCGACGAGCAGTTCCTCACCCGTTTCCAACTCGAGGCCCGCACGGTTGCCCGGCTGAAGCATCCCGGGGTGGTCGCGGTCTACGACCAGGGGCTGGACGGCCGGCACCCCTTTCTGGTGATGGAGCTCGTCGAGGGCGGAACGCTACGCGAGCTGCTGAACGAACGCGGCCCGATGCCGCCGCATGCGGTGACCGCGGTGCTTCGCCCGGTGCTGGGCGGGCTGGCGGCCGCACATCGCGCCGGGCTGGTACACCGCGACATCAAACCGGAGAACGTGCTGATCTCCGACGACAGCGAGATCAAGCTGGCCGATTTCGGGCTGGTGCGCGCCGTCGCAGCCGCGGGCATTACGTCCGCCAGCGTCATCCTGGGCACCGCGGCCTACCTGTCGCCCGAGCAGGTTCGCGACGGCAGCGCCGGTCTGCGCAGTGACGTCTACGCCGTCGGGATCCTCACCTATGAGTTGCTGACCGGGACCACCCCGTTCACCGGTGACACGCCGCTGTCGATCGCCTACCAGCGACTGGACAACGATGTGCCCCAGCCGAGCGCCGTAATCGATGGCGTGCCAGCTGAATTCGACGAGCTGGTTGCATGCGCGACCGCCCGCGACCCCGCCGAGCGCTACGCCGACGCACTCGAGATGGCCGCCGTCATCGACGAAATCGCCGAGGATTTGGCGCTGCCGGACTTTCGGGTTCCCGCGCCGCGCAACTCCGCTCAGCATCGGTCGGCGGCGTTGCACCACACCCGAAGTTCCGCGCGCCGGGATAGCCCGCCGCCATCGCCCGCGCCGCCTGGCAAGCCGCCTGCGCCAGCGCCGCCTGGCAAGCCGCCGCTGCACGCCACCCGCCAGTTCACCCGCGCGGAGTGGTCCGACCCCGAGCCGACGCCCGCCGACCCCGAATCCGACTCGTTTGCAGGCCAATTCGGCGGTATCGCGCTGAGCGAATTGGCGTTGGTGCGACAGCATGCCCGTCGCATGGTGCTGATCTGGGTAGCGATCGTGGTGGCGATCACCGGACTGGTTGCGACGGCTGCCTGGACGATCGGGAGCAACCTGAGCGGCCTGTTGTGACGGCGAGCAGACGCAAAATCCCCGCGACACGCCGTGTCGGGGGGGATTTTGCGTCTGGTGGCCGGGCCGGGCCCGGCGAACACCGCTGTTAGTCGCGCAGCATCTCCGCAACCAGGAACGCCAACTCGAGCGACTGCTGGGTGTTCAGCCGCGGATCACACGCGGTCTCGTAGCGGCCGACCAGGTCGGTGTCCGAAATGTCTTGCGCGCCACCAAGACACTCGGTCACGTTTTCGCCGGTGATCTCGACGTGGATGCCGCCGGGATGGGTACCCAGCGCGCGGTGCACCTCGAAGAATCCTTGCACTTCGTCGACGATGCGGTCGAAATGCCGGGTCTTGTATCCGTTGGACGACTCGTGGGTGTTGCCGTGCATCGGGTCGCACTGCCAGATGACCTGATGGCCGGTGGCCTGGACCTTCTCGATGATCGGCGGCAGCACGTCGCGCACCTTGTTGTTGCCCAGCCTGCTCACCAGGGTCAGCCGGCCCGGCTTGTTGTGCGGGTCGAGCCGCTCGACGTACTCCACAGCGAGCTCGGGGGTCATGGTCGGGCCGATCTTGACACCGATCGGGTTGGCGATCACCTCGGCGAATGCGATGTGCGCCCCGTCGAGCTGGCGGGTGCGTTCGCCGATCCACACGGTATGCGCCGACAGGTCGTACAGTTTCGGCTCGTCGGATTCATCCGACAGCCGCAACATCGCTCGCTCGTAGTCGAGCACCAAAGCCTCATGGCTGGCATAGATTTCGGCGGTTTGCAGATTGCGGTCGGCCACCCCGCAGGCACTCATGAAGCGCAGCCCGCGGTCGATCTCGGTGGCCAGTGCCTCATACCGCGCGCCGGCCGGCGAAGTCCGCACGAATTCCCGGTTCCAGTCGTGTACCAGGTGCAGCCCCGAAAAGCCCGACGACGTCAGTGCCCGCACCAAGTTCATCGCGGCGCTGGCATTGGCGTACGCGCGCACCAGCCGCGACGGATCATGCTGGCGCGCGGTGGCGTCCGGGGCGAAGCCGTTGATCATGTCGCCGCGGTAAGACTTGAGCCCCAGCGCGTCGAGGTCCGCCGACCGTGGCTTGGCGTACTGACCCGCAATCCGCGCAACCTTGACCACCGGCAGGCTCGCGCCGTAGGTCAGCACCACCGCCATCTGCAACAGGGTGCGGATATTGCCCCGGATGTGCGGTTCGGTGTTGTCGGTGAACGTCTCCGCGCAGTCGCCGCCCTGCAGCAGGAATGCCTCACCCCGGGCGACCTGGGCCAGCTGGTCCTGCAGCCGGATGATCTCGGACGGCACGGTCACCGGCGGCACACTTTCCAGCACGGTACGCATCGCCGCGGCCTGATCAGGGTCCCATGACGGTTGTTGCGCGGCCGGTTTGGCCAGCGCTGCGTCCAGCCGAGCACGCAGGTCGGCCGGCAGCGGCGGCAGTGGCGGCAGCTGGTCGATCGGTATGTCGACTGTCCAGTTCATCGGTCCATGGTAACTGGGTCCCGAACCGGACCGTGACGGCTGATCAGCGCGAATGTCGGCGATCGCCCAGCTAATCCGCTGGGTCGCCCGCGGTGATGATCCGGAATCGGCGCAGCTGATCCCGCGCGTCCACCAGCGCGTCGTGGACGTCGCGCGGCCGCGGCGGCATCCGGGGGCGTCCCCGGTCCTCCCACAGCTGCCGCAAATCGCGGGTGAAGCGGGGTATTGCCCGCGGCAATTCGGGCATCGCCCCCCACAACTGGCACAGCACGACGTGGTCGTACGCGCCGACCCAGGCCCACAACTCGATCGGTTCACCGCCGTCCACCCGGAGGAATTCCTCGAGCTCCTGGCGAATCTGTTTGCGTGAACGCCATAACGGTGAGGCCGGCGGCGGCAGCTTGGGCAGGACATGGGCGCGCACCCAACTGCCGGCACGCTGAGGATCGAATTCAGTGGATACGGCGTAGTACTCCCGGCCATCCTCGGCGACCACCCCGATCGAGATCAGGTCGATGGTGCGGCCGTCCTCGATGAATTCGGTGTCGTAGAAGTACCGCACGGGCGCACCCTAGTCCGGTGAGCCGACGCCAACCGGCTCCGGGGGCGGCGCCGGGTGCACGTCCTGGTCCAGCTGGGCGTCCACCGTGCGCTCGTCGGGCAAGCGGGGGGTTCCGGCGACCAGGCACTGGACCCACAGCTTGGCCCGTACTACCGGGCGACGCCATTTTCGCTCCCGCTCCAGGGCGCGCCGCATCTTCTCCGGCTGACGCGAGTACCGCCATCTTGCCCACGGCGCATGGGGACGTGAGAGCCGGACCGCGCCGATGACTAGCAGGACCACCAGGAACATGCCCAACAGGCCGGTCCATACCTTCCCCTTGAAGAGCACCACCATGGCCAGCGGCAGCGTCAGCACCAGTCCGCCCAGCAGCACCAGGTGCAGCCAAACCGAATGAATGTCATTCCAGATCGGCAGCAAGAACATCAGCGGATGCAGGCCCAGGATCAACAGCCCCGCGACCGCGACCGCGGCGAACACGGCGTCCACCGACGTTCGTCCGTCTTCTTCCCAATACACGTCGGACAGGTGCAGGATCAGCGCGTACTCGTCGAGCACCAATGCGGCGCCGATTCCGAAAAGGACGGCCGCCGCGGTCAATTCGGGCTCTTGTCCGTTGACGGACAACGACACCATGGTCAGCCCGGAAATCATCACCAAAACGACGCCGAACGCCACGTGGTGGATGTGTATCGACGCGATGTGGATGTTGCGCGGCTGCCACCACCGCGCCGGCGCACCGGTGTCGGTTCGCCGGCGGATGAAGCGCACACAGGTTCGCGTGACGAAAAAGGTCAGGATGAACGCGACCAGGCAGCACAGCAGCGGTAACCGGCCCCGGTCGACGATGTCATGCTGCAACCAACGGAACAACACCCCCAAAAAGCTACGCCCAGATGGCGACACGGGGCGGGAGCCGCGCTGCTCCGGCAATCACCCGACAGGTCAACCATTAGGCTTGACCGCGACATGAGTAACTCGCAGGCGCCCGAGGTGGGCTCTCCTGACAGCAGCCATGGGCGAGTCTGGTGGTTTTGCCTGCTCTGGGTGCTGGCCGCCGCGGCCCTCGGTTATGTGGCCTGGACGCTGTTCGGGCACACGCCCTACCGCATCGACATCGATATCTATCAGATGGGCGGTCAGGCCTGGCTGGACGGACATCCGCTGTACACGGGCGATGTGCTGTTCAACACACCCATCGGACTGAAGCTGCCGTTCACCTACCCGCCGCTGGCGGCCATCGCCTTTTGTCCGTTCGCGTGGTTGCACATGCCCGCGGCCAGCGTCGCAATCACGGTTTTGACATTGCTGCTGCTGATCGTCTCGACGACGATCGTGCTCACTGCCCTGGACGTGTGGGCCGGCTCGAAGGTGCTGCCCGGGCCGGTGTGGGCGCGTCGGCTGTGGCTGGCGGCGATGCTCGTGGCGCCCGCGACACTCTGGCTAGAGCCGATCAGCTCCAACTTCGCGTTCGGCCAAATCAACGTGGTGCTGATGACCCTGGTGATCGCCGACTGCCTGCCCCGGCGCACGCCGTGGCCGCGCGGGCTACTGCTGGGCTTGGGAATAGCGCTGAAACTCACTCCAGCAGTGTTCCTGCTGTATTTCCTGCTGCGCCGCGACGGCCGCGCCACGCTGACCGCCTTGGCGTCCTTCGTGGCTGCGACGCTGGTCGGTTTCGCCCTGGCCTGGCATGACTCTTGGGAGTACTGGACTCACACCGCGCGCAACACCGCACGGATCGGTGATGCGGCGCTGAACACCGACCAGAACATCGCGGGGGCACTCGCCCGGCTCGGGCTGGGAGAGCACGAGCGCTTCCTGCTGTGGGCGGGCGCGTGCCTGCTGGTGCTCGCCCTCACGGTCTGGGCGATGCAACGGGTACTGCGGGCCGGCGAGCCGGCTCTGGCGCTGATCTGCGTCGCGCTGTTCGGGCTGGTGGTGTCACCGGTGTCGTGGTCGCATCACTGGGTCTGGGTGCTGCCGGCCGTCGTGGTGACGACGGTACTGGCCTGGCGACGTCGCAATGCGGTGCTGGCCGTGCTGAGCGTGGTCGGGGTTGCGCTGATGAGGTGGACGCCAATCGACCTGCTGCCCAAACACCATGAGGCGACCGCGAACTGGTGGCGTCAGCTGCTGGGCATGTCCTACGTGTGGTGGGCGTTGGCGGTCATCATCGCCGCCGGGATCACGGTCAGCGCGCGAAGGTCACCGCAGGATGCCGCCGCGCCCGAGCTGACACCTGTCCCGGCGGCCGGTTGATCCGCCCGCGATCAGCCCGCGGCCGTCT
Organism: Mycobacterium sp. NGS66; assembly: GCF_059812225.1. NCBI lineage: Bacteria > Bacillati > Actinomycetota > Actinomycetes > Mycobacteriales > Mycobacteriaceae > Mycobacterium > Mycobacterium sp. NGS66. The sequence continues at coordinate 158,970 of NZ_JCALCG010000013.1, read as the reverse complement.
CCGGAATCCGCACCGCCTCGCTGTTGGACCCCTGCCCGGACCCGTTGTGGTTGCCGTCCTTGACGGTTGCGGCGTAGATGTCGACGTACTCCTGACCGGACAAACCCATCAGTTCGTAGATCACTTCGTCGGTGACGGCCCGCTCGATGAAACGGTTGCCGGCCAGTCCCTCGAAGCGGGAGAAGTCCATCGGCTTGCCGAACCGGACGGTGACCCGCCCGAACCGCCACATCTTGCTGCCGGGCGGGTTGACGACGTTGGTGCCGATCATCGCCACCGGAATCACCGGAACTCCGGTTTGCAGCGCCAGCCGCGCCAACCCCGTCTTGCCCTTGTACAGCCGGCCGTCGGGCGAACGGGTGCCCTCGGGGTACATGCCCAGCAACTTGCCCTGCTCGAGCAATCGCTCGGCGGTGTGCAGAGCCGCCTGCGCGGCATCGGCGTCGCTGCGATCGATCGGCACCTGGCCGGCGACGGTGTAGAACCAGCGGGTGAACCAGCCCTTCAGTCCGGTGCCGGTGAAGTATTCGGCTTTCGCCAGGAACGTGATGCGGCGCCGAACCACCAGGGGCAGAAAGAAACTGTCCGCGACGGCCAGATGGTTACTGGCCAGTATCGCCGGCCCGGAATTCGGAACATGTTCCAGGCCTTCGACTTTCGGCCGACCAAGCAGCGAGAGCAGCGGGCCCATGAAGATGTACTTGAATAGCCAGTACCACATGGCCCTCCCTCTCACCCACACTCGATGGTGTCCAACTGTACCCATGTACGACGGCTCCGACCACCTCGGCGCCGGGCCGCTCACTCCTCGACGGTGACCGGGATGGGCTGGTAACGCGTCTTTACGGCGGGCTCTTCGGGACCGCTTCCGTTGGCGCTGACGCCCCCGGACGGGTCGTCCGGCGGAGGGTTCGGCATCCGGTCCATGTCGTCGACGATGGACCGGATCGCGTCCAGCAGGGCGACGCTGTGATCGGCGATGACCGTCACCAACGGATGCTGTTCGCCGCTGACCAAGGCGGCCAGCGCGCACACCGGGCACCAGACCTGTTGGCACTTGCCCGGCGCTCTATTACCTCCGTCGCCCGCCGAGCCCGCGGCTGACGCCAGGGCGGCCGCCGAACGCAGCGCCGGGTCCAGCCCGTTCAGCAGTGCTTGGGCAAGCTTGCGCAACTCGGGACCGATGTCGGGATGTGCCCCATTCACTTCGGCCACACCTCCGGATCTGGTTGGAAACGAATAGTGAGCTCACTGCCCCGCAGATGCGCGTCCAGCACCGTACACCGCCGCAATACGGACGCCAAACGAACCCTGCGTCGCAGCCCGCCGGAACTGATGATCAGGTCGTCGTCGACCCGGCCCAGTGTCAGCGCGCCCGGATCGAGTTGGGGCAACGCGACCCGCATTCGATACACGGACGCAAGCCCCGACCCGGACTCCAAGTCCACAATAGGACGCAACGGGCCCGGCGGGGCGGCTCCGCCACGCCGACGGGCACTGTCGAGCAGTTCACCCAACGCCTTGGGGCCGATCGGCTCACCGGCCAGGTGTGGCGTCAGCACCAGCGCCACGTCTCCGATGGTGGTGTCGAGTTCGGCCAGCACCGAACGTTGTTCGCAGATGCGCTCGGCGTACCAGTAGAACGCCGGATGGTCGGGCAGGTTGCGGTACTCGTAGGACTCGTCGCGCACCAGCACCTGATTCACGATCAGCTCTTCGACGCGAACACCCATCAGCGCCAACGAGCCCAGCGTGCGAGTCGCTTCCGCCGCGACCACCCGCTCGGGGGTTAGCACCAGGTGCGCGCTCACCAGGTCGCCGTCGGTCAGCAGGGCGCCGAGCCGCTCCACGCTGGCGGCGGTGCGCTCCAGCAGTTCCACGATCGCGGCCGAGCGGGGATCGTCGGCGCCGACGGACAGCCTGCGATGCCGCGGCCAGGCGCGCTCGACGTATAGCGCAAAGGTGGCCGGCAGCGTCAGCATCCGCAGTGCGTCCGCGGTCGAGGCGCAGTCGACCACGACGCGGTCCCAACGCCCAGCCGTCGCAAGTTCGCCTACCGCGTGCAGGCCGAGCACTTCCTGGATGCCCGGCAATGCCGAAAGCTCTTGCGGGGCAATGCTGCTCAACTCGGACTCGGGAAATCGCCGGTCCAGGGTGTCCACGATGTCGCGCCAGCGCATCTCGAGCAGGGCCAGGGTGTCCAGCGCCAGCGCGTCCAGAAACCCGCCCGCGTCGGGGTCGTCGACAAGCACCCGGACCGGTTCGCCCGAGCCACTGGGCGGCACCGGGACACCCAGCACGTCGCCCAGGGAATGAGCCTGGTCGGTGGAGACCAGCAGCACCCGGCGTCCTGCGCTGGCGTCACGAACGGCGGTGGCCGAGGCCAGCGTGGATTTGCCTACCCCGCCCTTGCCGACGAAGAGACTGATCCGGGCGGCCGCTGGGAGTGCGGTTGAATCACTCAGCCCTCGACTCGTTTCTTCAGATCCTTCAAAGCGCTGTCGATCAACCTGCGCTCGGCCTTGCGCTTGAGCATCCCGATCATCGGGAGAGCGAGGTCCACGGTGAGCGCGTAGGTGACCTCGGTGCCAGAGTCCTTGGGCGCCAAGTGATATGAGCCCTCGAGCGATTTCAGCAGCGAGCTGGAGACCAGGGTCCAGCTCAGCGATTTGCGGTCCTCCGGCCAGATGTAGGACATGACCAGCGTGTCCTTGATGACGCCGGCGTCCATCACGAAGCGCACCACTTTCGGGTATCCGTCTTCGCCGCGTTGTTGCACTTCGGCTTCTTTGTACTCCGAGATCCACTCCGGATAGGTGTCGATGTCGGCGATCACTTCCAACACGGTGCTCGGATCGGCATTGATGAAAATCTTCTGCGTCGTCTTCTCCGCCACCTGGCTGCTTACCTTCCTCCTGCACGCAGGTCGACTCCCGGCACTCGGCGGGAGCGGCTCGGCTTCAGAGCCGAAACGTTACTCTCGTACGCGCAACGTCGACCCGGTTAAACTACCGGAGAAGTACCCACTGGACGTGAGCGTTCCAGCGTTGTCTTCACCTCGAATGCCATTTTTTTCCCAGCCACTCGGCGCCGATGGTTCATCTTGGCCAGATCCATCTTGGCCAGCTGCCAGGCCGTCACGCCGGACGGCTCTGCATGCAGGAAGTAGTGCAGCACCACCCCGTCCAGCGACGGCTCCAGCCAGACCTCCATGGTGCCGGTCAATGCCCCGGTCACCGACCAGCGGATCCCTTTTTCGGCGCGATCCTCGACCACCTGCAGCCGCAGGTCCGGCCACCACCGACGCCAGCTCGAGCGATCCGCGATGGCTGCGCCGACCCGCGCGCCGTCGGCCGCGACGAAGGTTTCGTCCGCGATCTGGATGCTGTTCATCGTTTCAGCTTCGCACACCAAATCGCCGCTGCGGCCGCTGCGCCTCGGTGGTGCTTGGGTAGTCGGATTAGGCTGGCCACAGCAAGCCGGCAACCTGCAACATCACCCGAGGTCAAGCGAGGTCATCCCAGTGCCTGAGTTAAGTGCCCCAGCCCGCTTTTCGGTCGACGAGCACGACAACGTCGCCGCCATGGTCTTCGAGCACGAGCGCGACGATCCGGACTTCGTCATCTATGAGCGCCTGATCGACGGCGAGTGGACCGACGTCACCTGCGCCGAGGCGGCCCGCCAAATTCGTTCCGCCGCATTGGGTTTGCTCGCGCTCGGCGTGCAGGCCGGCGACCGGGTGTCCATCTTTTCGGCGACCCGCTACGAGTGGGCGATCCTCGACCTGGCGATCCTGGCCGTTGGCGGCGTCACCGTTCCGATCTATGAGACGTCATCGGCCGAGCAGGTGCGCTGGGTGCTGCAGAACTCCGCAGCCGTTCTGGCATTCGCGGAAACTGACGCGCACGCCGCGATGATCGCCGAGCTCACCGGCGAGCTGCCGGAGCTACGCCGGGTGCTGCACATCGACGGCTCCGGACCAAAAGCACTGGACCAGCTCGCCGAGGAGGGCGCGTCGGTCGACGAGGCCGAGCTGACTGCGCGGCTGCAGGGGCTGCGCTCCGAGGATGCGGCGACCCTGATTTATACCTCGGGGACCACCGGGCGGCCGAAAGGCTGCCAACTCACGCACGCCAACTTGCTCTACGAGATCCGCGGCACGCAGGAGTGCCTGCCGACGCTGCTGCGCCAGGGTGAGCGGCTGCTGGTGTTCTTGCCGCTGGCGCACGTATTGGCCCGGGCACTGACCTTGTCCGCCTTCGCCAGCAAGGTGACCGTCGGGTTCACCAGCGACATCAAGAATCTGCTGCCGCTGTTCGCGGTGTTCAAGCCGACGGTCGTGGTGTCGGTGCCGCGGGTGTTCGAGAAGGTGTACAACACCGCCGAGCAGAAGGCCGCCAACGAGGGCAAGGGTCCGATCTTCAAGCAGGCAGCGCAGACCGCGGTCGACTGGAGCCGCGCCCACGACAGTGGCAGACCGGGGTTGGTGTTGCGCGCCAAGCATGCGCTGTTCGACCGACTCGTCTACCACAAGCTGCGCGCGGCGCTCGGCGGCGACTGCCACGCCGCGGTCTCCGGCGGCGCGCCGCTGGGTGCGCGGCTGGGCCACTTCTTCCGCGGGGTGGGCGTGACCATCTATGAGGGCTACGGATTGACCGAGACCAGTGCGGCGATCACGGTCAACCAGATCGGCGCGCTGAAGATCGGGACCGTCGGGAAGCTGGTTCCGGGCAACAGCCTGCGCATCGCCGACGACAAAGAGCTGTTGGTGCGTGGCGGTGTGGTCTTCACCGGCTACTGGCAGAACGAGCAGGCCACCGCGGAGGCGTTCACCGACGGCTGGTTCCGCACGGGTGATCTGGGCGCGGTCGACGAGGACGGCTTCTTGACCATCACCGGACGCAAGAAAGAGCTGATCGTCACCGCCGGGGGCAAGAATGTGGCTCCCGCCGTGCTGGAGGACCAGCTGCGCAGCCATCCGCTGATCAGCCAGGCGATGGTGGTCGGCGACAACAAACCGTTCATCGGCGCGCTGATCACCATCGATCCGGAGGCGTTCGAGGGCTGGAAGCAGCGCAACAGCAAGTCCGGCAGCGCTTCGGTGGGCGATCTGGCCACCGACCCCGACCTGGTGGCCGAGGTCGATGCGGCGGTCAAGCAGGCCAACCAGCAGGTGTCGCACGCGGAGTCGATCCGCAAGTTCCGGATTCTGCCCGTCGACTTCACCGAGGACACCGGGGAGCTGACGCCGACCATGAAGGTCAAGCGCAACGTGGTGGCGGAGAAGTTCGCCTCCGACATCGAGGCGATTTACACCAAGGACTGACGCCGGGCTACCGTTAGCCGCGCAGCAGGTCGGCCAGCCGCGCGGCCAGCGTGTCCCAGCGCCACTGGGCCGTCACCCATTCCCGGCCGGCGGCGCCCATTGCGGCGGCCCGGTCGCGGTCGGTGAGCAACTTCGCGACCGCATCAGCGACTTTTTCCACCGAGCGGCCGTCGACCACCAGCCCAGTTTTGTTGTGCTGCACGGCTTCTGGGGCTCCGCCGGACTCGCCGGCGATCACCGGCACACCGGTGGCCGAGGCCTCCAGGAAGACGATGCCCAACCCCTCGACATCCATGCCCGCACCGCGGGTGCGGCAAGGCATCGCAAACACGTCGGCCAGCGCGTGATGGGCGGGCAGCTCCGGCGTGGGCACCCCGCCGGTGAACGTGACGTGGTCGGCCACTCCCCGTTCGCGCGCCAGCTTGCGCAGCGGGTCCAGATACGGGCCGCCGCCGACGATCACCAGCGCGGCCCCGTCGACACGCCGACGGATCGACGGTAGGGCCTTGATCAATACGTCCTGGCCTTTGCGCGGCACCAACCGCGACAGGCACACCACCGTGGGCCGGTCACCGAGTCCGTAGCGAGCGCGAAGTTCGGCGCGGGCGGCGGGGTCCGGGCGAAACCGGTCGGTGTCCACTCCCGGCGGCAAGTACTCCAGTGACGCCGCGGGCCCGAACGCCGGCGCGAACCGGGACCGCGTGTACCGGCTGACGAATGTCACGACGTCGGTCTGCTCGCCGATGCGGCGTAGCACTGACCGGGCGACAGGCAGCATCGACCACCCCACTTCGTGGCCGTGGGTGCTGGCCAGCACCCGGCTCGCGCCCGCGCCGCGGGCGCGTTCGCTCAGCAGCGCCAACGGGGCGGCCGCGCCGAACCAGACGGTGTCGATTGCGTCATCGGCGATCAGCCGGCGCATCCGACCGTCGACCGTCGGGCCGGGGAGCATGAGCGTGCCGGGGTGACGTACTACTCGATAGCCGGTTTGGCGCGCCGAATCGTCGAATACGTCGGCGCCCTTCCATTGCGGTGCATACACCGTCACGTCGTGGGAGCGGGCCGTGACCAACCGAGTGACGAACTCCCCGAGGTAGGACTGGATGCCGCCGCGCCGGGGCGGAAAGTCGTTGGTTACCAGCAGGACCCGGCTCACTCGGGTGAGGCTAGCTTCCCGGGCGCGAGGAGACGCAAAAGCCCCTCATTTCGGCCCGAAAAGGGTGATTTTGCGTCTCGTGGTTTAGCGCGCCAGCCACTGGCGCCAGGCCGCCACCAGCTCCCCCGGGTCGGCGCCGAGCACGTCGTGAACGGCGGTGAACAGGTCGGCGTGTCCCACGCCGCAGGCGGCCAGGTAGAGCGTCCGCAACTTCGCCGTGCCGTAGGTGTCGGCGACGAACCGCGCGAACCACCACGCGCGGTCATAAGCCAGCGAGCGTTGCGGCCCGGGCGCGTCCAGGTCGGCGTCCGATGGCAATACCGGCGCCGTGGTCGACGCGTCGACGGGCGTATGCGGACGGGCGACGAAATCGGCTACCCCCTCGGTCAGCCAGCGCGGCGCGTCCAGGGCGGTGTCCACCCGGGCGGCATAGTGAAAAAGCTCGTGCGTCAACACTATTCGCAGGGCGTTGTCGCTCATGTCGACCGCGCCCGGGGCGAACACCATCCGCTGGTTGACCGCCACCCGGTGAGCGAAGTCGACCCGGTCCACCAGCGTGACCGCGGCGATGTCGGCCCACTGCGAGGCCGGCCCGCCTCCGGCGGCGGCGCGAAACTGTTCCGCCGAGCCGGCGGCCACTACCGAAACCTCGCGGGACCAGTCGGCTCCCCAGAAGGCCGTCACCTTGTCGACGGCGGCGCTGACATTGGACCCGATCCGGGCCAGCAGTCGTCCGGCGTCGGGCCCGCCCAGATCGATCAGCCGGACGGTCCTGTCACCGACGACCACCGGGGAGTGTCCGGCAGGTGTCCTAGGCCCGGGATGGACCGCCAGCACCACGGCAGCGAGCAACTCGCACACCAATATCCAGGCCAGCAGCGACGACCACCGGCGCCTTACGACGGCCTGTTTAGTAGCGGCGCGCGTCGTAGATCGGGCCCGAGGAGTTCATCGGCACCACCCGCACCGGCACTCCGTAGGTTGAGGAGTGGATCATCATCCCGTCGCCCACATAAATGCCGGCATGTGACGCGTCGGAATAGAAGGTCAGCACGTCACCGGGTTGCAGATCCGACAGCGCCACCGGCTGACCGCCGTGGGCCAGCGCCTGGCTGGAGTGCGGCAGAGAAATGCCGGCCTGCTGGAAGGCCCACATCACCAGCCCTGAGCAGTCGAATCCGCCCGGCGAGGCGCCGCCCCACACGTACGACGACCCGACCTGGCTCAACGCCGCCTGCACGACGGTCGCGCGGTCGCCGGTGGGAACCGGCCCGGGAGCGCCTTCCGGCGGCGGAGCCTCCCCTGGGGGTAGCCCCTCGGCGGGTGGCGCGCCGGGCGGACCGGCAGCGGGTGGCGCGCCGGGCGGCGCGGCATCTGGGGCCGGCGCCGGGGCTCTGGGCGCCGCCGCGGGAACAGGCCCAGGATCGGCAAGCGCGTTGCGCTGGTCGGGGGTCAGCGCGAGGTACTGCGACTTGACCACGGCGATCTGCACCTGCAACTGGCTCTGCTTGGACTGCAGGCTGGCCCGTACGGCGGCGGCCTGTTCGGCCGCGCTCTTGGCGTCGGCGGCGGACTTGGCGGATGCCTGTTCGGCCTTGGCCGCCTGCTCGCCGGCGGCTCGGTAATTCGCCATCTGCTTGGACATTTCGGCCGACAGCACCCGCTGCACCGACAAACTGTCGATGAGCTGCTGCGGAGCCTTCGCCGTCAGGATGGCGTGCATGCCGTCGGTGCGACCACCCATGTAGTTGGCGACGGCGATTTTGTTGACCGCGCTCTGGAAGCTGGCCAGCCGGTCCTTGGCGGCTTGTGCGGCGGCCTGGTCCTCCGCGTGCTTCTTTTCCGCCGCCCGTTGCGCGGCCAGCTTCTTGACGAGATCCAGCTGGGCGGTATGCATGGCTTCGGTGGTCTGCTCGGCCTGTCGAGAGAGCTCGTTGAGCTTTGCCACCGCATCGCTGGCGGGATCAGCGAACGCGTTCGTGGCAACGACACCGGAGAAGACTGTGAAGGCCGCAAGCGTACCGACCATGGAACGCGCGATGGCACGCGCAATCGGATGCTTACAGTTGAGCTTCAAAGTGTTGCTTCCTTGAACTGCCGTCGACGCATCGTAGCGAGCCGGTTTTAGGTCTCAAACAGGTTACGAAACGATATACGCGTTTGTCCAAAGCGGAGCATTAAGAAAATAGAAAGATTTCTGTCATTTCTTTGTGAGCGATCTCCCGCCAACCGGCGCTATCCAGGAATTAAGCGGCACAGCGCAATTAGGCCACACCCGGCCCGCGGTCGCGTCGAATCGGCACCAGCCGAAGCCGCGGGGCCAAACCGGCATCGGCGAGTACTTCCAAAGCGGCGCGCTCGTCAGACAATAAAGTTTCCGGTACCCCGAGTATCACACTGACGACGCAATCGCGGCATCCCGCGCCCCGCGCCGCACAGTCGTCACAGTCGATGACCACCGGCTCGCCCGCCGCGCCGGCGTTGCTGTCGGGTCCAGTGCTATGCCTCATCAGGGTCCTCTCGCTCGCCTCCGCCTGAGTTCCTTCGCACGCTAACCGCGACCACCGACATCTTTCCGGCCGAGCTGTCGGTGGTTGCGCTTAACGTCTCGGGTGTGCGAGCGACCGGCGGCACCCAGCTGAGCTTCGCCGACCTGTGCCCAGCGGTCGCGGCCGATGAAATGCCCTTGCGCGAAACCACTTTCGTCGTGGTGGATCTGGAGACCACCGGCGGACGCACGACGGACAGTGGCGAAACGCCCGCCGACGCCATCACCGAGATTGGTGCGGTCAAGGTCCGCGGCGGCGCCGTGCTCGGCGAGTTCGCCACCCTGGTAGACCCGCAGCGCAGCATCCCGCCCCAGATCGTCCAGCTCACCGGCATCACGTCGGCGATGGTGTGCGACGCCCCGACCATCGATGGCGTGCTGCCGATGTTTCTGGAGTTCGCGCGCGACTCGGTGCTGGTCGCCCACAACGCCGGGTTCGATGTCGGGTTCCTGCGGGCCGCCGCCCAGCGCTGCGGTATCGCCTGGCCTCGGCCGCAGGTGCTGTGCACCGTCCGGTTGGCCCGCCGGGTGCTCAGCCGCGAGGAAGCGCCCAGCGTGCGATTGGCCGCCCTGGCGCGGTTGTTCGCTGTCGCCGCCCAGCCCACCCACCGCGCCCTCGACGACGCCCGCGCCACCGTCGACGTGCTGCACGCACTCATCGAACGAGTGGGCAACCAGGGCGTGCACACCTACGCCGACCTGCGCTCCTACTTGCCCGACGTGACGCCAGGCCAGCGCCGCAAACGGATCCTGGCCGAGGGGTTACCGCACCGCCCCGGTATTTACCTGTTTCGCGGCCCGGCGGCAGAGGTGCTCTACGTGGGCACCGCCGTCGACTTGCGGCGGCGCGTGAGCCAGTACTTCAACGGCGCCGACCGGCGCGGCCGGATCAAGGAGATGGTGCAGCTGGCCGACCGCATCGACCACATCGAGTGCGCGCACGCGCTGGAGGCCGGGGTCCGCGAATTACGGATGCTGGCGGCGCACGCCCCGCCGTACAACCGCCGGTCCAGATTCCCGCAGCGATGGTGGTGGGTGGTGCTCAGCGACGAGGCGTTTCCGCGCCTGTCGGTGGTCCGCTCCCCCCGACACGACCGCGCTGTCGGACCATTTCGGTCCCGCAGCGACGCCGCTGCGACGGCGGCCCTGCTGGCGCGCTTCACCGGGGTACGGACGTGCACCACCCGGCTCGGACGTTCGGCGCTGCATGGGCCGGCCTGTCCGGAGGTCGAGGTGTCGCCCTGTCCCGCCGCACGCGGGGTGAGCGCCACCCAATACGCGACGGCGGTCGCGCGGGCCGCGGCGCTGATCGACGGCCAGGACAACACCGCCCTGGCCGCTGCGGTCCACGAGGTCACTCGGCTGGCCGGGCTGCATCGCTACGAGAGCGCGGCGCGACTGCGCGACTACACCGCCACCGCCATCGAAACCATTTGGCGCGGGCAGCGTCTGCGCGCGTTGGCCGCGCTGCCCGAGCTGATTGCCGCCGCACCCGACGGGCAGGGCGGCTACCACCTCTGCGTGATCCGCCACGGCCAGCTAGCCGCCGCCGGCGCGGTCCGTCGCGGGGTCGCACCCATGCCAGCGGTGGAGGCGATTCGAGCCGGTGCCCAGACGGTCATTCCGGCGCCGGCCCCGCTCGGGGGCGCGCTGGTGGAGGAGACCGCACTGATCGCCCGCTGGCTGGCGGGCCCGGGGGTGCGCATCGTCCGCGTCGTCAGCCTGGACGACACCGGATGGGCTTCCCCGGTGCGGGCGGCGGGGGCATGGGCCGAATGGGCGGCGACGGCGCGCTCGGCGCGGCTGGCGGCCGAGCAGGATCGCGGCTCAGACCTGCTGACTGAACCGCACCCATCGCGTGAGCAGTTGTTCGGCCGCGCCGGTGTCGATCGCGGCCCTGGCCCGCTGCAGCCCGTCCTCCCACGCCGGCAGCCACTCGGCGCGGCTGGATAACCCGGCATGCGCCACGATCGCCCCGGCGGCGTTGAGCACCACGGCGTCCCGGACCGGGCCCTTGGCTCCGCCGAGTACCGCGCGCGCTTCCGCGGCGTTGGACTGCGCGTCGCCGCCGAGCAGCTCGTCGAGTTCCGCGCGCGCGAACCCGAAACCCGCGGGATCGAAGGTCAGCTTGTCCACCGTGCCCGCCTGCACGCGCCAGATGGTGCTGGTGGTTGTGGTGGTCAGCTCGTCGAGCCCGTCGTCGCCGTGCACAACCAGCACGCTGGATCGGCGAGCGGCGAAGACCCCGGCCATCACCTCGGCGAGATCGCCGAACGCGCAACCGATCAGGCCGGCCCGTGGCCGCGCTGGATTGGTCAGCGGCCCAAGGAGATTGAACACCGTCGGCACCCCGATCTCGCGGCGCACCGTGGCTGCGTGACGGTAGGACGGGTGGAATAGCGGCGCAAAGCAGAATCCGATCCCGAGTTCGTCGAGGCTGCGCGCGACCTGCTCGGGTCCAAGGTCGATACGGACCCCGAGTGCCTCCAGCGTGTCGGCGCCGCCGGACAGCGAGGATGCCGCCCGGTTGCCGTGCTTGACCACCGGCACGCCTGCGGCGGCGGCCACGATCGCCGCCATGGTGGACAGGTTCACCGTATTGACGCCGTCGCCGCCAGTGCCTACGACGTCGACGGTGTCGTCCCGGATCGCATTGGACGGCATCTGACGCGCATGGCGCAGCATCACATCGGCCAATTCACTGACCTCGGCCGCGGTGGGACGCTTCATCTTCATCGCGACGGCGAACGCGGCGATATGCGTGGGCCGCGCATTACCCGTCATGATCTGGTCCATGGCCCAGGCCGCGTGGCCCCGGGCCAGGTTTTCTCCAGCCGTCAGTCGGCTCAGGATCTGCGGCCATGACGGCGCCGGCCCAGCCGGAACCGCGGGTGACCCGCCTGGCGAAGACGCCTCAGAAGACACAATCACGCGCCGATGGTCCCACGCGGACCCACGGCTTCCCAATCACCGACGAGCGCGGGCTGGCAGGTGGGCGGGTGCGACGCGTCACATTGAATTGCCGCCCCGGGTAGTGCTCAACAACTACAAAGCGTCATACTTGCGGATGTGACCAGCGCTGTGGGGACCTCGGGTACTGCGATCACGTCGCGCATTCATTCGCTGAATCGACCCAACATGGTCAGTGTTGGCACCATAGTCTGGCTTTCCAGCGAGCTGATGTTCTTTGCTGGCCTGTTCGCGATGTACTTCACCGCCCGGGCCCAGGCCGGTGGCAGTTGGCCGCCGCCGCCGACCGAGCTGAATCTCTACCAGGCCGTCCCGGTAACCCTGGTGCTGATCGCGTCGTCGTTCACCTGCCAGATGGGTGTGTTCGCCGCCGAGCGCGGTGACGTATTCGGGCTGCGCCGCTGGTACGTGATCACCTTCCTGATGGGCCTGTTCTTCGTCCTCGGTCAGGCCTACGAGTACTACCACCTGATGACGCACGGCACCACGATCCCCAGCAGCGCCTACGGCAGCGTCTTCTACCTGGCCACCGGATTCCACGGCTTGCACGTCACCGGCGGGTTGATCGCGTTCATCTTCCTGCTCGCCCGCACCGCGATGACAAAGTTCACCCCCGCGCAGGCGACGGCGAGCATCGTCGTCTCCTACTACTGGCATTTCGTCGACATCGTCTGGATCGCGCTGTTCACCGTGATCTATTTCATCCGCTGAGCCGGCGGCCAAGGCTCGGCAGCCCGAACAGGAATGGACAGGAGTTCTCGGTTGAAGAAACTGCGGTTCGCCCGATCCGGAGATAAGAAGCGCGACAACCGCTCCCGGCGGCGGCTGCAGCGGCGATTGTCCGGCGGCCTGCTGCTGCTGATAGCCCTGACCATCGCCGGCGGGTTGGCGGCGGTGCTGACCCCGACTCCGCAGGTGGCCGTCGCCGACGAGGACTCCTCGGCGCGGCTGCGTACCGGCAAGCAGCTCTTCGAAACCTCCTGCGTCTCCTGCCACGGCGCCAACCTGCAGGGCGTGCCGGACCACGGTCCCAGCCTGATCGGCGTCGGCGAGGCCGCCGTCTACTTCCAGGTGTCCACCGGCCGGATGCCCGCCATGCGCGGTGAGGCCCAGGCGCAGCGCAAAGACCCGATCTTCGACGAGGCGCAGACCGACGCGCTAGGCGCCTACGTGCAGGCCAACGGCGGCGGCCCCAGGGTGGTGCGCGAACCCGACGGCAAAACCATCGCGATGCGATCGCTGCGCGGTGAGGACCTCGGCCGCGGCGGTGACCTGTTCCGGCTGAACTGCGCGTCCTGCCACAACTTCACCGGAAAGGGTGGGGCGCTGTCGTCCGGTAAGTACGCGCCCGACCTGGGACCGGCCAACGAACAGCAGATCCTGACCGCGATGCTGACCGGGCCACAGAACATGCCCAAGTTCTCTGACGCGCAGCTTTCCCTGGAAGCCAAGAAGGACATCATCGGGTACGTCCGGACGGTCGTCGAAGAACGTCAGCCGGGTGGCTACGGCCTCGGCGGGTTCGGACCGGCGCCGGAGGGTATGGCGATGTGGATCATCGGCATGGTCGCCGCCATCGGGTTGACGTTGTGGATTGGGGCGCGATCGTGAGCGACGTTGACGAAGTGAAGGGTTCGGACACCGATAAGAGCGGCGGCTCGGCCCGGGAACCCGACGAGGCCGCGCTGGCCGCGATGTCCAACGAGGAACTGCTGGCACTGGGCGGCAAGCTCGACGGCGTCGAGACCGTTTACAAGGAGCCGCGGTGGCCGATCGAGGGCACCCGGGCCGAGAAGCGCGCCGAGCGCGGCGTGGCCCTATGGCTTTTGCTGGGCGGCGCCTCCGGACTGGCGCTGCTGCTGGTCTTCCTGTTCTGGCCGTGGGAGTACAAGCCGAAGGAAGAGCACGGCAGCATCCTGTACACGCTGGCCACGCCGCTATACGGGCTGACCTTCGGCCTGTCCATTCTGGCGATCGGCATCGGCGCTGTGCTGTACCAGAAACGGTTTATCCCGGAAGAGATTTCGATCCAAGAACGGCACGACGGCGCATCGCGGGAAATCGACCGCAAGACCGTCGTCGCGAACCTGACCAATGCCCTGGAGGGCTCGACGATCAAACGCCGGAAGCTGGTCGGGCTGTCGCTGGGCATGGGCCTGGGCGCGTTCGGTCTGGGTACCCTCGTCGCGTTTGCCGGCGGCATGATCAAGAACCCGTGGAAGCCGGTCGTCGACACCGCCGAGGGCAAGAAAGCCGTGTTGTGGACGTCCGGCTGGACGCCGCGCTACAAGGGCGAAACCATCTATCTCGCTCGGGCGACCGGCTCGCACGATTCGGCACCGTTCGTTCGGATGCGCCCCGAAGACATCGACGCCGGCGGAATGGAGACGGTGTTTCCGTGGCGACTGTCCGACGGTGACGGCACTACCGCCGAATCCCACGAAAAGCTCATCGGGATCAAGCTGGGTATCCGTAACCCGGTGATGCTCATCCGGATTCGGCCCAGCGACCTGCCGCGCGTGGTCAAGCGCAAGGGCCAGGAGAGTTTCAACTTCGGCGAGTTCTTCGCCTTCACCAAGGTGTGCTCGCACCTGGGCTGCCCGTCGTCGCTGTACGAGCAGCAGTCCTACCGCATCCTGTGCCCGTGCCACCAGTCGCAGTTCGACGCACTGCACTTCGCCAAGCCGATATTCGGCCCCGCGGCCCGTGCCTTGGCGCAACTGCCCATCACCATCGACGCCGAGGGGTATCTGGTCGCCAACGGTGACTTCGCCGAACCCGTCGGACCGGCATTTTGGGAGCGCACAACAACATGAGTCCAACATTGAGTCCCCCGAAGATCGGTGATGTCCTGGCCCGCCAAGGCGAGGACATCGACACGCGCTACCACCCCTCGGCGGCCGTCCGCAGACAGCTGAACAAGGTCTTCCCCACGCACTGGTCGTTCCTGCTGGGCGAGATCGCGCTGTACAGCTTCATCGTGCTGCTGATCACCGGCGTGTATTTGACGCTGTTCTTCGACCCGTCCATGGTCGATGTCACGTACAACGGCGTTTACCAACCGCTGCGTGGGGTGGAGATGTCGCGCGCCTACGAGTCGGCGCTCAACATCTCCTTCGAGGTCCGCGGCGGACTGTTCGTGCGTCAGATCCACCACTGGGCGGCACTGATGTTCTCCGCGGCGATCATGGTGCACCTGGCCCGCATCTTCTTCACCGGCGCGTTCCGCCGGCCCCGCGAAATGAACTGGGTGATCGGCTCACTGCTGTTGATCCTGTCCATGTTCGAGGGCTACTTCGGCTACTCGCTGCCCGACGACCTGCTCTCCGGGATCGGGCTGCGCGCCGCCCTGTCCTCGATCACGCTCGGTATGCCGGTGATCGGCACCTGGTTGCACTGGCTCCTTTTCGGCGGCGATTTCCCCGGCAACATCTTGATTCCGCGACTGTACGCGCTACATATTCTGCTGCTGCCGGGGATCATTCTGGCCTTGATCGGGATACACCTGGCGTTGGTGTGGTTCCAGAAGCACACGCAGTTCCCCGGCCCGGGACGCACCGAGCACAACGTCGTCGGCGTGCGGGTGATGCCGGTGTTCGCCGTCAAATCCGGCGCCTTCTTCGCCACCATCGTCGGCGTGCTGGGCCTGATGGGCGGCCTGCTGCAGATCAACCCGATCTGGAACCTGGGCCCCTACAAGCCATCTCAGGTCTCGGCCGGTTCCCAGCCCGACTTCTACATGATGTGGACCGAGGGTTTGGCCCGCATCTGGCCGCCCTGGGAGTTCTATTTCTGGCACCACACCATCCCCGCCCCGGTTTGGGTGGCATTGATCATGGGGCTGGTGTTCGTGTTGCTGATCGTTTATCCGTTCTTGGAGAAGCGGTTCACCGGTGACTATGCGCACCACAATCTGCTGCAGCGCCCGCGTGATGTGCCGGTGCGCACGGCGGTGGGCGCCATGGCGATCAGCTTCTACATGGTGCTCACGCTGGCGGCGATGAACGACATCATCGCGTTGAAGTTCCATATCTCGCTGAACGCGACGACCTGGATCGGGCGCATCGGCATGGTGATCTTGCCGCCGTTCGTCTACTTCATCACCTACCGGTGGTGCATCGGCTTGCAGCGCAGCGACCGCGCGGTGCTCGAGCACGGCGTGGAGACCGGCATCATCAAGCGGCTGCCGCACGGCGCCTACATCGAGTTGCACCAGCCGCTGGGCCCGGTCGACGAGCGCGGCCATCCGCTACCGCTGGAATACCAAGGCGCACCGGTACCCAAGCGCATGAACAAGCTGGGATCGGGCGGAACGCCGGGTAGCGGCAGCTTCATGTTCGCCGACCCCGCGGCCGAGGATGCGGCCCTTCGGGAGGCGGCGCACGCCGCCGAGCACCGCGCACTCACCGCTCTGCGCGAGCACCAGGAGGGTCTCAACGGCTCGCCCAACGGGGAACGCGGGCAGCACTAGGGCGGCGGCACTTGCCTGCCCAGTCAGCGTGAGCTGACGGCTTTCGGGGTGAAGCTAGGGCGCTGAGCGTGCTCCTAGGGAGCCGATCTGGCGATTATCGCGCCCTGGCTACACACTCGAATCCCACGATTCACAGCCAAAGCCCAACCGAGCTAGTGAACGGCGATTACCCGACGCAGCTGGCGGACGTGTACCCACTCGAGCGCCGGCATCGCCGCGGTGATCAGACCCGCGAACGTGTAGCCGACCCAGGCGGCGCCGTCATGCCCCACAGCCATCAAGTAGGTGGCCACCCCGACCGCAATCAGCGCTACTCCCATCGCGCCCGTGATAGCGACCGCGCCACGCATCCAAATGCGGTCCACCGCAGCGCCTGACCACTCGTCGGCGTGGCCGTATTCTTCGAGCCGCTGCGGACGCGCCCGTGCCGCTGAGTATCCGGAGCTGGCTGACGGCCGGGGCGCTCGGCCTGCCAGCGGGCTTGGCGAACCGGTGCCTGGCTCGTCATGAGCCATGCGGCGCGCGCGCATCAGCATCGGGACCGCCGCGGCGATGATCAGCGCGGAGACCACGATGATGACGTACAGAATCCACGGCGTGTGCGGGCTCCTGGCCACTTTGTGAAAGCCCCGGCCCAGGTCCGACAGCGCGACGGTAGCGGCGACGCTCACGCCCACCAACAGCAGCCAGACCGCTGCGCACGCCCCGATCAGTATGCGATCGACGACATCCGGCGGAACGGTGTCCGACCCTCGCCGGTACGCCGAGTATCTTCCGACCATCAGCAGCTCGTCTGCCACGCGTCGTTGGCGTTCGCCGACAACACCGCTCCATCGCTCGTGGTGATGGAGCAATTGAGCTTGCTCAGCCGGAACAGGCTGGACGCTTCGAGCGAGCCGACTTCGGATTGCGAGATCGGCGTCACCGTCATCGACCAGGGGATGTACACATTGTGCTGGGTCCGCCGCCGTCCGGACGCGTCCACATAGGTCACCGTGATGATGTCGCCCGGCGCCTTGGTACCGGTCACCGAATAAGTGACTTGGCGGGGGCCGGCCGGCGTGGTCGTCGTTGGGACGGGCGGCACCACCGCCGCCGGTGTGCTGCTCGCCGGCGGCGCCGCGCCGGTGGCCGGGGGCGGGGCCGAGGACGGCGCCGGGGTCACCGTCACTGTCTGCGTCTCCGTTGAGGTCGAAATTTCGACTGAAGGTGGCGTCGACGACGGCAACGGCGGTTTGGTCGTGGTCATCTCGTCCTGCGAGGGCAGCACGGACGTGGTGCTACCGGGGGTGGCGACGTGGCTGGTGTCGGTGCGCGTCACCAATAGCGTCACCGAAACCACCAGAGCGATCGCGGCCAGGATGGCGGCGACGCCGATCACCCATGGCCAGCGCGGCGCACCGCGTTCGTCGATCAGGTCGGAGTCGTCATAGTCGTCGTAGTCGTAGAGCCGCAGATCCGCCGGCACGTAAGGACCGCTGACAAATTGCTCCGACTCGGGCGCCGAATAGGCTCGCGAGTAGATGTCGGTCTGGCCGGTGTCGTCGCTTTCCGCAGCGTCGCCGACGTCGTCGAAGGGCTGCAGCTCGGCTTCGGGTTGGCCGCCGTCCAGGTTGTCTAGGTGTTCGCCCGCGGAATCGGGATCCTCAAGATCCCGCCCGGGAGGATTCGGCCCGCTCATGTTCGTCTGCTTCGTCTGCCCTGTCCAACTGCGTCGCCGGCGCGCGCGGCTCCGCAGCTGCGGTGCGCACGCGCTCGGAAGATTCTCATGGTTCTTCGGCAAACCCTACCGAAACGGTCAGGGCAATTAAGTCGGGGCGAACGGGCCACTGATCAACTGATGTCCTGATTGTGACCTTCGGGACGCCGATCAGTGTTTCTCCGGCCCGACGTAGTACTCGAACACCAGTCCAGCGGCCGTTGCAAGGATGAACACCACACCGGCGACGATGAGCCAAGGCAGCCACAGCGCAATGCCGGTCGCCGCCACCGAACCGGACAACGCAATCAGAATCGGCCACCAGCTGTGCGGGCTGAAGAACCCCAATTCCCCTGCGCCGTCGCTGATCTCAGCACCTTCGTAGTCCTCCGGCCGGGTGTCCAACCGGCGCGCCACGAACCGGAAGAAGGTGGCCACTATCAGCGCCATGCCGCCGGTGAGGGCCAGTGCGGTGGTGCCCGCCCACTCCACGCCGCCGGGTCGTTGGAACAGCGCGGTCAGTACCCCGTAGAGCACCGCGGAGAGGACGAAGAACGCGGCGATGAACTCGAACAGC
The DNA here is from genome assembly GCF_059812225.1 of Mycobacterium sp. NGS66. Taxonomy (NCBI): domain Bacteria; kingdom Bacillati; phylum Actinomycetota; class Actinomycetes; order Mycobacteriales; family Mycobacteriaceae; genus Mycobacterium; species Mycobacterium sp. NGS66. The sequence goes on along the minus strand of NZ_JCALCG010000013.1, from coordinate 140,223 downwards.
CTCGCTTCGATATGCATGGGGTGTCCTAACCTACTGGCTGCGGGTCAGTTCGCCGCGGCGGGTGTCGAACGGGTGAGTGGTCTGCGCGAGCGGTTCTTCGCCGATCGCCTTCAGAGCCTCGGCATTGGTCATGTTCTTGTTGGCGATCCGCTGCTGCAGGTAGGTCTTGAACTTGTCCGGCGTCACCACGCGGACCTCGAAGTTCATCATCGAGTGGTAGGTGCCGCAAAACTCGGCGCAGTGCCCGACGAATGGTCCGGTCTTGGTGATTCGCTCGACCTGGAAGCGGTTCATCGAGTTGTTCGCCTCGGGGTTGGGCATCACGTCGCGCTTGAAGAGGAATTCCGGCACCCAGAAGGTATGGATGACGTCTGCCGAATTCAGCTGGAATTCGATACGCGTGTCGGAGGGCAGCACCAGCACCGGAATCTCGGTGCTCGTTCCCAACGTCTCGACCTGGTCGAAGTGCAGGTAGGTCCGGTCTTCGGTGTTGCGCCCGCGCACCGGGCCAACCCGCTCCTCGCCATGCTCGTCCTTGCCTTCCGGCTTGGAAAGCATGGCGTCTCTCTTCGCGTTGTCGGCGCCGTTGTACTCCTGACCGTCCTTGAAACGGACCCGCTGGTAGCCGAACTTCCAGTTCCACTGGAACGAGGTGACGTCGATGACGACTTCGGGGTCGTTGGCCAAGTGCAGCATCTTCTCCTGCACCACCACGGTGAAATAGAACAAGACCGAGATGATCAAAAAAGGTGCCACGGTGAGCACCAGCTCCAACGGCATGTTGTAGCCGAACTGCCGGGGGAACTCGGTGTCACCGGCCCGCTTGCGGTGGAAAACTGCTGTCCAGAAGATCAGGCCCCACACGATGACGCCGACAACCAGGGAGGCGATTACCGCACCGATCCACAGCTGCCGGTTCACGTGCGCCTCGGGGGTGATCCCTTCCGGCCAGCCCATCGCCAGTACGTGCTCCCAGCTGCACCCGCTGAGGAGGACCGCCAGCGCCGTCAGGGTTGCGACCAGCGCCAGCCGACGGACCCGCACTCCTTGCGCGCGGGCGGAAAGGCGCTGAAACCTACCCTGCGACAAGCATTGCGAACGGCCTAGCTCGCGACGTGTCACGTTGGCGCCTCCTGTATCACAAGCTGGGTCGACGGGAGCTGCACCGGATGCGGCGGGAACCCTCGGCTAACTCGGATGCGAATACTACGCAGCGTAGACCACGCCGCCCAGCAGGGCGACGATGTGTGCCATAACGAGGTGGCCCGGGTGTAACGCCAGGACTCTCCGGTGGCCCGCAAACGGCGATCAGCTCCCCTGATGCGGCATACTGGGGCGCCGTGTGTGGACTGCTGGCCTTCGTGGCGGCTCCGGCCTGCCCTGATGGTCCCGCTGGCGCGACGCACGAGCTTGCCCAAGCCGCGGCGGCCCGCGCCGACACCGCCATCGCCAGCGCGTCACATCTGATGCGGCACCGCGGGCCCGACGAGCCGGGCACCTGGGCCGACCCCGACGCCGACGGCTCGGTGGTGTTCGGCTTCAACCGGTTGTCCATCATCGACATCGCGCACTCGCACCAGCCGCTGCGGTGGGGGCCACCGGAAACGCCCGACCGCTACGTCCTGGTGTTCAACGGCGAGATCTACAACTACCTCGAGCTCCGTGCGGAGTTGCGCACCGGCCACGGCGCTTTGTTCAGCACCGACGGTGACGGCGAGGCCATCGTCGCGGGCTACCACTACTGGGGCACCGATGTCCTGCGGCGGCTGCGCGGCATGTTCGCGTTCGCGCTCTGGGACACTGTCAGCCGCGAATTGTTCTGTGCCCGCGACCCGTTCGGCATCAAGCCGCTGTTCATGGCGACCGGCACCGGGGGCACCGCGGTGGCCAGCGAAAAGAAATGCCTGCTGGACTTGGCCGAATTGGTCGGATTCGACACCGGAATCGATCTGCGGGCGGTGCAGCATTACACCGTCCTGCAGTACGTGCCGGAGCCGGAGACCCTGCACCGCGGGGTGCGCCGGCTGGAGTCGGGGTGTTACGCGCGCATCCGGCCCGGGGTGGCCCCCGAGATCACCCGCTACTTCGTGCCGCGGTTCGCCGCGGTGCCGTTCACCCGCGACACCGAGCAGGCCCGCTACGACGAGATCACGGCCGTGCTCGAAGACTCGGTGGCCAAGCACATGCGTGCCGACGTCACCGTCGGCGCCTTCTTGTCCGGCGGGATCGACTCCACGGCCATCGCAGCGTTGGCCATCCGGCACAATCCGCGGCTGATCACCTTCACCACCGGTTTCGAGCGTGAGGGCTTCTCCGAGCTCGACGTCGCGGTGGCCTCGGCCGAGGCGATCGGTGCCCGCCACGTCGCCAAGGTGGTGAAGCCCGACGAGTTCGTCGCCGCCCTGCCCGAAATTGTGTGGTATCTCGACGAACCCGTCGCCGACCCGGCGCTGGTGCCGCTGTTCTTCGTGGCCCGCGAGGCCCGCAAGCACGTCAAGGTGGTGCTCTCCGGGGAGGGCGCCGACGAGTTGTTCGGCGGCTACACGATCTACCGAGAGCCGTTGTCGTTGAAACCCTTCGATTATCTGCCGGCGCCGTTGCGACGCTCGATGGGCAAGGTGTCCCGGCCGCTACCCGAGGGCATGCGCGGCAAGAGCCTGCTACACCGCGGTTCGCTGACGCTCGAGGAGCGCTACTACGGCAATGCCCGCAGCTTCTCGGATCAACAGCTGCGTGACGTGCTGCCCGAATTCCGCGCGGACTGGACCCACACCGATGTGACCGCTGCGGTGTACGCGGAGTCGACGGGTTGGGATCCGGTGGCCCGCATGCAGCACATTGATCTGTTCACCTGGCTGCGGGGCGACATCCTGGTCAAGGCCGACAAGATGACGATGGCCAACTCTCTGGAGCTGCGGGTGCCATTTTTGGATCCCGAGGTGTTCGCGGTGGCGTCGCGATTACCGGTAGCCGCCAAGATCACCCGCACCACCACCAAGTACGCGTTGCGCCGTGCCCTGGAGCCCGTCGTGCCGGCACATGTGTTGAACCGGCCCAAGCTGGGGTTCCCGGTGCCGATCCGGCATTGGCTGCGCACCGGCGAACTGCTGGAGTGGGCCTACGAAATGGTCGACGCGTCGCAAGCGAACCATCTGGTCGACATCGCCGCGGTGCGCCGGATGCTCGACGAACACCGATGCGGGACCGCCGACCACAGCCGCCGGTTATGGACGTTGCTGATTTTCCTGCTCTGGCACGCGATCTTCGTCGAGGGCAGCGTGGTGCCGCAGATCAGCGAGCCCGAGTACCCCGTCGAGTTGTAGTGGCACGGGCGCGAGCAGACGCAAAATCCCCTATTTCGCCTGCGAAATAGGGGATTTTGCGTCTGCTCACCGTGGCTAAGCCAACACCGCGGCGATCTCGGCGGCGGCATCGTCGCCGAACGCCGACGCCAGCCGGGACTTCGCGAGCTCACGGTCCCAGCTCCACTCCTGGGTGCCGGTCGATTCCAGCACTAAAACGGCCACCAGTGAGCCCAGCTGCGCCGATCGTTCCAGGCTCAGCCCGGCACTTCGTCCCGTCAAAAACCCGGCGCGGAACGCATCACCCACACCCGTAGGGTCGGTTTGACTGGTCTCGGGCACCACGCCGACGTGGATGCTGGTGCCGTCGCGGTCGACGATGTCCACGCCCTTGGCGCCCAACGTGGTGACCCGCAGGTCGATCTGCGCCATCACGTCGGCCTCCGACCAGCCGGTCTTGGACAGCAGCAAGTCCCACTCGTAGTCATTGGTGAACAAGTAGGTGGCGCCGTCGATCAGCTTTCTGATCTCCTCGCCGGACAACCGCGCCAGCTGCTGGGACGGGTCAGCGGCGAATGGCAACCCCAGCTTGCGGCATTCTTCGGTGTGCACGACCATCGCCGCGGGGTCGTTGGCCCCGATGATGACCAGCTCGGGCGTGCCGATGGAGGCCACCACGTCGGCCAGCGAGATGTCGCGGGCCTCCGACATGGCGCCGGGATAGAACGACGCGATCTGGGCCATATCCAGGTCGGTGGTGCAGACGAACCGCGCCGTGTGCGCGGTCTTGGAGACCAGCACGTTGTCGCAATTGACGTGGTGGGCTTCCAGCCAGTTGCGGTAGTCGGCGAAGTCCTCGCCGGCGGCACCGACCAGAGCGACGTCCCCACCGAGCACGCCGATGGCGAACGCGATGTTGCCGCCCACCCCGCCCCGATGAATCACCAGGTCGTCGACCAGAAAGCTGAGGGAGACCTTCTGCAGGTGATCCGCCAGCAGCTGCTCGGAGAAGCGGCCGGGAAACCGCATCAGATGGTCGGTCGCAATCGAGCCCGTCACCGCGATCGTCACAAAAAATCCGCCCTTCGTCCGCTACGGCCGTCTAGCCTACCTACGGCTTCGCGCGGTGCGGTTCGCCCGGTTGCGCCTCAGGCTGGCCGAAGGGCTGCCGGAAGCCGTGCGCTAGCCTGCCAGGAGAGCTCGCATTGTTCCGAAGCTCCGATTGCGGGAACTCCACCCACCTGGGCGCCGAGCGCTCATGCCCAATCCACCACTGTAGGAGAATCACGATGGCCGGCCCGCACTCGCCGAACCCCATCGGCACTGACGGACCCCACCATGCCGAGCCCGCCGCCGCGACAGAGCAGGTCGAGTACGTCGCGAGCGAACCGGCATTCGCGGCCCACCCCCCGGAGGGCGAACCGTCGGTCCCCTACCCTGAGCCGCAGGCATATCCGAAGCGGCGGCCCAAGCGACTGATCATCGGATTGTTGCTGGTCGCGGCGCTGGTCGCGGTCCTGACGGCGGCGATCGTGTACGGCGTCCGCACCAACGGCGCCAACACCGGCTCCACGTTGTCCGAGGGCGCGGTCAAAACCGCGATCCAGGGCTATCTGGACGCGCTCGAGCACCGCGACATCGAGACCATCTCCCGCAATGCGCTGTGCGGCATGTACGACGGGGTGCGCGACCGTCGGCCCGACCAGGCACTCGCCAGGGCCAGCAGCGACGCGTTCCGCAAGCAGTACTCCCAGGTCGAGGTGACCTCGGTCGACAAGATCGTCTACCTATCGCAGTACCAGGCCCAGGCGTTGTTCACCATGCGGACTACCCCGGCAAGAGGCGGACAGCGCACCGAGCTGCAAGCCCTGGCGCAACTGCTTTTCCAGCGCGGCCAGATCTCCGTGTGCTCTTACATACCGCGCGGCGCGGGCACCTACTGACCGCCTTACCGGACGGTCAGTTGAACGAGTCCCCGCACGCGCACGAACCGGTGGCGTTGGGGTTGTCGATGGTGAAACCCTGCTTCTCGATGGTGTCCACGAAGTCGATAGAGGCACCGTCCACGTAGGGTGCGCTCATCCGGTCGACCGTCAAGGTCACACCACCGAACTCCGCGGTCAGATCGCCGTCCAGGGTCCGGTCGTCGAAGAAGAGGTTGTAGCGCAGTCCCGCACAGCCGCCCGGCTGAACCGCGATACGCAGCGCCAGGTCATCGCGACCCTCCTGATCCAGCAGGGACTTCGCCTTGGCGGCGGCGGCCTCGGTCAGAATCACGCCGTGGGTCTTGGCGGTCGGCTCGTTCTGCACCGTCATTGCTTCTCCTACGTGCTCTTGGGTGGGTCCGAGTTTGGGTGGGTCAGCCCGGCGGCTCGTGGTTTGCGCACTGGCGACAGCCCACCTCATCAACGGTACCTTGCTGGACCGCTATTCCCGAGTCGCGCCGCCACCTCCGACGCCAAACCCATCAGTTGGTTGGCCGCGTCGGCCTGCGCCAACCGCACCGAACCGGCGTATTCGGCGATCGACAGAGCCGACATGATCCCCGCCGCGCGCAGTGCGGACTTGTCCAAACTCACCTGCCCGGCCAGCACGATCACCGGAATCCCCAGCGGAGCGGCGGCGTCGGCCAGCGAACCGACCACCTTGCCGTGCAGGGACTGTTCGTCGAACTTGCCCTCACCGGTGACGATCATGTCGGCATCGGCCAAATCGTCGACCAAATGGGTGTGCGCCGCGATGATCGCCGCGCCGGACTCGCATCGACCGCCGAGCGCCAACAGCCCGGCTCCGATGCCACCGGCGGCGCCGGCGCCGTGCTCGGCGCTCACGTCGCGTCCGGCGGCGTCTTCCAGTTCCAGCGCCCACCCCTCCAGCCGGACCTCGAGGGCTGCCACGGCCGCGGTGTCGGCGCCCTTCTGCGGCGCGAAGACCCGGGCCGCCCCCCACGGTCCCAGCAGCGGGTGCTGGACGTCGGACGCGGCGATCAGCTCGACGGCGCTCAGCTTCGCGCGGCCGGCCTCCAGGCCGCCGAGCTCGGCGATCATCCCCTTGCCGCCGTCGGTGCATGCGCTGCCGCCCAACCCGACCACGATCCGGGTCGCCCCTACGCGCAGCGCCTCGTCGATGAGCTGCCCGAGCCCCCGGCTGTGGGCGGCCAGCGCGGTTCTCGGCGTCGGCGGCCCGTCAAGCAACGACAGGCCGCAGGCCTGCGCACATTCCAGGTAGGCGGTCGACGACGCCCGGTCGAACACCCACTTGGCCTCCACCGGCCCGTCCAGCGGCCCCGTCACCCGTAGTCGACGCGGCCTGCCGAACCGGCTGGCCAGCACCTCGACGAAACCCGGGCCGCCGTCGGACTGCGGGGCGACGATGAACCGGTCATTGGGCCGGGACCTGGTCCAGCCCGTCGCGATGGCCCCGGCGGCCTGCACCGCCGACAGGCTGTTGCCGTAGCAGTCCGGAGCCACCAGAACGCACATCGCAGGCAGCTGGATACGGCCTGGCGCAAGGTCAGCACCGGCGGGATCCGACGCCATCGCGTCGTCGCTCACGGACGGCCGTTCATTCTGGCCTAAGACTAGGACCAACTGGCGCGACGCACTTGCGCTTACGGGCTGTCTTCGATCGGCTGAGCGGTTATTTGGGCGCTGGGCAGCCGCGAAGTAACCTGTCGACTGTGAAGCTGCTCGGCCGCAAGAAGGGCCAAGACCAAGGCCGAGAAGATGGCCAAGAAGACGGCCAAGAGGCGGCCTCCGCGTCCGTCGAGGCCGCTCCAGCGCGTTCACGTACCACCGGCCCCAAAGGCCGGCCGACGCCCAAACGCGACGCAGCCCGGCGCGGCGCCCGGAAGGGCCCGGTCGCGCCGGCGCCCATGACCGCCGCGGAGGCGCGGGCCCGACGCAAAGCGTTGGCCGGCCCTAAGCTCAGCCGCGAGGAACGCCGGGCCGAACGCGCCGCCAGCCGCGCCCGGATGACCGAGCGCCGGGAACGCATGATGGCCGGCGAAGAGGCCTACCTGCTGCCACGCGATCAGGGACCGATTCGCCGCTACGTACGCGACATCGTGGATTCCCGACGCAACGTGCTCGGGCTGTTCATGCCGTCGGGTTTGGCGCTGTTGTTCGTCATGTTCGCGCTGCCGCCGCTGCAGCCCTACATCTCGCCGGCGATGTTGGTTCTGATGGCCGTGATGGGCATCGACGCCCTCATCCTGGGCCGCAAGGTGGCCAGGAAGGTCGACGAGAAGTTTCCGGCCAACACCGAAAGCCATTGGAAGTTGGGTCTTTACGCCGCAGGCCGGGCGTCCCAGCTGCGCCGGACGCGCGCACCCAAGCCGCAGGTCAAGCGCGGTGCCGATGTTGGTTGAAAGCGCAGCGAAAGCCCTCTGATCCGGTGCGCACGCTGGTGCTCGGCGGGATCCGGTCGGGCAAATCCCGGTGGGCGGAGAAAACCATCGCCGAGTCGCTGGCGCCTGACGAGCCGGTGCGTTATCTGGCCTCGGGCTTGGAGGTCGACGCCGAGTGGGAGCAGCGGGTCGCCAAGCACCGCGCCCGTCGGCCCGCGCATTGGTCGACGATCGAAACCGACGACGTGGCAACACAATTGCGTCGATCGCCGGACACCCCGACACTGGTCGACGATCTCGGCGCCTGGCTGACCTGCGTGCTGGACCGCCACCACGCCTGGGACGACGGTTCGGCGGCGGCTGCGGTGCAGCAGATGATCGACGACATGATCGCCGCGGTCAGCACGTTCGGTTCGACGTTGATGGTGGTCAGCCCGGAGGTCGGGCTCACCGTCGTCCCGGCCACCACGTCGGGGCGCCGGTTCGCCGACGAACTGGGCAGCCTCAACCAGCGAATGGCGGCCCTGTGCGACCGGGTGGTGTTGGTGGTGGCCGGGCAGGCGGTGCCGATCAAGGGTTCCGGGACCTGATGGAATTCGCGCCGGTAGAGCCGCCGGATCGGGACGCCGCGGAGGCAGCCCGAGCCCGTCAGGACACGTTGACCAAGCCGAAGGGCGCACTGGGCCGCCTGGAGGAACTGGCGATCTGGGTCGCGTCGTGTCAAGGCCAGTGCCCGCCGCGGGATTTCCAGCGCGCCCGGGTGGTCGTGTTCGCCGGTGACCACGGCGTCGCCCGGTCCGGGGTGTCGGCTTATCCGCCCGAGGTGACCGCCCAGATGGTCGCCAACATCGACAGTGGCGGCGCGGCGATCAACGCGCTGGCCGGTGTGGCCGCCGCGACGGTCCGCGTCGTCGACGTGGCCGTGGACGCTGATGCGATGTCCGAGCAGATCAGTGCCCGCAAGGTGCGGCGCGGCAGCGGCAATATCGCCGTCGAGGACGCGCTGACCGAAAAAGAGACTTACCGCGCGATCGAGGTAGGCCAGTTGATCGCAGACGAGGAGGTCGACGGCGGGGCCGATCTGCTGATCGCCGGCGACATGGGCATCGGCAACACCACCCCCGCGGCGGTTCTGGTGGCGGCGCTTACCGACTCCGAACCGGTGGCCGTGGTGGGGTTCGGGACCGGAATCGACGATGCCGGTTGGGCGCGCAAGACGGCGGCGGTGCGCGATGCGCTGTTCCGGGCCCGACGGGTGTTGCCCGACCCGGTCGGGTTGCTGCGCTGCTGCGGCGGGGCGGATTTGGCCGCGATGGCCGGCTTCTGCGCACAAGCCGCGGTCCGGCGAACCCCGCTGCTGCTGGACGGGATGGCGGTGACTGCCGCCGCGCTGATCGGCGAGCGACTGGCACCGGGTGCCCGGATGTGGTGGCAAGCCGGTCACCGGTCCACTGAGCCGGGTCACAGCCTCGCCCTGGCGTCGCTGACGCTGGACCCGATCCTGGACCTGGGGATGCGGCTGGGCGAGGGCAGCGGCGCCGCGGTGGCGCTGCCGGTGCTGCGCGGCGCGGTGGCCGCGCTGTCGTCGATGGCGACGTTTCGAGAAGCCGGGGTGGCCGGCGTCGCCGGCGCCACGGATCCTGCCCCGTCGTGATGCGTTCGCTGGCAGCGGCTTTCGCGTTCGCAACGGTGCTGCCGGTGCCGCGCGCCGGCGGGCTCGCGCTGAGCCGCGGCGGGATGACCGCGCTGCCGGTGGCCGGGGCCGCGCTGGGCGCCTTGGCGGCTGGAGTGTCGTGGGCCGGTGGGCATGGCTTCGGCCCGTCCAGCCCACTGTCCGGGCTGCTGGCGGTGACGGCGCTGCTGCTCGCCACCCGGGGTCTGCACATCGACGGCGTCGCCGACACGGCCGACGGGCTGGGCTGCTATGGGCCGCCGCAACGGGCATTGGCCGTGATGCGCGACGGGTCCACCGGGCCGTTCGGGGTGGCCGCGGTGGTGCTGGTGATCATGCTGCAGGGGCTGGCGTTCGCCAGGCTGGGGTTGCTCGGCATCGCCATTTCGGTGTTTGCCGGCCGGGTCGCCGCCGTGCTGGCGTGTCGACGGTCCGTGCCGGCGGCCGACGGCAGCGCCCTGGGCCGCCGCGTCGCCGGCACCCAATCCGCGCCGGTGGTGGTCGCCTGGCTCGCGGTGCTGCTGGCCGTTGCGGTGTTCGTTGGTCCAAAAGCCTGGCAGGGACCGGTTGCGGTGCTGGTGGCGGTGTGCTGCGGGGCCGGGTTGGTCGCGCACTGCGTGCGCCGATTCGGCGGTATCACCGGCGACGTGCTGGGCGCCGCGATCGAACTGACCACGACGGTGAGCGCGGTGGCGTTGGCGGCTGTCGCCGGCTAACCCAGCCGCGTCATCCAGCCGTGCGTATCGGCGAAGGTGCCGCGCTGGATGCCGGTCAGCGTGTCGCGCAGCGCCATCGTCACCTCGCCGGATTGGCCGTCGGCGATGGTGAACTCGGTATCGCCGTACTTGACCTGCCCGATGGGCGTGATGACCGCGGCGGTACCGCACGCGAACACCTCGGTGATCTCCCCGGCGGCGGTTTTCTTCTGCCACTCGTCGATGTCGATCTTTCGTTCCTCGACGGCGAAACCGGCGTCAGTGGCCAACTGCAGCAACGAATCTCGCGTGATGCCGGGCAACAGCGAGCCGGACAGCTCGGGCGTGACCAGCCGTGCCGACCCGCCACTGCCGAACACGAAGAAGATGTTCATGCCACCCATCTCTTCGACGAATCGGCGCTCGACCGCGTCCAGCCACACCACTTGGTCGCATCCGTTCGCGGCGGCCTCGGCCTGAGCTACCAGCGACGCGGCATAGTTGCCGCCGAACTTGGCCGCGCCGGTGCCGCCCGGGCTGGCCCGCACATACTCCGTCGACACCCAGACGGTGACCGGGTTGATGCCACCCTTGAAGTAGGCCCCGGCCGGCGAGCCGATCAGCAGATACCGGTACTCCTTGGCGGGCCGCACCCCCAGACCCGGCTCGGTGGCGAAGATGAACGGCCGCAGATACAAGGCTTCCTCGCCGCCGGCCGGCGGCACCCAAGCGTTGTCCACGGCGATGAGCTGGCACAGCGATTCGATGAACACTCCGTCGGGCAGTTCGGGAATTGCCAGCCGCCGGGCCGACGAGCGCAACCTGGCGGCATTGGCGTCCGGACGAAACGACACGACCGACCCGTCGGCCCAGCGGTAGGCCTTGAGGCCCTCGAACACTTCCTGCGCGTAATGCAGGACGATCGCCGACGGATCCAGCTCGATCGGGCCGTAGCCGATGACCCGAGCGTTGTGCCAGCCTTTGCCGTCCAGGTAGTCGATCGACACCATGTGGTCGGTGTGATATTTGCCGAAGCCAGGGTCAGCCAGGATCGACTCGCGTTCGGCGTCGGTGGCCGGACTGGTCGCGGGCGAAACCGTGAACTCGAGGGAGCCGCGGATCATGGCGCCGATTGTATCTCCGGCTGCCAACGGATTTTGCCGCGCAAAAGCCGGTCGGCTACCGGGTCTTGGCGGCGACGAAGGGCGGCCGCACCACTTCGCACTCCACGGGACGGCCGCGGACGTCGACGATGATTTGCTGGCCGTCCTGCACGCCGGCGTCGGTGTCGATCAGGGCCAACCCGATTCCGATCTGCAAGGTGGGCGAGAAGGTCCCGGAGGTGGTGACCCCCACCGGCGCGTCGCCCGCGAGCACCGTCAGCCCCGGGCGGAGCACACCGCGACCGACCATGCGCAGCCCCCGCAGCAGCCGCCGCGGCCCGGCCTTCTTCTCGGCCAGCAGCGCGTCGCGACCGAAGAAGGCGTCCTTGTCCCACCCGACGGCCCAGCCGCAGCGGGCTTGCAGCGGCGAGATGTCCAGCGAAAGCTCGTGGCCGTGCAGCGGGTAACCCATCTCGGTGCGCAGGGTGTCGCGGGCGCCCAGGCCGGCGGGCTCGCCGCCCGCCTCGGACACCGCCGCAACCAGCGCGTCGAACACCACCTCCGCCGACTCCCATGGCGGCAGCAGTTCGTAACCGTGCTCGCCGGTGTAGCCGGTCCGGCAGACGCGCACCGGCACCCGGGCGTAGGTGGCATCGGCGTAGCCCATGTAGTCCATGTCGGTCGGCAGATCCAGCGCGGCAAGCACGTCCGCCGAGCGCGGACCCTGCACCGCCAGGACCGCATATGACCGGTGCTCGTTGGTGATGGTCAACTCCCCCGGCGCGGCGGCCTGCAGCGCTTCGACGACGGCGGCGGTGTTGGCCGCGTTCGGCACCAGAAAGATCTCGTCGTCGCCCACGTAGTAGGCGATCAGGTCGTCGATCACGCCGCCAGATTCGGTGCAGCACAGCGTGTATTGCGCTTTGCCCGGGCCGATGCGGCTGAGGTCGTTGGTGAGCGCGGAGTTGACGAACTGCGCCGCACCCGGTCCGCGGACCACCGCCTTGCCCAGGTGGCTGACGTCGAACAGGCCGACGGCATTGCGGGTGGCGTTGTGCTCGCTGACCGTCCCGGCATACGACACCGGCATCAGCCAGCCGCTGAACTCGGCGAAACTGGCGCCCAGCTCCCGATGCCGGTCTTCCAGCGGTCCGTGCTGCAGGTCGCTCACGACGATTCACCCTAGCCAGAGGTATTGCTGGCAGACTTGGGCAGGTGTCCGAACGTTTGGACTTCGACGCGCTCGAGGCGGCCGGAATCGCCAACCCACGCGAGCGCGCCGACCTGATCAAGTACCTCGATGACCTCGGGTTCACCGTCGAAGAAATGGCCGAGGCCGAGCAGCGCGGCCGATTGTTCGGACTGGCCGGCGATGTCCTGTCGTGGTCGGGGCGGCCGATCTACACATTTCAGGCCGCGGCCGAACAACTCGGGGTGACGCCCGAGGAGGTAGCGCACGCGTGGGCTCTGCTGGGGTTGACGGCCGCCGGTCCTGACGTTCCGGTACTGAGCCAGGCCGATGTCGACGCCCTGATGACGTGGGTGGCCGTCAAATCGGTGGTCGGCCAGGACGGTGCCTTCGGCATGCTGCGGGTGCTCGGTGCCGCGATGTCGCGGTTCGCCGAGGCTGAGTCGACGGTGATCCGGGCCGGCACGCCGGACATCCAGATGATCCACACCCACGACGAGCTCGCCACGGCGCAGGCCTATCGCGCGGTCGCGGAGTTCGTCCCGCGGATCGGGGCATTGATCGACGTTGTCCACCGCCATCACCTGATCAGCGCGCGGACCCACTTCGAAGGCGTGCTCCGCGACACGTCGGCGAGCGTGGTGTGCGGCGTCGGATTTGCGGACCTGTCTGGCTTCACTGCGCTCACTCAGGCGCTTGCCCCCGCGGAATTGTCGTACCTACTCAACGAATTCGCCGGCACGGTCTCAGAGGTGGTGCATGCCGACGGTGGACGAGTGGTCAAGTTCATCGGCGACGAGGTGATGTGGGTATGCGGGTCAGCGCAGCGCCTGGCGCAGGCGGCGGTTGATCTGGTCGACCATCCGCGCGGGCGCGAGGAGGGCTTGCAGGTGCGTGCCGGACTCGCCTACGGCACGTCGCTGGCCATCAACGGCGACTATTTCGGCAGCCCGGTCAACCTGGCTGCGCGTCTCGTGGCGGCAGCAGCGCCGTGTCAGATCCTCGCGTCGTCGGAGCTGCACGAGCAATTGCCGGACTGGCCCGCCACCATGCATGGCCCCTTGACGCTCAAGGGGTTTGCCGCTCCGGTGACCGCGTTTGAACTGCACAGCCGAGACGGTGCCGACGTCGGCCCCGGCTGAGGTGGTTAGGGTGATTGGCCGTGACCACCGAATGGGCCTACCAATCACCCACTGTCACCGTCGCCACCGCGCTGCCCAAGCGCAGTGCGGGGTCTTCGGTATTGCTGTTGCCGGTCGTCTCGACCGGCGAAGACGACCGGCCGGGGGCGGTGGTCGCGTCGGCCGAGCCGTTCCTGACCGCCGACGTGGTGGCCGAAATCGAGGCCGGCCTGCGGGCGCTGGACGCCACCGGCGCCTGTGAACAAGTGCACCGCCTGGTTGCGCCGTCGCTGCCGGTGGGCAGCGTGTTGACCGTCGGCTTGGGCAAGCCTCGCCACGAATGGCCGTCGGACACCGTCCGGCGCGCCGCCGGTGTCGCCGCACGGTCACTGGGCAACGCCGAAACCGTGATCACCACGCTCGGCGACTTGCCCGGCGAAGACATCTGCTCGGCCGTCGTCGAGGGCCTGATCCTGGGCGCCTACCGGTTCAGCGCGTTCCGCAGCGCCAAGACGGCTCCGAAAGACAGTGGCCTGCACCGCATCACCGTGCTGTCCACAGCCAAGTACGCCAAGAAGCAGAGCGAGCACGGCGCGGCCGTCGCGACCGCCGTGGCCACCGCCCGCGACTTGGTCAACACTCCGCCCAGTCATCTTTTTCCAGCCGAATTCGCCAAGCGCGCAAAGGCTTTGGGCGAAGCCGTCGGCCTCGAGGTGGAGGTGCTCGACGACAAGGCGCTGCGCAAGGCCGGCTACGGCGGCGTGATCGGCGTCGGGCAGGGCTCGTCGCGGCCGCCGCGTCTGGTACGGCTGATCCACCGCGGCTCGCGGCTGGCCAAAAACCCCAAACAGGCCAAAAAGGTGGCGCTGGTCGGTAAAGGCATCACCTTTGATACCGGCGGAATCTCGATCAAGCCGGCTGCCAACATGCACCACATGACCTCGGACATGGGCGGGGCCGCCGCGGTCATCGCGGCCGTGGCGCTGGCCGCGCAACTGGAGCTGCCAATCGACGTGATCGCGACCGTCCCGATGGCCGAGAACATGCCGTCGGACACCGCGCAGCGCCCGGGTGACGTGCTGACGCAGTATGGCGGGACCACGGTCGAGGTGCTCAACACCGACGCGGAAGGCCGGCTGATCCTGGCCGACGCGATCGTTCGGGCCTGCGAAGACGACCCCGACTACCTGATCGAGACGTCTACGCTGACCGGCGCCCAGACCGTCGCCCTGGGCGCCCGGATTCCGGGCGTGATGGGCAGCGACGAGTTCCGCGACCGCGTCGCCGCAATCTCGCAGAAGGTCGGCGAGAACGGCTGGCCAATGCCGCTGCCCGACGAACTCAAAGACGATTTGAAGTCCACAGTCGCCGACCTGGCCAACGTCAGCGGGCAGCGATTCGCCGGGATGCTGGTGGCCGGGGTGTACTTGCGCGAATTCGTTGCCGACGGAGTGCAGTGGGCCCATGTCGATGTCGCCGGCCCGGCATACAACACCGGCAGCGCCTGGGGCCACACCCCCAAGGGGGCTACCGGCGTACCGACCCGCACGCTGTTCGCGGTGCTGGAGGACATCGTGCAGAACGGCTGAGGCCGTAGTGAACCTACGGCTTTCGTTGTGAGCCTATGGCTTTCGTTGTGAACCTACGGCTTTCGTTGTGCGCCTATGGCGGGAATCCAAGCGAAATTCCTCCCAGGCTTCACGCTGAAAACCATGAATTCACAACCAAAGCCGTGAAAGCACTACCTGGTCAGCAGTGAGATCGCCGCTCTGCTCAGCTTGCGCCGCGGCCAGCCGGTGACGCCGTCGCCGGCCAGTGCGGCCTTGGCCGCGTTACGTCCGCATGCGCCGTGCACGGATCCCCCTGGGGTAGCCGAGGCGCTACCCAAATACAGTCTCTCGACCGGGGTTTCGGCTCTTCCCATCCCCGGAGCGGGACGGAAGATCAGCATCTGCTGCAGCGAAGCAGTCCCGCCGTTCAGCGCGCCCAGGTGCAGATTCGCGTCGCTGGCTTCCAGGTCCGACGGGCGTTGCACGAACCGATCGATCACTCGCGAACCGAAGCCCGGCGCGTGCTCTTCGATCACCTGATCGACGGATTTGGCCAGCTGCTCGGCCGAGGCGTCGTCGGCCACATTTCGCGGCAAATGCGTATACGCCCAAACACTTTCCGTGCCGGCAGGTGACCGGGTCGGGTCCGCCGTGGTGGTCTGGCCCAGCAGCATGAACGGATGCTCGGGTATCACCCGGGTGTTCAGATCCGCCATCCAGCGCACCAACCCGGGCCCGTCGGCGCCCAGATGAAGAGTGCCCGGTGCCTGCAGGCCGGCCGACCGCCAGGGAATCGGACCAGCCAGCGCATAGTTGACCTTGACCACCGGCGGATCCCACACATAGTGCTCGAGCTCGTGACGCAGGCCATTCGGAACCGCATCTGCGGGCAGCATGTCGCAGAACAACCGCGGTGCCGTCACGTCGGCCACCACCGCACGGCGTGCCCGGACCGTACGGCCCTCGGCTGTGGTCACCCCGACCGCCTTGCCGTCGCGCACCTGGATCCGAGAGACGTTCTGGCTGCACTCAATTCGCGCCCCCGCCGAGCATGCCCGCTGCACCAGCGCGGACGTCAACTGACCGGAACCACCGACCGGCACCGGCCAGCCGTAGTCCTGGCCGAGCATCGTCATCAAGAAACCGAACGCACCGCTGCCCGGCGCATCCAGCGGGGCGTCGGCGTGCATCGCATTGCCCAGCAACAAAATTCGTGGCGCCTCCCCGTCGAACAGTCGGTCCACCATGGTGTTGGCCGGCTGAATCAGCATATGGGCCAGCCGAACCGCCTCGGACGTACCGAGTTTGAGCAGCAACCGCAGCATCGGGACCATGGGCGGAAACGGCGCCAACATCGCATCCAGCAGCGGAGCTTTGACCTTGTTCCACAACTCGACGACGCGCCACCAGTTGTCGCCGTCGGCGCGTTCGCGGCGCGCGAATTCCGAAGCGGTGCGGGCCGGATCACGGTAGAGGATTGGCGGGTCATCGTCGTTCGCATGGCGGGGATGGCCTACGACCGCGGGTGCATGCGACCAGCGCAGCCCGTGATCCTCCAACCGCAACGCCGCCATGGCCGGTGAGGCCACCGTCATCGGGTAGAACGAGCTGAACAGATCGGTGATGTAGCCCGGTGTCAGCTCGGCGCTGCGTACCGCGCCGCCCGGTTCGGGCTGGGCTTCGAGCACCAGCACATCCCATCCGGCGTCGGCGAGCATCGATGCGGCAACCAGCCCGTGATGTCCGGCACCGATAACGACAGCGTCGACCACATCCGTCATCGCTATTTGACCTGGCTGGGCTCGAGACGCTCGGCCAGTGCGGTCAGGCGCAGCAAGCATTCGCGGTTGCGCGGATGGATGGCAAGCAAAGTCAGGCGATCGGGCACCACGTTGACCAGACCCGCCATCGGCACCTCGATCATCTCGAGCCGGCATCCTTTGGGAGTCTCGCTGAGCCGCATGGTTATTCGGGCCGCACCGAGGGGTCCCAGGCCGGCGCGCAGCACGAGTTCCTGCCCGGGGGTACAGCTTTCGACCGTGGTCTGATCGTCGATCACCAACGGCCATACCCCGATCGAATGCCGGATCGCGGAGCCCGGCTCGGGCCAATGCGAATCGACCGCTCGAGTCCGGCTATTGCCCACGACCCATTGGCTGTAGGTCCATCCGTCGGCGAGCACGTCCCAGATCTGCTGGCAGGACGCCCGCACGTCCCGGGTTGCGGCCAATTCTCGGGTCGCTGTCATAAACGGTCCTTTCCCAAACGTCCTAAGCGGAACATCTCCGCGGATACCCTCAGCGGCCGGAACTAATACGGAACAGGGCAATTTGCTCGGCGTTTAACCCCGCTGTCCAGCGGCTAATTCTGTTATCAGCTGTTATTCGACGGGAGGCCAACGATGACTGCGCGACGGGTGATCATTGCGGTGGGAGTTGCGTTGTTGCTCGCTGGCGTGATCGGACTTCTGGTGCCGGTGTCGGTGTCCGACGGAAACGGCTCTGTGGGATGTGGAAACGGCCTCGCCTCGGATCTCTCCGCGGCCAAGAGTGCCAACGAAAGGAACGGGGCGAACATCGCGATTTTCAACCAAGGTTTCCCGCACATCGACTTTGTGACGCAATGCGAGTCGTCGCTGTCGACCCGGCGCAGCTGGTCCATTCCGCTGACGCTGGTCGGGGTGGTCGCGATCAGTGGTGCCCTGCTGGTGCGACGCTCCGAAGCGGCCGGCGTCTGAGGCTGCTCAGATCACCCGCATACGCGCGGTACTGCGCAGTGCCTGCGGCAGAAACTTCGAAAGCCCGTACAGCGCATAGGCTTCCGGGGCGACGGGACGAATCGCCTTCTTATTCTTGACCGACGACAGGATCGCATCGGCCACCTTGTCCGGCCCGTAACGGCGCAGCCCGAACATCTTGTTCAGTTGCCCGCGGCGGTCGTCGACGTGCTCGTCCCGGCCCACCGGCGCGTTGAAGTGGGTGTTGCTGATGATGTTGGTGTTGATGACGCCTGGGCAGATCGTGGTAAGGCCCACCCCGGCGGCGTCCAGCTCGGCGCGCAGGCAGTCGGAGAACATGAAGCTGGCCGCCTTGGCGGTGCAGTAGGCGTTCAGCGACTGCAGCGGCGCGTACGCCGCCATCGACGACACGTTGACGATGTAGCCACCGGTGCCGCGCTCGACCAGACGCCGGGCAAATGACCGGCAGGCGTTGACCATACCACCGAGATTGACCTCGAGCACGCGGTCGAACTGCTCGGGCGGGGTGTCCAGGAACCGTCCCGCATGCCCGATGCCGGCGTTGTTGACGACGATGTCGGGTAGGCCGTGCTCGGCGGTTACCCGCTCGGCGAAGGCCTCGACCGCGTCGGCGTCCGACACGTCGAGCACATACGGGTAGGCCACACCGCCGCGCGCGGCGATCTCGGTTGCGGTTTCCTTGACGGCGGCCTCGTCGATGTCGCTGACCACCACTTCGGCGCCTTCGCGCGCGAAGGCAAAGGCCGTCTCGCGGCCGATTCCGCTGCCGGCGCCCGTGATCGACACCAGGGTGTCGCCGAAGTATGCGCGCGGACGCCCGATTTGCGCGCGCAGCATCGCCCGGCTCGGCGGCTTGCCCTCGACCAGGTCGGCGAAGTCGTGCACGGCGGTCGCCATCACCTGTGGGTGCGACATCGGCGAGAAGTGCCCTGCCTTGATGTCGCGACGCCACAACCGCGGGACCCAGCGTGCGGTCTCGTCGTACCCGTAGGGCCGCACGTACTTGTCTTGGGTGTTGACGATCAGCTGCACGGGCGCGTCGACGACCGGCACCGGCCGCTTCCTGGAGAATGAGCGAAAGTAGTTGGCGGGGTAGACCTTTACGGAACGGGCGGCATCGCTGGGCAATGACGCGGAGTGGTGGATCTTATCCTCGGGGATGTTGTCGACGATATTGCGCCGCACCGCCGCGACGGATAACACCATTCGCAGGAACAGCGGCGCCAGCACAGGCATCGACAAAAACAGCATGTAACTGAAGCGCAGCGCCTGGCTGATCGACCGCAGAAACCGTCGCGGGCGCCAGGGCCGGCGCAGGCCGCCGAAGACGTAGGCGACTACCTGATCCTGACTTGGGCCGGACACCGAGGTGAACGACGCGACGCGGTCGCTGGCGCCGGGCCGGCTCAAGTATTCCCAGATTCCGACCGAGCCCCAGTCGTGCGCCAGCACATGGACCTGCTGGCCGGGGCTGAGCTCGCCGGTGACGGCGGCGAAGTCGTCGGCGAAGCGCTCCATGGTGTACGCCGAAACGCGTTTGGGCGTCGAAGACAGCCCGACGCCGCGGTTGTCGTAGCGGATGATCCGGAACCGATCGGCCAGCAGCGGAACCACCCCGTCCCACAGGACATGCGAGTCCGGGAAGCCGTGCACCAGCACGACGGTCGGGCCGTCGGGATTGCCTTCCTCGTAGACCGCGATGCGCACGCCGTCCGCGCTGTCGACGAACTGCTGGGGTGCTTGTGGTGATACCGGCATCGGACCTCGCTACCTGGGGGTTGAGCTGTGGCCACACCGTAGCAAGCCGGCCGGCACGGCTCCCCCGACGACTGCGCCCCTCAATGTGTGCCCACAAAGGGGCGATGACAGGATAGTTTCGTTCTGGTAAGCCAGACGACGACCTGGGCCGACCCACGAGTGATCGAGGAGTCAAACGAATGGCGTTCTCCGTCCAGATGCCGGCACTTGGTGAGAGCGTCACCGAGGGAACGGTCACCCGCTGGCTCAAGCAAGAAGGCGACACCGTCGAACTCGACGAGCCTCTGGTGGAGGTGTCGACGGACAAGGTGGACACCGAAATCCCGTCGCCCGCCGCCGGAGTGCTGACCAAGATCATCGCCCAGGAGGACGACACCGTCGAGGTCGGTGGGGACCTGGCGATCATCGGCGATGGAACCGAAGGCGGCGCGCCGGAAGCCGACACCTCCGGAGAAGCGGCGGCTCAACCGGAACCCGAGCCGAAGCCGGAACCCCAGTCGAAGCCTGAACCTCAGTCGAAGCCGGAACCCGAACCGCAGGCACCCGCCCCGTCGCAGCCCGAGCCCGAGCCGGCGGCGCCGGCCCAGCAGCCCTCTGGCAAGGAGAGCACCACGCCGGTGTTGATGCCCGAGCTCGGCGAGTCGGTCACCGAGGGCACCGTGACGCGCTGGCTCAAGAATGTCGGCGACTCGGTTCAGGTCGACGAGCCTCTGGTGGAAGTGTCCACCGACAAGGTGGACACCGAGATTCCGTCACCGGTGGCCGGCGTCCTGGTCAGCATTACCGCCGAGGAGGACGTGACCGTCCCGGTCGGCGGCGAGTTGGCGCGCATCGGCGTCCCCTCCGAGGGCGCCGCCGCACCCGCCCCGGCACCCGAGCCCAAGCCGGAACCCAAGCCCGAGCCCAAGCCGGAACCCAAGCCCGAGCCCAAACCGGAACCCAAGCCCGAAGCCGCCAAGCCAGCCCCGGCACCGGAGCCGAAACCGGAGCCCCAGCCTCAGCCCGAGCCCGAACCGGCAGCCGCGACGGCCGAGGGTGACGGTGGGCCCTACGTGACGCCGCTGGTGCGAAAACTGGCCGCCGAGAACAACATTGACCTCGCCGAGGTGACCGGCACCGGCGTCGGCGGCCGGATCCGCAAGCAGGACGTACTGGCCGCCGCGGAGAAAAAACAACAGGCCAGGCAGGCACCTGCCGCCCAGGCCCCCGCCGCGCCAGCGCCCGCTGCCCCCGCACCCGCTGCGGCGCCGGCCCTTGCCCACCTGCGCGGCACCACGCAGAAGGCCAGCCGGATCCGTCAGATCACGGCCACCAAGACCCGCGAATCGTTGCAGGTGACCGCGCAGCTCACGCAGACGCACGAGGTCGACATGACCAAGATCGTGGCGCTGCGGGCCAAAGCCAAGGCGGCCTTCGCCGAACGCGAGGGCGTGAACCTGACCTATCTGCCGTTCATCGCCCGCGCGGTGATCGACGCGCTGAAGATTCATCCCAACATCAACGCGAGCTACAACGAGGAAACCAAGGAGATCACCTACTACGACGCCGAGCACCTGGGCTTCGCGGTCGACACCGAACAGGGGCTGCTGTCCCCCGTCATCCACAATGCCGGCGACTTGTCGCTGGCAGGCCTGGCACGTGCGATCGTCGATATCGCCGCACGGGCACGGTCGGGCAACCTCAAACCCGACGAATTGTCCGGCGGCACTTTCACTATCACCAACATCGGCAGCCAGGGCGCGCTGTTCGACACCCCGATCCTGGTGCCGCCCCAGGCCGCCATGCTGGGCACCGGCGCCATCGTCAAGCGCCCGCGGGTGGTCGTCGACGCGTTGGGCAACGAGTCGGTGGGGATCCGGTCGATCTGTTACCTGCCGTTGACCTACGACCACCGGCTGATCGACGGCGCCGATGCGGGACGTTTCCTCACCACCATCAAGAACCGGCTCGAAGAGGGAGCGTTCGAGGCAGATTTAGGGCTGTGACGCGGTGGCTCGAGCTGACCACAAGGCCGTCGTCGCGATCGCGGGTTCGTCTGGCCTGATCGGTTCGGCCCTGGCCGCGGCGCTGCGCGCCAACGACCATCCGGTGCTGCGTATCGTACGGCGAACACCGACGAATTCCGAAGAGCTGCACTGGAATCCGGAGAGCGGCGAATTCGACATCGACGCGCTGGCCGAGGTCGACGCCGTCGTCAACCTGTGCGGGGTCAACATCGGCCGGCGCCGCTGGTCGGGCGCCTTCAAGCAGAGCCTGCGCGACAGCCGCATCGCGCCCACCGAGGTGTTGTCCGCCGCAGTCGCAGACGCCGGCGTCGAGACGTTGATCAACGCCAGCGCGGTGGGCTACTACGGGAACACCAAGGATCGTGTCGTCGACGAAAACGACAGGGCCGGAACGGGTTTCCTGGCGCAGCTATGTGCCGACTGGGAAGCGGCAACCTTGCCCGCACAGTACGCCGGTTGCCGGGTGGTACTGGCCCGCACCGGGGTGGTGCTGTCCCCGGCCGGCGGCGCCCTGCGCAGGATGCGACCGCTGTTCTCGGCCGGCCTGGGGGCCCGGCTGGGCAGCGGTCGGCAGTACATGTCTTGGATCACCCTGGAAGACGAGGTGCGTGCGCTGCTGTTCGCCATCTCACACGCCTCGCTGTCCGGCCCGGTCAACATGACCGGGCCGGCGCCGGTCACCAACGCCGAGTTCACCACCGCCTTCGGCCGCGCGGTCAACCGCCCGACCCCGTTGATGCTGCCTGGCTTCGCGCTGCGGGCGGCACTCGGCGAATTCGCCGACGAGGGGTTGCTCATCGGTCAACGCGCCATCCCGTCGGCGCTGGAGGCCGCCGGTTTCCGGTTTCACCACAACACCATCGGTGAAGCGCTCGCCTACGCCACCGCCCGGCGCGACGCGGATTGACGAGTAATCTCACGGGCATGAGTTCCATCCGGTCGGCATCGACCGCGATCGACGTGCGCTGGCTGGGCACGATCGACTACCGCGCCGCGTGGCAATTGCAGCGGGACTTGGCCGACGCGCGCGTCGCCGGCGGCTCCGACACCTTGCTGCTGCTGGAACACCCGCCGGTCTACACGGCCGGACGGCGCACCGAGCCGCACGAACGACCTGTGGACGGAACCCCGGTCATAGACACCGACCGCGGCGGCAAGATCACCTGGCATGGTCCCGGACAGCTGGTCGGCTATCCGATCATCGGGCTGGCAGAGCCGCTGGATGTGGTCAATTACGTTCGGCGCCTTGAGGAATCGCTGATCAAGGTGTGTACCGGCCTGGGCCTGCACGCAGGCCGGGTCGACGGGCGCTCCGGGGTCTGGATCCCCGGCCGGCCCCCGCGCAAGGTCGCGGCGATCGGGGTGCGGGTATCGCGCGCCACCACGCTGCACGGGTTCGCGCTCAACTGCGACTGCGACTTGGCCGCGTTCACCGCGATCGTGCCGTGCGGCATCAGCGACGCCGGCGTGACGTCGTTGTCGGCCGAGCTCACGCGCAGGGTGACCGTCGAGGACGTCCGGACGGCGGTTGCCGACGCCGTTTGCGACGCCCTGGACGGACGCCTCGCTCTGACCTGGCAGCCGACCCCGGCCCGCGTAGCATCAGTACCGTGACTGTCGCTCCGGAGGGCCGCAGGCTGTTGCGCCTCGAAGTGCGCAACGCGCAGACGCCGATCGAGCGCAAGCCACCGTGGATCAAGACCCGAGCACGGATGGGACGCGAGTACACCGAGCTGAAAAGCCTGGTCCGCCGCGAGGGCCTGCACACCGTCTGCGAAGAGGCCGGCTGCCCCAACATCTTCGAATGCTGGGAGGACCGGGAAGCCACCTTCCTGATCGGCGGCGACCAGTGCACCCGTCGCTGCGACTTCTGCCAGATCGACACCGGCAAGCCCGCTGCGCTGGATCGCGACGAGCCCCGGCGGGTCGCCGAGAGTGTGCAGACGATGGGTTTGCGCTACGCCACCGTCACCGGTGTCGCACGCGACGACTTGCCCGACGGCGGCGCCTGGCTTTACGCGCAGACCGTCCGCGCCATCAAAGAGCTCAACCCCGCCACCGGCGTCGAACTGTTGATCCCCGACTTCAACGGCGAGCCCGTCCGGCTGAACGAGGTCTTCGAGTCACGCCCAGAAGTGTTGGCGCACAACGTCGAAACGGTACCCCGCATCTTCAGGCGGATTAGGCCCGCCTTCAGCTACCAGCGCAGCCTGGATGTGCTGACCGCGGCGCGTGACTTCGGTCTGGTGACCAAGAGCAACCTGATCCTCGGCCTGGGCGAGACCCCGGACGAGGTGCGCACCGCCCTGGTCGACCTGCGGCAGGCGGGCTGCGACATCGTCACCATCACTCAATATCTGCGGCCCTCTGCGCGCCACCATCCGGTCGAGCGCTGGGTACCACCCGACGAGTTCGCCGAGTACGCGCAATACGCCGAAGGGCTCGGCTACGACGGAGTGCTGGCCGGGCCACTGGTGCGGTCTTCGTACCGCGCGGGCCGGCTCTACGCGCAGGCCGCGGCCCGCCACCGCGCCTCGGCCCCGCGCTGAGCGCAACTATCCTTGGGGACTATGGCTAAACCCCGAACCGCCGCGGAGAACAAGGCTGCCCGAGCCGAGGCCAAGGCGGCCGCCAAGGCCGCCGGTCGTCAGCGACGGGCCCAGATGTGGCAGCTGTTCACCACCCAACGCAAAGAGGACAAGCGTCTGCTGCCGTACATGATCGGCGCCTTTGTGTTGGTCGCCGGCGTATCTTCGGCTTTTGGCGTGCTGTCCGGCGGCGGGATCAGCATGATCATGATGATCGTGCTCGGCGTGGTGCTGGGCGTGCTGGTGGCGTTCGTCATATTCACCCGTCGCGCCCAGCGCAGCATTTATCGGCAGGCCGAGGGCCAAACCGGAGCGGCGGGCTGGGTGCTGGACAACATGCGCGGCAAGTGGCGGGTCACGCCGGCCGTGGCCGGCACCGGCCACTTGGACGTGGTGCACCGGGTACTCGGCCGGCCCGGCGTCATCCTGGTCGGCGAGGGATCGCCAACCCGGGTGAAACCGCTGCTGGCTCAGGAGAAGAAGCGCACCGCGCGCCTGGTCGGCGACGTGCCGATCTACGACATCATCGTCGGCAACGGCGACGGCGAGGTCCCGCTGGCGAAGCTGGAGCGCCACCTGACTCGTCTTCCGACCAACATCAACAC
The DNA here is from genome assembly GCF_059812225.1 of Mycobacterium sp. NGS66. Classification (NCBI taxonomy): domain Bacteria; kingdom Bacillati; phylum Actinomycetota; class Actinomycetes; order Mycobacteriales; family Mycobacteriaceae; genus Mycobacterium; species Mycobacterium sp. NGS66. Next base: position 115,528 of record NZ_JCALCG010000013.1, on the reverse strand, counting down.
CAAGCAAATCGACTCGCTGGAGTCGCGATTGTCTGCGCTGGGATCGCGCGCCGGCGCCGGCGCATTGCCGAAGGGGCCGCTGCCCAATGCCGGCAAGATGCGCGGGGTGCAGCGGACGGTCCGCCGGAAATAGGGCTAGCGCCGTACTACCGCGGTTCCGGTCAGCCGGTCCTGCAGCCCGCGCCCGTCGCTGTCGGTGAACAGCGGCGGGACCACCAAAAAGATCAAGAGTCCGCGGGCCAACAGCGCGACGATTCCCACGTGCCGGCCGTCCACCGCCGCCACCTGCAGGCCCATTACCAGCTGGCCCGGGGTGAATCCGAACAGGCGCACCGACACTGCGCCCAGCACCAGCCAGACGAGCAAAATCATCGTCGACAACATCGTCTTGGAATACGCGCCGAACCCCATTGCCAGCAGTGCCAGGCCGTAGGCGATTAGCCAGTCGATGATCAGCGCCACCAGTCGGCGCCCCATCGAAGCGAGTGAACCGGTGCCCGTCTGCGGCAGGCCGAGCGCCTCGCCGGGGTATCCCGGCTGCGGTCCCGCGGTCATTGGTGTGGTCCCGGATCCCAGGTCAACGGACACCAGTTACGATCTTGCGGGCCATGGCCTCACAATAGGGCGAGAGTTACTCGGAGTCCGATGCGGGCGGCATGGTCACGTAACGTCCGCGCAACACGGGGTTGATAAACGAGCAACAACAACTCCATAGCGTCGGCCGCGAATTACCAAGTAAAGGAGCCTTCAGTGACGGAAATGACGCCCGACGACGTCTTCAAACTCGCGAAAGACGAAGACGTTGAGTTTGTCGACGTCCGGTTCTGCGACCTGCCCGGAATCATGCAGCACTTCACGATCCCGGCGACCGTGCTCGACGAGAGCTTGTTCGAAGAGGGCGTGGCCTTTGACGGCTCGTCCATTCGCGGCTTCCAGGCCATCCACGAATCCGACATGGTGCTGCTTCCGGACCCGGACACCGCGCAGATCGACCCATTCCGCGAGGCGAAGACGCTGAACCTCAACTTCTTTGTCCACGACCCGTTCACCCTCGAGCCGTACTCGCGCGACCCGCGCAACATTGCCCGCAAGGCCGAGGCCTACCTGGCCAGCACCGGGATCGCTGACACCGCGTACTTCGGCGCCGAGGCCGAGTTCTACATCTTCGACTCGGTCAGCTTCGACTCGACCGCCAACGGGTCGTTCTACGAGGTGGACGCGATCTCGGGGTGGTGGAACACCGGCAACGCGACCGAGAGCGACGGCAGCGCCAACCGCGGCTACAAGGTGCGCCACAAGGGCGGATACTTCCCGGTTGCCCCCAACGACCACTACGTCGACCTGCGCGACAAGATGCTGACCAACCTGATCAAGGCCGGCTTCATCCTGGAGAAGGGCCACCACGAGGTCGGCACCGGCGGCCAGGCCGAGATCAACTATCAGTTCAACTCGCTGCTGCACGCCGCGGACGATTTGCAGCTGTACAAGTACATCGTCAAGAACACCGCGTGGCAGCACGGCAAGACCGTCACGTTCATGCCCAAGCCGCTGTTCGGCGACAACGGCTCCGGCATGCACACGCATCAGTCGCTGTGGAAAGACGGCAGCCCGCTGATGTACGACGAGACGGGGTATGCCGGCCTGTCGGACACCGCGCGCCATTACATCGGCGGGTTGCTGCACCACGCGCCGTCGCTGCTGGCGTTCACCAACCCGACGGTGAACTCCTACAAGCGCTTGGTTCCGGGTTACGAGGCACCGATCAACCTGGTGTACAGCCAGCGCAACCGGTCGGCATGCGTGCGAATCCCGATCACCGGTAACAACCCGAAGGCCAAGCGGCTGGAGTTCCGCTGCCCCGACTCGTCCGGCAACCCGTACCTGGCGTTCTCGGCGATGTTGATGGCCGGCCTGGACGGCATCAAGAACAAGATCGAGCCGCAGGCGCCGGTCGACAAGGACCTCTACGAGTTGCCGCCGGAGGAGGCCGCGAACATTCCGCAGGCGCCCACCCAGCTGTCTGCGGTGATCGACCGCTTGGAGGCCGACCACGAATACCTCACGGAGGGAGGGGTTTTCACGCCCGACCTGATCGAGACGTGGATCAGCTTCAAGCGTGAGAACGAGATTGATCCGGTGAACATCCGGCCGCATCCGTACGAATTCGCGCTCTACTTCGACGTGTAAGTCGGCTGACGCGCGGGCCTTCCGCTTCGCGATCACATCCGATTGCGAAGCGGGAGGCCAACTGCCGCAGCACGTGCGGCACGTCGGAGTCCGCGGACAGCGGTCGTAGCCAAAGGTGCTGGAACACAAGGAGTTTGCGCGGTACACCCTGAAGTGGGGCACCGATTTATTGAGTGCCCGGCCAGGACGACGAAGCAACGGCTCGGAGACCTGCAATAGCAGCGGCTCCGGCGTGTGACAATTTGCTGATGATGGACAGCGATGATGCTGAGAATCCTGATCTCGAACGTCAGCTTGGCAGCTCCGATGTAGCTCGACCACCGGCGGGCTCGGACCGCTCGCAGACCGACGCAGCATCGAGTTCTCTTCTGGATCAACGCCGATTCGTGGCAACACGTATCCCGACCACCAGGCAGCACGTGTCTGCATTCGGATTAGTAATATTGCTGCTTTTTTGCGCGACCCTGGTCGTGCCCCGAGCGGGCGTTCCTTTTTCCACGTCCATCAGCCCCGTGTTGTTCGTGGTGAGTTGCGTCCTGGGATTCCTGATTTATCGGCGACTGATGAAGAAAAAGGTCGTCATTAGCGTTACCCCCACCGGCCTGACTGTCGACCAGCGGCCAGGTGACGTTTTCTCATTCCAGGACGCCCAGCTCGGTCAATGGAGTGCTGGGGGGCGCGGATCGGGCAGAGCGCTTGTCTTGGTAGCCGGCGCGCACCGATTTGTCCTGGGCGAAACCGGGTCTCGTGCCAGCGAAGCGCCGACCTCTGGGCCACAAGTGGACGTTTTAGATCTCGAGGCCTGGATAGACCCTCAAACCTTGAACGGGCTGCTCGCTGTCGTCGGCAAACGACAGGCGCGGGAGGTACGCGAGCCCGCACCGGCGCAGCGGGCCGATCAGACCACAACGAACGCTTCGCTGCAGACCAGGCGGCCGCTCAACTGGGCGGTGCTGATACTTGGCGGGTTCGGCCTGCTGGCGTTGGTGTGGGCCGGGCTCAACACCCTGCATGTTTATTGGGACTCGGCATATCAGTATGAGCTCGGCACCCCCACCACGGCGACCATCGACCACTGCCACCAATCGAGCAGTAAGGGACACCTCATTACCTGCACAGGTACCTGGACTGTCAACGGACACACCCAATCCGGCCCGATCGACAACGGCGTCTTCATGGGCAACAGGAAATTCGCCGCCGGATCATCCCTGGCCGTGCACGTCAAAGACGGCACCGCCTACACGTCCCACACGATTGGTTCATCGATCTTGCCTGTGGGTTTCTTCGGGTTAGCACTGATCGGAGGCTGCGCATTGTTTATTCGAGGTGTGTGGAGCGCGCGCAGGGCCCGGTAGGAAAGTCGGCTGGTGCGTAACGTTCCTCGGTTTTCCTGGCGCGGCCAGGTGTATCAGGACGCTCCTTCGGCCCCGAAAAGGCGTTGGGCGAGTTCGTATTCCACCCCTCATCACCCGATGCTGCCAAAGACGACGGGGTGCTGATGGGTTATGTGTATGACCGGCCTACCGACCGCAGCGAATTGGCGGTTCTGGACGCGCAAACGCTTCAGGACATCGCGCGGATTAAACTACCGCATCGAGTCCCTGCCGGCTTCCACGGCAACTGGGTGCCGAGCGTCAACTAAAGAAAGCGCCGAAAGTTGAGCGGCGCGCACACCGTCGGCGACCCAGTCGGCCCGCGCCGCACCGTGACACTTTAACCGCGCGCACCTGCAGCGGCGTGCCTTCAGTGTCGCGGGCCGTACGACCGCGCGCGGAGTTAGCCCCACCCCGCGAGTCCTACATTTTGGGGCGATGACCGATGATTCCCCGCGACATTCGCACCGGCGTCCCGTCGACCATCTCGACCACCTCCAGCCACGCGCCCGGAGCCACGTAGTGCCGGTTGATGTCCTCGCGCTTCATCTGAATGATCAATACGCCGGCATCGGTGACCTCGAAGCTGTCGAATGCGCCGTAGTCCCGCGTCTCGCCGTTGGCGAACACCACCGTAAACACCATGCGTTGCAGTATGCGTGCCCCCGCGAGCAGACGCAAAATCGCCCAAAACCGGCACGAACAATGGGATTTTGCGTCTGCTCGCCCAGTACTTGTCTACTCACCGGACTGCGCCCAGCATTATGGGGCGCTGACTCCTATCCGGTGAGACCATTTTGTAATGGACGACGACTATCCGGAAGACCGAATCGCCGATCTGGACCCGCATGGCGCCGAGGCGCGGCGAGGTATGAAAAGTAGCTCGGGCGGGAACCGGATCGGCGCACTTCTCTATCTGGCGCTCATGGTTGGTGGGTTCCTTTGGGGCGCATACGACTTCAACGAGTACCAGAACGGTACGCCGACGACCGCGACGGTCACTCAATGCACCCTCGGGGGCCGGGGCGGTCATTGCGAGGGCACCTGGAGCATCGGCGGAGCGTCGTATACCGGCAACATCAAACACGGGCGGCTCTTCGTCGCCCCGTCCGCGGGTTCAACGCTGGATGTTCATGCGAATGGCGGTACAGCCTATACGGCAGGGGCATCGCTCCCCGGGTTCGGGGTTGCAGCCCTGCTCGGCGGACCGGCGTTCGTCGCGCTCATCTGGTGGTTTCTCCAACGTCGGCCTGCGGGCCGACCCCCTGGGACGAGTTACTAGAGGTGCGTTCCTCCGCGAGATCAACCGGGCCGGCGGCCCAGGATTCCCCGCACCACGGCTGGCTCCGCGAGCAGACGCAAAATTACCCAAAACGGGCACGAGAATGGGGATTTTGCGTCTGCTCGCGCTACGGCTCGCGCTAGTCCAACGCGAGATCCTTGCGGAACCGTCGCATGCCGTCGATCTTGTCGGCCAAGGAAGAGCCCGGCCCGGCGTAGAACATCCACGGCATGGTGATGATGCCGGTGATACCGGCATCTGCGGCACGCTGGTAGTCGGCCGGGGTGAACGCGTCGGTCAGAGGCGTCAGCACCGTGAAATCGTCCATGGACAAACCATTTTCGGCCCGCAGTTCGCGTAGCCGACCAACCGCTTCGATGGCGCGGTCGGTCTTGATCAGGTCGCCGATCCAGCCGTCGTTGCGGGCGGCGCGGCGCAGTGCGACCTCACTGAGCCCACCGACGTACACCGGGATCGGCGGCGGCGTCGGCTGCATCTCTAACCGCGGAGCCTGAAAGAACTCGCCGTCGAACTGCGTCCAGCCCGGTTCCCACAGCGTCCGCATCAATTCGAGAATTTCATCCGTGCGTTTCCCGCGCGCCGCGAACTGCTCACCCATCAAGGCGAATTCTTCGCGGCACCAGCCCACCCCGATGCCCAGCTCCACCCGCCCGGACGCCAAAACTGCCGCGGTGCCAATGGCTTTCGCCGCCGAATAGGGATTGCGCATCGCTGGGATGTAAACCGTGGTGACGAATCGCAGCCGCTCGGTGACTTGGGCCAGCGCGCCGACCAGCACCCAGGGATCCGGCCAGTCAGTGAAGGGCTGCCAGCGCCGTTGCCCGTCTTTGGTATACGGATACGGGGTCTGCAGCGTCTCTAGGTTCACTACATGGTCGGGGATGCCGATGCCGTCGTATCCGAGTTCGTCTGCGGCCCTGGCGATTTCGATGATCTCGCGGGTGTTCAGAAAGGCGCTGCTGACGTAGAACTTCATTGCCCGCGTTGCCCGTCCCGTGCCCAGGCCGGCTCGATGAAGACTCCTTCGGCCTCGACGGTGACCCCGGCAGCATCCGAAATAGAGCCGCGGGCAAATACTTTCACGCCTTCCCTGCGCTCGATCCAGGCGTCAGAGCGCAGCGGCCCGAGCGGCGTGCCACGCAGGTACTTGACCGTGATGGTTCCGGTGAACCGCGGCTTGGACAAGCCTTCGCTGGCCGCCTCGCCCAGCATGTGGTCCAGCACCAGGGCGCTGACGCCGCCGTGCACCAGCTTGGGTGGACCCGCGTATGCCGTCCCGAGTACGAACTCGCTCCAGCAGCGTCCGCCGCCCAGATGATTGACGACGATCGGCGGGGCGATCGGGTTGCACACGCCGACGACGGCGTTACCCAGTGGCAGTGGGCGATCGTCCACGCGGTAACTCACCCCGACCGGGCGGGTGCGTCGGCGCAGTGACTGGGTGACCGCCTCTAGCGCGACCAGCGCCTGCGCGACGACGTCATCGTCGGCCTCGGTGCGGATGGTGGCGTCGATGAGTTCACGGACTGCGTCGGCCAAGGGAGCATAGAGTGCCGTCACCCGCTCGGCCTCTGCGGCGGTCAACACCTCGAACAGGGCGTCAAGCGCGCCGGCGTCCTGACTCAACTGCCGAAAACCTTGCGCACCACGGCTTTTGCCCGCCGAGTGACCCGCAGATAGTTGTCCAAGAACTCGCCTCCGTCGTCGTTGGGCCAGCCCGCGGCGACAGCGACCGCGTTGAGCTGACGGCCCGGTCCGGGCAGCTGATCGGTGGGCTTCCCGCGGACCAGCACCAGCGCATTGCGGGCCCGGGTAGCGGTCAGCCACGCCTGTCGTAGCAGGTCCACGTCCTCGGCCGGGACCAGCCCGGCCTCGGCGATCACGTTCAGCGATTGCAGCGTCGAGGTGTTGTGCAGCGCCGGAATCTCGTGGGCGTGCCGCAGCTGCAACAACTGCACGGTCCATTCGATGTCGGCCAGTCCCCCGCGGCCCAACTTGGTGTGCGTGTTGGGATCCGCGCCACGCGGCAGTCGCTCGGACTCCACACGCGCCTTCATCCGGCGAATCTCCCGCACCGCCTCGGCGGACACGCCGTCGGGCGGATAGCGCGTCTTGTCGGCCATCAGCAGGAAACGCTGACCCAGATCGGCATCACCGGCAACCGAATGAGCGCGCAGCAACGCCTGGATCTCCCATGGCTGCGCCCACTGCGCGTAGTAGGCCTCGTAGGAGGCCAGGGTGCGCACCAGTGGGCCGCTGCGGCCCTCGGGCCGTAGGTTGGCGTCGAGCTCTAAGGGCGGGTCGACGCTGGGGGTTCCGAGCAGCGCCCGAACCTGCTCGGCGATCGTCGTCGACCACCGGATCGCCACCGCGTCGTCGACGCCTGGTGTCGGCTCGCAGACGAACATCACGTCGGCGTCGGACCCATAGCCCAGTTCGGCGCCACCGAGCCGGCCCATGCCGATCACCGCGATCACCGCCGGAGCGTTGCCGTCCTCGGGCAGGTTGGTGCGAATGATCGCGTCCAGCGCGGCCTGCAGCACCGCCACCCATACCGACGTGAGCGCCTCGCACACCTCGGTGACCTGCAGCAGGCCGAGCAAATCGGCGGACCCGATGCGGGCCAACTCACGGCGGCGCAGGGAGCGAGCGGCGGCGATCGCCCGCACCGGGTCGCTGTGTCGGGCCGCCGACGTGATCAGCCCGCGCGCCACCGCCGCCGGGTCGGCTTCCAGCAGCTTCGGCCCGGCCGGCCCGTCGCCGTACTGCTGGATGACCTCGGGCGCACGCATCAGCAGGTCCGGCAGATACGCCGAGGTTCCCAGCACATGCATCAGCCTTTTGGCGACCGCGGGCTTGTCGCGCAGCGTCGACAGATACCAGGTCTGGGTTGCCAGCGCTTCACTGAGCCGCCGGTAGGCCAGCAGGCCGGCATCGGGGTCGGGGGCGTACGACATCCAGTCCAGCAGCCTGGGGAGGAGGACCGACTGCACCCGTCCGCGCCGTCCGCTCTGGTTGACCAGCGCAGACATGTGCTTGAGCGCGGTCTTGGGGCCTTCGTAGCCCAGCGCGGCGAGCTGGCGCTCCGCGGCCTCTGGCGTCATCCCGCCGCCGGCGATCACCAGGCCCGCCGGCCCGATCGACTCCAGCAGCGGCTGGTAGAAGAGCTTGGCGTGCAGGCGGGACACCCGCACGTTCTGGTTCTTGAGCTCCTCGCGCAGCACCCCCGCCGCGTCGTGGCGGCCGTCGGGCCGGATGTGGGCGGCCCGCGCCAGCCAGCGCACCGCTTCGTCGTCGTCGAATTCGGGCAATAGGTGGGTGCGTTTGAGGCGCTGCAGCTGCAGCCGATGCTCGAGCAGCCTCAGGAATTCATAGGACGCGGTCAGGTTGGCCGCGTCCTCGCGTCCGATGTAGCCGCCCTCACTCAACGCCTGCAGCGCGTCGACCGTGGACGCGACGTGCAGCGACTCGTCGCTGCGCCCGTGCACCAGTTGCAGCAGCTGCACGGCGAACTCCACGTCGCGCAGCCCGCCGGTGCCCAGCTTGAGCTCGCGGCCCCGGACGTCGGCGGGCACCAGCTGCTCGACCCGCCGGCGCATGGCTTGCACCTCGACCACGAAATCTTCGCGCTCGCACGCCACCCACACCATCGGCATCAACGCGTCCAGGTAGCGCCGGCCCAATTCGGCGTCGCCGACCGCCGCCCGGGCCTTCAACAGCGCCTGAAACTCCCAGGTCTTCGCCCAGCGCTTGTAGTACGCGACGTGCGACTCGACCGTGCGGACCAGCTCACCGCTGCGCCCTTCCGGTCGCAGCCCGGCGTCCACCTCGAAGAACGCGGCCGACGCCACCCGCATCATTTCGCTGGCGACCCGGGCCGTGAGCGCGTCGGCGCGCTCGGCGACGAAGATGACGTCGACGTCGCTGACGTAATTCAGTTCGCGCGCACCGCATTTGCCCATGGCCATGACGGCGAGCCGCGGCGGCGTGCCGTCACCGCACATGGTCGCCTCGGCAACTCGCAGCGCCGCCGACAGTGCCGCATCAGCGGTGTCCGACAGCTGCGCGGCCACCAGCGTGAACGGCAACACAGGTTCGTCCTCGACCGTGGCGGCCAGGTCCAGCGCGGCCAACACCAGCAGCTGGTCCCGATACAACGCGCTCAACCGAGGCACTACGGAATTCGGCGCGGCCAGTGCCTCGTCGACACACTCGTTGAACGCCTGGGCCAGCTGCTCGGGGGTGGGCAATATGCCCTTGCCGCGCAGCAGTTTCCAGGACTGCGGATGGGCCACCAGGTGATCCCCCAGCGCCAGCGACGAGCCCAGCACGGCGAACAACCGACCGCGCAGACTTCGGTCGGTGAGCAGGGCCGCGTTGAGCTCGTCCCAGTCGGTGTCCGGGTTTTCGAAGAGCCGGATCAGGGTTCGCAGGGCCGCGTCGGCGTCCGGGGCGCGCGACAGCGACCAGAGCCGCTCGACGTGCGCTTGGTCGTCATGCTCATACCAGCCCAGCTGGGCCAGACGCTCGCCGGCGCGGGGGTCGACCAGTCCGAGTCGCCCGGCACTGGGCAGCCTGGGTCGCTCCGTCGCGGGCTTGGTCATGGAACGACGGTAGCGCACTACAGCGACAGGTAAGTCCTCAGCTCATAAGGGGTGACGTGGCTGCGGTAGTTCGCCCACTCCCGGCGCTTGTTGCGCAGGAAGAAGTCAAACACGTGCTCCCCCAACGCTTCCGCGACCAGCTCGGAGGCCTCCATCGACCGCAGCGCGCTGTCCAGGCTGGACGGCAGCTCGCGGTAGCCCATCGCGCGGCGTTCCTCCGGCGTGAGGTCCCAGACGTTGTCCTCGGCCTGCGGTCCCAGCACGTAGCCCTTCTCCACCCCACGCAGTCCGGCAGCCAGCAGCACGGCGAACGCCAGGTAGGGGTTGCACGCCGAGTCCGGGCTGCGCACCTCGACCCGCCGCGACGAAGTCTTGTGCGGCGTGTACATCGGCACCCGCACCAGCGCCGACCGGTTGGCCGCCCCCCACGACGCGGCGGTGGGCGCCTCACCGCCGACCACCAGCCGCTTGTAGGAATTGACCCACTGATTTGTCACCGCGCTGATTTCAGAGGCGTGTTCGAGGATTCCGGCGATGAACGACTTGCCGACATCCGACAGCTGCAGCGGGTCGTCGTCGCTGTGGAAGGCGTTGACGTCGCCCTCGAACAGGCTCATGTGCGTGTGCATGGCCGAGCCGGGGTGCTGGCCGAACGGCTTGGGCATGAACGTCGCCCGTACGCCTTCTTCCAGCGCGACCTCTTTGATGACGTAGCGGAAGGTCATCACGTTGTCGGCCATCGACAAGGCGTCGGCGAACCGCAGGTCGATTTCCTGCTGGCCGGGCGCGCCTTCGTGGTGGCTGAACTCCACTGAGATGCCCATGAACTCCAGCGCCTCGATCGCGTGCCGACGGAATGTCGAGGCGGATTCGTGCACCGCTTGGTCGAAGTAGCCGGCGTTGTCGATCGGAACGGGCGACGAACCGTCGTCCGGGCCGGGCTCTAGCAGGAAGAACTCGATTTCCGGGTGTACGTAGCAGGAGAAGCCCAGGTCGTTGGCTTTGGCGAGCTGACGGCGCAGCACGTGCCGCGGGTCCGCCCAAGACGGCGAGCCGTCGGGCATGGTGATGTCGCAGAACATCCGCGCTGAGTGGTGATGGCCGGCGCTCGTGGTCCAGGGCAGCACCTGGAAGCTGGACGGATCCGGGTGGGCTACGGTGTCGGATTCGGATACTCGGGCGAAGCCCTCGATCGAGGAGCCGTCGAAGCCGATGCCTTCTTCGAACGCGCCTTCCAGTTCGGCCGGCGCGATCGCGACCGACTTGAGGTAGCCGAGCACGTCGGTGAACCACAGCCGCACGAAGCGGATGTCTCGCTCCTCGAGCGTGCGGAGGACGAATTCCTTCTGTCGATCCATACCCGAACAGTAGGCACCTTCTGTTAACAGTGTGTTACCGGTCCCCGGTCAGGCGCATTGCGCGCGTCGCGCGTGAACTGACGGCGTTGACGGTGAACTCAGGGCGTCGGCTGTGTATCCGGGGCGGGGAAAATCGCCAGAATCCGCCCTGCGCTCACGTCGAAAATCCTGCGCTCACACTCAAAACCGTTAGCTCACACTCAAAACCGCCGGCTCACGGCTGGCAGTGCAATGTCGGCGGCGGCACCGTCAGGTCGACGAAGTAGCGCGTCACCGCGCCGTCGACGCATGGGTTGCCGTTCAGCACCGCGGTGTGCTGGGTCCCGTCGTAGGTGATCAGCGGGGCGCCCAGTTGGTTGGCCAGGTTCACCCCGGCCTGGTACGGCGTGGCCGGGTCGTGTGTTGTCGACACCACCACCACCTTGCCGAACGGGACCCGGGGCGCGGCATGCGGCGCCGTCGTCGCCGGCACCGGCCACAACCCGCATAGGTCGCGCGGCGCGTGACCGGTGAACGGGCCATAGCTGAGAAACGGCGCGGCCTGGCGGATCTGCTGGTCGGCGGCCACCCAGCTGTCCGGGTCCGTCGGCGACGGCGCGTCCACGCACCGGATCGCGTTGAACGCGTCCTGGTCGTTGCTGTAGTGCCCGTGCTTGTCGCGGCCGTCGTAGTCGTCGGCCAGCATGAGCAGGTCGCCGGCGTCGGTATGACGCTGCAGCCCGAGCAGACCGCTGGTCAAGTACTTCCAGTGCGTCGGCGTGTAGAGCGCGTTGATGGTGCCGGTGGTCGCGTCGGCGTAGGACAGGCCGCGCGGATCCGAAGTCGGGCCGGGCTTGGCGACCAGCGGGTCGACCAGGGCGTGATAGCGGTTGACCCACTGGGCCGGGTCGGTGCCCAGCGGGCAGGCCGGCGAACGGGCACAGTCGGCGGCGTAGTCGTTGAACGCGGTCTGGAATCCCGCCATTTGCTTGATATTTTCCTCGATCGGGCCCACCGTCGGGTCGATGGCACCGTCGAGCACCATGGCCCGGACATGGTCGGCAAACCGCTCGAGGTAGGCGGTGCCCAGCTCGGTGCCGTAGCTGAAGCCCAGATAGTTGATCTGCTCATCGCCCAGCGCCTGACGCACCATGTCCATGTCGCGCGCGGCGGACGCGGTGCCGATGTTGGCCAGGAAGGCGGTGCCCATCTTGTCGGCGCACTCTTTGGCCAGCTGCTGGTAGACCTGCTCGATGTGCGCGACTCCGGCCGGGCTGTAGTCGACCATCGGATCCCGCCGGAAGGCGTCGAACTCGGCGTCGGTGCGGCAGCGCAGCGCCGGCGTGGAATGGCCCACCCCGCGCGGGTCGAAGCCCACCAGGTCGAAGTGGCTTCGTAGTTCGGTGCCGTCCAAGTCCGGTGCCAGGCCCGCGGCCATGTCGACGGCGGACGCCCCTGGGCCGCCGGGATTGACCAGCAACGACCCGATGCGCTGGCCGGTTGCCGGAATCCGGATCACGGCCAACTTCGCTTGGGCGCCACCGGGATTGGCGTAGTCGACGGGAACCGACACCGTCGCACATTTTGCGGTGGGGATGTCGTGGGTGTCGCCGAGGAACTCGCTGCAACTGCCCCAGTTCGGCTGCGTTACGGTCGGCGGCTGCGGGCTTTGCGTTTGGCCCGCACCGGGTCCCGGCTCGGGCGTGGCAGCGGCTAGCGGCTGGCCAGCGACCAGCATCGCCCCGGCGAACAATGAAAGAAGCGCCGAGCTCAACGGTCTGCGGCGCGACATGGCTGTCATCGTTGCAGCCACGGATTCCCGCCGCGACGCGAAATGGTCACGCCTTGATCACAGCGCTCGCAATGACATAACGGCACAACCACTCTCAGCACTTGCACTCTCAGCACTTGGCGCCGGCCGGTGGCGTGGCGCCGTCGATGAGGTATGCCGTGATGTAGTTGTCGACGCAGTTCTCGCCCTGGAAGACCACCGTGTGCTGAGTGCCGTCGTAGGTGAGCAGCGAGCCGTGTAGCTGGTTGGCCAGGTCCACCCCGGCCTGGTAGGGCGTGGCCGGGTCGTGCGTGGTGGAGACCACCACGGTCGGAGCCAGTCCGGGCGCCGAGACGGTATGCGGCTTGCTGGTGGGCGGTACCGGCCAGAACGCGCAGGTGCCCAGCGGGGCGTGTCCGGTGAACTGCCCGTAACTCATGAACGGCGCGAGCTCTCGGGAGCGGCGGTCTTCATCGATGACCTTGGCCCGGTCGGTAATCGGCGGCTGGTCGACGCAATTGATCGCCACCCGCGCGTCGGTGGCGTTGCTGTAGTGGCCCTTGGCGTCACGGCGCATGTACATGTCGGCCAGCGCCAGCAGGGTGTCGCCGTGTCCGTCTCGCAACTCGGTCAGGCCGTCGGTCAGGTGGTGCCACAGCGTCGGCGAGTACAGCGCCATGATGGTGCCGATGATCGCGTCGCTGTAGCTGAGCCCACGCGGGTCCTCGGTTTTTGCCGGCCTGCCGACCATCAAATTGTTCGGGTCGACCAGCGGGTCGACCAGGCTGTGGTAGACGTCGACGGCCTTGGCCGGGTCGGTGCCCAGCGGACAAGTCGGCTTTTTCGCGCAATCCGCGGCGTAGTCGTTGAAGGCGTCCTGGAATCCCTTGGCCTGACGCAGGTCTGCCTCGATGGGGTCGGCATTCGGGTCGACGGCGCCGTCGAGGATCATCGCCCGCACGTTCTGCGGGTAGGCCTCGGCGTAGGCAGAGCCGATCCGCGTGCCGTACGAGTAGCCCAGGTAGGTCAGCTTGGCGTCGCCCAGCGCCGCCCGGATGGCGTCCAGGTCCCGAGCGACGTTGACGGTCCCGACATTGCGCAGGAAGTTCAGCCCCATCTTGGTGATGCAACGGGCGACAAACTCCTTGGTTTCGTCCTCGCTGTGCTGCACGCCGGCCGGGCTGTAGTCGACCTGGGGCTCGGTCCGCAACCGGTCGTTGTCAGCATCGGAGTTGCACCAGATCGCCGGCCGCGACAAGCCCACTCCACGCGGGTCGAACCCGATGAGGTCGAACCGTTCGCGCACCTTGGGCGGCAACGTCTGGACGATGCCGAGTGCGGCCTGGACGCCGGACTCCCCCGGGCCGCCGGGATTGATGACCAGCGAACCGATCTTGTTTCCCGTCGCGGGAAAGCGAACCAGCCCGAGGACCGCGGCATCGCCGTTGAGGTGGTCGTAGTCGACCGGCACGGCGAGCTTGCCGCACACCGCCCCCGCGGGCAGCTTCCCCGGACCCGTGGTCCGACAAGCCGACCACGCAATCGGCTGACCAAGCCTGGGGCCGGCCATTACCGGGCGCCCGTCAACGACGCGGAGGCAGCCTCCGAGCAGCATCGCCACGGCAGCGATCGCCGCCCAGAGCAACAGCGTGCGCGCGATTTTTCCGCGGCGAGACAGGCACATGCCCACATATGCTGCCAGAGGACACGCAAGACGCCGGTTACCGGCTAGCTGCCAGCAGTTCTTCCATCGCGACGGCGAAGTCGTCGGCCATCTCCCACAAGTCCGGCAGCAGTTCCGGGCACGAAATCAGGCCCACATCCAGCGTCCCGTTCAGCGACATCACCGTCACGTTGAGACCGGCACCGTGGAAGATGGGCCCCAGCGGGTACATCGCCTTGACCTCGCAACCCAGCAGGTACAGCGGGTCTTGGGGTCCCGGCACGTTGGAAACCACCAGGTTGTGCACCGGCAGGCTCTCGGTAAGGCGTGTCCTGGCGAAGAGCCGCATCGCGATCCCGAACACGGCTGGCGCGGCGAATTGCGTCCAATCCTGCAACAGCGTGGCGCCGATGTCCGAATTATGTTCTTTGGCAACCGAATTCGCTTGGGCGATGGCTTTCAGCCGCTGTGCCGGGTCGGCGATGTGGGTTTCCAGGCTGCAGAACATTCCCGAAACCTGGTTGCGCCCAGCGCGATCCGATTTGCCGTGCACCGAGACCGGCACCGTGGCCACCAGCGACGTGGCCGGCAAGGCGTTGCGATCGGCCAGATAGTGCCGCAGCACGCCGGACACCAAGGCCATCACCACGTCGTTGACCTTGACACCGAAGTGGTTCTTCACCTTCTTCACGTCGTCGAGGTCCAGTTGGGCATACGCGACGTTGCGTCGGCCGGTGATGCTGGCGTTGAACATCGTCGGCGGTGCGGCGAAGGGACGCGCCATCGTCTGGCCGTCCAGCGCTCGCTTTATCGTCGTCACCACCGAGGACACCGTTTGCGGCATCACGTTGGCCAGCTGCAATGGGCGAGTGGCGAATCGGAGCAGTCCGCCCGCGGCGATCTGCCAACCGCTGCCGCCGCCGACGCCCTGTACCGGGTCAGGCGCGGGCGCATCGGCTTCGGTGGTGCACAGCGCAGCCATCAGGTTGGCGCCGGTCACCCCGTCCACCCCGGCGTGGTGCACCTTGGTCATCACCCCGAGGCGGCCCTTCTGATGGCAATCCGTCCCCGCCACGCCTTCGATGACCCACATCTCCCACAGCGGTCGCCGGCGATCCAGCGGCAAGGAGGCGATGTGCCCACAAATCTCCGATATCTCTGCTCTGCCGCCGGGTGCCGGCAAACCGATGCGGTGCAAGTGGCGGTCGATCTCGAAATTCTCGTCATCCACCCAGACCGGGTGGTCCAAGTTCAACGGACTGTCGGCAAGCTTTTCCCGGAACTGCGGCATCGCTTTGATCCGCAGCGACAACGCCTCGCGCAGCCGGTCAAACGTATAGCCACCCGGCATGGTCGACGTGTCGAGCTCCATCACCGAGCAAACATGCAAGGGCTGCGAGTCGGTCTCCAGGTACAAGAAGCTGGCGTCGAGTCCGCTGAGCCGCTGCATCCGACGATGGTATGTGTCACAGCGGCCCGGCGGTGACAGGGGCGGCTGTGAGATGGCAGACTGTGGTGGTCAGACGAACCCGGGGACCCACGCTAGGGCCACGAGGATCGACCGGACTACATCACTGGGGACAAAGATGTCTACTGAGCAACACGTCTATGGGGCTAACCCGTCCACTGCGCCCGATTCAGCGCCACCGGCGCCGCGAACCAAGATCCGCACCCACCACCTGCAGAAATGGAAGGCCGAAGGGCACAAGTGGGGCATGCTGACGGCCTACGACTACTCGACCGCCCGGGTCTTCGACGAGGCCGGCATCCCGGTACTGCTGGTCGGTGACTCCGCGGCCAACGTCGTGTACGGCTACGACACCACCGTGCCGGTTTCCATCGACGAGCTCATCCCGCTGGTCCGCGGCGTGGTGCGAGGCGCCAAGCACGCGCTGGTGGTCGCCGATCTGCCGTTCGGCAGCTACGAGGGCGGACCGGCCGCAGCGCTGGCGGCCGCGACACGCTTCATGAAGGAGGGCGGCGCGCACGCGGTCAAGCTCGAAGGCGGTGAGCGGGTAGCCGAGCAAATCGCGTTTCTGACCGCCGCCGGCATCCCGGTGATGGCGCACATCGGCTTCACGCCGCAAAGCGTCAACACGCTCGGTGGATTCCGGGTGCAGGGCCGTGGCGATGCCGCGGAGCAGACCATCGCCGACGCCATCGCGGTCGCCGAAGCCGGTGCGTTCTCCGTCGTCATGGAGATGGTGCCGGCCGAGCTGGCCACTCAGATCACCGGCAAGCTCACCATTCCTACCATCGGGATCGGAGCCGGCCCCAACTGCGACGGCCAGGTTCTGGTGTGGCAGGACATGGCCGGGCTCAGCAGCGGCAAGGCCGCCCGCTTCGTCAAGCGGTATGCCGACATCGCCGGTGAATTGCGCCGCGCCGCAACGCAATACGCAGAAGAGGTGGCCAGCGGAGTGTTCCCCGCCGAAGAGCACTGCTTCTGATTCACTCGACCTGCAGCACGATCTTGCCGCGCAGGTGCCCGGCTAGGCCCTGATCGAACGCGGCGCGCGTCTGAGCCAGTGGGAAGACCGATTGCACGAACGGGCGCAGTGCACCCGCGTCGATCAGCCCGGTCAGCTCGCGCAACTCCGAGCGGCTGGGCTGCACGATGAAGAACATGCCGGGCCGCTGGCCCGCGGGTGGCGGGCCCGGTTCCTCGACGATCGAGATCAGCCTGCCGGCGGCTGTCAGCACCGTCCAGGATCGGCTCAGTGTCTCCCCTCCGACGGTGTCCAACACCAAATCGACGTCGCGGACCACCGCTTCGAACGGCTCGGCGGTATAGTCGACGAACTGATCCACACCCAGCTCGCGCAGGAAGCTCTCGTGCCGCTGCGACGCCGTCACGATGACGTGCGCCCCCTTCCACCGGGCGAGCTGCACCGCCAAAGATCCCACGCCGCCGGCGGCGCCGTGGATCAGCACCCGCTGACCTGCTTGCAGTTGACCGTGCCGGAACAACGCCTGCCAGGCCGTCAGCCCGGACAGCGGCACCGCGGCCACTTCGACCGGATCGAGGGTTTTCGGTGCGGGCGCCAGGTCAGCCGCCGGGACTACGACGAATTCGGCGGCACAACCATCGCGGGGAAAGTCGATCAGCCCGTAGACGCGATCGCCCACCACGATGTCGTCCACTCCAGTGCCCACCGAGTCGACCACTCCGCATAACTCGTGGGCCGGAATGCTCGGCAGCCGCGAGTTCCCGCTGCGGTCCTGATAGGTCTCCGCCCAGGTGAGCTCGGTCGGCGTGATGCCGGCAGCCTGGACCCGCACCCGCACTTCCCCAGCCGTCGGCTCCGGCAGCGCCGCGTCTTCATACCTGAGCTGCTCGGGACCTCCCCGGGCATGCAAACGAATTGCCTTCAATCGCAAATCCCATCTTCAGCGGGTAGCCGGCTCGAGCGGTCACCGCGACCGCAAAACCATATGCGCTGTGCACATCACGCGTGGACGGAACAAGTAGCAACGGTCTTCGGGACTCCGTCGCTTTGATATGGCACGCTGTGGATGCTTCATCCTCGACCACGGAGCCAACGATGCCTGGAAATGCGCGCCATCTGGAGGTGGAACGCAAGTTCAACGTCGTCGAGTCGACGGTGTCGCCGTCGTTCGAGGGCATCGCCGCGGTGGCTCGAGTCGAGAAGTCGCCGGTCAAGTCGTTGGATGCGATCTACTTCGATACCCCGACACAGGACTTGGCACGCCACAAGATCACGCTGCGGCGCCGCACCGGTGGCTCCGATGCCGGCTGGCATCTGAAGCTGCCGGCCGGGCCGGACGCGCGCACCGAGATCCACGCCCCGCTGACCGCCGGCAACGGTGTGCCCGACGAGCTGCTCGACGTCGTGTTGGCGATCGTTCGCGACCGTCCGGTGGAGCCGGTCGCGCGGATCACCACCCAGCGCGAAAGCCAAGTGCTGTACAACGCGGACGGCGAGGCACTCGCGGAGTTCAGCAACGACCACGTGACAGCGTGGACCATCAGCGACGCAGCCGATAACGGCCCGGCTCA
Source organism: Mycobacterium sp. NGS66 (assembly GCF_059812225.1). Classification (NCBI taxonomy): domain Bacteria; kingdom Bacillati; phylum Actinomycetota; class Actinomycetes; order Mycobacteriales; family Mycobacteriaceae; genus Mycobacterium; species Mycobacterium sp. NGS66. The sequence continues at coordinate 97,269 of NZ_JCALCG010000013.1, read as the reverse complement.
ACAAGAGTGGCGCGAGTGGGAAGTGGAGCTCGTCAACGGCGCCGCCGACAGCGAATTGTTGAACCGGCTGAGCAATCGACTGCTTGATGCCGGAGCCGCGCCGGCCGGTCACGGCTCCAAGCTGGCGCGGGTGCTGGCCGCCACGTTGGAGCGCAACGGCAGCCGGCCGCCCGCCGACCCGGTGCACCGCGCGATGGCCGAGCAGGTCGACGAGCTGCTGGTCTGGGATCGCGCCGTGCGCGCCGACGTCGACGACGCCGTTCACCAAATGCGGGTGACCACCCGCAAAATCCGCAGCCTGCTGCGGGATGCCCACGATTCGTTCGGGTTGACCGAGGGCGCGTGGATACTCGACGAACTGCGCGAGCTGGCGGGCATTTTGGGCGTGGCGCGCGACGCCGAGGTGCTCGCCGAGCGCTACCAGCGTCAACTGGACCAGCTCGCGCCCGAATTGGTGCGCGGACCCATCCGGCAGCGTCTGGTCGAGGGAGCACGACGGCGGTATCAGACCGGTCTGCGTCGGTCGCTGATCGCGATGCGCTCACCGCGATATTTCCGGCTGCTGGACGCCCTCGACGCGATGGTCGACGAGATCCCGGCCAGCCAGTCAGACGCCGAAGCGGAGCCGGTGACCATCGACGCGGCGTACAAACGAGTCCGCAAAGCTGCCAAAGCGGCCGCGGCCCAACTGACCCCCCACGAGCGCGACGAGGCGCTGCACCGAATCCGCAAGCGTGCCAAGCGACTTCGCTATACCGCGGCGGCAACCGGGGCGGAGCAGGTGTCCGAACGGGCCAAGGCCATCCAGGCGCTGCTCGGCGATCACCAGGACAGTGTGGTGAGCCGCGAGCACCTGAGCCACCAGGCCATGGTTGCGCATACCGCGGGCGAGGACACGTTCACCTACGGCGTGCTCTATCAACAGGAAAGCGATTTGGCAGAGAGTTGCCGTCAACAACTCGACGACGCGTTACGCAAGCTCCACAAGGCGGTGCGTTAAGGCTGCCGAGCAGACGCAAAATCCCCCTTTCTGCGCCCGGAATGGGGGACTTTGCGTCTGCTCGCCGTGGAATCAGTTGCGGTCAGAGGGATACTCCCAAATGTTCGTGTGATTCAACTCGTGGTGGTGCGCGCACACCATCACCTTGCCCTGTCCGTCCGTGACGGGCGGTGCGCCCAGCGGACACTGGTCACCCGGCGCGGGCGCCAGCGGTGCCACCATCAGCGCGACAATCATTGCGTATTTCATCGTTGCGCTCCTTCTCGCTGCCAATAACACGATGCGACCACCACCAGAGTTCGCCGTTAGCAGTCGTTAATTGATGCGCCCGCGTGCGCTCGGAGAAAGCGGGTTCCGGCATTGTGGGCGATGCAAAGGCATAACAGTATGAAGAAAGGGGATACGGACCCAGGAGGAACTGATGGCCTCAGACAGGGCGGGCAATCTGGCCGGTTTATGCGTCGCGTCGCTGGCGCTGGCGCTAGTGCTTGCCCCAATTGCCTCGGCCGATGCTGCGTCCTGGAACGGCCAATACGCGATCACGTTCATTGTCGGCCCGAAGGATGGGACGAGCGTGGCGGCCTCTCAGCCGGAAGTGCAGTACACCGATGTCTACACATTCCATTCGAGCTGTGCGAGCGGGAAGTGCATCGCGACGATCGTTGGCGGCCCTCCGCCGAGAAACCCGACGGTTCCACAACCGGTTCAATTCACCTGGGACGGGTCGTCATGGACGCAAACCAGCGATTTCCAATGGGACTGCATGATGCCCGACACCTCTATCGAATGGAGCCCGGCCCGAGGCACGACCCGCTACACGCCCCAACCCAACGGGTCACTTGCGGGCACCATGCACACCGAAATCCTGAGCGGTGCGTGCCAGGGCACCCTTGACATCAACATGACGGCCGAGCGCGTGTGACCGCCCGTGCGCCTTCGCACCCGGCGTGCAGCTCAGGAAGTTTGCTGGGACGAGTTGGCCTGTAAGCCGGATTCTGTTCCTCACCGCCACGGCGTAAGCAACGGCGGCAAGGCGGCGACCATCCATCTGGACACACCGTTGCCGGGTGCCTCGAGCGGTCTACCCGCAGGCATCGGGCGAGCAACCCTCGAACGCCTGCGCGGCTACACCTTCCGGCGCAACCTTCTTGACCTTGCTTCGGGTGGGGTTTGCCTAGCCATCCCGGTCACCCGGAATGCTGGTGCGCTCTTACCGCACCGTTTCACCCTTACCACCGCGGGGGTGGCGGTCTGTTTTCTGTGGCACTTTCCCGCGAGTCACCTCGGATTGCCGTTAGCAATCACCCTGCTCTGTGAAGTCCGGACTTTCCTCGACCCGACGCCGGATCTCTCGAACCGGTGCGAGCCGCGGCCGCCCAGCCAACTCGTCCGCGACGGACAGGGTACTCGCTGCGGCGTACGGCGGCCACTAGCCGAGAAAGAACGGCCCGTCGGTTTTCACCGGATTTGGCCCTCCTGGTAGAACAGCCACAGACAGGACTGGAGTATTGATGGGCCAGTGGGAAAAGCGCGTCGACTCCGGCGATTGGGACGCCATCACCGCAGCGGTCAACGAATACGGCGGCGCCCTGCTGCCCAAGCTGATCACCACCAGCGAAGCGACGCGGCTGCGCAAGCTCTACACCGACGACAGCTTGTTCCGCTCGACCATCGACATGGCGCCCAAGCGGTACGGCGCCGGACAGTACCGCTACTTTCAGGCGCCCCACCCTGAGCCGATCGAGCGCCTCAAGCAGGCCCTGTATCCGCGACTGCTGCCGATAGCGCGCGACTGGTGGGCCAAGCTGCGCCGCGACCCGCCCTGGCCGGACACGCTGGACGAGTGGCTGGCGAAATGCCATGCCGCCGGCCAAACCAGGTCGACTGCCCTGATGCTGAAGTACGGCACCGACGACTGGAATGCCCTGCACCGGGACCTTTACGGCGATCTGGTGTTCCCGCTGCAGGTGGTGATCAACCTCAGCGATCCCACCCGCGACTACACCGGCGGCGAGTTCCTACTCGTGGAGCAACGGCCCCGGGCCCAATCTCGGGGTACCGCAATGCAATTGCCGCAGGGGCACGGGTTCGTGTTCACCACCCGGGAGCGGCCACTGCAGTCCAAGCGGGGCTGGTCGGCGGCGCCGGTGCGGCACGGCCTTTCGACGGTCCGCTCCGGAGAGCGCTATGCCATGGGGCTGATTTTCCACGACGCCGCCTGACGACTATCGTCGCGGGGCGTGAACACTCCCCCGGAACGCTTGAAGGTCGTGCTGGCCGGCGGCAGCGGATCGTTGGGCCGGCGCATCGCAGCCGACCTCGGAGGCCGCGGCCACGACGTGGTCGTGCTGACCCGCCGTGTCAATCCGGCATTGGACGTGCGCCAACTGCCATGGGACGGGCGCACTCTCGGCGACTGGGCCAGCGAACTGGACGCACCCAACACCGCCGTCGTCAACTTGGCCGGCAAGCTGGTGGACTGCCGGCCCACCAGCCGCAACATTGCTGAGCTCAGGGACAGCCGGGTGCTGGCCACCAGAGCGCTCGTCGAGGCCAGCCGGCAACTCGAACATCCACTCGCACACTGGGTTCAGGCCAGCACCACCGCAATCTGGTCGGACGCCGGCGAAACCCGCTGCGACGAAGCCACACCGCTGCCGACCGGGCTACCGCAGATGACCGGGGTGGCCGAACCCTGGGAACGGTCCTTCGACGGAGCCAACACACAGCATGGCGTGATCCTGCGAACGGCGGTGGTGCTCGACCGCGACTCCCCCGCGCTGGCGCGTCTGGTCGGCCTCACCAAGTACGGCTTGGGCGGACGAGTCGGTAACGGGCGCCAATGGTTTTCTTGGATTCACTTGTCGGACTGGCTGGCAATCGTGCGCGCGTGCCTGGGCCTGACGCCCGGCGTGACCATTCCGCCCGGGGTGCTCGTCGCCGCCGCCGATCATCCGGTGCGCAACCGCGACCTGATGGCCACCATGCGGCGGCAACTGCACCGACCGGCGGCACCGCCCACCCCGGCGGCGCTGGTGAAGCTCGGAGCGGTGGTGTTGCGTACCGATCCCGCGCTCGGGCTGACCGGACGCCATGCGACCTCGAAAGTATTGCCGGGCACCGGGTTTGAGTTCGAATTTCCGACGCTCGACGACGCACTAGCCGATCTGTTGAGTTAGCCGAAGTGGCCGCAACTCAAGCTCCTCGACCGCTGCCGGTTGCCCGCAGTACCACCGCTCTCATCCGGCGTCCAGTTCGGCTCGCGCCCGGTCGATCTGGTCAATCTCCAGCATCGAGAACCGTGTGCGCCCCGCCGACCGGTCGGCCACCAGCAGCGATTTACGCACCAACGCATCGAGCCGATCCAGGATGGCGTATTCGTCGTCGTGGTCGAATCCTTCTACGGGCACAAGCGCTTTCGAGGTCGAAGCCACCGGCGAATACCGAACACCGATGCAACAGCACCTTTTCCGCGCTCTCGAGCAGGTCATAAGACCACGACACCGCGTGGCGCAATGTCTGGTGGCGTTCCAGCCCGCGCCGTGACCCGACCAGCAGCCGAAAACGATGATCCAGACGATCGCGTACTTCGCTGGCGGTCATCGACGTCATTCGCGATGCCGCCAGCTCGATAGCCAACGGAATGGGCCTCGATGGCCGCGTCGACGGCGGACTGTGGTGATGCGAACGCAGCGGCCACGTCATCACCGGAATGACTGAACACAAATCCACCGTGGTCCTCAATCGCCGAGTGCAGGACCTTGTTGTGCGCGGCCAGTGCCGACCGCATCGCGTCCGCGTCCGACTCCCACCGACGGGTCGAACCCTCGATATCGGTGAACAGGAAGGTCACCGCCCCCGAAGGGGGCATCCCTGCGGACACCCGATCAGGATGTCACAGAAGTCCCACGTCAATAGGGGTTTCGCGACCGAGTTTGACGGTCGCTAGCGGGCGCTGAGCCACCACGCATATAAAGAGGCGAGGTCTGGGCCGTCCACGTTCACCACCACCAGATCCGCGGTCCTGGTCCATGTCAGCATGGACAGGCTCTGCTGCGGGTAGAAGCCGTGTCCGCACTTCACCAGTCCGCCCTGCCAGGCGACCGGCCCCGGATCGGTCGTTCCAGGGCATGGGATCGAAGCACCGTAGTGATCGAAAGTTGTATTGAGGTCGGCCATATTTCCGTACAGCGAATAAGTGGCCGCATTGGGTCCGCCCGGCCGAGTGTTGCGGCCGCAGCCGAGCCGCGCGAGGAAGGGGTCCTCGGGGTATTGCTTGCTAGCCCGGCAGTCGGCCGGCGTGTAGCCGCCCGACAGCAACGCGAACAGTTTGTCGTTATTGGCTTGGTTGTCTGGTTCGGCGGTCGCCGTGGTTGACGAGCCTAGTGATCCAATCAGAAATACGCATACCGCAGTTATTGCTCTTGCCCCCCGCATTAAGGCGTGCATCGCAACTCCACTGCCGGTAGTTCGGCGACCGGACAGCCGAAATGATATGCCTTCGCCGGTGCGTGCACATCAAGTTTCAACATAGCCGGAACGCCTACCCTGCTGATTAGCTGAGCGATCGCCTCGACGCATTGCGCAACTTCCCCTGTGCTGCAAGGTGTTTGCGCTCAGAGGTCGCCAAACGAGTACAGTGGCTCCGATGGCTGTCCCTCCGTCGAATGAGCGAATGATCGCAGGCGTTGCCGCCGCGTCGGTCTCGCTCGGGGTAGCCCAACTGGTGGGCATCCCGTTCGGTGCGCGGGCGGACGCGCGCACCGCGATCAGCTCCGCCGTCGTCGACCTGACCCCAGGTCCGATCAAAGAGTGGGCAATTCAGACCCTGGGCTCGATGGACAAGCTTTTCCTGGCCGTCGCCGTGCTGGTCGTGATCGCCGTAATCGCGGCAATCGCGGGGACCCTTGAGACCCTGCGCCGTCCGGTCGGCAGTGCGATGATCGCTGCAGCGGCCGTCCTCGGTTGTATCGCAGTGCTGTCGCGGCAGGGTGCGACGACGCTGGACACCATCCCCACCATCGCTGGCGCCGTCTGCGGCGTCGCGACCCTGCGCCTGTTCACCCGACGGTACTGGTACGGCCAGAGAGACGAGCCGAAGGCCGACCGGCGCCGCTTGGTAATACTCGGGTTGCTCGGCTTCGGAGTGGTCAGTGGCGTAGCGGGTGCGGTCATTACCCGCTTGGTCCATTCCGTATCCGCTGACCGCAACAGCGTCGCGCTCCCCCGGCCCCGCACGCCGGCGCCGCCGATACCTGCCGATGTGCAACCGAACGGCGTTGCGCTACCAAGCTTTATCACGTCGGCCGCCGACTTTTACCGGGTGGATACCGCACTGATTATTCCTCAGCTCAGCCGTCGCGACTGGCGACTGCGCATCCACGGCATGGTGGACCACGAAGTCACCTACAGCTTCGACGACCTCGCCAAGTTCGACGTCGTCGAAAAAGCGGTTACGTTAACCTGCGTCTCGAATCCCGTTGGCGGGAACCTGATTTCGACCGGTATGTGGACGGGCTACCGGATGGCGGACTTGCTGGCGGCGGCCGGTGTGCACACCGACGCCGACATGGTGCTGTCGACGTCGATCGACGGGTTCACCGCCGGCACCCCGGTGCAGGCGCTCACCGACTGCCGCGAGGCCCTCCTAGCGGTTGGCCTCAACGGTCAGCCGCTACCGATCGAGCATGGTTATCCGGCCCGGCTGGTGGTACCGGGGCTCTACGGATATGTGTCAGCCACGAAGTGGGTGGTCGAGATGGAGCTGACCCGCTTCGACAAAGCCAAGGCCTACTGGACGCGACAGGGCTGGGCCGCGCGCGCGCCCATCAAAACCGAGTCGCGGATCGATGTGCCCAAAGGTGGTCAGAAGGTGCCGATCGGACCCGTGGTATTTGGCGGAATCGCGTGGGCCCAAAATCGCGGCGTGCGAGCCGTGGAGGTTTCTATCGACAACGACGGATGGCAGCCCGCTGAACAGGGCGCGAGCTATTCCAACGAGACGTGGCGGTTGTGGAGGTTCCCCTGGCAAGCGAAAAGTCTTGGGAGACATACGATCACCGTGCGAGCCACCGATAACACCGGGGCGGTCCAAACCGCCGATCAGGTCGGCAGCGTCCCAGACGGCGCCACCGGTTGGCACACCGTGGATTTCACCGTGGTGCAAAGATGAAGCGCTAGCTCGAGAGCTTCCGCCAGCTGAATACCGCAATTCCGACGCCTATCAGCGCGGTGATCGGACCGATGACCGACCAGGTCGTGGTGTTGCTCATCGGGCTCCCTTGAAGCACTCCAAAGCCCTGCAACGCCCAGATCAGACCGAACACCGCGAGGAGCAACCCGACGGCGAAGGTAACGACGAAAGTCCTTCTCATACCGGGATGCTATGTGCTGGAAAGCGCGCAACGCACGGGCACCTTGACGCAGCCCAGTGCCGGTGGGACAACTGGCGGTGTGACTCCCATCATCGACTCGGACCAGCACCTCTACGAGAGCCGAACCCTGTGGGCCGATCACATCGAGCCCGCTGCACGCGACGATGCGCTCAGCCTCGTCGACGACGAACTCGGCTACACCTGGCTCAGCTGGCACGGCGTCCATCTCGCCCTCGCCGACGTCCACCTTCCCGGCAACACCGCGTCCTGCGGGGAACACCGCAACCGTCAACGGGCCGGCAAACCCCCGTCCTACGGGTACGACGAAGCGTTGCCGGCCGCCTACTGGGAACCCGCGTCGCGGCTTCGCTGGCTGGACGAAGCCGGACTCGACGAGGCGGTCGTGTTCCCAAATTTCGGCCTGCTCTGGGAGCGCCGGCTGTCGCCGTCGCTACCGGCGATGACCGCCAACATGACCGCGTGGAACCGATGGTGCGCAGCCGTGCAAGCCGACGGAGCTGGACGGCTGCATCCCGTCGCACATCTGACGTTGCGCGACCCGGAATGGCTTGAGGCCGAGCTGAATACGCTGGCCGACGCCGGAGTCAGACTGGCCATGATCGGCGCCGGCCCGGTGGACGGCCGGGAACTGTCGCACCCGCAGCACGACCGGATCTGGTCGGCATTCGTCGACCACGCCGTCACGCCGGTGTTCCATGTCGCCGATCAGGTGCGCGTCTTCGACGATTGCTGGTATCCGGACGACCAAAGGGGTGACTTGGCGGCTACCACCGAAGCGGTATTTCTCTGGGTGCCGCCCGCACTGGCGTTGTCCGACCTGATCCTGCACGGAGTTTTCGACCGTCATCCAGGTCTGCGCTTTGGCGTGGTCGAGCTCAGCTCCGCGTGGGTGCCACAGTTTCTCATGATGTTGGACGGTGCATCCGCCTTCACCTCCATGCTCAACGGCGAGCCGGTGGCCAAACTGTCCCGACGCCCGAGTGAGTACTTTCTCGACCATGTCCGGGTGTCCTCCTTCTCGTACGAGAACCCCAAGCAGCTGGCCAAGATGACCGGCGACGTGTTCATGTTCTGCAGCGACTATCCACACTCCGAGGGAACCGCGACGCCGCTGGCTGACTATCGGCAAATGGGTTGCGAGGCAGAACAAATGCCCGGACTCTTCCACACCAACGTCGACTCGTTGCTCAACCGATAGCCGGGCGGCATATCCGCTGGTGCGGCTTGATAGCCCGGATTTGTCGTACCCAACTGTCATGATGCGGGTATGTCTTCGACCGCTTCGGCTGGCGCCGCGAAATTGCTTCCTGGTGAGCGGCTTGATGCGTTGTTTGAGGAGCTGGCGGAGTTGACCGGTCAGCGCAATGCGATTGATGGGCGCATTGTGCAGATCATCGCGCAGGTGGATCGCGAGCAGTTGTGGGGGTCGACCGGGGTGCGGTCGGTGCCGGCGTTGGTGGCCTGGAAGACCGGGGTGTCGTTGGCCAACGCCCACACCATCGCCGCGGTGGCCGATCGGCTGGAGGAGTTTCCGCGCTGCGTGGCGGGCCTGGTCGAGGGTCGGCTGTCGCTGGATCAGGTCGGGCTGATCGCGCAGCGCGCCGCCGAGGGATCCGATGAGCACTATGCCCAGCTGGCCGCGGTGGCCACGGTCAGCCAGTTGCGCACCGCGCTGAAGTTGGCACCGCGACCCGCGCCCGAGCCGCGCCCCGACGAGCCGGAACGCTCGATCGTCAAGACCGGCGATGAGCGGTCCACATCGTGGCGGATCAAACTTCCGCCCCTCGATGCCGCGAAATTCGACGCGGCCCTGGCCTCGCATCGGGATGCGCTCATAGCGCAGTGGAAACGCGACCACGGCGAGGCTCAGCCCCGCGGCGAATCGGATCAGCGGCCGCCGTTGCCGACCACCGCCGATGCGTTCATGAGTCTGGTCGAGGCCGGGTGGGACACCGAGGCGGCGCGTCGCCCCCATGGCCAGCACACCACCGTGGTGGTGCATCTGGACGTCAAAGAGCGACTCGCCGCGCTGCATCTAGGTCCGCTGCTTTCCGACGCCGATCGCCACTATCTGACCTGCGATGCCACCGCCGAGGTGTGGTTCGAACGCGACGGACACGTCATCGGCGCCGGGCGCAGCACCCGCCAGATCAACCGGCGGCTGCGCCGCGCGCTCGAGCACCGCCATCCCAGCTGCGCGGTTCCCGGCTGCGGAGCCACCCGCGGGCTGCACGCCCACCACATCCGGCATTGGGAAGACGGCGGGAAAACCGACCTGGACAACCTCATCCTGGTCTGCCCGTACCACCATCGGCTACACCACCGCGGCCTGATCACCATCACCGGACCCGCCGACGCTCTGGTCGTCACCGACAGCGACGGCCGAACCCTGACCAACGCCTCACTAGCCCGACCACCCACCCAACCCCCGCCCAACGTCCCACCGTGTCCCGGACCCACCGGCGAACGCGCCGACTGGTGGTGGTACGACCCATACCAACCACCACCACCGGCCAACAACTAGGCCGGGCCTAGAACTCCTTAGGCGGCGGGCTCGGGTGTGCGCACGGTCACGAAAAACCCGCGCAGCGCATCCGCCATCCGCGCCCGGACCGGCGCACCCGAGATGATCACGTCGACCATCCCTATCGACTGATGGATGTGGCCACGCGCGCGGACGTGCTCCGTCGGGACCCCGGCAGCATCGAGCGCAGCGGCGTATGCCTCGCCGTCGTCGCGCAGCGGGTCGAACTCGGCGGTCACCACGATCGCCGGCGGCAGCCCCGATAGATCAACAGCACGCAAGGGTGCGACACGTGGATCGGCCCGATCCGCCGCATCGACGTAGTGGTCGTAGAACCACCGCATCATCGGCGTGGTCAGGCCGTAACCGTCCGCATTCTCGATGAAGGATGCACTCGTCGTGTCGCCGGACGTCGTCGGCGTCAACAACGCCTGCCCGACGATGTTCGGCCCACCCAGGTCTCGCGCCAGCTGGCATACCACCGCCGCGAGCCCACCGCCGGCACTCCAGCCACACACCGCGAGTTGTCCCGGCCTGCCGCCCAGCGCGTCGGCATTGTCGGCAACCCACTGCACCGCCGCCATGGCGTCACCTACCGCCGCCGGGAACCGGTGCTCGGGCGCGTGGCGGTAGTCCGCCGAGACGACCACCGCGTCGCTGCGCACGCAAAGGTCGCGGCACAGCGGGTCATCCGAGATGGCGTCGCCCAGAACGTAGCCGCCGGCATGGAAGTACACGACGATCGGATGCGGGCCCGGAGTCGACGGCCGATAGAGCCGGTATGCCAAATCGCCTGCGGCGCCGGGCAATAGGCCGTCGAAGATCTCGCCGACCTCCGGCCCCGGCGGGCGAACCGTTGCCATCTGGTTGTATTGGGCGCGGGCCTCCGCCACCGACATCGATTCCATTGGCGGCAGATTCATCGCAGCCACCTCGTTGAGGAACATCTCGACGTCGGGTTGCAACCGGCGCACCACTCCGTCGTTGCATTGTGAGCCGCCGGGTCCGGACAGCGTGAAGCCCAGATAGTCGCGCGCGACCACCTCCTGACAACTGAGCTGGTAGAAGTCGAGGCCGGCACAGTAGGGCAGGAAATACCGTGGCTTGCCTGGCACATTGGCGCCCATGTACCACGAGTTCGCGGTCGGGTACAGGGTGATGTCGGCGCAGTCGTTGACGTGTTGCGTCCATCCGGCCTCGGCCATTTCGGTGGGCTCGATGACATCGAAACCCGAGGCTTTCAGGTGATCGAGGCAGTCGAGCACCCAGTCCGCGTGTTGTTCGATCGACACGGCCATGTTCGACAGTACCGAGGGACTGCCGGGACCGGTGATGAGAAACAGGTTGGGAAATCCGGCCGTTGTCAACCCGAGATAGGTCCGCGGGCCCTCCGCCCATTTCTCCTTGAGCGCCAAGCTGTTTCGGCCCCTGATGTCGACAGCGGTGATTGCGCCGGTCACCGCGTCGAAACCGGTGGCGAACACGATTGCGTCGAAGGTGAACGACTCGTCGACGGTGTCGATACCCGTTTCGGTGACTTGTCGGATCGGATGTTTCCGGACGTTGACCAGGCGCACGTGCGGCAGGTTGTAGGTGGCGTAGTAATCCGTGTCCAGGCAAGGCCTTTTCGTTCCGATGGGGTGATCAGTGGGACACAGATCGGCCGCGGTCTGCGGGTCGTGGACGATGGACCGAATCTTGTTGCGGACGAACTCGGCGAACTCATGGTTGGCCGCTGGATTGGTCCCCACGTCGGAGAAAACGGTCAGCGTCTCAAACAATAAGCCGCTCTCCCAGGCGCGCTCATAGCGGGCTTGTCGCTCGGTCTCCGAGACGCTGAAAGTCGGGATGATGCTGCGGGCCATATTCGCGATACCGCCGAACGAAACCCGGGCCGCCGCACGGTATTCCGCCTCGTTCGCCAGCTGCGCGAGCTTCTCGGGCGACAACGGACCATTGCGCGCCGGGATGGAGAAATTCGGAGTACGCTGAAATACCACCAGCTCTCCCGCTTCCCGCGCAATCATCGGAATCGATTGCACCCCAGAAGATCCCGTACCGATGACCGCTACCCGCTTGCCGGTGAAGTCGACCGGTTCCCGTGGCCACCGGCTGGTGAAGTAAACATCACCGGTGAACCGCTCGAGTCCGTCGACCTCGGCGGGCTTGGGCATGGACAGACAGCCGGTGGCCATCACGACGAAACGGGCGGTGACGTCGTCGCCGCGGTCGGTGCACACCCGCCACCTCGACGCATCGTCGTCCCAGGCTGCACCCTGGACTCGCGTCGAGAAGGTGATGTGGCGCCGCAGGTCGTGCTTGTCGGCGACATGGTTCAGGTAGCGGAGGATCTCGGGCTGGGTGGCGTACTTCTCCGTCCATTGCCAGTCCCGGCGCCAGTCCGGATCGAAGCTGTACATGTAGTCCACGCTGGGCACGTCGACCCGGGCACCGGGATACCGGTTCCAGTACCAGGTACCGCCAAGGTCGTCGCCCGCCTCGAATACACGCAGGCGGTATCCGGCTCTGCCGAGGCGGTAGGCAAGATACAGACCGGCAATGCCGGCGCCTACGACGATGACGTCGACGTCCGGCGTCGACCTGTCTGTACTGGCGGGATCGCTCATCAATCGATCATCGCGCTGCGCCGGGCGGTTGTCCTGAGTACGGCAATACTCGATTGCCATGGACCCGGCAATACGCCGATCATTGGGCCTGGATCAGCTGGCCGGCGCGCAGGCGCTGTGGTGACGGCATCGCGGGAACGATCAGCTGCACGGCCGTCGGGGCCGTTATCTTTGCCAGCACATTGCTCGGAATGAGGTGCACCTGGGACGTTTCGATCTCCAGGTGCAGGCCGGTCTGCCGTTCGGACACCGCCTCGACGGAGACGACCTTGCCCACCTCGACAGGCTTGCCGGCTTCGGACCCCAGCAACGTCACCGGGGCGTTCTTGTTCATCACCAGACCGGCCTGCGACGACACCACGGTCACCGGCGTGGTGTCGATGAAATTGCGGTGGCACGCACCAACGCCGAGGGCGACCAGCACCACGATCGCGACAAGCCGTGCCGGTATTGCACCAGTCGTCATGACATCGCCTCCGCCCATTTCATGTGGCCGTGGGTCATGAGGGTATTCGCGCTGACCGTGGCTATCGTGGTGACATGCGGGCCGAGTACTTCGACGTACTGATCGTCGGCGCCGGGTTTTCGGGCATCGGCGCCGCTTACCGCATCCATGAGCGCAACCCGTGGCTGAGCTATGCGGTGCTGGAACGCCGCGGGCGACTTGGCGGGACGTGGGACCTGTTCCGCTATCCGGGCGTCCGTTCCGACAGCGATATCTACACTCTGTGCTTTCCGTGGGAGCCGTGGACCCGAGACGAGATGATCGTCGAGGGTGATCAGATCTGGCAGTACCTGGACGAGACCGCGCGCAAGCATCACATCGACAAGCACATTCGACTCAACACCTACGTGCGGTCCGCAGACTGGGATTCCGATACCGACACCTGGACAGTTCACACCCGGCAGGACGGCGCCGAGAAGACCTACCGGTGCCGGTTCCTGTTCTTCGGGACTGGCTACTACGACTACGACAATCCCTATTACCCGACGTTTCCGGGAATCGAGGACTTCGCCGGGAACGTGATACATCCGCAGCACTGGCCGGAATCATTCGACTACACGGGAAAGCGGATCGTGGTCATCGGCAGCGGCGCGACGGCGGTCAGCCTCATCCCGACGTTGGCCAAAAAAGCGGCGCACGTGACGATGCTGCAGCGCACGCCGTCCTACATGATGTCTGCGCCGAAGGTGGAGCCGACGGCCAATGCAATACGGAAAGCGTTGCCGCTGCGGCTCGCTCACTGGATCGTCCGCTGGCGCAACGCGTTTGTCGCTCAGCTCATGTGGGTCGTCGCGCGGAAGGCCCCGAAGTTCAGTAAACGGCTGCTGCGTCGGATCGCGGAGCGCAATCTGCCCGAGAACTTTCCGATCGACACCCACTTTGCGCCGCCATACGACCCGTGGGATCAGCGCCTGTGCTTCATCGTGGACGCCGATTTGTACAAGGCGATCGGTGACGGCAGCGTCGAAATGGTCACCGACCACATCGACCACGTCGATGTCACCGGTATCGCACTGAACTCTGGCCGGCGTATCGACGCCGACGTGATTATCGCTGCGACGGGGCTGCAATTGCAGGCGCTAGGGGGCATCGCCGTCAGCGTCGACGGCAAGAAGATCGACCCCCACGAGCACTTCCTATACAAGCGGCACATGTTCTCCGGCGTTCCTAATATGGCCTGGAGCTTCGGCTACATCAATGCATCGTGGACGCTGGGCGCCGACCTGACAGCGCAGTCTGTCGCAAAACTGTTGCAGTACATGAACTCTCACGGTTACACCCACGCATACCCGCACCTGGGTGAAACGGAGATGCCCGAGCAGCCGACATTCCACCTGGAGTCGGGTTACGTGCAGCGTGGCCGGCATGTACATCCCAAATCCGGGACCCGCAGGCCGTGGAAGGTCAGCCACAACTTCTTGAGCGACGCGCTCATTCGGCCCTTCGATCGCGTCGACGACTCGATGGTGTTCGGCCGCGCCCATGACGGTCAAGTGCGAGAGATTGAGGCGACGCGCTCGGTTAGTGGGTGAATCCCGTCAATGCGTGCTATCGCCGGCGGTATCGGATTCCGCAATCAGATGTCACCCCCGGCGGTGCTGATGTGACGCCTGTGACCGCAGAACCACGGCGTTGACACCGGCCAAAAACTGACCATAGTCAACAGGTATGGCGCTGCTGCCGGATCCCGATCCTCGGCAGCGCCAGCACGTCGTCTCGGTCGACGACCACGTCATCGAGCCACCGGACCAGTTCACCGGGTCTCGATGAGGCGCCTGTTCGGGTTAGCCAGCGCGGTGCTGGTCGCGGCCGGAATCGGGGCATGCGCCTCGCACCGCACGACGTCTCCGTCGGGGACCGGATCCGCGGCGCCACCGTCCTGGGTGGAGGACGCGATCAGCTTCCGGGTGGGCGAAATGACGGTTTACGGCACGTTCCGTCACCCGACCGGCCAGGGCCGCCCGGTGCCCGGCGGTCTGCTGATCGCCGGTAGCGGGCCGACGGATCGCAACGGGGACTCAGCGATCATGCCCGGCCGAATCGACAGTCTGCGCAACGTCGCTAAAGCCTTGTCCGACAACGGCGTCGCCAGCTTGCGGTACGACAAGCTCGGCACCGGCGAGACCGGCCTCGGACCTTACGCGACCGACCCGGCAAGGCTCGATCTGGCGGTGTTTCAAGATGAAACGAAAGCAGCACTCGAGTTCCTGGCCGGCCAATCCGGCGTCGACCGCGGTCATCTGATGGTGATCGGCCACAGCGAGGGCGCCCTGTACGCGCTGTTGTTGGCCACCGGCGCGCTGCCGGTGCGGGCGCTGGGTTTGCTGGAACCGCAGAGCCGTCGCATCCTCGACCACGTATCCCTGCAGGCGCACGCGCAGGCCGACGCCGCTGTCAAGGCCCGACAGCTCACCGCGGCGCAGGCCGCCGAAAGCACAGCGGCGATCGACCGGGCCATTGCGGAGTTCCGCGCCACCGGAAACGTCCCATCCGACGAACCCCCTGGCCTCACGCCGATCATCAACGCCGTCAATGCCCGGTTTCTTCAGCAGGAAGATGCGATCGATCCGGCCGACGTGGCCGCCAAGCTGCCCCGCGGCATGCCGGTCCTGGTCACCTGCAGTGACGCGGACACCCAGGTCAGCTGCGACGACGTCGACCACCTGATGTCCGGCCTGGCCAATGCCCGCACCGATTACGTGCACCTGACCGGCGTGAGTCATGTCCTCAAGGAGGATTCGAGCCGAATACCGGGCAACTACACCAAGCCGCTGCCGTTCTCTACTCAACTCGCCACCGCACTGGCGTCGTTCGTCAAACAGAACCTCGCGTGAAACGTTGGCGATGGGTGTGAATCGTTGGCGTTGAAAGTGAAACCCGGGCGGGAAAATCGCCCAGAACCCGCCCTCGCTTCACCCTGAAACCCGTGGCTTCACAACCAAAGCCGTGCTTTCACACTCGACCGCCCGGAACGCCCGACAGATAACCGGTCTGGTTCACCAGCCGCACCGATGATGCTCCGTCGGAATAGAATTCGGCGATACTGAGCGACGCCAGGTCGAGGTGCAGCCGATAGAGGATGCCCGGGCCGGCGTCCAGCGCGAGCCGCAGCAGCATCTTGATCGGCGTGACGTGTGATACCACCAGTACGGTCGCACCCTGGTACGCGTCCATGATCCGTACGCGGGCGCGCTGCACCCGCACCAGCGCGGCGTCGAAGCTTTCCCCGCCGGGCGGCTCCGTGCTGGTGTCCCGCAGCCAGCGACGATGCAGCTCCGGATCGCGTTCCGCGGCCTCGGCGAACGTCAGCCCTTCCCAGGCGCCGAAGTCGGTCTCGATCAAATCGTCGTCGACGGTCACGTCCAGGCCGAGCGCCTTGGCCGCCGTCGCGGCGGTGTCGTAAGCGCGTTGCAACGGCGAGGAAATCACCGCGGCGATGCCGCCGCGCGCCGCCAGATAGCGCGCGGCGGCCTGGGCCTGCTGCCGTCCCAGTTCGGTGAGCGCGGGGTTGCCGCGTCCCGAGTAGCGGCGTTGCACCGACAGCTCGGTCTGCCCATGCCGCAACAGCAGCAACCTGGTCGGTGTTCCCCGAGCACCGGTCCATCCCGGCGGCGCAGCGGTGCTCGCCGGTTCAGCCACCGGGACCGCAGTATCGCCGGCCAGGGTTGCGGCGGCGTCCATCGCCTCGTTCGCCAACCGGTCGGCGTGCGAGTTGCGCTCCCGCGGAATCCACGTGTAGCTGATCCGGTCGAATCGCGATGCCAACGCCTGCGCCTGCGCATAAAGCGCCGCCAGCTCGGGATGCTTGACTTTCCACCGCCCGGACATTTGCTCCACGACCAGTTTGGAGTCCATGAAGACCGCTGCCTCGGTGGCACCCAGCTGCACGGCGTCGCCCAAACCCGCCAGCAGGCCGCGGTATTCGGCCACGTTGTTGGTCGCGCGGCCGATGGCCTCTTTCGTCTCGGCCAGCACGGCGCTGCCGTCCGCACTCCGTACCACCGCGCCGTATCCCGCCGGCCCGGGGTTGCCGCGCGATCCCCCGTCGGCCTCGATGACCACCTTCACTGCTGAAATTCCTTGACCCGCAGCAGGATAGCGCCACATTCCGGGCATCGAACCACGTCGTCTTCGGCGGCCGCGGTGATGCGGGCCAGCTCGCCGCGGCCGATCTCGATCCGGCACGCACCGCAGCGATGTCCCTGCAACCGGCCGGCACCCGGTCCGCCTCGGGCACGTTGGCGTTCGTAAAGGGCGGAAAGGGCGGGGTCCAGCGCCGCCGTCAGCTGGTCGCGTCGCGACGAATGTTGCTGGCGGGCTTGGTCGATATCGGCGACCACGGCGTCGAGCGCCTGCTGGGCGCCGGCCAGGTCGGCCTGCAGCGCCTCGAGCGCCGCCAGCTCGGCGGCCAGCTGCTCCTGTAGCTCTTCGCGGTGCTCCATCACCTCCAGCAGGGAATCTTCCAGGCTGGTCTGACGGCGTTGCAAGGTCTCCAGCTCGTGCTGTAGATCCCCCAATTGCTTGGCGTCCGTAGCGCCGGACTTGAGCAGCAGCCGGTCCCGGTCTTCGCGCTGACGCACCGCGTCGATCTCGGCCTCGAAGCGTGCCACCTGAGCGTCCAAGTCCTCCAACGCGATTCGCATGGCGCCCAGCCGATCGCTGGCTGCGGCATGTTCGGCGCGCAACCGCTCGAACGCCTCCCGCTGCGGCAGATGGCTGGCGCGGTGCTCGATGCGGGACAGCTCAGCATCCAGCTCTGTCAATTCCAACAGCGAACGTTGCTGCGCTACTTCAGCTTTCATCGGCTTCCCACCTCAAGTTCCACGGGTCGGTGCGAATGGTGCTCACCCGCACCGGCAGTGCATCACCGAACTTCTGCCGCAGCAGGTCGGCGGCCTGGCCGCACCATGGGAACTCGCTTGCCCAGTGCGCGACGTCGATCAGCGCGACCTCCGAAGACCGTAGATGCTCGTCGGCCGGATGGTGCCGCAGATCGGACGTGACGTAGGCCTGGACATCGGCGCCGGCCGCGGCTCGCAGCAGCGAGTCACCGGCACCGCCGCACACCGCAACCCGAGATACCGGCATGTCGGGGTCTCCCCCGGCGCGCACTCCCCAGGACGTCTTAGGCAGCGCGGCATGTACCCGGGACACGAAGGCGCGCAATGGTTCTGGCTGCGAGAGGGTACCGATGCGACCAAGTCCGGCGCCGGACGGCGGCGGCACCAGGGCGTAGATGTCGAACGCCGGCTCCTCGTACGGATGCGCGGCGCGCATCGCCGACAGGACCGCCGCCCGCGCCCGCGCCGGTGCAACCACTTCGAACCGGTCTTCGGCGACCCGCTCGACGGCGCCGACGCTGCCGATCGCCGGCGACGCCCCCTCCTGCGGCAGGAACTGCCCGATGCCGCTGACGCTCCAGCTGCAGTGCGAATAGTCGCCGATGTGACCGGCGCCGGCCTCGAAGACGGCCTCCTGGACGGCTTCGGTGTTCTCGCGAGGCACGTAGATGACCCACTTGTCCAGGTCGTCCCCGCCCGACGACGGCTCCAGCGGCCCTTCGACGGTCAGGCCGAGCGCGGCCGCCAGCGCGTCGGACACGCCGGGCGACGCCGAGTCGGCGTTGGTGTGGGCAGTGAAAAGTGAACGGCCGGAACGGATCAGGCGGTGTATCAACGCCCCCTTGGCGGTGCTGGCCGCGACGGTGTCGACGCCGCGCAGCAACAGCGGGTGATGGGCCAGCAGCAGGCCGCCGGCGGGAACTTCGTCGACCACCGCCGCCGTCGCGTCCACCGCGACGGTCACCGAGTCCAGCACGTCGTCGGGGTCACCGCACACCAGGCCCACCGAATCCCACGACTCGGCGAGCCGAGGCGGGTATGCCTCGTCGAGCACGTCGATGACCTCGGCCAGCCGCACGCTCATCGCGGCTCGCCGGTGATCGCATCCTCGATGCCGCGGGCCAGCAGCGGCCACTCCGGGCGCACCGCCGCCCGCAGATACCGCTCGTCCAGGCCGACGAACGTGTCGCAGCGGCGGACGGCAATACCCTTGTCATGCAGGGCTTTTCGTATCGTCTCGGCGCCCGGCAGGCTGAACAGGAGGAACGGAGCGCGGCCGTCGACCACGTCGGCACCCACCGATGCCAGACCGGCCGCCATCTGGTCTCGCAACGCGGCCAGTCGCACCGCATCGTTCGCGGCGTGGGCGACCGCTTCGGCGGCCGAACACGCCGCTATCGCCGTGAGTTGCAGCGTGCCCAGCGGCCAGTGCGCGCGTCGCGCGGCCAGTCGGGAAAGCACCTGCGGCGCGCCGAGGGCGTAGCCCACCCGCAGCCCGGCCAGCGACCACGTCTTGGTCAGGCTGCGCAGCACCAGCACGTCGGGTAGCGAATCGCCGGCCAGCGATTCGGGCTCGCCGGGAACCGAGTCGGCGAACGCCTCGTCGACCACCACGATGCGCCCGGGCCGTCGCAGCCTGAGCACCTGCTCGCGGGTGTGCAGCACCGCGGTCGGGTTGGTCGGATTGCCGACCACCACGAGGTCGGCATCTTCTGGCACATCCGCGTCGGCCAGGCGGAACGGTGGCCGCAGCACCACCTGGTGCACCGGTATCCCCGCCGCGGTCAGCGCCAGCGTCGGCTCGGTGAACGACGGCGCGATGATGGCCGCCCGCGCCGGGGCCAGGTTGGGCAACAGCGCGAACCCTTCGGCCGCCCCGGCCAGTGGCAGGACCTCGTCACGAGAACGGCCATGCCGCTCGGCAACCGCGTCGCAGGCCTCGCTGACGTCCCCGGCGCTGGGATAGCGCGCCAAGTCCGGCAGCCGCGCCGCCAGCCGTTGCAGCAGCCATTGCGGCGGTTGGATATCGCGGACGTTGACGGCGAAGTCCAGCATGCCCGGCATGACGGCCTGATCGCCGTGGTAGCGCAGACTCGCCATCCCCGCAACATTAGTGCGCCGCCGCGGGGCATTTATAGGTCGGCTAGCCAAATCTGTCCGCGAGAGCGCCGTCACCGACGCGGCCTCTCGACAAACGTGTCGCTGGTGGCACTTACCCGGGCTCGGAGTTGGTGCCCTCGCCGGATCGCCCACAATGGAACCGTGACTGACCCGACGCCCACCGCGCCGCAACTGGTCGTCTTCGACCTGGACGGCACCCTGACCGACTCCGCGGAGGGGATCGTCGCCAGCTTCCTGCACGCCCTTGGCCACGTCGGCGCGCCGGTGCCCGAGGGTGACCTGGCCGCCCGCATCGTCGGCCCGCCCATGGACGAAACGTTCCACGCGATGGACCTCGACGGGCGCGCCGAGGACGCGATCGCAGCCTTCCGCGCCGAGTACGGCAGCCGGGGCTGGGCGATGAACACCCTGTTCGACGGGATCGCCACCTTGCTGGCCGATCTGCGCGCAGCGGGCGTTCGGCTGGCCGTCGCCACCTCCAAGTTGGAGCCGACGGCGCGGCGCATCCTCGCCCACTTCGACCTCGACCAGCATTTCGAGGTCATCGCCGGGGCCAGCCCCGACGGGTCACGCAAGACCAAGGAAGAGGTGCTGGCGCATGCGCTGGCGCAGCTGCAGCCGCTGCCGGAACGGGTGCTCATGGTCGGCGATCGCAGCCACGACGTCCACGGCGCGGCCGCCCACGGTATCGACACCGTAGTGGTGGGCTGGGGCTACGGTCAGGCAGACTTCGCTGACGGATCGGTCGCAGCGACGCACGCCGCGACCGTCGACGATCTGCGGAGGGCGCTCGGTGTCTGACCATCCGCTGCACGTCACCTTCGTCTGCACCGGCAACATCTGCCGATCGCCGATGGCCGAGAAGATGTTCGCACACCAGATCAGCGAGCGCGGGCTGGCCGACGCGGTGCGGGTGACCAGTGCGGGGACCGGTGACTGGCATGTCGGCAGCGGCGCCGACGTGCGGGCGGCGCGAGTGCTGCACGCCCACGGCTATCCGACCGAGCATCGTGCCGTCCAGGTCGGCGACGACCATCTGGGCGCCGATCTGGTGGTGGCCTTGGGCCGCAACCATGTTCGTCTGCTGCGCCAACTCGGGGTCGACGAAGAACGGATACGGATGCTGCGCTCATTCGACCCCCGCTCGGGGGCCTTTGCCCTGGACGTCGACGATCCCTATTACGGCGATCACGACGACTTCGAGGAGGTTTTCGAAGTCATCGAGGCCGCCCTGCCCGGTCTGCACGCCTGGGTCGACGAGCGACTCGCGCAGAACGGACACGGTAGATGCCCAAGCTGACGCGGGGACTGGCGTTCCTGCTACGGCCAGGCTGGATAGCGCTGATCCTGGTGGTCATCGCGTTCACCTATCTGTGCTTCACGGTGCTCGCACCGTGGCAGCTGGGCAAGAACACCAGGACATCGCGGGAGAACCGCCAAATCGAGACGTCGCTCAACACCCCGCCGGTAGCCCTGAAAACCCTGCTGCCACAGCAGGATTCGTCAGCACCGAACCAGCAGTGGCGCAGGGTCACGGCGACGGGGCACTACCTGCCCGACCTGCAGATCCTGGCCCGGCTGCGAGTGGTCGAGGGCGACCAGGCATTCGAGGTGCTCGTGCCCTTCGCCGTCGACGACGGACCGACCGTTCTCGTCGACCGTGGCTACGTGCGTCCGGAGCAGGGCTCGCATGTCCCGCCGATTCCCCGCCCGCCGACCGGCACGGTGAGCATCACCGCGCGGCTGCGGGACTCCGAACCACTGGTCAAAGACAAAGCACCGTTCTCCAGAGACGGTGTGCAGCAGGTGTATTCGATCAACACCGAACAGATCGCCGACTTGACCAAAGTTCCGCTGGCCGGGTCGTATCTGCAGTTGGTCGACAATCAACCCGGCGGCCTCGGCGTGATCGGGGTGCCGCACCTGGACGCGGGCCCGTTCCTGTCCTACGGCATCCAGTGGATCTCGTTCGGCATCCTGGCGCCGATCGGGCTCGGCTATTTCGCCTACTCCGAGCTGCGGGTCCGCCGACAAGAAAAGCAGCAGGCGCCGAAGCCCGACGCTCCGATGACCGTCGAGCAGAAACTCGCCGATCGCTACGGCCGCCGACGGTGAGTATCCGGCTGGCCTTTGACGACTTCCCGTGTGTAACTGCGGCTTTCAGTGTGTAGCTACGGTGCGAAATCCGCGATTTTTCCGCCGTACATGCACTTTCAACGCCGACGATGCACACTCAACGCGCGACGGCCGGCCCCCCGACGGTAAGCCAACGCAGCGGCCAACACCGCCGCGGCCGCCTGTACCACCTGCGACAGCCGCAGCGCGCGGCGTAGGTCGACCACCGTGGGCGCCCGCCCGTCACCCAGCCTCGGCCGGATTTGCAGCTCATGGTGGTAATGAGTAGGCCCGCCAAGCCGCAACCCGAGTGCCCCAGCGAAGGCCGCCTCGACGACGCCGGCGTTCGGGCTGGGATGACGGGCCGCGTCACGCCGCCAGGCGCGCACCGCCCCGGACGGGGATCCCCCGACGACCGGCGCGCAGATCACCACCAGCGCCGCAGTGACCCGGGCGCCGACATAGTTGGCTGCGTCGTCCAACCTTGCTGCAGCCCAACCGAATCGCGCATACCGCGGTGAACGGTGACCAATCATCGAGTCGAGCGTATTGATGGCGCGATAACAGAGCGCGCCCGGCGCGCCGCCCAGCGCCGCCCACAGCAGCGGCGCCACCTGAGCGTCGGACGTGTTCTCGGCGACGGACTCCAGCGCCGCGCGGGTCAGGCCGGGCCCGTCCAGCCGGGCAGGGTCGCGCCCGCACAGCGACGGCAGCAGCCGTCGGGCAGCCTCGAGGTCACCATCCTCCAGCAGTTCCCCCATCACCGTGCCGGTGCGCAGCAATGACTTTCCGCCCAGCGCTACCCAGGTGGCCAGCGCAGGGGCCGCGACGGTCGAACGGCGCTGCAGCGCCACACCCAGCAGTCCCACCGCACCCACCAGCACGCCGACGTGCGCGACCCCGGCTGCTTTGCTGTCGCGGTAGCTGATCCGCTCCACTTGAGTCGCCGCGAGACCGAACACCGCCACCGGATGTCCGGTGGCAGGGTCACCCAGGGCAAGGTCGGCCAGGTAGCCGGCCACAACGCCGACGACGGGCTGTCGCATCGAGGCGAGCATCCCGGCAGCGTCTCATACATCAACTACGCTCGACCCATGACGTCAACTGGCGGGAGCCCGCAATGAAGCGGCCCGCGACCCGGGTCGCCGACCTGTTGAACCCGGCGGCGACGCTGTTGCCGGCCGCCAACGTGATCATGCAGCTGTCGTTGCCCGGCGTCGGGTACGGCGTACTGGAGAGCCCGGTCGACAGCGGCAATGTCTACAAGCACCCGTTCAAGCGGGCCCGTACCACCGGCACCTATCTGGCGGTGGCGACCATCGGGACCGAGTCCGACCGGGCGCTGATCCGCGGGGCGGTGGACGTCGCCCATCGCCAGGTCCGGTCCAAGCCGTCAAGCCCGGTGTCCTACAACGCGTTTGACCCGAAGCTGCAGCTGTGGGTGGCCGCGTGCCTGTACCGCTACTTCGTCGACCAGCACGAGTTCCTGCACGGCCCGCTTGACGACGCCAGCGCCGACGCCGTCTATCGCGACGCCAAGCGGCTGGGCACCACCCTGCAAGTACCGGAACGCATGTGGCCCCCGGACCGGGTCGCATTCGACGAGTATTGGAAGCGCTCGCTCGACGAGCTGCAGATCGACCCGCCGGTCCGGGACCACTTGCACGGAGTCGCCTCGATGGCGTTCCTGCCCTGGCCGCTGCGAAAGCTGGGCGGACCGCTGAATCTGTTCGCGACGACCGGGTTCTTGGCTCCCGAGTTCCGGGCGCTGATGCAGCTGGAGTGGTCGGAGTCTCAGCAGCGCCGCTTCGAGTGGCTGCTGTCCGCGCTGCGGCTGGCCGACCGGCTGATTCCGCACCGCGCCTGGATTTTCGGCTACCAGCTCTACCTCTGGGACATGCGCTCACGCGCGCGTCGTGGCCGACGGATCGTCTAGCGCCGGCTTGGTCGGTGACGCCAACTGTGCAATCTACGACGCGTCGCCGGCGTGTCGCATCGTGAAATTCGCGCTCGGCGTGGCCGGCTAAGCGGACTATCGTGTCCACCCATGACCTTCCCGGCGCTCAACCACGTCGCTGTCACCGTTCGCGACATCGAGATCAGCGGCCCCTGGTACCGCAAGCTGCTTGGCGAACCGGTGGTTGACGAACACACCGACGCCGGCTTCCGGCATCTGGTGTGGTTGCTGGACGGCCGCACGTTATTCGGTATCCATCAGCACGACCGCCCGGCGGCCGACGAGAAGTTCAGCGAGTTCCGGGTAGGCCTGGACCATGTCGGTTTCGGCTGCGCCAACCGGGCCGAGCTGCAGCAGTGGGTCACCCGACTCGACGAGCTGGGCATCGAACACGGCGGCATTGTGGACGCGTCCTACGGCTCGGGGTTGAGCTTCCGCGACCCCGACGGCATTGCCCTGGAGTTCTTCGCCCCTCCCGGCTAATGCCGAACAGACGCAAACTCCCCCAATTTCCGTCGAAATCGGGGGACTTTGCGTCTGCTCACCGCACCGTCGCGAAGAACGCGCGCAAGTCGTCGACAAACAGCTCGGGTTGTTCGAACGCCGCGAAATGCCCGCCGCGCGGCATGCTCGTCCAGTGCGTGATGTTGTAGACGGGCTCGCACCATCGCCGCGGCGCCTTGAGTAGCTCGCCGGGGAAAGCCGCTACGCCGGTGGGTAATTCGACGCGGTCCATCTGACCCCACACCTTGAAGCTTTCCCAGTACAAGCGAGCCGAGGAAGCGGCCGTGCCGGTCACCCAATACAGCATCACGTTGTCGAGCAGCTCGTCGCGGGTGAGCACGTTCTCCGGGTTGCCGTCGCAGTCCATCCATGCGTGGAACTTCTCGACAATCCAAGCCAGTTGTCCCACTGGCGAATCGACCAAACCATAGCCCAACGTCTGCGGCCGGGTGGACTGCTGCTTGGAATACCCGGTGCCCCACTGCCGGTGCTTGGCCAATTCGGCCAGGGCGTACTGCTCCTCCTCGGTCGGGTCGGCCATCGCTTCGGCGGTCGGCCTGCCGATCGGCATGTTCAGATGAATGGCTGCGCAGTGACCGCGATTGCGGCCCATCTGAGTAGTGACCGCGGCGCCCCAGTCACCACCCTGGGCGCCGTAGCGCTCATAGCCGAGCCGCAGCATCAGCGTCTCCCAGGCCTGCGCGATCCGCTCGACTCCCCAACCCGTCCGAGTTGGCTTGCCCGAGAACCCATATCCCGGCAGCGACGGGCACACCACATGAAAGGCGTCCTCGGCGCGGCCGCCGTAAGCAGCCGGATCCGTCAGCGGCTCAATCACCTTGTGGAACTCCACAATTGAGCCCGGCCAGCCATGCGTGATCACTAGCGGGAAAGCATCATCATGCGGGGAGCGCTGATGAATGAAATGAATATCGAGCCCGTCGATTTCGGTGACGAACTGGTCGAACCGGTTCAGCGCGGCTTCACGCGAACGCCAGTCATAACCGTCGGCCCAATACCCGGCCAACTCGCGCGTATAGCCCAGCGGAATGCCCTGGCTCCAGTCGTCGACACATTCGGCCTCCGGCCATCGGGTCCGCGCCAAGCGGGAGCGCAAATCGTCAAGAACATCGTCGGGAACGTCAATGCGAAACGGTTTCACCCGTTCATAGTGCCGCTTACCCCGCCGAGCGTCCCTAAAATGCCGGCCAAAGCGGCTTTTCGGTGTACATATGCGGACGTTCGCGGGTTATAACTTGGCCACCTTGTCCGCGATCTGGCGGGCGATGTTGACCGCGGCGCCAGCCGCCGGGTTGGTGGCGCATGCGGCGATGTCAACGACGACGTTGTTGCTTGCGGTCAGTGCCCGCTGGCAGGCCCAGCCGTTACCGTCCTGCAGCGTGTCGGTCGTGCTCAGCACGCTACCGGTGTTGTCGATCGGCCCCATGGTGAAGATCTTGTCCGGCCCACCCGGCGACAACACGTGGTATTCGTGGTTGGCGCACAGCGGCCAGAATTGCGCAGACGCCTTGAAGAAATTCGCCGCGGTCTTGGCGTCCGGAAAATACACGACCGCCTGGATGACGTGATGAGCGAAGTTGGGCACCGGCTCCTGCAACTCCTGCGAGCGCACGGCCTTCCACCCGCTGTTGGCGTAAATGCTGGACTCCGCCGGCTGGGTGAATCGGCAGTTCTTGTCGGGCTTTCCGGCGCTGGTGTCCGACATCTGGGTCAGCGTCGTCTTGACCGGTACCTCGCCGTCGGCTGCCATCGCGGTACCGATCTCGGCCGGGCTGAGTAACAGCCCGTCGAGGGCGTCCACCGCGACCGGCGGGCGCGCTGGCGACGTCGTAGATGTGGTGCTGGGCCCCGTGGAATTTCCGCCGCCGCCACAGCCGGCGAGCAGAACGACGGCGGCGGCTGCCAAACCCCACTGCCGGAGTGCCGCCGGTCGATTCACGTCACCGACCTTGCCACACCCTTTTTAACTGGGCAAACACCGGCGCCGAACCGGTATGACGGACGACGCACCTACGCATGCGCCAACCGCAACTACCGGCGATTTTGCCGATGATACGGAGCACTAGGTCACCGGATGCTGGCTAGCATGAGCCGAAACGAGCTGGAGCGACCCAGACACCGCCCGCCGATTGTGCGTCCAGCCGCACGTTGGCGGCCGAGCGTGCGCCCAGCCGCACACACTCGCGACGACGGCGAGCGGGTCGGGTCGTGCAGTGCGCGCCTTCGTCAGTCGAATTCGATACGGATGCCTACAGAAACGCTCGGTTGCCGTACCGATCAAGGGAAACGAATTCCCCCACCGGTTTGCGCGTCGTGGGACCGTATTTGCCCCTCGGCCAGCCGAGCGGGATTACCGCGCACGGAGTGACATTCCACGGCAGGCCCAGGGCTCGCTTCGCCGCAAACGTGTTCCACAACGGCATGGTGATCAAGGCCGCGCCCAACCCGGCCGCGCGTGCAGCCAACAACAGGTTTTGCACCGCGGGGTAAATGGACCCCCAAGCACTGCTTGCAGCGACCGTCGGATACGGCGGAATGACACCTTTGAGGCATGCCACCACGACGACGGGCACGTCGTCGAAGTGATCCGCCTGCCATCGCACAGCCTTCTCGATCCGAAGCATCTTGTCGTCCATACGCTTTCCCAGCGCGCGCTTGTAAATCGGCCCGAAGTTGTTCAACGCGAAGCGATTCAAGCGGCCAAGCTTCGCGACGACATCGCGGTCCTTCACGACGATGAACTCCCAGTTCTGCGCGTTCGAACCGGTGGGCGCCTTCATGGCCAATTCGAGGATGTGCAGTACCAGTGAGTCGTCGACTGGGTCACTCTTGAGACGACGGATGGCGCGCTGTGTCCGCATCGCCTCTTCGAGGGGCATGTTCAAGGGTTCATGGCTCATGAAAATGATTCCAACACAGCCAGTCCGACTCCGGATCGCGGCCTAACCGCCGCGAGCGGTGTTGGGCCGGGGGCACTCACCTGCCTGAAGTGTGAGTGGGCGCGGACGGGATCGAACCGCCGACCGCTGGTGTGTAAAACCAGAGCTCTACCACTGAGCTACGCGCCCCATACCCGCCGGGCAGGCTACACGCCCGAAGGCCAACCGCCCAAAACGCTCACGCCCGCAACGCCGCCAAAGCCTGAGTCCACAGCCGCTGGTCGCGGGCCTCTCCGGGCTGCTTCATCTCGGCGAACTGAATGATCCCGGACCGATCGACGACGAAAGTCCCGCGGTTGGAGTAACCGGCCTGCTCGTTGAACACCCCGTAGGCCTGGCTGACCTGGCCGTGCGGCCAGAAGTCCGACAAAACCGGGAAGGTGAAGCCACTCTGGACCGCCCAGATCTTGTGGGTCGGCGGCGGCCCCACCGAGATGGCCAGCACCGCGCTCTCGTCGTTCTCGAACTCGGGCAGGTGATCGCGCAACTGGTCGAGTTCGCCCTGGCAGATCCCGGTGAAGGCGAGCGGGAAGAACACCAGCAGGACGTTGTGGGAGCCGCGGTAGTCGCCGAGGCTGATGGGTTGGTGGTTCTGGTCGCGCAGGGTGAATTCGGGGGCTGTGGTCCCAACAGCCAGCATCAGCGCTTACCGGTCCGCGATCTGGGCTGTACCAACCGGCTGGCGCTCCAGTTACCGAGGTTGACCGACGACGTCGGCATCAGGCCCGCGGTGGGGGCGGCTTCGGCGATTTCGGCGGGCAGGACGTGCCCGGGCCGGCCGGTCTTGGGCGTCAGCACCCAGATCACACCGTCTTCCGCCAGTGCAGAGATCGCGTCCATCAGGGTATCCACCAGGTCGCCGTCACCATCTCGCCACCACAGCAACACAACGTCGATTACCTCGTCGGTATCTTCGTCGAGCAACTCACCGCCGCAGGCTTCCTCGACCGCCGCGCGGATGTCGTCATCGGTGTCTTCGTCCCAGCCCCACTCCTGGACCACTTGGTCTCGTTGGATGCCCAGCTTGCGAGCGTAGCTCGGGGCGTGATCCGCCGCGACCACCGTGGGACCTCCTTCAGCCATGCACGTAGCGTGCGATGGGCTTAATCGTCGCACATGCAGCGGACGTCGAACATGCCCGCCTCAGGAGGCCACGCACAGTTTCAGGGCCTTGGTCTTCGCCGCGTTGAGCCGGTCGACCCGTCGGTTGAACTCCGCCGTCCCGACATGGGTGGCGATGGCGTTGGCAACTCCGCGCACGGCGTCGACGTATTCGCGGAATGCGTCCTGCATCTCCTGTGACAACGGCGGTCCGATGCTGCTTTCCACAGTGCTACCGCTGTTGTTGCTGGCATCTATGGCCGGCCCCTCGGTCGGGCCGGTGTTGCGCCCCGCATTGAACGCCGCCACGAAGGCGTTCACCTTGTCGATGGCGTCCTTGCTGGTGGTGGACAGCCCGTCGCAGGCGCTGCGGATCGCGCGAGTCGTCAGCGACTGTTGCCGTTGGGTCTCCCGCATACTCGATGACGCCGCCGAGGCCGACACCGACAACGACACCGACGAGCGGTAGGCCGGGGCCAGGCTGCTGTTGGCCTTACCGGCGCCGTTGGTGACCTTGGTACAGCCCACGATCCCGATCACAGCGACCGCGACACAACCGACCGCGAGAGCACCTCGCCTGGGGAACTCCCCCACGCGCCTGCGAGGGTAGGCACGCCATCCGATGAGCACGGCTTCAGACGTTACCGGGTCTCGATTGCCGCCGCCGTGGAGTACCGAATTTGCGGGCATGTCGCGTCGCACACGTGACCGGCCGGTAGCTACCGTCCCGGCACACCGGTGCGGCACGATAGGGGGAAGATCGCCAAGCAGATACCCCGCCAAGTACAGGAGCGGAAGTTGACCACCGAGTTCGCGCGTCCCGATCTGGCCAAAACCCCAAGCAGCGCAAGCGAACCCGACCGGGTTCGGGTGATTCGCGAAGGTGTCGCGTCCTACTTGCCCGACATCGACCCCGAGGAGACGTCGGAGTGGCTGGAGTCCTTCGACCAACTGCTCGAGCGTTCCGGGCCCGCGCGGGCGCGCTACCTGATGTTGCGGCTGCTGGAACGGGCCGGCGAGCAGCGGGTGGCCATCCCCGCGCTGACGTCGACCGACTACGTCAACACCATCCCCACCGAGCTCGAGCCGTGGTTTCCCGGCGACGAGGACGTCGAACGTCGCTATCGGACCTGGATCAGGTGGAACGCCGCGATCATGGTGCACCGGGCGCAGCGGCCCGGGGTGGGCGTCGGCGGTCACATCTCGACGTATGCGTCGTCGGCCGCCCTCTACGAGGTGGGCTTCAACCACTTCTTCCGCGGCAAATCGCATCCGGGCGGCGGGGACCAGATCTTCATCCAGGGCCACGCCTCGCCGGGGATCTACGCCCGCGCCTTCCTGGAAGGTCGCCTCAGCGCGGATCAGCTCGACGGATTCCGTCAGGAACACAGCCATCCCGGCGGCGGCCTGCCGTCCTATCCGCACCCGAGGTTGATGCCGGACTTCTGGGAATTCCCAACGGTCTCAATGGGTTTGGGTCCGATGAACGCGATCTACCAGGCCCGGTTCAATCACTACCTGCACGATCGCGGCATCAAGGACACCTCCGACCAACACGTGTGGTGCTTCCTGGGCGACGGCGAGATGGACGAGCCGGAGAGCCGCGGCCTGCTGCACCTCGGCGCGCTGGACGGCCTGGACAACCTGACCTTCGTCATCAACTGCAACCTGCAGCGCCTCGACGGGCCGGTACGCGGCAACGGCAAGATCATCCAGGAGCTGGAGTCCTTCTTCCGCGGCGCCGGGTGGAACGTCATCAAGGTGGTGTGGGGACGCGAATGGGACGCGCTGCTGCACGCCGACAAGGACGGCGCGCTGGTCAACCTGATGAACGTCACCCCCGACGGTGACTACCAGACGTACAAGGCCAACGACGGGGCCTACGTGCGCGACCACTTCTTCGGTCGCGATCCGCGCACCAAGGCGCTGGTGGCGGACATGACCGACGACGAGATCTGGAATCTCAAGCGCGGCGGGCACGACTACCGCAAGGTCTACGCCGCCTACCGGGCCGCCATCGACCACAAGGGGCAGCCGACGGTGATCCTGGCCAAGACCATCAAGGGCTACTCGCTGGGCGCGCACTTCCAGGGCCGCAACGCCACGCACCAGATGAAAAAGCTTGCGCTGGCTGACCTCAAGTATTTCCGCGACGCCATGCGCATCCCGATCAGCGACGCCCAGATCGACGAAGACCCCTACCTGCCGCCGTACTACCACCCCGGCCCGGACGCTCCGGAGATCCGTTATCTGCTCGACCGGCGCCGCACCCTCGGCGGCTTCATCCCCGAGCGGCGCACCAAGAGCAAGGCGCTTGCGCTGCCCGGCCGCGACACCTACAAGGCGCTCAAGAAGGGGTCGGGACAACAGGAAGTCGCCACCACCATGGCGACGGTGCGCACATTCAAAGAAGTGTTGCGCGACAAGGAAATTGGTTCACGGATCGTCCCGATCATTCCCGACGAGGCGCGCACCTTCGGCATGGACTCGTGGTTCCCGAACCTCAAGATCTACAACCGCAACGGCCAGCTGTACACCGCCGTCGACGCCGAACTGATGCTGGCTTACAAGGAGAGCGAAGTCGGTCAGATCCTGCACGAGGGCATCAACGAAGCGGGGTCGGTGGCCTGCTTCACCGCGGTCGGCACGTCGTATGCCACGCACAACGAGCCCATGATCCCGATCTACATCTTCTATTCGATGTTCGGGTTCCAGCGCACCGGCGACGGGTTCTGGGCGGCGTCCGATCAGATGGCGCGCGGCTTCGTGCTCGGGGCGACCGCCGGGCGCACCACCCTGACCGGCGAGGGGCTGCAACACGCCGACGGCCATTCGCTGCTGCTCGCAGCGACCAATCCGGCGGTGGTGTCCTACGACCCGGCGTTTGCCTACGAGATCGCCTACATCATCGAAAGCGGGCTCGCCCGCATGTACGGCGAGAACCCGGAGAACGTGTACTTCTACATCACCGTGTACAACGAGCCCTACGTGCAGCCGCCCGAGCCGGAGAACTTCGACCCCGACGGCGTGCTGCGCGGCATCTACCGCTACCAGGCAGCCAAGGAGAAGCGCGCCAACACGGCGCAACTCCTGGCCTCCGGGGTCTCGATGCCGGCGGCATTGAAGGCAGCGGAGATGTTGGCCGCCGAGTGGGATGTCGCCGCAGATGTGTGGTCGGTGACCAGTTGGGGCGAGCTGAATCGCGACGGCGTCGCCATCGAGCGGGCCAAACTGCGCCACCCCG
Source organism: Mycobacterium sp. NGS66 (assembly GCF_059812225.1). Taxonomy (NCBI): domain Bacteria; kingdom Bacillati; phylum Actinomycetota; class Actinomycetes; order Mycobacteriales; family Mycobacteriaceae; genus Mycobacterium; species Mycobacterium sp. NGS66. The sequence goes on along the minus strand of NZ_JCALCG010000013.1, from coordinate 65,375 downwards.
AGCAGCAGGCCGGCGTGCCGTACGTCACGCAAGCGCTGGCCGAGGCCAGCGGGCCCGTCGTCGCCGTCTCGGACTGGATGCGGGCGGTTCCCGAGCAGATCCGGCCGTGGGTGCCCGCCACCTACGTCACGCTGGGCACCGACGGCTTCGGCTTTTCCGACACCCGGCCCGCCGCGCGCCGCTACTTCAACACCGACGCCGAGTCGCAGGTGGTCGCGGTGCTGGAGGCGCTGGCGCGCGACGGGGAGATTGACCCGTCGGTGCCGGTGGCCGCCGCGCGGCAGTACCGGATCGACGACGTGCTGGCCGCGCCGGCGCAGACGTCCGATCCCGGGCCGGGCGCTTAGCGCTAGCGCCGGATAGGTTGGCGGAAACATCCAGAAATCTCGCGTAGCTTTTAGGGATGAACGACAACCAGTTCGTCCGGCCGAAATCGCCGCTCGAGCTCCTGGACACCGTGCCGGACTCGCTGCTGCGGCGGTTGAAGCAGTATTCGGGCCGGCTGGCCACCGAGGCGGTCTCGGCGATGCAAGAGCGCCTGCCGTTCTTCGCCGAGCTGGAAGCGTCCCAACGCGCCAGCGTCGCGCTGGTGGTGCAGACGGCCGTCGTCAACTTCGTCGAGTGGATGCAAGACCCGCACAGCAACGTCAGCTACACCGCCCAGGCCTTCGAGCTGGTTCCCCAGGACCTGACCCGACGGATCGCATTGCGCCACAGCGTGGAGATGGTGCGCGTCACGATGGAGTTCTTCGAGGAGGTGGTGCCGCTGCTGGCGCGCTCCGAAGAGCAGCTGACGGCCCTCACGGTGGGCATCCTGAAGTACAGCCGCGACCTGGCGTTCACCGCCGCCACGGCGTACGCCGACGCGGCCGAGGCGCGCGGCACCTGGGACAGCCGGATGGAGGCCAGCGTCGTCGACGCGGTGGTGCGCGGCGACACCGGCCCCGAGCTGCTGTCCCGCGCCGCCACCCTGAACTGGGACACCACCTCGCCGGCGACGGTGGTGGTGGGAACGCCAGCGCCCAGCCGCGGCGGCCCCAACGAGTTGGACAGCGAGCGCGCCAGCCAGGACGTCCGCGATATCGCCGCTCGGCACGGTCGGGCCGCGCTCACCGACGTGCACGGCACCTGGCTGGTGGCCATCGTTTCGGGCCAGCTGTCGCCGACCGAGAAGTTCCTGGGCGACCTGCTGGAGGCGTTCTCGGACGGCCCCGTGGTCATCGGGCCGACGGCACCCATGTTGACCGCGGCCTACCACAGCGCAAGCGAGGCGATCTCGGGGATGAACGCGGTAGCCGGCTGGAGCGGTGCGCCACGGCCGGTGCTGGCCAGGGAACTGCTGCCGGAACGAGCCCTGATGGGCGATGCGTCGGCGCTCGTGGCCCTGCATACCGACGTGATGCGCCCGCTGGCCGACGCCGGACCGACGCTCACCGAAACCCTTAACGCTTATTTAGATTGTGGGGGCGCGATTGAGGCCTGCGCGCGCAAGTTGTTCGTTCATCCAAACACCGTGCGCTATCGATTGAAGCGGATCGCCGACTTCACCGGCCGCGATCCCACCGACCCCCGCGACGCATATGTCCTGCGGGTAGCGGCCACGGTCGGCCAACTGAACTATCCCGTGCATCAGTCCAGTGCCGCCAACAACGCACTGATCCCGGTTCCCGCGCCGGTCAGGGGCACTGTGATCGGCGCGTCGGATCGATAGTGACCCAGATGACAGATCGCGGGACGATATCAAACGGGTAGCTTACCGAGCGGTTTTGTAGGGTGTATACAAAAACCTAAGATAAGGTTCATAATCTGTTACACCCGCTAAAACCGTTTCCACAGTGTTCTCTTAGACACGTGATTGCGTTGCTTGCACCCGGACAGGGTTCCCAGACCGAGGGGATGCTGTCGCCTTGGCTGGAACTACCCGGCGCAGCAGACCAGATCGCATCATGGTCGCAGGCCAGTGGCCTGGACCTGACGCGGCTGGGTACCACCGCGTCGATGGAGGAGATCACCGACACCGCGGTCGCCCAACCCTTGATCGTTGCGACCACCTTGCTGGCGTACCAGGAGGTCACCCGGCGCGGCCTGCTCGACGGCAGGGAACTTGTGGTCGCCGGCCACTCCGTCGGGGAGATCGCCGCCTATGCGATTGCCGGGGTGCTGGCCGCCGATGACGCCGTCGCCCTGGCCGCCACCCGCGGCGCCGAGATGGCCAAGGCCTGCGCCATCGAGCCGACCGGCATGTCCGCCGTGCTCGGCGGCGACGAGGCCGACGTACTGGGCCGGCTAGAGCAGCTCGACCTGGTGCCTGCGAACCGCAACGCCGCCGGCCAGATCGTCGCCGCTGGTGCGCTGACCGCGCTGGACAAGCTCGCCGAAGACCCGCCGGCCAAGGCCCGGGTCCGCCCGCTGGGCGTAGCCGGTGCGTTCCACACCCGGTTCATGGCGCCGGCTCTCGACGGCTTCGCCGCCGCGGCGGCCGGCATCGCGACCGCCGAGCCCACCACCACGCTGTTGTCCAACCATGACGGGCAGCCGGTAGCCTCGGCCGCGGCGGCGATGGACACCCTTGTCGCCCAGCTCACCAAGCCGGTGCGCTGGGACCTGTGCACCGCAACGCTGCGCGAGCACCCCGACTACCAAGTCACCGCGATCGTCGAGTTCCCGCCCGCGGGCACCCTGAGCGGTATCGCCAAACGAGAACTTCGGGGAGTGCCGGCCCGTGCCGTCAAATCGCCCGCAGACCTGGACGAGCTGGCCAACCTCTAGTGCCGGCACGTTCAGTAAACGCACGTCAATTCCATTTGCACACAACACATTACGAAGGGAAGCAAGAACGTGGCCGTAACCCAGGAAGAAATCATCGCCGGTATCGCCGAGATCATCGAAGAGGTGACCGGTATCGAGCCTTCCGAGATCACCCCGGAGAAGTCGTTCGTCGACGACCTGGACATCGACTCGCTGTCGATGGTCGAGATCGCGGTGCAGACCGAGGACAAGTACGGCGTGAAGATCCCCGACGAGGACCTCGCCGGTCTGCGTACCGTCGGTGACGTCGTCGCCTACATCCAGAAGCTCGAGGAAGAGAACCCCGAGGCCGCCGAGGCGCTGCGGGCCAAGCTCGAGACCGAGAACCCCGAGGCTGTTGCCAACGTCAAGGCGAGGCTGGAAGCGGAAAGCAAGTGACCAAGCCTTCCACTGCTAATGGCGGTTACCCCAGCGTTGTGGTGACCGCCGTCACAGCGACGACGTCGATCTCGCCGGACATCGAAAGCACGTGGAAGGGTTTGTTGGCCGGCGAGAGCGGCATCCACGTACTCGAGGACGAGTTCGTCACCAAATGGGACCTGCCCGTCAAGATCGGTGGGCACCTGAAGGAGCCCGTCGACAACCACATGGGCCGGCTGGACCTGCGACGCATGTCTTACGTCCAGCGGATGAGCAAGCTGCTCAGCGGCCAGTTGTGGGAGTCAGCCGGCAGCCCGGAGGTCGACCCTGACCGGTTCACCGTCGTGGTGGGCACCGGTCTGGGTGGCGCCGAGCGGATCGTGGAGAGCTACGACCTGATGAACGAGGGCGGGCCCCGCAAGGTGTCCCCGCTGGCCGTTCAAATGATCATGCCCAACGGCGCCGCGGCGACCGTCGGGCTGCAGCTGGGGGCACGGGCCGGGGTGATCACCCCGGTGTCGGCCTGTTCGTCGGGCTCGGAGGCAATCGCCCACGCATGGCGTCAGATCGTCATGGGTGATGCGGACGTCGCCGTGTGCGGCGGCGTCGAAGGCCCCATCGAGGCGCTGCCCATCGCGGCGTTCTCGATGATGCGGGCCATGTCGACCCGCAACGACGAGCCGGAGCGGGCTTCGCGGCCGTTCGACAAGGACCGCGACGGCTTCGTGTTCGGTGAGGCCGGTGCGCTCATGCTGATCGAGACCGAAGAGCACGCCAAGGCCCGCGGCGCCACGCCGTTGGCCCGGCTGATGGGTGCCGGTATCACCTCGGACGCCTTCCACATGGTGGCGCCCGCGGCCGACGGTGTCCGGGCCGGCCGAGCCATGACGCGCTCGATGGAGTTGGCGGGCCTGTCCCCCAAGGACATCGACCACGTCAACGCGCACGGAACGGCCACGCCGATCGGCGATACCGCCGAGGCCAACGCGATCCGGGTCGCCGGTTGCGAACATGCCGCGGTGTACGCGCCGAAGTCGGCGCTGGGCCACTCCATCGGAGCGGTCGGCGCGCTCGAATCCGTACTGACGGTGTTGACCCTTCGGGACGGCGTCATTCCACCGACTCTGAACTACGAAACCCCCGACCCCGAGATCGATCTGGATGTTGTTGCGGGCGAACCGCGCTACGGCGACTACCGCTATGCGATCAACAACTCCTTCGGGTTCGGCGGCCACAACGTGGCGCTCGCATTTGGGCGTTACTAGGCACCTCGTCCGACCGCGCGGGCCCCAACCGGCCCGCGTAAGCGGACAGCACGGAAGGAACATTCGCTAGACCAATGGCCAAGTTGACTACGGGAAACGGCTTCCCCGACGTGGTCGTCACCGGCATCGCCATGACGACGGCGCTTGCCACCGACGCGGAGAACACCTGGAAGCTGTTGCTCGACGGGCAAAGCGGCATCCGCACGCTGGAGGACCCGTTCGTCGAGGAGTTCGACCTCCCGGTCCGAATCGGCGGACACCTTTTGGAGGAGTTCGACAGCAACCTGACGCGTATCGAGCTGCGCCGGCTGTCCTACCTGCAGCGGATGTCCACCGTGCTGGGCCGGCGGGTGTGGGAGAACGCCGGGTCGCCGGAGGTCGACACCACTCGTCTGATGGTGTGCATCGGCACCGGAATGGGCTCCACCGAGGAACTCATCTGGGGTTACGACGAACTGCGCGAGCGCGGCACCAAGGCCTTCAACCCGTTGGGCGTGCAGAAATACATGCCCAACGGCGCGGCCGCGGCCGTCGGGCTGGAGCGGCATGCCAAGGCCGGGGTCAGCGCCCCGGTGTCGGCGTGCGCGTCGGGCGCCGAAGGCATCGCCCAGGCCTGGCGGCACATCGTGCTCGGCGAGGCCGACATGGCGATCTGCGGTGGCGTGGAGACCAAGATCGAAGCGGTGCCGATCGCGGCGTTCGCGGCCATGCGCATCGTGCTGTCGACCAACAACGAAGACCCCGCCGGCGCCTGTCGCCCGTTCGACAAGGACCGCACCGGCTTCGTGTTCGGCGAGGCCGGTGCGCTGATGGTGATCGAAACCGAGGAGCACGCCAAAGCCCGTGGGGCCAACATCCTGGGCCGGATCATGGGCGCCAGCATCACCTCCGACGGCTTCCACATGGTGGCTCCGGACCCCAACGGCGAGCGGGCCGGGCACGCGATCGCGCGGGCCGTCGAGCTCGCCGGGCTGACCCCCAGCGACATCGACCACGTCAACGCGCATGCCACCGGCACCCAGGTCGGTGACCTGGCCGAGGGCAAGGCCATCAACAACGCCCTGGGCAGCAACCGGCCGGCGGTGTACGCGCCCAAGTCTGCTCTCGGCCACTCGGTGGGTGCGGTCGGTGCGGTCGAGTCGATCCTGACCGTCCTCGCGTTGCGCGACCAGGTGGTCCCGCCGACACTGAATCTGGAAAATCTCGACCCCGAGATCGACCTGGATGTGGTGGCGGGTAAGCCGCGGCCGGGCGACTACCGGTACGCGGTCAACAACTCGTTCGGCTTCGGCGGACACAACGTGGCGATCGCCTTCGGACGCTACTAGAGGACGCCCTTTAGACGGCGCTTTTAGAAAATGCCAAGGATCATCGACTACACCAGAGCATCACTGGCGAACTAGGAGACCTGCGATGACAATCATGGCCCCCGAGGCGGTTGGCGAGTCGCTCGACCCTCGAGATCCGCTGTTGCGTCTGAGCAATTTTTTCGACGACGACAGCGTGGAGCTGCTGCACGAGCGTGACCGCTCCGGCGTGCTTTCCGCGGCCGGCACCGTGAACGGTGTTCGGACCATCGCGTTCTGCACCGACGGGACCGTGATGGGCGGGGCCATGGGTGTCGAGGGCTGCGCGCACATCGTCAACGCCTACGACACCGCCATCGAAGAGCAGAGCCCCATCGTCGGGATCTGGCACTCGGGTGGGGCTCGGCTCGCCGAGGGCGTGCGGGCGCTGCACGCGGTGGGACAGGTTTTCGAGGCCATGATCCGCGCGTCGGGCTACGTTCCGCAGATCTCGGTGGTCGTCGGCTTCGCCGCCGGCGGCGCGGCCTACGGGCCGGCGCTGACCGACGTCGTCGTGATGGCGCCGGAAAGCCGGGTGTTCGTCACCGGGCCGGATGTCGTGCGCAGCGTCACCGGCGAGGACGTCGACATGGCCTCGCTGGGTGGCCCGGAGACCCACCACAAGAAGTCCGGGGTGTGCCACATCGTCGCCGACGACGAGCTCGACGCCTATGAGCGCAGCCGCCGCCTGGTCGGGTTGTTCTGCCAGCAAGGGCATTTCGACCGCAGCAAGGCCGAGGCCGGGGACACCGACATTCACGCCCTGCTACCCGAGTCGGCTCGGCGTGCCTACGACGTGCGTCCCATCGTGACCGCGATCTTGGACGAGGAAACGCCTTTCGACGAATTCCAGGCCAACTGGGCGCCGTCGATGGTGGTCGGGCTGGGCCGGCTGTCCGGCCGCACGGTCGGTGTGCTGGCGAACAACCCGCTGCGCCTGGGCGGCTGCCTGAACTCCGAAAGTGCCGAGAAGGCAGCGCGTTTCGTGCGGCTCTGCGACGCGTTCGGCATTCCGCTGGTCGTGATCGTCGACGTCCCCGGCTACCTGCCCGGTGTGGACCAGGAGTGGGGTGGCGTGGTGCGCCGCGGCGCCAAACTGCTGCACGCGTTCGGCGAGTGCACCGTTCCGCGGGTCACACTGGTCACCCGAAAGACCTACGGCGGGGCCTACATTGCGATGAACTCCCGCTCGTTGAACGCCACCAAGGTGTTCGCCTGGCCGGACGCCGAGGTTGCGGTGATGGGGGCCAAGGCGGCGGTCGGTATCCTGCACAAGAAGAAGCTGGCCGCGGCACCGGACGACGAGCGCGAAGCGTTGCACGACCAGCTGGCCGCCGAGCACGAGCGGATCGCCGGCGGCGTGGACAGCGCCATCGACATCGGTGTCGTCGACGAGAAGATCGACCCGGCACACACCCGCAGCAAGCTCACCGAAGCGCTGGCCCAAGCGCCGGCGCGCCGCGGCCGCCACAAGAACATCCCGCTTTAATAGCGCGAGCAGACGCAAAATCCCCCGAACGCACGGCGTGTCGGGGGATTTTGCGTTCCCCAGCTGGCGCGCGTGGGCCCAGCTCACCCGCGGCACAGGATCGTCGAAAGCGCTTGGTGTAGTTGGGCTTCCGGGTCGGAAGGCACTCGCTCGGCACGCCACCCGACGAAATCGTCCGGGCGGATCAACAGCGCACCATCAGGCGCGAGTCCGGTGACTGCGGCCCACTCGTCACCAGGTACGCGCTGCACGGTAACCGGAACGCCGAGCGCCGCCGACGCCGAAGACGCAGCGCTGCACCAGCGTTCGTCCCCGGTGAATACGGTGAACCCGGCACCGAGCAGGTCGAGCGTCGACACCCGCTCGCCGTCACGCTGCAGCCACACATGCGGCACCCGGGTGCCGGGTTGCCCGCGCAACTCCTCCACCAGCGCTACCTCGTCAGCGTCCGGCTGGCCGTCGACAATTGCGGCCGACCGGTAGCGGTATCCGATCAGCAGAGCGAACATCGGCGCTTCCTCGTCCGCCGGCAACCCCGGCCCTCGATCTTTCAGCCCCAGGAACGCCAGCGACGGTCCGATCAGCGACTGACGTGCGTTGAAACGTCCAACCGGGTGCCGTTCGGTGTGGAAGGTAGTCAGCAACGCGGGATCGGCGTTACCTTGCAGCACCATGGCCAGCTTCCAGGCCAGGTTGTGTGCGCTCTGGATGGCCGTGTTGGCTCCGCCACCCTTGAACGGCGGCATGGTGTGCGCCGAGTCGCCGACGAGAAAGACTCGGCCGCTTTGGAATTGGTCGGCCACCCGCTCGTACGGCTGCCATGGCGCCACGTCGATGATTTCCACATCGATCGGTTCACCCACTGCCTTGCAGATCAGCTCACGGCAATGCTGCGGCGTGAACTGAGCGGCGGTCTGCCCGTCGTTAGGAAAGTAGGTAGTGATGAACATGCCCAAGTCGTCATGCACCGGCAAGAAGATCCCGTTTACGTCTGCGTTGTCGACTTGCACGGCATCACCGTCGCCGAGCTCAGGGATGAACTTTCGCCACGGCGCCCGGAAATAGATGAAGACCACATAGATGGGCAGTGCTCCGTAGCCGGAGGTCGTCACGCCCAGTGCCTCACGGATCGGGCTGTGCACGCCGTCGGCGGCCACCAGGTAGTCGGCGTGCACAGTTTCGGAGGATCCCGAATCACGGTCGCGCACTGTGGCTTTCACACCGGTGTCGTCCTGCTCGAACGAGCACAGTTCGGTGTTGTAGCGCGCTTGATTGCCGGACCGCCGTATGTGGTCGAGCAGGATCGGTTCCAACGCGCTCTGTGGGCAATATTGCCCGCCGGGCTCAGGACTCAGGCTTTCGAAGGGCGAGAAAATGGCGTCGACGTCGAGCGCCTGCTTCTGTTCGGTGCTGTTCAGCGTCGGCTTGCTCACCAAGTCCGAAACTCCGTCGGCGATCGCGTGGACCTCCTCGGCGAGGCCCAGCCCGCGCAGGATCTCCAGGCTGCGGAAGCTCAGATTGCGCGCTTTCGGGTAGATGAACACCTCTCGGCGCTTCTCCACCAGCAGTGAGTCGACGCCATGTTTGGCGAGCAGTGCCGACGTGGTCAGGCCGGCCGCGCCGGCGCCGACGATGAGCACGGGGACGTGTTTGACGTTCATCGCCATCTCCCTTCTAGACGGAACTGATCAGTTCCGTATTAGCCCATGCTGGCACTCACGAGGGGCACACGCAACTCGCTACCCGGCCGACGCGCCGGCGAGCGGCAAGATCACGTCCTCCAGCACCCGGCGGACATAGACGCGATCGATCGGTCGGCCGGTCAGCATCCGCAGCACGTTGAGGCCCAGGGCGACGTCGGGGATCAAGCTCAGATCGCGCCCGGCCGGGATTTCCCCGCGAGCCACCGCCTGGTCGAGAATGCCGCGCACCACCTGGCGCGGCCTGGACAGCACCAAATCGTCCAGGGCAGCCGCCAGAACGGGATTGTGCATCGCTGCCGTCGCCACCCCGACAATCACCTGGATCGTGCCGTATGCAGCATCGTCGATGTCCGGTACCGCGGCGACCAGCGCCTCTACGTCTCCCCGCAGGCTGCCGGTGTTCGGCGTTTCGACGGGCCCGAGCCGTCGCCGCCAGTGGGCGATCGCCTCGGCCACCACCACCGCTTTCGACGGCCAGCGCCGGTAGATCGCGGCCTTCCCGACCCCGGCGCGCGCCGCGATGTCGTCCATGCTCAGCCGGTCGTATCCCAGTTCGGCCACGCCGGCCAGGGCCGCATCGAGGATGGCCCCGTCCAGGGACCGGTCCAGGCGTCTGGGGCTGCGTGCGCGCGGACGATCGCTTCGAGCGCTGTGGTCGGCCATCGCCACGACCCCCATTCTGCCGATACGATACGGTTCCGTTAAAAGATACTCCAAGCTCTCACGGCACCGAACTCAGAAACTCCTCCGCCACGGCGACAACGCGTTCCCGGTCGCGGGGCACCAGACCGATGCGGGTGCGTCGGTCCAGGATGTCGTCGACATCGAGTGCGCCCTCATGGGTCACCGCGTATTCGAACTCCGCCCGGGTGACGTCGATGCCCTCCGCGACCGGGTCGGTGGGTCGCTCACAACGAGCGGTGCCGATGACGCTGGACGCCTCGGCCCCGTAACGGGCCACCAGCGAAGCCGGTAACCGCGCCCCCGTACCCTCAATCAACCCTGCGGGACCCGGGTTGGCGGGCGCCCCGATCAACGGCAGGTTGCGAGTCCGGCAATCCGCGGCGCGCAGTCCACGCAAGCGGATGGCGCGGTTGAGGACATCCTCCGCCATGTACCGGTATTCGGTCAGCTTGCCGCCGATCACGCTGAGCACACCGGAAGGCGACTCGACCACCGCGTGGTCCCGCGACACGTCGGCGGTGCGACCCTCGCCGGTGTCGATCAGCGGCCGCAGACCCGCATAGGCGCCGATGACATCGCTCATCCCCACCGTCGTGCCCAAGGCGGTGTTCACCGTGTCCAGCAGGAAGGTGATCTCCTGCGAAGACGGCTCTGGCACATCGGGAATGGGACCGGGCGCGTCTTCGTCGGTCAGCCCCAGATACACCCGGCCCAGCTGCTCGGGCATGGCGAAAACGAAGCGGTTCAGCTCCCCCGGGATCGGAATGGTCAGCGCCGCAGTCGGATTCCCCAACACTTCGGCGTCGAACACCAGATGCGTTCCGCGGCTGGGCCGCAACTTCAGCGACGAGTCGATCTCGCCGGCCCACACTCCGGCGGCGTTGATTACGGCACCGGCCGACACGTCGAACGATTCGCCGGTGCGCTGGTCGGTCAACCGTACCGAGGTGCCGGTGGCCTCCGATGCCGCCACGTAGGTGAGGATCCGCGCGCCGTGCTGTGCCGCGGTGCGCGCCACCGCGGTGACCAGGCGGGCGTCGTCGATCAACTGCCCGTCGTAGGCGAGCAATCCACCGGCAAGCCCGTCGCGGCGGACGGTCGGGGCCATCTGCACGACACGCCGCGCCGGGATCCAGCGCGAACGCGGCAATGTCGACGACGGCGTGCCCGCCATGGTGCGCAGCACGTCACCGGCAAGGAATCCGGTGCGCACCAGCGCCCGCTGGACGTGATTCATCGACGGCAGCAACGGAACCAGCTGCGGCAACGCATGCACCAGGTGAGGAGCGTTGCGCGTCATCAGGATTCCGCGTTCGATGGCGCTGCGCCGGGCGATCCCGATGTTGCCGGTGGCCAAGTAGCGCAGACCGCCATGGACCAGCTTGGAGCTCCAGCGGCTGGTGCCGAAGGCCAGGTCGTGCTTTTCCACCAGTGCCACCCGCAGACCCCGCGCCGCGGCGTCCAGCGCGATGCCGGCACCGGTGATGCCGCCGCCGATCACGACGACGTCCACCGGCGCACCGTCGGCAAGCGCCGCCAGGTCCGCGCTGCGGCGTCTGGCGTCAAGAGCGGCAGAGCGGGCCGGGGTGTCGGTGGTCACGACAGGTATCCGTTCAGTGCGTAGGTGAGTTCGGTGGCGAGCGCCTCGGCGTCCAGGGCGGGCGTGACGATGTCGGCCGATTGGATGGTCGACTGGGTGATCAGCAACACCATGGTGGCCAATTGCATGGGGTCGCCGGCGCGGACGCTGCCGTTGTCTTGGGCGACCTTCAGCCGGGCCGCCAGGCCTTCGATGAGGAACTGCTGGCTGGTGCCGAGGCGCTCGGTGATGTACACCCTGGCCAGCTGCGAGTGCATCACCTGCTTGATCAGTTCGTCGCCGCGCAACCGGTCGGCCACCGCGACAGTCTGTTTGACCAGCGCCTCCCGGTCCTCGCCGTCGATCGGCACCTCGCGCACCACCGCGAGCAGATGGCCGGTCAGCAGTGCCGACATGATCGACTGGGTGTCCGGCCAGCGGCGGTAAACGGTCGGGCGGCTCACGCCCGCGCGGCGGGCGATCTCGGCGAGCGTCACCCGGTCGACGCCGAAATGCAGAACACAACTGGCCGCTGCCGCGAGAATGCGGTCCCCGATATCCTCGGCCGCATTACTGATTGACAACATGTGTAATACTGTAACGCATGACGCAACTCGAGGGGCTGCTTCCACCGATGAAATGGAACGCGTGGGGAGATCCAGCCGCCGCCAAGCCGCTTTCCGACGGGATCAAGGCTCTGCTGAAACAGATTGTGGGACTTGACGATTCGAGCGCGCCCGGGCTAGAGCCCGACCAGGTGCAGCTGCGTCCATCCGCCTTGTCGCAAGCCGACCGAGACGAACTGGCCAAGATCGTCGGGGCCGAATACGTGCGCACCGCAGACCGCGACCGGTTGCTGCATGCCGGCGGCAAGTCCACGCCTGACCTGCTGCGGAGAACGAACCGCGGCGTCCAGGACGCGCCCGACGCGGTGCTGCTACCCGACGCCGAAGACACCGTGGCCGCGGTCCTGCGCTATTGCTCCGAGCACGGCATCGCCGTCGTCCCGTTCGGCGGCGGCACCAGCGTCACCGGCGGACTGGATCCTTCCCGAGGCCGGTTCAGCGCGGTGATCTCGCTGGATTTGCGTCGCTTCAACGAGCTGCATTCCCTCGACGAGGTGTCCGGCATCGCCGAATTGGGCGCCGGCGTCACCGGACCGGACGCCGAACGCCTGCTCGGCGAGCGCGGCTTCTCACTCGGGCATTTCCCGCAGAGCTTCGAGTACGCCACCATCGGCGGGTTTGCCGCCACGCGGTCGTCGGGCCAGGACTCCGCGGGTTACGGCCGCTTCAACGACATGATCCTCGGGCTTCGCATGATCACGCCGGTGGGCGTGCTCGACGTGGGGCGGGTAGCGGCCTCGGCGGCGGGTCCGGACCTGCGACAGTTGGCGATCGGCTCGGAAGGCGTGTTCGGGGTCATCACCAAGGTGCGGTTGCGGGTTCACCCGGTGCCGGAGACCACTCGCTATGAGGCGTGGTCCTTTCCCGACTTCGCGACGGGCACCGCGGCGCTGCGCGCCGTCACCCAGATCGGCGCCGGACCCACCGTCGTGCGGCTTTCCGACGAAGCCGAGACCGGAGTCAATCTCGCTACCACCGAGGCGATCGGCGAAAACCAGATCACCGGCGGCTGTTTGGGATTGACGTTGTTCGAGGGCACCAAGGAGCACGCCGAAAGCAGGCATGCCGAGACACGCGCGCTGCTGGAATCCCTCGGCGGCAAATCGCTGGGCGAGGGCCCGGCGCGGGCGTGGGAACGTGGCCGGTTCGCCGCGCCGTACCTGCGCGACTCGCTGCTGGCCGCGGGAGCGCTGTGCGAGACGCTGGAAACCGCTACCGATTGGTCCAACCTGCCGGCCCTGAAAGCCGCTGTCACCGAAGCGCTTACGTCATCGCTTGCCGAGTCGGGCACGCCGGCATTGGTGATGTGCCACATCTCGCACGTCTACCCCACCGGCGCCTCGCTCTACTTCACCGTGCTTGCCGGACAACGCGGCGATCCGCTCGAGCAGTGGATGGACGCCAAGAAAGCCGCCGGCGACGCCATCATGGCCACCGGCGGAACCATCACCCACCATCACGCGGTCGGCGCCGACCACCGTCCCTGGATGCGCGACGAGGTGGGCGATCTCGGCGTGCAGCTGTTGCGTGCGGTCAAGGAGACCCTGGATCCAGCCGGAATCCTCAACCCCGGCAAGCTGATTCCGTGAACCGGCGCGAGATCACCAAGGTCACCGCGCTGACCAATCCCCTGTCCGGACACGGCGCCGCGGTGGCGGCTTCGCAGCTCGCGATCGCCCGGCTCCACCACCGCGGCGTGGAGGTCATCGAGATCGTCGGTGAAAATGCCGACGACGCACGGTACCTGCTCGCGGCGGCCGTCGAAAAGGGAACGGACGCGGTGGTAGTCACCGGCGGTGACGGCGTCATCTCCAACGCGCTGCAAGTGCTGGCCGGTACGGATGTTCCGCTGGGCATCATCCCGGCGGGCACCGGGAATGACCATGCCCGTGAATTCGGCATCCCGACAAAGGATCCCGAGGCCGCCGCGGACGTCGTCGCAGACGGTTGGACGAAACCCGTTGACTTGGGCCGGGTTCGATATGGCGACGGCGTCCACAAATGGTTCGGCACCGTGGCGGCAACCGGCTTCGATTCGCTGGTCACGGATCGGGCCAATCGGATGACGTGGCCACACGGGCGACTGCGCTACTACGTCGCGATGTTCGCCGAACTGTCGCAGCTGCGACTGCTGCCCTTCCGGCTGGTGCTCGACGGAGCACAGGAGATCGAGGCGGAGCTGACGCTGACCGCCTTCGGCAATACCCGTAGCTACGGCGGCGGGATGCTGATCTGCCCGAACGCCGACCCTTCCGATGGCCTGCTCGACATCACCATGGTGGCGTCGGCCTCGCGGACGAGGCTGGTCCGCTTCTTTCCCACCGCGATCAAGGGAACCCACGTCGAGTTGGACGAGGTGACCACCGCGCGGGCCAAGACGGTGCAGGTCGAGTGCCCGGGGATCAACGTGTATGCCGACGGCGACTTTGTTTGCCCGCTACCCGCGGAGATCTCCGCGGTCCCGGCCGCGCTGCACGTTCTGCATCCCCATCGATGACCAATCGGGTGTTGGAAACCTCGCCGCCCAGAACTGGATGGTCCCACCGCGGTAGTGCGGAAGTGACCCCTGTGACTAGCCGACGTGCGTCAGCCGACGCCCCGGCTGAGCCAGGTCACCTCGCCGGCGTCGCCGCCGTCGCGATAGACCTCGAGCGCCTCGTCCCACGCCGTGCCCAGCACCGAGTCGAGTTCGGCGGCGAGTGTGTCGGCGCCCTGCGCCATCAGCGCCCGCAACCGCATCTCCCCGACCATGATGTCGCCGTTGGCGCTCATCGACCCGCTCCACAAGCCGAGCTGCGGGGTGTGGCTGAACCGCACCCCGTCGACACCCGGGCTGGGATCCTCGGTGACCTCGAACCGCAGCACCGACCAGGAGCGCAACGCGTCGGCCAGCCGGGCACCGGTGCCCACCGGCCCCACCCAGTTGGTGACCGCGCGCAGCTGTCCCGGCATGGCCGGCTGCGGAGTCCACACCAGGTTCGCCTTGGACTGCAGGGTCGACGACAACGCCCACTCCACGTGCGGGCAAACCGCCGCGGGCGAGGCATGCACATACACCACGCCAGTCGTCACGTCGGCAAATTGATTCGACGCACGCATCTGTTGCTCCTTCGGTTCCACGAGGGACGTCTTCCCCAACGACCTGGTGGCCCCGATAAGCAGGATGCTTCAGATGTGATTGTGTCTTGCGTGTCTATTGTGCCCTGTGATACCCATGTTGCGCTAGTGTTCAATCCTTATCGGATGTATTGCGATAGGACCGCGTCGGAAAGCTCCGGCCAGATGTCCAGCGCCCACTCGCCGAAATCGCGGTCGGTCAGCACCACCAGCGCCAGGTCCGCATCCGGATCTGCCCAGATGAAGCCCCCTGCCTGGCCGAAATGACCGTACGTGCGCGGCGAGTTCCGCCCACCGGTCCAGTGCGGTGACTTCGCATTCCGGATCTCGAAGCCCAGCCCCCAGTCGTTGGGCCGCTGGGCGCCGTAACCGGGCAGAACACCGTCCAGCCCGGGAAACTGCACGTTCACAGCCTCGGCGTGCATGGGCGCCGAGACCGTCGACGGCCGCAGCAGATCACCGGCAAAAGCCGCCAGGTCAGCCACCGTCGAGGTCGCCCCGAACCCGGCGCAAGACGCGCCGCCGTCCAGCCGGGTCGCAGCCATGGCCAGCGGCTCACACACCGCCTCGGCCAGGTAACGGCCGAACTCGATCCCGGACTCCTGCTGCACCGTCTCGGCCAGCACGGTAAAGCCGGTATTCGAATACACCCGCCGGGTACCGGGCTTGGCGAGCACCTGGTCGGACGTCATCGCCAGGCCCGAGGCGTGCGCCAGCAAATGGCGGACCGTCGAACCCGGCGGGCCGGCGGGAGTGTCCAGGTCGACGACCCCTTCCTCGACGGCGACCTGCACCGCCCGCGCTACCAGCGGTTTGGTGACCGACGCCAACGCGAAAACCCGTCCGGTGTCGCCGTGGGTGGCCAGCACGCCGGTGGGCGCTACCACCGCGGCGGCTGCGGCGGACACCGGCCATTCATCGAGCACGTCGAGAGCGGCCATCAACGGCGGGCGATGTAGTAGTTGTTGATCGGATCCGACTCGACCTCTTTCACCACCACGTCGTCGAACCCCGCGTCGGCAAGCATCGAGGTGGCCAGCTGGCGTCCCCACATGGCGCCCAGCCCGGCGCCGTCCATGGCCAGCGACACCGTCATGCAGTGCATCATCGAGGTGGCGTAGAGGTAGGTGCTCAGCGGGACGCCGACGTTTTCTTCGAGTCGGCTGGACGCCTTGACGTCCGCCATCAGCAGGACTCCGCCCGGGCGCAGGGCGCGATAGATGTTTTCCAGCACGCGGGCCGGCTGGGCCTGATCGTGGATGGCGTCGAACACCGTGATCACGTCATAAGCGGCGAGCTTGTCCAACTCGGCCAGATTGTGTCGTTCGAAGCTTGCGTTGGTCAGGCCCAGCTCGGCGGCCTCCGAGCGGCCGGTGGCAATGGCCTCTTCGGAGAAGTCGATGCCGGTGAATCGGCTGGCCGGGAACGCCCGGGCCATCAGGTTGATCGCATGCCCGCTGCCGCATCCGAAGTCGGCCACGTCGGCCCCGGCCCGCAGGCGCTCGACAAGGCCGTCGACCAACGGCAGCACCACGTCGATCAGCGCGGCATCGAACACCACACCGCTCATCTCCGCCATCAGCGTGTGAAAGCGTGGAAATTCGCTATAGGGCAGTCCGCCGCCGGTCCGCACGCAGCCGATGATCTTCTGTTCTACTTCGCTGAGCAGCGGGATGAAGCTGGCCACGACGGCGAGGTTGTTCGGTCCGGCCGCCCGGGTCAGCACACCCGCACGGTGCGCGGGCAGTGAGTAGGTCGCGGTCTGCGCGTCGTAGTCGACGACGTGGCCGGTGGTCATGCCGCCCAGCCACTCCCGGACGTAGCGCTCGTTGAGGCCAGCAGCGTCAGCGATTTGGGCGCTGGTGGCCGGAGGCAGCCCGGCCATGATGTCCAGCAGCCCGGTCTGGTGTCCGATGCTCAGCAGGATCGCCAGGCTGGCGCTGTCCAGAGCCGCGGTCATCCGCGCGGCGAACTCTTCAGCGGTCTCGCTCATGCCCACGGACGCTACACCCGCATCCCCTCGCGCCGAGTCTGCGTCCAGGGCGCCAGATTCGGCGGAATCGAGTGCCTCAGCGCAGAATCGGCGCCACCACCGCAGGCTCGACGACAAGATGCAAAGTAGGTTGGTGCCCATGAGTCAGACAGTGCGAGGCGTGATTTCACGTAGCAAGGGCAAACCCATCGAATTGGTCGACATTGTCGTCCCCGACCCGGGGCCGGGCGAGGCCGTGGTCGACGTCATCGCCTGCGGGGTCTGCCACACCGATCTGACCTACCGCGACGGCGGCATCAACGACGAATACCCGTTCCTGCTCGGACACGAGGCCGCCGGGACGGTCGAATCGGTCGGGCCCGGGGTGACCGCCGTCGAGCCGGGCGATTTCGTGGTCCTGAACTGGCGCGCGGTCTGCGGACAGTGCCGGGCCTGCAAACGCGGCCGGCCCAGCCTCTGCTTCGACACCTTCAACGCCGAGCAGAAGATGACGCTGACCGACGGCACCGAACTGACACCGGCGCTGGGCATCGGGGCGTTCGCCGACAAGACGCTGGTGCATTCGGGCCAATGCACCAAGGTCGACCCGCAGGCTGACCCGGCCGTCGCCGGATTATTGGGCTGCGGGGTGATGGCCGGCATCGGTGCGGCGATCAACACCGGCGGCGTCACCCGCGACGACACGGTCGCCGTCATCGGCTGCGGTGGGGTGGGCGACGCCGCGATCGCCGGTGCCGCGCTGGTCGGAGCCAAAATGATCATCGCCGTCGACACCGACAACACGAAACTGGACTGGGCGCGCAAGTTCGGAGCAACGCACACCGTCAACGCCCGCGAGCTCGACGTCACCAAGACGATCCAGGACCTCACCGGCGGCTTCGGCGCCGACGTGGTGATCGACGCCGTCGGCCGGCCCGAGACCTGGAAGCAGGCGTTCTACGCGCGTGATCTCGCCGGAACGGTGGTGCTGGTGGGAGTGCCCACGCCCGATATGCGGCTGGACATGCCGCTGGTGGATCTCTTCTCCCACGGCGGGTCGCTGAAGTCCTCGTGGTACGGCGACTGCTTGCCCGAACGCGACTTTCCCACGCTGATCGACCTCTACCTGCAGGGCCGGCTACCGCTGGACAAGTTCGTGTCCGAGCGCATCGGGCTCGGCGACGTCGAGGAGGCATTCCATAAGATGCACGACGGCAAGGTGCTGCGTTCGGTGGTGATCCTGTAATGGTCGCAATCGAGAAGGTCGTCACGCACGGCACGTTCGAACTCGACGGCGGCAGTTGGGAAGTCGACAACAACATTTGGCTGGTCGGCGACAACTCCAACGTCGTGGTCTTCGACGCCGCGCACACCGCGGAACCGATCATCGAGGCCGTCAACGGCCGCCATGTGGTCGCGGTGGTCTGCACACACGGCCACAACGATCACGTCACCGTCGCTCCCGAGCTGGGCGAGACCCTCGACGCACCGGTGCTGCTGCACCCCGCCGATGATGTGCTATGGCGAATGACGCACCCGGACAAGGACTTTCGCGCCATTTCCGATGGGGAGACGCTGGATGTGGCGGGCATGCGATTGCAGGCGATGCACACCCCGGGCCACTCCCCCGGATCGGTGTGCTGGTATGCCTTCGACCTGGGTGTGCTGTTCAGCGGGGATACGCTGTTCTCCGGCGGGCCGGGCGCGACGGGGCGCTCGTACTCCGACTTCCCGACGATTCTGCGGTCGATATCCGAGCGGCTCGGCAAGTTGCCGGGCGAAACCGTCGTGCATACCGGCCACGGCGACGACACCACCATTGGCGACGAGATCATCCACTACGAGGAGTGGGTCGCCCGCGGACACTAGGGCCCCGGCCCCCGCGAGCGTGCGCAAAATGCCAGCCGAACCGGCGTGTCGACGTACAAGCATGCACGCTCGCGGTCAAATCTGCGTGGCCATCACCGCCGACCTCGCCGTGCGCCTGCTGCGGCCCAGCCACATCACCGAAAGCGCCAGGTCGGCCAGGCCCACCACGAACAGCCCCACGAACACCCACACCAAATATCCGTACGAGCTCTGATGGCCGAAGGCCAGCCGCGGGCTGATGTATCCGTTGACCTGGCCGTCGGTCGTGACGTTGTAGGTGCCCTCGGCCGGAACATGGACCATCCACACCCGGACGTGCGCGTCGTTGTTGACAGTCGTTGTGCTACCGATGCTTTCGGTCACGACGGGCTGCGCGACACCCTCCGGCGGAGTGATCGTCACACCGAGCGGCGGCACCGGCTGACCGCCGCCGTTGGGTCCGCCGATCACCACGGTATGCAGACTGGCGGTGACGTCGCCGGCGGGCAAATGCACGCTGCCCGACCCCGGGATGGGCACCTCGCCGTAGGCGTCGTACTTGTCCAGAAAGAATGCGTTGAGGATCAACGTGGTGATGAACCCGCCCACCGACACCACCACCAGCACGATGGCGGCGGCTAGCGAAAACTTGGCGAGCCGTCTGCTGTTCATCCAGGAAGTGTGTCACGCGGCGGGCATCGACGCCGATAGCCAGGACGCGGGCGAGCGGAAGAGGAGCAGACTGGGACGAAAACGGGAAAGGAATGAACGCATGGCCGACGATCTCGTCGCAACAGTGCCCGATCTTTCCGGCAAGCTGGCAGTCGTCACCGGAGCGAACAGCGGTCTGGGGTTCGGGCTGGCCCGACGGCTTTCGGCGGCCGGAGCCGATGTGGTCATGGCGATCCGCAACCGCGCCAAGGGTGAGGAGGCGATCGAGAAAATTCGCGCGACGGTGCCCGACGCCAAGCTGACCATCAAGGCCCTCGACCTGTCGTCGCTGGCGTCGGTCGCCGCCTTGGGCGAACAGCTCAACTCCGAGGGTCGCCCGATCGACATCCTGATCAACAACGCCGGTGTCATGACGCCCCCGGACCGCGACACCACCGCCGACGGATTCGAATTGCAGTTCGGCAGCAACCATCTCGGCCACTTCGCGTTGACCGGTCACGTGCTGCCGCTGTTACGCGCGGCCGGCGGCGCACGAGTGGTCTCGCTGAGCAGTCTGGCCGCCCGGCAAAGTGGCAAGATCCACTTCGACGACCTGCAATTCGAGAAGTCGTATGCCCCGATGGCCGCCTACGGCCAGTCGAAGCTGGCGGTCTTGATGTTCGCCATCGAGCTGGACAAGCGCAGTCGCGCCGGTGGCTGGGGCATCGTCTCCAGCGCGGCACACCCCGGGCTGACCAAGACGAACCTGCAGATCAGCGGACCGTCGCACGGCCGGGAGAAGCCGGCGCTGATGGAGCGGCTGTACAAGACATCGTGGAAGTTCACGCCGTTCCTGTGGCAGGAGATTGACGAGGGAATCCTGCCCGCGTTGTATGCGGCCGCCACACCGCATGCCCAGGGCGGGGCGTTCTACGGGCCCCGCGGCGTCTACGAGCTTGCCGGTGGCGGTGTCAAACTCGCCAAGGTACCCAAACGCGCCCGCAACGACGACGACTGCCGACGCCTCTGGGAGATCTCTGAGGAGCTCACCGGAGTCAGCTACCCGAAGGCCGGCTGACCCCCGACAGGGACCAAATAAATTGCGGCGCAAAGCGATTCGTGGTTGCCGCGACACAACATGCTTTAGCGTGCCCGTCCAGCGACGAACGGTTGCGCCGAACGCCCGAGGCGTCGCCGGCAACCCCAGTTGAAGCTGCCGCGAATTTCGCTCGCGTCAATTGCGCTGGTCAATCACGAAATAATCGCTGTTTCGATACCGCGCTGCAGCGGGTAACCCTGACCGAAGGGTGGTGACCCACCACAACTCCGAAGGGGATACGCATGACAACCCAGGAAAACGTGCCGGCTGACTCTGACGACAAGCCAGAAGCTTCGAAAGACAAAGCTGAGGCTGACCAAGAGGCTAATCAAGAGGAGTCGCGGGACGGCGAGACTCCGTCCGACAAGCAAGAGTCTGACGAGCAGCCCTCGGATACTCCGACCGAGAAGCCGGAGCCGGACGAAGAGGACAAAGAAGAAGCCAAGAAGATGATGACGGCCTACGAAGACCGGCCCACTTTGGTGCTGCCCGGCACCGGCGGCGCAGTTTCCGGCACGGCGGTCAACGACTGGCTGGACGACGAGGGAAACCCCAGCGCAATGGGCGACGAGGACGCCCCGGCGGCCAAGGCCCAGAAGGAGGGTGGCGAATCTTCGGGCGAGGCCGAGTCAAGCGGTGTCAACCCGACCGGCATTGCGACGTCAGACAAGGGCGAGTCTTCGCACGAGGCCCGCTCCGCTGATGACCAGAAGTCATCCGAGGATGAGTCGTCCGACGAGGGGCTCTCCACCGAGGAGCAGATCGAAAAAGACAAAGAGTACAACAAGGCGGTCATCGAGCAGGCCAAGCGCGAAGAGGGCGCCAGCGAGGAAGAACTGGCCCAGTCCGAACAAGAGGAAAAATCCGTCACTCGATAGGTTCAGCGCTCCGTCATTTCCCGGGCATGCTGCGGATCGCGTGCCGCCCGCAGCGCAGCGCCGATGGCAGGCGTCAGGTGCGGACGCGGCGTCGTGATCACCGGGACCTGCAGCCGCGTCGATAGCGTCGTGGTCACCGCGGGTATCTGCGCGGTGCCGCCCACCGCCACCACCGCCGCCAGGCTCGAGATGCTAATCGCATTGTGCGCCAAGGTTTTTTCTATGATCGCCGCGAAGTTTTCCAGCGGACCGCAGATGACGTCGTCGAGTTCGCTGCGAGTGAGCCGGATGCTTTGTGACGACTCCCCGGACAACCCAGACAACACGGTCACCGTGCTCGACGAAAGCTGCTCCTTGGCGACTCGGCAAGCGGCCCGCAGCCGGTTCAACGAGCCGACCGCCGAATCAACGGCCCGGACGAACGGACCCTCGCTCGGCAGGTTGTCCAGGACCGCGGTCAACAACGCCTGGTCGACCAGGCGCCCAGAGAAGTCGTGATGCCGCACGGTCGTGGCTAACGGGTGATACTCAGCGCCGGCGTCGACGAGCGTGATGCTGGTGCCGCTACCCCCGAAGTCGCAGACCGCGACGACCCCGTCGTCGGGCATGCCCGGGCTGGCCCGCACAGCGAGCAACGTCGCCGCCGCGTCCGGGATCAGCGGCAGCGGCTGCGCGCGGTTCGACCATTCGGCCACCCGAGTCAGTGCCGACCTCAGCGCGTCCACGGCCTTGGGTGCCCAGTGCGCGGGATAGGTCACCGCGATTCTTTCCGGTAGGGGCCGCCCGGTCGCCGCGTACGCGAGCGCCCGCAGCCCGTCGGCAACCAGGGCCTCGCTGCGGTGCGCCGAGCCGTCGGTCGCCACGATGCCGGCCGCATCGCCCACGCGGTCCACGAAGTCGCTGATCACCAGCCCGGACTCGTCCAGCCTCGGGTTCTCCGACGGCACCCCGACCTCGGGCGGACGCTGACGATACAGCGTCACCACCGGCCTACGGGTGATGGCGTGGTCGGGGGTTACCGCAGCCAGGTTGGTGGCACCGATCGACAGGCCCAACGCCGGGGTGGCGAGTTCGGCCATGTCCAATGCCCTGGTCAGCGGATCGTTCCGGCGCCGGGGATCAGCGGCAGGTCCAGTGCCGTGACCCAGCCCGGCGAAAGGTCGTTGACCGCCGGAACCGCATTGAGCGCCCGCATCCCGGTGGCCAGACAGCCGGCCGCAGCCGCGTCACGGCCGGAGCCGTCGGTGAACCGGAACGCGGTCTCCTGGAAGATGCTCGGGGTCCCCTCGATGTCCACCCGGTAGACGTCGTTGTCGTGACCCGTCGGCCAGTCGGGGGCGGCGTCCAGGCCGATGCGGTTGACATGTTCCAGCTGTATGCGGGTCTCACCCTGGTAGACGCCGTTGATGGTGAATCGCACGGCGGCGACGTGGCCGGGCTTGATGACGCCCTTCGCGGTGTTGCGCTCGGTGGGTGTTACCCACTTGTCCCAGGTGGTGGTGATCTCGTCGAGCATGATCCCGGCGGCGTGGGCGATCATCGGGACGGTGGCGCCCCACGCGAAGATCAGCACGTCGCGGTTTTCCAGCATCGGACGGTATTCGGGTTCGCGGCCGATACCCATCTCGACTTCGTAGTCGCCCTCGTAGTTCGTGTAGTCCAACAACTCCGAGGCCCGCACTCGCCGTACTTCGGAACACAGGCCCATCAGGGTCATCGGGAACAAGTCGTTGGCGAAGCCCGGGTCGATGCCGGTGGTGAAGCACGACGACTCCCCCAGCTCGCAGGCCTGGGTGATGGGTTCGATCCACTGCGGCGGATTCAGGTGCATCGTCGGCCATACCCACGGCGTCATGGCGGTCGAGCACACGTCGATGCCAGCTCGCAGGAAGCGGGTGATCAGTGAGATGTTCTCCTTGGCCTTGATCGCCGTGGGGCCGTAGTGCACCAACGCGTCGGGCTTCAAGGCGATCAGGGCGTCGACGTCGTCGGTGGCCGTGACGCCCACCGGTTCGGCCAGCCCGCAGATGTCGCCGACGTCGCGGCCGACCTTGTCAGGGTTGCTGACGCCCACGCCGACCAATTCGAACATCGGGTGCTTGACGATCTCGGCGATCACCATCTTGCCCACGAAGCCGGTTCCCCAGATCACCACTCGCTTCTTGTCGCGTAGCGACATTCCCAGCCACCTTCCGCCGATATCCGCTTCACCATAAACATGTCGCGCGATTGCGGCGAACCGGCTGCCGGAAAAGCTCGCGTGCGGTCGCCTGTTTTGACAGCATGGGAAACCATGAAGCATTTTCGTGGCGCCTCGGCCCTGTTCGCTGTCGGCTTCGGATTCGCGACCACGTGCGGTGTGGCGCACGCGGGCGACTTTCCGGAAGTTCGTTACGAAGTCAGTGGCAGCTCCGGCGTCGCCGAGCTGATCAGCTACCAAACCGACACCGGTCAGCAGCGGGCGGTGAATGCGCGGCTGCCCTGGTCGGCGACGTTCACCTCTTTCGGGGGTCAGGTGTTTGTGCTCAGCGCGCAGGCACAAGGCACCGTCACCTGCCGAATCATTGTCGACAACAACGTGGTCCAGGAGGCGAAAGCCACGGGGACGCCTGCACATACCGTGTGCACACATTGAGTTCTGTCGCGAGCAGACGCAAAATGCCCAATTTCCGTGCCGAATTGGGGGATTTTGCGTCTGCTCGCCACCGTTCGCTAGGAGGTTCGACGTGACGAGCGGCATTGCGAATCGGGTAAACGGAACCGCGCCACCGGAGATCCCGCTTGCCGACATCGATCTCGGCTCGCTCGAATTCTGGCAACTCGACGACGACGTCCGCGACGGTGCGTTCGCGACGCTGCGCCGCGAGGCGCCGATTTCGTTCTGGCCCGCGATCGAGTTGGAGGGATTCCCGGCGGGTGAGGGGCATTGGGCGCTGACCAAGCTCGACGATGTCTTCTACGCCAGTCGTCATCCCGATGTTTTCAGCTCGAAGCCCGGCATCACGATCAACGACCAGAACCCAGAAGTGGCCGAGTATTTCGGCTCGATGATCGTGCTCGACGATCCGCGGCATCAGCGGCTGCGCTCGATCGTCAGCAGGGCGTTCACCCCAAAGGTGGTGGCCCGCATCGAGGCGTCGGTGCGCGAGCGGGCCCGCCGCTTGGTCACGTCGATCATCGCCAATCACCCTGACGGACAAGCCGATCTGGTCAGCGAGCTCGCCGGACCGCTGCCGCTGCAGATCATCTGCGACATGATGGGTATCCCCGAGGAAGACCATCAGCGGGTATTCCATTGGACCAACGAGATTTTGGGCGTCGGCGACCCGGATCTGACGGTCGATCCCGAGGAGTTCATCAAAATTTCGATGGACATCGGCGCGTATGCCACTGAGCTGGCCGAGGACCGACGGGTCCACCACCACGACGATCTGACGTCCAGCCTGGTGGAGGCCGAGGTCGACGGCGAGCGACTGACATCCGCGGAGATCGCGTCGTTCTTCATCCTGCTGGTGGTGGCGGGAAACGAGACGACGCGCAATGCGATCAGCCACGGCGTGCTGGCGCTGACCCGCTATCCCGAGCAGCGGGAGAAGTGGTGGTCGGACTTCGACGCGCTGGCACCCACCGCGGTCGAGGAGATCGTGCGGTGGGCGTCGCCGGTGATCTACATGCGGCGTACCCTGACGCAGGATGTCGAGTTGCGCGGCGTCAAAATGGCTGCCGGAGACAAGGTTTCGCTGTGGTACAACTCGGCGAACCGCGACGAGTCGAAGTTCGCCGACCCCTGGACGTTCGACGTGGCGCGCAGCCCGAACCCGCATGTCGGGTTCGGCGGCGGCGGTGCCCACTTCTGCCTGGGCGCGAACCTGGCTCGCCGCGAGATCCGGGTGATGTTCGACGAGCTGCACCGCCAGATCCCCGACATCCACGCGACCGCGGAGCCGGCGCGGCTGCTGTCGCAATTCATCCACGGCATCAAGAGCCTGCCGGTCGCCTGGTAGCGCAGAGGTTGCGCGAGGTAGCGCGTTGTAGCGCGAGCAGACGCAAAATCCCCCAAAACGGCGCGTTTTCGGGTGATTTTGCGTCTGCTCGGCATTGACTGGCCAGCGCTGGGCGGGTAGGCGTTATCAGCATGGCTGACGTCGACGTTTGCGTGGTAGGCGGGGGTTTTGCGGGACTGACGGCGGCCCTGCGCCTCAAGCAGGCCGGCCGTTCGGTGGTGTTGCTGGAAGCCCGCGACCGCGTCGGCGGGCGGACATTCACCGTGACCCGCCCCGACGGGTCCTGGATCGACAAGGGCGGCGCGTGGGTCGGCCCGACGCAGGACCGAATCTATGCGCTGATGGACGAATTCGGCGTCTCGACGTTCAAGCAGTACACCGGTGGCCAAGCCATGATGGTGGTCGGGGGCAAACAGTACCGGTATCGCGGCACGATCCCGTGGAGCATGAGCCCGTGGGCGTCGCTGAACCTCGGCGCCGGCTTCTACGGAATCAGCCGGCTGTGCAAGTCCATTCCGCTGGATGCGCCGTGGGAGGCCAAGAACGCCGCCAAGTGGGATCGCATGACGTTGGCCCAATGGCTGGACAAGAACGTCATGTCCAAGGCGGCCCACGACCTGTTGGATGCGGCGGTCGGGGGGTGCTACACGTCGGCGACCTCCGAGGTGTCGATGCTGTTCGTGCTGTACCAAATGGCGTCGGGCGGCGGGCCAGGCTTCGTGCTGGGCGGCAAGGGCGCATCGCAGGACGCGCGAATTGTCGGTGGAATGGGTGCCATCTACCAGCCGATGGCCGCCGAGCTGGGCGACGCGATCCGGCTCTCACAGCCGGTCCGGTCCATCACGCAGGACGCCGACGGGGTGACGGTGCGATCCGACGGCGACGGCATCCGGGCGCGGCACGTGATTGTCGCGGTGCCGGTGGCGATCGCCAGCCAAATCGTTTACGAGCCAATGCTTCCCACGGATCGCGCTTTCCTGCATCAGCGGATGCCCAGCGGTGCGATCGTCAAGATCTCGATCGTGTACGACGAGCCGTTCTGGCGGGACGACGGGTTGTGCGGCCAGTCGGTGGCGCCGGGCACGCCGGCTCCGGTCACGATCGACGCCTGCACCCACGCCGGAACGCCGGGCATCTTGTGCGTGATCAGCGAGGGACCGACCGCGCGTGCCTACGAGCGCCTCGACGAAACCGAGCGCCGCCAGTCGGTTCTCGACACGCTGGTTCACCGGTTCGGCCCGAAGGCCGGAAAGCCGGTGGACTACGTCGAGCAGAACTGGGGCCGCGAACCCTACTCCGGCGGTGGAATGCTCAGCCACGCTCCGCCCGGTGTGCTCACCGAGTTCGGCCATGCGCTGCGCGAACCGTGCGGCCGCATCCACTGGGCCGGAACCGAGAGCTCGGCGAAGATGTGCGGCTGGGTCGACGGCGCCATCCGCTCCGGCGAACGAGCGGCCAGTGAGGTGATGGAACCAGCACAGCCGAGCAGACGCAAAATCCCCCAATTTCGGTGAGAAACAGGGGCTTTTGCGTCTGCTCGGCGTCCTTCTGCGCGCTTAGCACCCGAGCTGATCGGCGAGGTCCAGGAAGTCCGAGGCGTTGACGTCGAACTCGTCGGAGTAGTCGACGTCCGCAACGCCGTCAGCACCGAATTCCAGCGGTCTTGTCACGAAGGCCGTTTGGAAGCCGAGGCGGGCCGCGGCGCGGATGTCGTACTTGTGACTCGCCACCATCATGATCTCGGCCGGTTTCAGTCCGAGGTAGGTTGCCGCCATCCGATATATGGCGGGATGCGGCTTGAACACGCCGGCCATTTCGGCGGCGAAAACGGCGTCCCACGGCAAGCCAGCGCGCTTGGAGATGTTGACCACCGCCGCAACATCGGCGTTCGACAGGGTTGCCAGCGTGTACCTCGACTTCAGCCGAGTCAGTCCGGGGACCACATCGGGCCACGGCTTCAGTCGCTGCCACGCGAACGTGAGCTCTTCTCGCTCGTCATCCGATAGGCCGGTGATGCCGTACTCTCGCAGCACGGCATCGAGCGCGTTGCGATAGATCGAGTGCACCGGAACCCATTTGTGGCCGGCGGTTTCTGAGGCCACGAAATACGCTGCACGCCAACGCCGGACCAGTCCGGCCCAATCGACGTCTGAATACCGCCCTGCGCTGATCCGCTCTGCTTCGGCGCACACCGTCGAATGAAAATCCGTGGCAGTACCTTGCACGTCAAACAACAAGGCCTTTAGTTCGTGCCCTGAAACCACTTGCGCCACTCTAGCGGTGACCGTCAGTTCCGGGCGCGGCTGACTGTGTCAATTTGCCCGCCTCGAAGCGACAACCGCCGCGCGCCCAGCCAACTGTCGCGTGACGAAGGCGACCAGTGTGAGCAGCGGTGTACGTTCACCGACGCTGGCTACACTCGGCGTGACCATCCCTGGACTGCGAGGTGCTTTCGTGGCCGACGACGACACTGAGACCGAGCCCGACTACCGGTTCACCCTGGCCAACGAGCGAACGTTCCTCGCGTGGCAACGCACCTCGCTGGGCTTGCTCGCGGCGGCCGTTGCGCTGGTGCAGCTCGTTCCGGAGCTGACCGTGCCCGGCGCGCGCCGCGTGCTCGGCATAGGACTTGCTGTGCTGGCCATTGTCACCAGCGGAACGGGATTGGTGCGCTGGCGACAGGCCGACCACGCCATGCGCCGCGGCGAGCCACTGCCGCGGCACCCCACCCCGGGCTTTCTCGCTGTGGGTCTTATCGTGCTCGGGCTCGTCGCAACGGGATTGGTGATCGCGAAGGCGGTCATGGGTTGAGTCGGCCGCGTGCGGGCACGCCGGGTCCCGGGTCGCAGGCTGAACGGACCAGGCTTGCCTGGACGCGCACGTCGTTCGCCTTTCTGGTCAACGGCGCATTGTTGGCGGTCAAGAACGTGCACAATTCCGAGGGGCTGCTCGCCCAGATCCCAACGGTTCTGGCAGCCCTCGTGGCGCTATCCGCCTACGTGATCGCGTTGCAGCGAGAGCGGACTCTGGCGAAACAGCCACTCCCACAACGAATCACGCCGCGCCGACAGGTGTACATCATCGGCGTGGGCGCGGTGGTTCTGATCGTGGTCACCGCGATCGCCCACTTGCTCTAGTCGCGCGAGCTACCACAGGTAGACGACCGCGTCTTGTCCGCCCGTGCATTTGATCCAGGGATTGGACCCGTCGCCCGCGCATTGCATGACGAAGTTCCGCGGGTTAACCGGGTCGCAACTGACACCCGCGAGGCCGTTACATGCGACGGCTCCCGCCGCCGATACGGTTCGCATCGCCAGGCTGGCATTGCCGTATGTGCTCCAGTACGCGGTGAGCACGGAGTTCGCGAAGACGCAGGATGTTCGCGCTGAGCCGCGGCCGGCGCGCGTCCCAAATCCGGTCCGGTCCGGCAGCTGAACCACGTCGCACGTCTTGTGGTCTGGGCTCGCGTCCGGTCCGGTCACAAACGGCGGAGGTATGTTGCCGCTCGGAAGCGAC
Source organism: Mycobacterium sp. NGS66 (assembly GCF_059812225.1). Taxonomy (NCBI): domain Bacteria; kingdom Bacillati; phylum Actinomycetota; class Actinomycetes; order Mycobacteriales; family Mycobacteriaceae; genus Mycobacterium; species Mycobacterium sp. NGS66. The sequence goes on along the minus strand of NZ_JCALCG010000013.1, from coordinate 36,430 downwards.
CCGGTCGATGTCGTCGGAGCTGCAGTTTCACTCGAGGTCGCCGTGGCGTATTTGCTCGAGCTTGTCGCCTCCGCGGTCGGGGTCGGCGAGGAATTCAGCTTTGCCAGCAGACCGATGATGACGCCAACCGCTCCGAGCACCAGCACCACCGCGACCGCGATGACCGTCGGAACCACCCACCGCGATCCGCTGCGACTGTCGCTGTAGGCCGGCGCAACCTCGGTCGGCGAGGAGTCTGGTGGCGGGAAGTATTGCGGTGCAGGGGTTCTGGGCTGCGGCGACGGCCTCGGCTGGGGCGACGGCCTGGCCGCCCACTGGGTCGGCGCGGTCTGCGGCATGATCGGTTGAGTGCCGGCGCTCCGCAATGCCCGAGTCGCCGCACGCGCCAACGCGCCCGCGCTACCGTAGCGGTCGTCGGGTTCTTTCGCCATGCCGCGGGCAATGACCTCGTCGAAGCCCGGCGGGACGCCCGGGTGGGTGACGCTCGGTCGAGGCGGCGGCGCGGTCAGGTGCGCCGCGATGACGGCCTGCTGGCTACTGGTTGCGAACGGCATTGCACCCGTGAGGCATTCGTACAACACGCACGCCAGTGAATAGATGTCGACGGCCGGTGTCAGCGGCTGGTCGGCGAATCGCTCAGGTGCCATGTAGGCCCAGGATCCGATCCGGGCGCCGGCCTGCGTCAGACGGGTATCGCCGATCACTTCGGCGATCCCGAAATCCACCAGATACGCGAAATCGGCTGGCGTGACAAGGATGTTCTGCGGCTTGACGTCGCGATGGATCAGCCCGTCGGCGTGCGCCGCGTCCAGCGCCGCGGCGATTTGACTCACAATCGCAACGGCTCGCTCGGGATCGAGGGGTTGCTCTTGGAGGATGGTCTGCAAGTCGGTGCCGCGGACCAGGCGCATGTCGATGAACAGGCAGCCGTCGATCTCGCCGACGCCGTGAATCGGGATCACGTGCGGTTCTTGGAGTTTGGCGGCGGCGTGCGACTCACGCTCGAATCGCAAGCGGTATCTGCGGTCGTCTGCGTACTGGCTTTTGATGATCTTCAGCGCGACGGTTCTGCCGATCTCGTTGTCGTATGCCTCGTAGACTTCGCCCATTCCGCCTTTGCCGACGACGCCGACGATCTTGTACTTGCCGAATGTCGTACCGACTCGCGAATTGGCCACGGTCACCTCCTCCCGCACGGGCAATATGAGGTATGCGGTGCAGTGGTATTCATGTCACTCACTGCACTTCCCGGCGGGCAGTGACCCAAGGTGTTTGGTCAGCCAGTTAGCGACCTCACCGAGAGCCTTGGTGCCGTCGTCGAATTGCCCCGATGCCGGCTCTGCGGCGATCGCGACCGCGATCTTTCCGGTCGGGGTGGTGAGGATACCGATCTGGCGGACAAGGTATTTCCCGGATGGCGACGGGCCCCATCCGCCTTTGAATTGGGTGCCCGGAATGTTCCCGATCCCCCAACTCTGGTTGGCGACGACCTGCCCCATCAAGGCGAATATCGGGTCGTTCTTGCTGTCGCAGGCGGCGCTGGCGAGGAACCGGACTTGATTGCTCAGCGACCAATCGGTCTGACCGAAAGCGGTATACGGCGGCCGCACCCTTTTCCACTCGACCGTGGTCGGATCACCGGTTTCCCGCAAAACCTGTTCGACTTTTTGGCCGGCGACTTGCGGCTCGCCGAGTTGCGCCCAGACGCTTTCGGCTGCCGCGTTGTCAGATTCGGTGATGGCCGCTCGCATCGCGTCGGTGACTTGCTGAGGGTCCTGCTGCCGGTACGCCGCGATGACCAATGGCACCTTGATCGTCGACCAGGCTTTACCCTCTTTCCACTCCCCCAACGTCGTGATGTTTTGACCGCCCCCGACGGCGCCGACGACGACGCCCAGTTTGGCGTTCACTTTGGCTTGCAAGGAGGCGAAGTCTGCGGCTAACGGATCGTTGGACGCCGGCGGTGGTGGGGCCGCCGCGGGAGCTGACGGTTGGGACGCCACCGGCGCGGGCGGTTTGGTCGGCGTTTGGTTCGACGGCTTCGCGGCGGGTCGTGGCGTGTGGTGGTAAGTGAACAGCGCGGTGAACGTGACGATCGCGGCCATCACGATCAGCGTCGCCAAGATCGCAACTACACGTTTTCCGCGCCAGCTGGGCCGGGTTTGTGGGGCTCGGCTGTGACGTCCACCGGGCTTTCCGGTGACCGTCATGGCCGGGGCCTGCCGCAGCGAATTGCTGACATCGTGAGTTGACGATGCGTTACGCCAGCAATTGTTGTCAATGGACTTCCGCTAGCCGGTTCCGGCTTTGGCAGTCAGGTAGGCCGTTACCCCTTTGACGACGGCCGCGGCGTACTGCGCCCGCCCGTCCGGGCTTTCAATCTTGGCGGCGTCTTCCGCGTTGCGCATGTTGCCCAGTTCCACCAACACCGCCGGGTACTCGGCCAGATTCAGGCCGGCCAGATCCGCGCGTCCATATAGTCCGTCGGCGCCGATGTAGTTGGCCGGCTGCATGCCCGAAGCGGCCAACGCGTCGCGCATCGTTCGCGCCAACTGGACCGCGGGACCGGATTGGGCGTCGTTGAGCGGCGGGCTGGAGTAATTCACGTGGAATCCGTGCCCGGATGGTGGTCCGCCGTCGGCGTGGATGCTGACGATCGCGTCCGGGCGCATCGCGTTGCCCAGCGCGGAGCGCTGATCGACACACGGTCCCACCGAGCTGTCGTTGTCCCGCGACAGCTGCGTCCGTACGCCCAGCTCGTTGAGCGCTCCGGCTATTCGGCCGACGACGTCCCAGGTGAAGGCATGCTCTGGATAGCCGCTGGCGGTTGTCGTCCCCGACGTGTTGCACTGCTTCGTCCCGCCTCGGCCGTTGGGAACCTGGCGGTTTATAGACGCGTCGACCACGCCGTTGTGCCCCGGGTCGAGGAACACCGCCATCCCGGCGATACCGGCCGACGCACGCGGGGGCTCAATCGACATGGCGCCCAGTATGACCGGTGCGATACCGGCGAACCTGAGGGCGTCGCGTCGGGTAACCGGTCGCATGCGGGCGTGCGGATGGCTCACCGCGCGATGGTAACAATCGGTGCGCCGACGCGCCCCTCACACGGCCCGCTATGGCCCGCGACTGGATTGGGTGATCGGCAGCTGGGCCGCGTCCAGCGCCGGATAGAGAAAGTGCATGAGTTTTGCGCCTTCGATGCCGTAGATCCCGCGGTCGTCACCTTGCAATACCCAGTTGTGCTGCTGGTCGGCCCGGGCGGCAAGCGCATTCGCATACTGCGCGTATTCAGCCGCGCGTCGGCGATGCCAGCGCGCGATAGCCCGCCCGAGCAAGAAGAGGCCGACGAGGACTACTGCCCCGAGAATCCACCAGATGAACTTGATGATGACGCCGACGAGCAACAGCAACCCCAGCACCGAGCCGAACCCGCCGTTCGCGTTTGCCTTGGAAGCACTCATGCCCGCAAGCTACCCAAGCCCACTGACAAGTGGATGGCTCGCGGTTCGGGTGTCGACAGAGGTGCCGCCCCTCGCCGAACCTTAACCCGCAGTCCCGCAGCCGTTTATGACTCGCTTTGCATACTAAAAAGTATGTTAGGGTAACCGGCATGTCCGTGGTCGACAGCCGCTCCACGTATGGAATCACCGACGAATTCGTGGCACGGCTAGAAGAGCGCGCCGAGGAGGCCGAACGTCTGCGCCGGCTGCCCGCCGCCACCATCGACGAGTTCAGGCAAACGGATATGTTCCGGCTGCTGCTCCCGGCCCGGTTTGGCGGCATCCAAGCGTCGTTTCCCGAACTGCTGCAACCGATTCGGCGAATGGCGCACGGATGCCCATCGAGCGCGTGGACGCTGGGCTTTTACGCCCTGCACAACTGGATGCTGTCGCTGTTCGACCCGCAGCTCCAGGAGGAGGTGTTCGTCTCCGGACCGGTGTTGGCGCCCGCTCCCCTGGCCCCGACCGGGCGCGGCACTCCGGCCGACGGCGGTGTGCGCCTGACCGGTCGGTGGTCGTGGGCCACCGGTGCAATGGACGCCGACTGGGTGATCGTCGGCGCGCTCATCGAACGGACGGACCGGATTGATCCGTCGCTCGTGGTGGTGCCCGCCGACCAGGTCGAGGTCGACGACGTCTGGCACACCGCCGGCATGCGCGGCACCGGTTCCCACGATGTCGTGGTAACCGATGTGTTCGTGCCGGAGCACCGCATCGTCGCCGTCGCCGACATCTATGGCGGCACGTCGCCCGGCGCGCGCGAGCACAACGTGCCCACCTACCGATGGCCGACGGTTCCCGCGCTCGCCCTGGTGGCGTCGATGCCGGTGCTCGGAGCAGCCGAACGCGTGGCCGAACTCTTCGCCGAACAGCTGGCCGGCCGCGAGCTGGCGTACAGCGGTGTGGCGCAAAAGGATCAGCCGGCCGCCCAGATCAGGCTGGCGAACGCCCAAGTGCGGCTGCGCGCGCTACGCGCACTCATCGCCGAAACAGCCGACGGCATAGAACAACTCGTTACCGACGGCACCCGCGTCACCCGGGCGGTGCGCGCGGACGCACGACTGGCCGCAGCCCATACCGTACGCGAATCCCGATTGGTCATCGCCGATCTGCTCGAGGCCTCCGGCGCCAGTGCCCAGTTCCTGTCAAATCCCATGCAGCGCTTCAAGCGAGACGTGGACATCGCCGCCGGCCATGTGGTGTTCGACTACGACATGAGTTGCGAGCTGGCCGGCGCGCTGGCGATCCGTGCGAAGATCTCGCCGATCGCGATGATCTAGCCGGCGCGGGCCCGCAACGCGCGATAGGCAGCGCGCCCGACAATGTCGGCGAGAGCATCCGGCGACCACGCGTCCGGTTGTTCGAGCATCATTCGCGCCGCAGTTTCGCACATCCCGACGAATATCTCGGTGAGCACCGGAGCGACCCGGTCGATGTCGTCGACCTGCCAACGTTCGAACAGCGGCCACATCACCGTGGCGACCTGCTGGCTGATGCGTCGGCGGCCCCGCGAGATCGCCTCGGCCAGAATCGGTTCGGGGTCGTTGGCGAAGATGATGCGCCACGACGCGGGACGCCGTTTGACGTCGTCGAGCAGTGACCGGAACCCGTCGACAAACATCTGCTCCACCGACGTCGTCTTCAACGGCGGCAGGATCGACAACAGCGCGTTGAGCGCCACGTCAGTCTCCCGGTCGAGCAGGGCGCGCAGTACGTCACCCCGACCGCTATAGCAGTCGTAGACGACGGGCCGGCTCACCCCCATGCGCGCCGAGATGGCACCCATGGTGACCGCGGAAATCCCTTCGGCCGCAGCCAGTTCCAGCGCTGCATCCAGCACCTGGGGTCGGCGACGCTCCGGACCGAGATGTTCGGCCCGTGGGCGGTCCTGGGGCGTGCTGCGCGGAGTCACACCACAGAACCGAGGATCGGCTGGGACTCGATGATGCCCTCTTCGCTGGGCATGAGTCCCTCGTTGAACACCCGAGCCTTTTGGCGGTCACGAAACTGCTTGTGCGCCAACGCGGGAGCGTCGAAACCGAGCCGGGTCTGCGCCTCACGCGGGGTGGTGGTCACCGGATTCTGCGCCGGAACCTCGCATAGCACGGGCGCGGCGACCGCAACGGTGGTGGGAGACAACAGCTGCAGCAGCATCAACTGAAATCGCGTGCTCATGCTGATCGTCTTGAAGGCAACCCGCAACACCGGAACCACTGCCGCGTCGAGCACGGGATTGACTGGCAGACCGGATATCTGGCGCATCCACTTCGGCATCGTGGCCAGCGTCCCGCGGCGCAGGAATGCGGCAATCAGCAGGGCAGCGGGTCGCATCAGTGGCGGCATCGGCGGCAGCATGACCTCCGCGCGCAGCAGATGGTTCATCGCCTTCTTGGCGATGTCGGAACCCAGCAACTGCGGCCGCATCTCGTCGAAGTACTGCCGGATGCCTTCACGTGTCGTCGGCACATCGGCCGGATCGCAGGTTTGCAGCTCCGCGGCCAGCGCGCACTCGGCCCAGTACTGCTGCTCCTGCTCGGGCGAGAGCTTGCCGGGCCCGTACTTCTCGTAGGCGACCAGGAGGGAATGCCACGCCGTCAGGTGGATCCACAGCTGCGACGCCGGGTCGTTGGCGTCGTAGCGGATACCGGTCACCTCGTCGGTGCCGACGGCTTTCGAGTGGATTTTCACCAGCACATCGGCGGCCTTGACGGTGGACGCGCTGTCGCCGAAGGCCACCATCGAGAAGTAGCGCAGCGTGCGGTCGTAGCGGGTGCGGGGGCGCTTGTAGATTTCGTGGGTCTTGTCGACCGCGGCGACCAGCGCGGGGTCGAGTTCTTCGATCACCACCGAGCGCTGGAAGCCGACGGTCAACGAGGTCGGGTAGCTCCACACCTTCCAGGTCATCGAGTCGGGGCCGAAGAAGCCGTAGTCTTCGGCCGGCTCGACCTGCGGTAATGACATCAATTCGCGGATCCCGGCCATTGCACGCCCCTTTTTCCGACACGGTGTAGGAATTTCCGACAACGTGTAGGATAACAGACTGTCAAGCGACTTGTCTCGGTCGCCGCACGTGGGTGCTGTGGACAAAAAGGGATCGGCTTTTCGTACATATCCCCCACGTTCGACGCGGCCACATGGCGTTAGCTCGGGTCGTCCTCGTTCTCGGCGTCGGCCACGGTCAGGGGCAGCGCCAGTTCTTCCAGGGGACGTTGCTCGGCCGCGACGCCGAGCCAGATCTCCACCAGGCCGCCGATCGCCATCACGCCAGCACCGATCAGGAACGACCACACCACCGGGCCGAGCTGATGCGAGTTTTGACCGGCCTGGATCAGCTCGCCGAACAACAACGGGCCGGTGATCCCGCCGATCGCCGTCCCCACGGCGTAGAAAAACGCAATCGCCAGCGCCCGGGTTTCCATGGGGAAGATTTCGCTGACGGTCAAGTAGGCTGCGCTGGCGCCCGTCGAGGCCAAGAAGAACGTCGCGACGAGTACGGCCATGAATAGCCAGACGCCGCCGATCTGGGTGCCGAACACCACGGCAAGGACGACGGTGAGTACCGCCGAACCCAGATAGGACAACGAGATCATCGTTTTGCGGCCCACGGTGTCCATCAGCCGGCCGAGTACCAGCGGGCCGAGGAAATTGCTCAGCGCCCACACGATGAAGAACACCGGCACCATTCCGGATTTCACGGGGTAGAAGCCAGTCAACAAGGTGCCCAGATTGAAGGTCACACCGTTGTAAAGGAACGCCTGCCCGATGAACAGCGCCAGCCCCAGCACCGCGCGCCGCGGGTAAAGCTTGAACGCCACCCGGGCAATCTCGACGAACGAAATCGTTTCGCGCTGCCTGACTTTCAGCGGCTTTGCGTCCGGTTCGGGCAGCGGCTCTCCGGTCTGTTGCTCGACTTCGGCTTCGATGTCGCCGACCACTTGTTCGGCTTCGTCGTTGCGCCCGTGAATGAACAACCATCGCGGGCTTTCCGGAACGTTACGCCGAACCACCAGGACGAAGATTCCGAAGATCGCGCCGATGCCGAAGGCGAGCCGCCATCCGATGTCTGCCGGGAAGTTGGACGTGTCCAGCAGGACAAGTGCGCCGGCCGCTCCCAGGGCCGATCCCAGCCAGTAGGTGCCGTTGATGATCAGGTCCACGCGACCACGCACCCGCGCTGGGATCAGCTCGTCGATGGCCGAGTTGATGGCGGCGTATTCGCCCCCGATGCCGGCGCCGGTGAAGAACCGTGTGACGAAGAAATACCAAGGGGCGAAAGCGAATGCGGTGGCCACGGTGGCGGTCAGGTACAGCACGAGGGTCAGCACGAAGAGATTGCGTCGTCCGAAGCGGTCGGTGAGGTGGCCGAAGAACAACGCTCCCAAGCACGCTCCGGTGATGTAGATCGCCGCCGCCATGCCGATGTCCGCGGCGTCGAGCGCTATGCCACTGCCCTTTTCGATGAGGCGCGCCGACACGTTGCCCACCATGGTGACCTCGAGCCCGTCGAGGATCCATACCCCGCCTAGGCCGACGACGACGCGCCAGTGGAACCGCGACCACGGCAGCCGGTCCAGCCGGGCGGGAATCTGCGTCCTGATGGTTCCGGTCTGCACGCTTTCGCTCATGGCTACTTCCCTACCCGTTGCGGCGATGGATTGCACCTACGCTCGCCGGTCAGTCCAACAAATGTCGGTGCCTGTTGGCAGTATCTGGGCATGACCATGGGTTTGCGCTTCAGGTGACCGACGGGGACGGTCTACCGTTTCGCGGTAGGTAAGACCAAGGGATGACGATGCTGGACGAACAAGCGCTAGCCGCATTGGCGCTGACCAGTCGCCTGGTGGAATCCACTGCCAAGCCTTTATCTGCCCGAGAGTTCTGGGCATTGCGCCGACGTGTCGAGCCATCCTCACTGCTAGGCATGTCAGCTGGCGAGATTGGGGCGGAATTGGCTGTCGGTAATGACGACAGCGAGCGTATCGCCTCACTCATCGATCGCGGCGCCGGCCTGGCGATCGCACTCGAGAGGCTGAGCCACTCGGGAACGTGGACCCTCACCTGCTTCGACGAGGGCTATCCGGAGCGTCTGCGGCGTCGGCTGGGCGACAACGCACCGGTCGTTCTGCACGGCGCCGGCGATACGAACCTTTTGGCAACCGACGGCGTCGGGGTGGTCGGCTCGCGCAACGTCGCACGCGAAGGCTCAGAGATTGCCGCCGAGATCGCATGCACCGCAGCTAGATTGGGCTTTCCCGTGGTGTCGGGCGCCGCGCGCGGAGTCGATCAATCCGCAATGAACAGTGCGCTAGAGATCGGTGGACACGCCGTTGGGGTGCTCGCGGATTCCCTCGAGCGAATCGTCGGACGTCCCCAAATCCGTCGAGGTGTCGTCGAGGGGCAGATCTGCCTCACAACTCCATACGCGCCTAATCCACCGTTCTCGGTGGGAAATGCGATGGGACGCAACAAGATAATTTATGGCCTGTGCCGCTGCACGATAGTGGTTGCCACCGACCTCGATACCGGTGGAACGTGGGCCGGCGCCACCGAAGCGCTGAAAAATCACTTCGGCCGCGTCGCTGCGTGGAACGGAGCCGGGGCCGGCGCGGGCAACGGTCCGCTTATCAAGCACGGAGCCGAGGAACTGACCGATGTCAAAGACCTCGAGCGGCTTCTGAGCGAGGATGAAGATCCGCTGCCCGTTGAACGGGGCGCCCACGGGCAGCAACTCACGCTTGGTTTTTGAGACGAACGCTCAGATCCGCGGATTGGCTTCGAGGGCGAACTGCGGCCGCGGATTCACTGAAGTGTGGGGCAACGCCATCGCACTGCAGGAACATCAGCTGCGACAGCGCTAGTCGGCCCGGCTCTTGCGGTCAGGCGAATGGTCGAGTTCTCGGCGGGAGACTTCTGGGTTACCGTGGCGGGCATTACTTTTCCGAACTCACCGGGTGCGCTGGCGTGGTGCCGCGACAAGGGTTCGATCGGGATCACTGCATCGCCAAGATCATCAGCACGACGCATCCGGTTGAGGGAAGTACGGCATATAACTGAGTCGCTGTCGTACTCGATCGATAGGACCGCGCGGGCGAGCCGATTTCCTTTCAGGGCAATCCTTCTCAGGTCCCGGTCAGCGATGCCCGATCGCTTCTTCCAGTGCGTCGATCGCCTCTTGAAGTTCGGTGACCATCCCCTTATGGCATCCGCGGTTCTTGTAGACGTCGAGCAGGGCACGGTAGTACCACACGTGTAGCCGTGGGTCTTTTTCGTTGAAGCGGTTCCACAACTCATCGCCGACGTCCCGGAAATCGCGGAGGATTGCGCGCGCGTTGTGCAACTTGTCGGCCAGCGAGACCAACAGGGCGTCATCGGATGCCTCGGGTAGATGGTCGATGTACTTTTGCTTCCGATCGCGCCACCGCGGCTTCGGCGTCTCCACGGTGTCGCTGCATTCTCGAACGATGTCTGCCACATCGCCGCCGAACTTGTCGCGGATCTCGGCCAACGTTTCTTCACCGCCTTGGTCCTCGGCGGCATCGTGGAGTAACGCCGCGATCGCCTGCTTCTCGGTTCCGCCGGCATCGATGACTAATCCGGCCACCGATAGAAGATGTCCCAGGTAAGGGATCTCGTTGTTGCCTTTGCGTGTCTGCGTCCCGTGCTTCTCCATCGCATAGTCGACGGCGTCGAGGAAGTCACGTGTGAGGCGCGGCGATGTGGCCGGAGTGTTCATCTTTGCCCTTCCGTTTGATCGGCTTCCGCGTTGCCAGCTTCTACTAAATCGAACATGACGCCGGAAGCAGCCGCGCAACCATCGCGCAAAGATGCTCGACCTCCGCGACGGACGGCTGCATCTCGTAGGCGTGCAGATGGCAGGCGTTGCTGAGCCGATTCCACGCCACCGTGGCGGCGTATGCGGCCTCAGGATCGTCGAGCGCGCTGAGCACCAACAACTTGCTGCGCATGGTCGCCCCCGGTGCCGGCGCCTTCAGTGCGGCGCACCGCAGCTCGATGATCTCTTCGAGGGCTTGACGGGCAACAAAAGCCGCCATGCGTGACGACAACCCCTCCGTGCGACGGGTCGTTAGGATCTGCTGCGCTTGACCGAGAAGCTGGACTGCGCTCATCGCATCGCTAATACTTCCTCGACAGTGCGTTCTAGTTCGCGGGCCTGCTCCAGCGATACGTCGGCGGCGTTGTGCACGGCGTTACAGACCCGCGTGGTTCGTCGTCGCTCGGGCTTGCGGTCAAGCCAGCCGGTCAGGTCCGCGGCGGGGTCGCCGAGCACCGCCAGCGCGAGGCGTGGCATTGTTTTCTTCGCGGCCGACCACGCAGCCTCTGACTCTGCACGCGGCCGTCCCGCGAGCGCCTGGCGGGTGTAATACGCTTGTCGCGCAGCAGATTCCAACGCTATCCGGAACAAACCAGGCAGTACTCGGCCCTTGATGTCTTCGGGCAGGCGCTCGTCTTTGATGAGGGCAAAGACGTCACTGACCTGACGTAGTGCCGGGTTGACATTGTCGCGCACCGTGACCTTGGACTCGCTCTCGCGGACGACTTCGACCAGCCTGGCGTCGACGCCGGTTTCGCGGATGACGGAGGCCAGTCGGTCGTCGTGAGAGAACACGATCACCTGATGGGTCTGCGCGATCTCGGTGAGCACCTGCACGAATCCGTCGATCTTGGCCGGATCCATGGCTTGGATCGGATCGTCAAGCACAACGAAGCGAAACGGGCTATCGGCGGCGGTAGCCCGCGGCAGGAACAGCGCAAGCGCCAGTGCGTGCAACTCCCCCTGACTCATCACCGACAGCGCTTTTGCGGGCTGGCCGTCCACCGACCCCTCCAGGATCGCGCGCCGCCGAGTCGCGGTGCCCTGCAAAGTGATCTCGCCGAGGTCGACGTTGCTTTCCTGACGTAGCTCCGCCCAGATCGTGCGTGCCTGTGCCGCAACGGGTTTGAGGCGAAGATTGCGGAAGGCGCCGCCGTGGTCGGTCATCCACTTCTTGGCCGCGGTCATGGTCTTGACGGTGTCGTCGAGTGCGCGGGCCTGCTCTTCTAGTCGCACCCAGGCGCCCAGCTGCGCGGCCAATCGTGCCCATCCACTTTCCCGCCGGTCGAGGGCCTCGCCGGCCTCAATTCGCAGCTCCTCGGCTGCTTCGGCGACCGCCACAAGCGCGGATTCCAGATGGGCGGCCAATTCGACGTCACCGTCCGGTCTATCGTGCGCGGCGATCACGGCGGCCTTGTAGCTCTCGAGCGCTGGCAAGTCAACGCCAGTAACTTCCTCCGCGGCGCGCAGTCGTCGCAACAAGTTGGCGGCGGCGTCCCGGGCCTGGGCGAGTTCTCTTGTCGCAGTCCGATGCTCAGCCAGTGCCGTCTCGCTGTCAGAGACGGCTTCGCGGGCGCGCGTGGCCCAGTCACCGTCGAGCACGCCCTGGCCGCACACCGGGCAATCGGTGTCCCCGGCGTGGTCGTGGAAGGCCAGCGCGGCGTGCAGCAAGTCCACGCGTTGGCGGGTGATGTCCACAACGCTGGTGGTGGCTGTAGCCATCGCTTGAGCTGCCGAGCGCAGCCTCGTTGCAACCGATTCGATTTCGTCGAGCGTTGGGGTGCTGAGTTGGGCCAGCGCCCGCAGTCTGGGGGCAACTTGCAGGGCCGCGTCATCGGCTCCGGTGGCAAGTGCCAGCACGTCGGCAAGTACGGCCTTACGTTTGCCCAGCAATGCGGACGCGCGTGCAGCTCGTTCATCGGTGGAATCCGCTAGTGCCACCTGCAGCCGTCGGCGTTCGCCGTCGGCCTGCTCGCGGACCTGTTTGGTGGACTTGAGGTGGGCGCCAAGCCATTTCTCGGCGTCGTTAAGTAACTCGAGCCCGAGGAGCTTCGCCAGCGCGTCATACAGCGCGGAGGGGCCGCCGTCGAAAAGGCGACCAAGTTCGTCGTACGAGAGCATCGGGCGCCACAGTTCGAGGGGACGAGCCCAGCCGAGTCCATCTATGCCATTTACGCGCTTTTCAGTACCAGTTTGCGTCCAGGTGGAGCGCTCCGGCAGCGATGCACTTGGTTCCCAGTCCACGCCGATCTTGAATGGGCCGACGCCTTCGGCGGTGAAGTTGATCCGGATGGCGCACGGATCGTGGTGATGCAAGTTCTGCCACGAATCGGCCCATAGCGGTTCCTTCTTCAGCCAGCGGTAGCTGGTACCCGTCAGTGCCAACTCGAGTGCTTCGGCGAAGCTTGATTTCCCGGAGCCGTTGCGCCCGCTGACCACCATGAGCCCCGGAGCCGGGTACAGGTCAAGGCGGGCCTGTCGACCGACGCCACGGAATCCCGCTACGGAGATTGATGTCAGAAAGGTTGCCGGCGTGTCGCTTTGGTCGTTCCCTTGGTGGTGTCCGAGCACCTCGGCGAGGGCATCCAGAACGGTGTTCTTGACGGTGTCGTCGACGTTAGGATCTTCCTCGAGCATCTCGAGAATCACGTCGTGTACGGACCCTTCGGCTGTGTCCGGCGCCAGCTTCGCTGATTCGTCCATGTCTTGATTGAACTACGTGGGCGCGACAACGGGGTGGGGTTCGTTGCGTCGACCGCGGCGCAACAGCTCTTAGGAGACGGCCGCAGCTGGCAGCACTACCACCGAGCCGTCGGCGCTGACGACGATTTCTATCGCCGATCAACGTCGGTGAGACCCGCGAGGGCGAAATCCTGCGGGCGGTCGAGATCGCGATCGCGATTCATCGGAACCGCTGAAGCGGCAAAGTGGTGATTGATGAGCGCACTATGGGCGCATACGTCGACCACCTGACCGCGTCGACCTTCGTCGAGCAACGGGTCCGGGCATTGTGCGGTCCGACGAAGTAACCGCGATGAGGGCTCCGCACCGCTCAGGGGTCGAAGGGTCTTCGTCTGTCCGGACAATTCGTTCAACACAGTCGGCGATGGCCGCTGGGTCGTCGTGCTCCCAGGCGTGTACAACTTTCCACCCCGCGTCTACCAGCCGACGTCTGAACTCCTCGTCGCGCTCGCGATTACGAGCGATCTTCGGGCCCCAGTAATCGGTGTGTGACTTCGATGCAATGTGGTGGTGGGGACAACCGTGCCAAAAGCACCCGTCTACGAACACCGCGACCTTCGCCTTCGTGAATACGACGTCGACGGTGTTGCGCAGGCTAGAAAGCGGGCGGTAATTCACCCTGTACCGCAGGCCGCGCCGGTGCAGTAGAGACCGCAGCTCGAGTTCCGGTCCCGTGTCGCGGCTGCGGTTTCCAAGCATGCTTGCCCGAGTTGCCGGGCTCGATGCCCAGGACATGGAGATTTTTCCGGCCTCTGCGTGGTGTCGTTTTGGACGAGCTTTGACCGCATCGGTAGCCTTCCTGGCCATGGCCGGCACGATATACGAATGGTTCGGCTTCCGAGCAGAAGATAAATCTGCTGTGGCAGCGAAAGCTGCTGTCGATAAATACTGCCCGTTCCTCGACAGCGATTGCACTAAAGCCGGGAAGTCAGGAGTCTGCTCGATCCTTCCTCAGGCGTCCCAGGAACACGTTCCGGTATGCCCAAAGCGGCTGTACGGCGATGGGCACAGCTTCCTCCGATGGATCGCGCAGGATGCGTTCGCCGATCTCGATGTGGAGCGAGAGTCCGATGGCCTGCCCACGCTATTGTCCGCGACTCAGGCTAGAAGGGCAGCTGCAGCGGCGGGAAAAAGCCAGGTTGGGGTTTTCGGAGCAAGACCTTGGGGCGGGGAGATCAGTTTGCCGCCAGCCGTCCCGGGCGCTGGAGCTTACAAAGTCGACTTCACGTTGCTAGTCGTAGACGCTGGCGGCGAGCTGGTGAGACTAGCGCCGGTGGAGGTCCAGGCGATCGACACGACGAGCGACACAAGGGCGAGCATGGCAGGCCTCAAGGAAGGGCGACAGATCGTGCAGTCTAGCGTGGGCCTCAACTGGGAGAACGTAAACAAACGGATTTTGCCTCAACTCATCGTCAAGGGTCTGATGCTTCAAGCGGAGAGATTGTGCACCAGCGGTCTGTATTTCGTGACACCTGAGCCCGTCTATCGACGAGTGATGGTCCGACTGGGTGGCCAGAATCGTCTGCGCCGCCTTCCGAAGCAGCCAGGAAGCCTGACGTTTGTTCGCTACGACTACGACTTCTCGCAGCCCATCGTTGAGGGAGTTCCAGTTCCCCTCAAACGCCTCGACCCGCTAACGGTGTCGACGAGTGATCTGTCGCTGGCCTTCATCACACCCGAGAATCTTCCCGCGGCTGGGGCTTACGAGGCCGCAATCCGATCCAGGCTATAACCTGCATCCTCGCAGGTTATAGCGATTTTAGAAACCGCCGGCGTGTCTGGCGCCCTCCAGGCGACACGGTTCGCCTAGCGTTAGCGCATCGACGGCGCCCGGTACTGAATGCGAACGCATGTTCGAGATTTGTCGGTACGGCTCGATAGCTTCGAGTCAACACCGACAGAAAGGATGGGCATGAGCAACAGCCTCACAGTCGTCTCGCTGTTCAGCGGCGGGGGCGGCTTAGACCTAGGGTTCGAGCGTGCCGGCTGCGAAGTCGACGTATGCGTGGATAATGACCCCGAGTCTTGCAAAACTCTCCGACACAACCGCTCTCAGTGGGATGTCTTCGAGGGTGACATTCGGAAGTTTCAGCCAAAGTCTAAGGCTACCTTGGTGATTGGAGGCCCGCCCTGCCAGGGTTTCAGCAATGCGGGCAAGGGCAACCCCGACGATCCTCGCAATTTCCTTTGGCGCGAATACTTTCGGATCGTCGAGGCGGTAGAGCCGACGGCACTAGTGCTGGAGAACGTTTCGGGTCTGAAGAGCAGAAAAAATCGTGATCACTTGGCCGGCATCCAGAAGGCGCTGCACTCGCTCGGTTACCAGTTCGCGGTTGGGGTCTTGAATGCAGCAGATTACGGAGTCCCGCAAATACGACAACGGCTCATCGTGATCGGGCTGCTAGACGGGACTCCCTCGCTGCCTCCACGTACGGTCCGCGAGCATGTGACCGTGTGGGATGCCATCTCCGACCTCGAGGCGCGGGGCGATGATGAGTCGATCAACCACGTGCCCAATCGACATGCGCCTCATGTCGTCGAGCGCTGGGACAAACTCGCGCCAGGGGAATCCGATCCGAATTACGGACGCGCCAGACTGGATGGGACAAAGCCCTCGACAACGATTCGGGCGGGCGGAGGCTACGGGCCTCGCGGTAACCACCTCGCAGGCTTCCATCCCCCGATTCATCCCACCCTCCCCCGGCAGTTGACGGTCCGGGAGGCCGCCCGGCTTCAATCGTTTCCAGATGATTGGATTTTCAAGGGCAGCAAGACGGCACAAGGGAGACAGGTCGGTAACGCCGTGCCGGTGCTGCTGGCGGAGGCGATAGCCAAGCATGTTGTCAAGTTGCTCCGCGGCGATGTAGTTGATCTCGACGCGATCGAGGCCCCCGAACAGCTCGCGCTTTCCCTGGCCAGGTAACACGGTCGACGTCGTGCACCAGCTCATGGCGTGAACACCCGCTGTCGCCACCGCTGCGCTTTGCAGCAATACCGGTGGCTATCCCATGCGGTCCATAGCGCGCGATTACCGCAGCGTCATCGGCCACCGACCACAGCCCGTGCGTCCGCATTCAGTCAGTCAGACAGCCTCAGGCGCCGGTGGATGGATTGCGGCTGCTTCCGACAAGGCCTAGGCACCGCGGTACTCCATTCACGCCGCAACGGGCACGAGGCGCTTGACGTCGGACCTTGCTGATGTGGTTGGGGTCAATTTGAGTCGACCCAGCGCATCGAGCAAGGTGCGCTTCTGCCCACGGGTCTCACAGGACAACTTGGTGAGCGTTGCCGGTCCGGCCTGCCCAGCCCGTCGCCACGGTACATGTCTTGAAGGTCGGCGGCCGCGGCCGCGACCTCGAGTGCCCCAACCGGCTCCGACCATTCCAGGATGTAGCCGGCGTCCTCGCTGGCGCGTTGGAGCTCCTGCCGCGCAGGCCTGATCGACACTCCGCTGTAATCGGACACGACTTCCTCCTGCATTGAACAACGAGCATGCAACCGCACTAAGGCCGCGGCGGCAACACCGCCAGCCATCCATCCGACAGCAATTCCAGCAACTGCCCATCCGGGTCCCGAATCATCGCCATCGCCTCCGTCACCGTCTCGTCGACCACCGCTCCCCCGAACTTCTCGACCTTCCCCAACACACCGCCGAGATCGGACACCGAGAACGAAATGTGCGTCAGCCCAATCTGATCCATGACGCGTTCCGACCCGGCATGGACCTGACGCTTCGAGTAGTCCATAAGCTCGAGCACAAGGCCGTCGCGCACCAGGTAGGTCGCGTGTACCCCGAGCGGCTCGGGAAGCTGCACCAGCTTGGCGGTAGGCCCGTCGGGCGGATCGAGCTCCCACCAGAACTGAAACCCAAGCAGGCCCTCATAGAACCGCCGCGACCGCTCCCGATCGGAGACGCACAGTCCGACATGGTTGAAGGTCGTCCGGTGACTGCCCATCGCGCCCTTTCTCGACAGAACCCACGAGCGTAATAATGCAAAGATAGTTCAAATAGCGAAGCTCTCGTCGCGGTGGAGGACCTTCGGATGACAACCCGTCCCGATGTCAGCCCAGACGCGATAGTCAACTTCGACCACCACTCCGACGAATACAACCTCAACGAACTCGCCATCAACACCGACCTCCGCCAGAAATGCCCCGTCGCATGGAACGAGAACTACGGCGGCTTCTGGTTCCTCACCAGCTACGACGCCGTGAGCCAAGCCGCTAGAGACGGCGACACGTTCGCCCACAAATACGAACCCAGTGCCGACGACGGAATTGACTACCAGGGCGAGATGGGAGTTCCCCGCCCCGAAGGCCAACCGGCCCTGGGCATCGGCGAGATCGACGGCCCCTACCACCTGGCCCTCAGACACGCCCTGGCTCCGTTCTTCTCCCCCGGCGCCGTCCAAAAGCTAAAGCCATTCATGGAACAACTGGCCCACGAATTCCTCGACCAGAAAATCGAAACCGGACAAATGGACCTCGTCCTCGACTACGCCAGCCCGGTCCCGGCCATCGTGACCATGAAGTTGATGGGTCTGCCCTACGACGACTGGCAGCTCTACGCCAACCTCTTCCACTCCGTGATGGCCGTCCCCCAAGACAGCCCCGAATACATCGAAGCCATCGCGCAAGTCCCGAAAATGATGCATGGCGTACTCGACTTCGCGGCCAGCAGGAAAGCCAACCCGAAAGACGACCTGGCCAGCTTCCTGCTCCAATGGGAATTCGATGGTCACCGCCTTACCGACGAACAACTGCTGAACATCGTTTGGAATCTCATCGGCGGCGGCGTCGACACCACGACATCCCAGACCGCACTGACCTTGCTGCACCTTGGAACCCACCCGGGCCTTAGACAACAACTCATCGAAAAACCCGAGCTGTACCGCACCGCCACCGACGAATTCCTGCGCTACTTCTCGGTCAATCAAACGCTGAGCCGCACGGTCACCAAAGACGTCGAAATCAACGGCCAACGCCTCAGACGCAACGACAAAGTCGTCATCAGCTGGCTGGCCGCCAACCACGACGAGAACGAGTTCGAAAAACCCGACGAGATCATTCTCGACCGAAATCCCAACCGCCACCTCGCCTTTGGGCTCGGGCCGCATCGCTGCATCGGATCTCACCTCGCGCGCTCAATGTCCGAAACCATGGTCAAGGCGGTGCTCGACCGCATCCCCGACTACCAAGTCGACGTCCAAAACGTCCACCAATACCTGGGCAACCCGAGCATGACCGGCCTGGGCACGCTACCGATAACCTTCGCAGCCAAGTGCGGCTAGACGACTGCGCTCAATCGCCGCCTGGTCCGCCCTTGTGTTTTTTGCCCGGCCCCGGGTGGGCCGGTGGGTTCGGTTGCAGCACAATGCTGCTCGGTGTCGTGGTGACGGTGGTAGTCGTCGACGCCAATGGTGTCGTGGTGTCGGCCGGCGTCGGCGGCGGCGCGGAAAACGGCCGGTCAACCACGAGCAAAATCACCGCCAGCAGGAATGCGGCGATTGCCGCGGCGGCCAACAGTGCGCGTCGGCGACGGGTTCCGCCTGGGAGCTCTCTCGTGGGCACATAGGTCATCACCGCGGGCGGCGGCGCCTCCATGACCCGGGTGGCGGGACGGACCGGAGTCGGGACGGGGCTGGCGCTGACGAGCGCGGCGCGCATCGCGTTGGCGTCGTCGAACCGGTGTGCCGGCTCGCGCGCCATGGCCCGCTCGATCGCGCTAACCAGGGCTTCCGGCACGTCGGGGCGCACCGAAGCCAGCGGCGGCGGCGAATCGTGCAGGATCGCGTGTGCCAGCGGCACCAGCTCCTTCTGCGGGAACGGCCGCCTCCCGGCGAGCGCCTCGTAACCCACCACCGCGACGGCATAGAGGTCGTCGGCCACCGTCGCCGGCTTGGAACTCAGCCGCTCGGGACTCAGATAGGCCATGGTGCCGACAATTTCACCGGTTCTCGTGTACGCGGTTTCAGAGGTTTTGGCGATGCCGAAGTCGGCTAGTTTGGGTTCGCCCGTCGCGGTGAACAAGATGTTGCCCGGCTTGATGTCGCGGTGCAGGATGCCGAGGTTGTGTGCCTCGGCCAGGGCGTCCAGGACACCGTCGAGGACGGCTTGGACGAACGCGACCGGTAGCGGCCCACGCGCGATGTGATCGGCCAGCGACACTCCCGGTAGTCGCTCCATGACAATGAACGGCGTCCCGTGATGCTCGCCGACGTCGTGGACCACCACGACGTGGGGACCGACGAGCTGCGCGGCCGCCCGCGCCTCCGCTTCAAACCGCCGTCGGGCGTCGGGGCGGGCGTCTGCCTCGGGATAGAGCAGCTTGACCGCGACGGACCGGCTCAGTTTCAGGTCCCACCCGTCGCGCACCTCGGCCATCCCGCCGCGCCCGAGCAGGCCGCGCAGTTCGTAGCGCCCCGCGCCAATGACCCCGCCCGGCGGGATCAGCACTCCGTTAACGTCCCGGCCGCGGTCGTTTCGAGTCCGTTGGAGCTCCGTGTCGGTCCCGCCTATCGGAAATCTGCTGGCGCAATACGACCGGGGTAGCCAGACAACGCAAAACGGAAACGTAGCCCTCTTTTAATCGCGCGCGTCGACCACCGCCAGCACCGGCCAGGGATCGCGCACACCTTTCAAAACGTGGCTACCGCGGTCGTCGAAGGCGACCCGCGACCCGAGGACCAGCGGCGGGACCACGCCCGACACCAGCACCTCCCCTGGACCCGCGAGCGCCATGATCCGCGCGGCGATGTGCACCGCGATCCCGTGCACGTCGCGATCCACCACCTCGACCTCGCCGGTGTGCAGGCCGGCCCGGATGTCGAGGCCGAGATCGTGCACGGCGTCGCGAATTGCGCACGCGCAGTTGATCGCTCGCGCCGGACCGTCGAAGGTCGCCAGCGCACCGTCGCCGGTGAACTTGACGACCTCGCCCCGCGCGCTGCCCACATGTCGGGCCACGACCTCGTTGTGCGCGTCGAGGGCGGCCGTCCAGGCGTCGTCGCCGAGCGCCTCGGCGCGTTCGGTCGATCCGACGATGTCGGTGAACAACACCGTCGACAGCACGCGGTTGGTCGTCGCGGCGGCCCGCGCGCCGGTGACGAACGATTCGATCTCGTCGAGCACTCGGTCGGAGTCGCCGGCAAACCACACGTGGTCGTCGCCGTCGAATTCGACCAACCGCGCATGTGCGATGCGTTCGGCGAGATATCGGGCGTGGCCGGCGGCGACATGGCGGTCACCGCGTCGGCGCAGCAGCAGCGTCGGCGCCTGGATGCTGTCGAGCGCGGGCCGGACGTCGGTGCGCAGGAAGAGTTCGAAGACGGCTTTGAAGTAGCCCGGGCCGCCGGCCAGCCGCTCGCCGCGGGCCCACCATCGCCGCTTCCCGTCATCACCGGCCCAACTCGGGGCCAAGTTATCGGCGACGGCACCGGTCCCGACGGTGTCGCCGAAGGCAGCGATATACCGGCTGACGGTCGGCTCGGGCATCCCGTGCGGATAGTCAGGCGTCCGAACGAAGCATGGGTATGGGCTCCAGAGCACCAGCGAGCGCACCCGCTGCGGATGGGTTGCCGCCAACAGCATGACGGGAAGCGCCGACTCCGCCATCGCGAAGACCGAAACACATTTGCTCCCAACGGCATCGAGCACCGCGACCAGCCCGTCCGTCCACGCCTGCATCGCCGGACGATCGTGGATCGGTACCGCATCGGAGCTGCCCATTCCGAGGAGGTCGGTCAGGATCAGACGGCTGAACGACGACAGCCGACGCAGGTGGCGCGCGACGGTGGGCTCGTCCCAGAGCAAGTCGATCGGGAACGTCGAGGTCGGCACGAACAGCAGATCTGGCCCGTGCTCGGCGACGACCTGATACGCCAGATGAGTATCGCCGTCTCGCGCATAGACGGTTTGGGGGATGGCCGCCATGGAAGAAGCATCCCACGCGGCCGACCCGTCACCCGTCGATCAACGCGGCCCGCATCTCGTCGGCTTGGGTGAACCGCCGCTCAGGCTCGCGCGCGATCGCCCGTTCGATGACGGCGGCAAGGTTCGGTGGCACATCTGGGCGCAGCAGGGTCAGCGCGCCCGGCTCCTGGGCTGACGGCCGACGTCCGGTCAGTGCCTCATAGCCCACCAGGCCGACGGCATACAGATCGTCGGCCTCCGTCGCTGTCTTGGACGCCATCCCCTCGGCCGTGAAATACGCGGCGTCCAACATCTTTTCGAACCGGAAATCGGCGAGCTTGGCTTCCCCGCGCGCCGTGAACAAGATGTTGGCCGGCTTGATGTCGCGGTGTAGGACCCCGACGCGGTGCGCTTCGGCAAGAGCATCCAACACGTCCTCCAGGACGACCTCGACGAATTCCGGGGCCAACGGCCCGCGAGCCAAGCAGTCGGCCAGTGACACTCCCGGTAGGCGCTCCATCACGATGAACGGCAACCCGTCGTGCTGGCCGAGGTCGTGGACAACTACGACATGCCGACCGGTTGGCTTCGGGGCCGCATGCGTCTCCAATAGCAGGGGATCGTCGACGCCGGAATACAGCAGCTTGACCGCGACGGGACGGCTCAGTTTCACGTCCCAGCCGTCCCGCACTTCTGACATCGCATTGCGCCCCAGCACACCGCGCAGTTCGTAGCGACCATCGCCGACGACGCCGATGGCATGGCCGCAGTAATCGCGCTTCTGCTGGGTTTCCACTTAGGGGCGAATAACCGGGCAACCTGGGGGCCAAACGTTAGACGCGTGGTGAATTATCACGTCGCCGTCGCGTATTGCAGCACCCGCTCCGAGGAATCGACATGACCGTTGCTGATGATCCGCAGCCGCTTGGGACCCACCTCGTAGCGGGTGCCGTCGGCGGGGTTGGTCACGTCGAACCCGCTCGACGTCCGAACCGCGTTGGGAAGTTCGATGTTGGCGCCGTCACGGATCCGCTCGCCGCGATAGTAGAAGCTGTTCGGCCCGCTTTGACACACCACGGCAAGGGATTTGGCGGTCCGCACCACCGCCGCCGGGGGGTTGCCCGCGTCGCAGCGGGCGGAATGCCCGATGAAGCCCAGCCCGTCCGCACCCTGCACCGGCCGCGACAGCGACGGCATCGTCGTCGTGGTCGTAGTGGGCGCCGTCGACTTCGCCGGAGGTGCGGCCGTCGCGGTCTGCGGCGGCGGGCTGTTGCGACCACTGCCGAGAGCCAAGACCACGGCCATCCCCGCCGCGACGATCAACATTGCCGCCGCCACCGCGCCGACGACGACGGGTACACGGCCCAGACGTCGAGCCGGCATCGCCACCGCAGGCGGCGGCGGGTAGGGGCTGCTGCCCGTGTCGTCCGGACTGGGGTAGCTCGCGGCGAAGGGCCGCGTGCTCGTCGGAGCCGGAGCCGGCGGGACCACCACTCGCTCCCCCGACGCGGCCGCCGTCGCCGCGCTGGCGAGGTCTCCTGCGGACGAGTATCTTGCGGCGGGCTGTTTGGCCATTCCGATGGCGATGACGTCGTCGAATGCCTTGGCGATTCCGCGGCGCATGATGCTCGGCCGCGGCGGCGGCAAGTGCGGGTGCGCGTCCTCGAAGGGCGGCCCTCCGGTAAGGCATTCGTAGAGCAGGCAGGCCAGCGCGTAGACGTCGCTCTGCGGCCCGACATCACCGCCGGCAAACAGTTCGGGCGCCATGTACGACGCGCGAGCTTGACCAATCCCGAAGTCGCCGAGAAACGCGAACCCGTCGCCAGTGAGCAGCACGTTTTCCGGTTTGACGCCGCGATGCACGAGACGCTCAGCATGGGCAGCATCCAGCGCCGCCGCCACCTGCGCGGTTACCGAGGCCGCCTGCCTGGGATCGAGCGCACCACGCTCACGCAACAAGTCCCGAAGGTTGCCGCCGTCGACCAGGTGCATAGCGACGAAGAACACGCCGTCGATCTGGCCGAAGTCGTGCACCGGGAGGACGTGTGGCTCCTGCAATTGCGGCGCCACTGCGCACTCCCGCCAGAAACGTTCCTGGAACGACGGGTCCGCCGGAGGGCGCAGCAGCTTGACCGCGACGGCGCGGTCCTTGCTCGTGTCGTAGGCGCGGTACACCTCGCCCATTCCGCCCGCACCGATCAGGGATTGCAGTTCGTAGGGCCCGAACCGGGTACCGAGGCGTGCGCCGCGGTGCGGCCTGAACATGTAACAGTCCTTTCCAGCTCGCTGAGCATGCAAGCAGATGTTCGCACTAGGTTTCCCGAACCGGCCGTACACATAACACCGACGGCTTCGACAGCTAGCGCAAGCTGTCGATTCTGCTGCGCAACATCTGCGCCAAGAGCTCTGTTCGCCGCTCGTCAAAACCGATTTCCCCACATTTGGCTGGCCAGTCCCGTGCCGCATCGACAATGGCGTCGATCATCCTCGCGATGGCGCGTGGCCGCAGGCCGAGGCGTTCGCCCGCATCGACGAAATTCGCGCGCGTCAACCGATTGGCACGACCAAAAAGGTTTAGCGCCATAGGGTCTCGCCATCGGGCATAGGGCTGGGTACACAGCAGATCGTAGGCAGGAGTGGGTTGCCAGACCCCACCGGGGTTGTAAATCGATAAGTTCTTGCCGTGTAGGTCACCGTTGCCGATAAGCCAGGAAAAAACCGTAGTCTTGAGCAATTCCAGGACTGCGGCAGGCTTAGATCCACCGCCGCGTGCACAAGCATCGGCGAGTGCGGTGATGGCGGTCTCGGCCTTGATGCGGTACTTCGATGCCGGGTAGATGCCGGCCACCTGGCAGGCGTCCTCCTGAGCTAGCCGTGTCTCCCCCGCCCTGTCGAATCGGCTTACCAGCAAGGCGCTTCGCCCACCTGCGTCGTGCAGCAGTGAGGTTTTTGCGACCCGCAGCCCGCAGGCGGCGGCCATCGTCATGAAGAAGTGCTCGTTTTCCACAATGAGCGGATATTGAACCGGGTTGAGCTTGAGGATTGCCGGGCCCGATCGGGTTTGCGTGGGCGCCGAGATCATCGCCGCACTGACTTTCGGTTGCACCCCCGACAACCCCACAGGGTCCGCGTCGACCGAACCGGTTAACTTCGCGAACACCGCACGATAGTCAGTGTCACGCTCAGGATCGAACATCGGCGATGGTCGGTCGGGCTCGATTCCCGCTGGAACTACCCGGACATTGCCGACGGTGTCAGCGCCGATCGCAAGCAACAGCGTGAGGTGATCGTCTGCAGAAGTCTTCGTCGACATTGTCACCACACCCAACCGGACCCCTTCGGGAAGGAGCCCGGCGAAAAACGGCGGAACGGCCCCACCCGTTGTGACAACCGGATATTCATGTGATCGAAGCAGCGACCATGACACGGATCGTTCGCGAATATGATCCTCGATCGGTTGGGCCTCCGGGATGTAGTCGAAGCTGATCTTGTCTCCGGTTTCGCGAGTCAGACGAGCGACGAGATCTTCATCGACGTATACGTCGGCCTCGGCGATGTGCCGCAAATCGAGGCGGCTTGGCTTACTCATTCAGCCGTCGTGCTCAGGTCGATGTGTATGCCTAGGACTCCGGCGATTTCGACGACCGAGCCAAACTTGACCGAACCGCTTCCCCGTTCCAGCGACTGGACGCTCGATCGCGAGACTCCGGCCAGGTCGGCCACAGTCTGTTGGGTAAGCCGAAGGGCGATACGACGCTCGGCAAATGCTCGGCCTATGCGTGCAATATCAGGCATAGTGTCATCCAGGCGGGGTTGTGTCCGCCTCGGGCCAGCCACGGTACTCCTTGTGCTTGATACTGCAGACATAATCCGCCTGAAAGAAGCATAGCGCGCCTGTCAATGCCCTATGCTTTATTTTTCATGCTTAAGCGTGGGAACTTGCCCCCTGGCGACGTCAGCGCCCCAGTCGACGCCGCCAATCACGGGCTGACATGAACCGGCCCGCCGCCTCCATGAACTTGCCCTTCCTGCGGCTGTACGGGTACCACATGGGTTCTTTCTTCGTCGTAACACGTTCGGCGACAATGCTTTTGGCGCGGCAATACTTCCGGATGCCGTCAGCGCCGCCGGATCGGGAGCCGATGCCCGAGTCGTTCCAGCCGCCGAACGGCACACCGAACTGGAAGACGCCGATTATCACGTTGTTGATGGTCACTGTTCCGGTATTCAGCTGACGGGCCAACGCCATCCCCTTGGCTTTGTCGCGCGTCCAGACACTGCCCGCCAGCCCCAGCTTGGAGTCGTTGGCCTTTTCGATCGCCTCGGCGGCGTCGCGCACCTTCATCACCGGCAACGTCGGGCCGAACGTCTCCTCCCGCATGCAGTCCATACCGTGGTCGACGTCGATCAGCACCGTCGGCTCATAGAAGAAGCCGTTGTCACGCGCCTTCCCGCCGGTGAGCACCTTCGCGCCCTTGCTCACCGCGTCCTCGACATGCCGCGCCACGATGGCCCGTTGCTGCTCGGTCGCCATCGATCCGACGTCGCAGGAATAGTCGTGGTTGGTGTCCATGCCGAGGCGCAGCTGCTTGGTCTTGGCCACCAGCTTCTGCACGAACTCGTCATAGACCGGCTCTTCGACATACACGCGCTCCACCGATATGCAGGCCTGGCCGGTGAGGCTGAACGCACCCCATACCGCGCCGTCGACGGCCCGGTCGATGTCAGCGTCGGCGCAGACGATCATCGCGTCCTTGCCCCCGAGCTCCAGGCTGTACGGGATCAAGCGCTGCGCGGCAGCGGTGGCGATACGCCGCCCGGTGTTGACCGATCCGGTGAACATGATGTAGTCCACGACGTCGACCAACGCGGCGCCGGTTTCCCCGAAACCGTTGACCACCTCCAGCACGTCCGGAGCGCCGATCTCCTTCCAACCGTCGACGGCCGCCTGCCACGCCAGCGGCGCGAGCTCCGACGGCTTGGACAGCGCCGCACACCCCGCCATCAGTGCAGCGGGGATATCCAGGAGCGGCGCTGCCAACGGCCCATTCCACGGGGTGATGAACCCGACGAGCTGGTAGGGCTCATAGACGATCGTCAGCTTCTTGGCGGCGTTGGCTGCCCCCCACGGACGCACCGACTCGTCTGCCAAGAATTTCGCGGCGTTGTCGATCCAATAGTTGACGACCTGCGTCCCCAATGTCAGCTCGGCGGCCGTGTCACCCCAGGACTTGCCGCCTTCGAGCTGCACCAGGGTGGACAGGTCGTCGGCGTGGTCCAGCAGCCAGTCGCGCCATTTGCCCAACCACCTTGCGCGCCCATCGACGCCCAACCGCTGCCACCCCGGTTGCGCCTCCCTTAGCCGAGCCGCTGCTTGCTCGACGTCAGCGGCGGTCGCGACGGGCACGCTGCCGACGCGCTGTCCGGTGGCCGGGCATTTCACCACGACTTCGGCGGGGGCGTCCGTTCCGACCGACGCTTCTCGAGCTTGCGTGTCCGTACTCATCGCCGTCACCTCCGGCCGGATTATTTGCTGGGACAAACGATACGGCGCTGCGTTGCTGACAACCAGGCTTGTTGAGGTGCAATTACCGGCCGGTGCCGATGACCTCGATCTGGCAACCGACTCCCGAGGCACGTGAGAGGCGCGCATCAGCCGTGACGAGAACGATATTCAATGCTTCGCCAAGGGCGATGTATGCGGCGTCGTACGGCGTGATCACGTGGCGCAGTTCCCATATGCGATGCAGCAATGGCTGATGCGATGAACGACGCAGTGGCAGCTCTGTCAGATCCGCAAGTGCATCGGCGGCTCGCCTAGCGGTCATCAGTTTTGCGGCTACTTGGCGTCGCCACACCGAGACCACCTCGAGGTCGACGAGTTCGGGTGCAACGAGCGCTTCGTCGGTCAACCGTTCCCGGGCGCGCCGGCCGTCCGGCCCATCGTCGCCGAGCGCTACCGCCAATACGCTCGCGTCAACGACGATCACGTTGTGCCCGAATATTTTCGACAGCGGCCGCAAACGAAACCCGGCCGCCGCGGCGTGCGGCGGTGCGGTCGAAAACCTCGTCCAGGGTCGGTTGATCCGCCTCAGCGATCAGACGGCTCCGAAGGTATTCCTGTAGGGATTGATGCGCGCGTGCTGCCCGCTCCCGCAAGACTCGGTGGGTGTGCTCGGGGACGTCCTTGATCTGCACGCTAGGCATGGCGCCATTTTGGCGCCAACGGCGCCACAACGCAAGTCAGATCCCGATGGTTAAGCTCGTCAAACACGTCAAGGAGGTAATCGGTGACGCCACGTTCCCGTGTGTTGATCACGGCCGCAGAACTGTCCGGCCTTATCCAGTCGGGCGCCCCGATCACCGTGCTGGACGTGCGCTGGCGCCTCGACGAACCCGACGGGCACCCGGCCTACCTGAAAGGGCACATCCCCGGCGCGGTGTACGTCTCACTCGAAGACGAGCTCAGCGACCACACAGTGACCGGGCGGGGCCGTCATCCGCTGCCGTCGGGAGCCAATCTGCAGGCAGCCGCACGGCGCTGGGGGGTGCGGCAGGACGTGCCCGTCGTGGTGTACGACGACTGGAATCGTGCCGGTTCGGCGCGGGCGTGGTGGGTGCTGACCGCTGCGGGCCTCCTGAACGTACGCATCCTCGACGGCGGCCTCTCCGCCTGGCGCGCCGCGGGAGGCAGCCTGGAAGCCGGTCCGGTCAGCCCGCAACCCGGCAATGTGACTGTGCCGCATAGTGATTTGTACGCCGGAGCCCTGCCTACCATCAACGCGCAGCAATGTATCACTGATGACCTGGCGCTGCTCGACGCCCGCGCACCCGAACGCTTCCGAGGGGACAGCGAACCCGTCGACCCAGTCGCCGGCCACATCCCCGGCGCACGCAACCTGCCCAGCAGTTCTGTATTGGCAAGTGACGGAACGTTTCTCGACGACGATGCGCTCAAGCAATTGTTCTCCGGTCTGGGCGACCGGGTCGGCGCCTATTGCGGTTCGGGCGTCACGGCAACCATCACGATCGCCGCCCTCGCGGCGGTCGGCCACGACGCGGCATTGTTTCCCGGGTCATGGTCCGAGTGGAGTTCGGACCCAACGCGGCCCGTCGCCCGCGGACCCGCCAGCCCGCGAGTGTGAATCTACCGACGCCTCATCGGCGACTCTCGCGGACGTCACGCACAGCGGGTCCGGAACGGCCACGCGATCTGACGTAGATACCCGACCGGCTCGGTGTCGTCGACGCCGTACTGCGCAGGCCAGCGATTCGCCGGCAAGTACAACGTCCCGAATAACGCGTCCAGGACCGGGAACTCGCCGGCGTAGTTGCTGTTGTACGCCTGCGGCTCCCGGGCGTGATGCCAATGGTGGTATTGCGGCGTGGCGATCACCCAGCGCAGCCAACCGAAATCAAACCGCACGTTGGCGTGAATAAAGATGGCCTGCAACGTGATAACGACGACGAACGCGCCCAACGTGACGCGGCCGAAACCCAACGCATACAACGGCAAGACCGCCACCGACCGAATGAATGTCTCGTCGAGCGGATGAAGATGATTGGCGGCCAACCAATCCATCTCCCGGATGCTGTGATGCACGCGGTGAAAGCGCCACAGCACCGGAACCTCGTGAGCCATGCGGTGTCCGGCGTAGCCGCCGATCATCGCGATCGACAGGCCCGCCACGATCTGCACCCACGTCGGACTCGCCGCGACGCTATCGCGCAGCGGTGCAGGCACGAATACCCTTAGCGCGCCGCCGATTACGACCACCGACACCAGCAGACCGATCCGCAACGCGGCGCCGTTGACCAGATAGTGCACCACATCGGTGCGCCACCCATGCCGCAGTACTCGACGCGGATGCAGCGCGAACATCCGCTCCAGCGGAACGAAGATGACGGCCAGCACCACCAGCCCGAAGACGATGCGGCTACGCACACTCAGCGCCAACAGCACCACCAACACCGTCAGCACCGCCAGGACGACGCCGCCCACGCCCACCCGCGTCGCCCGCTGGGGCACGACGACCTCCGGCGCAGCAGCGCTCGGCGCAGCCGGCACTCGATCGTGAAGACCGAGACGGCCCCAGCCGGCCAAAATCGCGCCCGCCAGCACGACCCCGATCAATCCACCGGCCA
This sequence comes from Mycobacterium sp. NGS66, assembly GCF_059812225.1. NCBI lineage: Bacteria > Bacillati > Actinomycetota > Actinomycetes > Mycobacteriales > Mycobacteriaceae > Mycobacterium > Mycobacterium sp. NGS66. Next base: position 7,297 of record NZ_JCALCG010000013.1, on the reverse strand, counting down.
AATTCTGCGTGGCCACCGCAATCGACGACATCAATATCCCCGCTTGCACGGCCAACCCGGAGACGTTCAGCGACCGTCGTGGCCGCAGCAGGCGCCAACACTGCCACCCGACCACCACGACCGCCACAATCACCAACAGCGACGACAGCCGGGCGCCGTGACCCGGATGCGCCCGGGCAAATCGCGCGGTGACCGCCGCTGCCTTCAGGAGCACGATCAGCTCGACGAAGTGCAGGGCCGTCATCGCAGTCACCAGGGCGCGCGGCGCAGACGGGCGTGCTACGGCTACCGGCGACGGGTGCACGGTGCTCAGCATCCTCCGCGCGGCTGAGAGCACGCTGAGACAAGCGCAATAAGCTGAGCAGGCAAACGGGCAGGCGCGAGAAGACGAGGCCTTCAATGAGCGACATCACGGCACGGTTCGCCGACATCGTCGGCACCCACAACTTGCTGACCGCCGACGCAATCTCCGACGACTACGCGCACGACGAGGAGTTGAGCAAGCCGCCACGGAAGCCGGCCTACGTCGCCAAACCGGCCACCGCCGACGAGGTGGCGCAGCTGCTGAAAACCGCTACGGAACACCGTATTCCAGTGACGGCCCGCGGATCCGGCAGCGGCCTGTCCGGTGCGGCGCGCCCGCGATCGGACGGATTGGTGATTTCCTTCGAGCGGATGAACGCCGTCCTGGAGGTCGATACCACCAACCAGGTCGCCGTCGTCCAGCCCGGGGTCACGCTGACCGATTTGGACACCGCGACCGCCGACACCGGGCTGCGATACATGGTTCACCCGGGCGAGTTGTCGTCCAGCGTCGGCGGCAACGTCGGCACCAACGCCGGCGGCATGCGCGCGGTCAAATACGGGGTGGCTCGCCACAACGTGCTCGGGTTGCAGGCGGTGCTGCCGACCGGCGAAATCATCCGGACCGGCGGCCGGATCGCCAAAGTATCTACCGGCTACGACCTGACCCAACTGATCGTCGGCTCGGAAGGAACCCTGGCCCTGGCCACCGAGGTGATCGTCAAATTGCATCCGCGGCTGGATCACAGCGCCAGCGTGCTCGCGCCGTTCGCCGACTTCGACCAGGTCATGGAAGCGGTGCCCCAGGTATTGGCCAGCGGCTTGGTGCCCTACATCCTCGAGTACATCGACAACATGACGATGGCGGCGCTGGTCTACTCGCAAAATCTGGAACTGGGTATTCCGGACCAGATCCGGGAGAGCTGTCAGGCGTATCTTGTTGTGGCACTTGAAAACCGCACCGCGCAGCGACTGGACGAGGACGTCGAACGGGCCGGTGAGCTGCTCGCCGAGCTCGGCGCGCTGGACGCCTATGTGCTCGAGGGCGGCTCGGCGCGCAAGCTGATCGAGGCGCGCGAGAAGGCGTTCTGGACGGCCAAGGCGGCCGGCGCCGACGACATCATCGACACCGTCGTACCGCGTGCTTCCATGCCGAAATTCCTTGCCACCGCACGGGGTTTGGCTGCGGCGGCGGGCGGCGCGGTGATCGGCTGCGGCCACGCCGGCGACGGCAATGTGCATCTGGGCATCTTCTGCAAGGACGCGGACGCACGAAAGCAGCTGATGACCGATATCTTCGCGCTGGCAATGGAATTGGGTGGCGCGATCTCCGGCGAACACGGCCTGGGCTGCGCCAAAACCTCCTACTTCCTCGAGTTGGAGGACCCGGTGAAAATCGAGCTGATGCGCCGCATCAAGCAAAGCTTCGACCCAGCCGGCATTCTCAACCCCGACGTGCTCTTCGCGGCGGGTTAGGACGACGCTCGTTCATTGTCACCACGCCAGTGACCCATGTGGCAATTGAGATGACGCGGGCACTAATTTGATCGACGGCGTGCCGAAAAATGCGCACTAAAGGCTCGGCTCCGCCGCTACGGGACGGAATACCGGCACTCTGGTCACTGATGTCACTTGCGTGCCAGAAAAGTGGCCATGTTGCGGCCTGGAATTCGATATCGCGGGCGGTATCACTTTGCAAAACGACTTGCCAAGCATCGTAGGGACTAGCGTGGCTGATGTGTCTGGAGCGCTTCTGGCCGGTGCACGCAACGACTACAATCTGCGAACCCGGCTACCGAATATGTGTCCGGCCTTCACAGTCGACCGCCAATAGCTCAGCGCAGCAGGGCTGCCACACTGCGCGCAACCATGTCCTCTGGGTCTTGGTGAATTTCGACGGCCCGCAACTCGCCACCGATAACAAGCGAGGCGACACCGTGCACCAACGACCACAGCGGACCGGCGATATCGCGCGGATTGTTCCCCGTGACGACGCCAGCCTGCTGGCACTTGGTTATCGCGTCCAGCAGGTCGTCGAACGCCTGCTTAGCCGGAACGGCCAGGATTGGGTGGTCCGCCTTGATGACCTCGGCGCCGAACATGACCACGTAGTGGTCCGGGTGGCTGACCGCCCAGCGCACATAGACACGGCCGAGTTCGATCACCCGGGCCTTCGGCTCGGAGGTGGTCTCGGCGGCGGCGCTCAGCTCGGCGTGTAGCTCGAGGAATCCCTGTTGCGCGACGGTAGCCAGCAACTCTGCCTTGTCGGCGAAGTGCCGGTATGGCGCGGCGGCGCTGACGCCGGCCCGCCGCGCCGCCTCGGTCAGCGTGAAGCCCTTCGGCCCCTTCTCGGCCACCAATGCAAGCGCCGCGCCGGTCAGTGCGCGCTTGAGGTCGCCGTGGTGGTAGCTATCGCGCCGCGGCTGCGCGCGTGCCATTCCCTTTCGCACCATGTTGACGACATTAACATTACGGGCTATGTTAAGGCTATTCACATCGGGTGAGAGCACTAAGAGGAGCAGAAATGAGCAATCGACTCAGCGACGCATCGGTGACCGCCCGCGCCGGCGACAGCGATAGGCAGCGGACCGCGACCCGCCTGGGGCAGGCCCTTGCCCAGGGCTATCTTCGGATGGACGAATACGAGGAACGGTTGCAAGCGGCCTTTCAGACACAGACCACCCGCGAGCTTCAGCAACTCGTCGCCGATCTGCCGCTCGACCGCATTCGTCGCGCCGATCCGCGCCGTCGCGCAGCGCGGCTGGCCGCGGCTCGCCGCGGCGTCCGGGTGCACCTCGCCGCCTACTTTGCGATGGTCGTCATCGTGCTCATCGTCTGGACCGTCGTCGCTCTCACAGCCGGCGCCTGGTACTTCTGGCCGATCTGGCCGATCCTGGGCGGGGCAATCGGCGTCGTCAGCCACGCCAGGTCGGTGCCGGGCGCTCGAACCCGGGCGCATGGGGTTTGATCAGCAAGTTCACGGGAACAGTGATTTGATGGGCGCAACGCGCAAGGAGCCCGCAGGCTCATCTGAGCCCGCTCCGGGAAGGTTGTTGATTCACCAAAAATGTTATCGAAGAGAAATAATAACTCGGTAAACAGATTCAGGCACAAACAAAAACTAATGGCATTTGATGGGAATCTGAATCACAAATATATTCAACAATGCCCCGAATGCGATGACATCCACGAAACCCAGCGCAAGAACGACGAATATTGCCTTCAATGTAAAGCCAACCAGATGACGGCCTAGGCAGTCCTGGCGTCTCCAACCCGTCGCGCAGGGCGCAATTAATTTGGCACTTGCCGCGCGGGAAATTCGGGTGTTGGCTTGCCTTGTGGCAAATCAGCCACAAGTCAGGAAGGAGGCCCGCGATGACCATCGTCTCGTTCGTAACGCTTCACCCAAACCCGGGCGTCCAGTGGGACGAGGTGCAGAAGCAACTCAAGAAGGCATGCGACCTCGCCCGCAAACACGGCGCCGAAAACGTCACTGTGATGGCAACCATGATCGGTGGCCCGGCGACCAACACCATCGGCGTGCTGTCCACCGCGGAGGATTGGGCGCGGTACGGGCAGATCCAGCAGGCGCTGATGGGCGACCCTGAGATGCAGGCCGTTCTGCTCGAGGCCGGTCAGATCGCCACCTGGGAGACGTACGTCAGCCAAACGATTCCGGACGTGTAATAAGCACCCAAAATCGAAAATGCCTGGGCGTTAACACGATTCGGATCGATTATCGTCGCACCGTCACCCGTGCAGTGAAGGTGCACACCGGCGCCGGATCGCTTCCGACGATCCCGGTGTAGTCGGTCACGATGGTGGTAGTGCCGGCCTTCAACGCATCGAATATCCACACTTCGGTTCCCGGTGCCCCCATCAAGTCGGACTTCGGGCGCAGATACTCGTGACCGGTCTGCCGCACGATGGTGGCGTCGGCGATCTTCGCGTCGGGGTTCCACCGGTACGGCGTCGTGTGATTCGAGCCCAGGGTCACCTTGAGCGTGTCGCCGACCGCCACCGCGACGTCACGTCCGATGACGCTGTGCTGAAGGACGTCGTCGATGGAAACCTCGACGGTCGTAGTTGCCGAGTGCCTCCCGCGGCTCGTCGAGCAGCCCAACACCGCCGCGGCGACAAGCACGGCGAGCATCAGCAGCACCTGGGTCTTCATGGGAGGTCAGCACCCGCCGAAAACGATAAATCGACTCGAGTGGCCGGTCAACGCAGCGTTTCCGGGCGCGGGTCGGCAACCGGTCCGGTAGCTTCCTACTCGTGTTTGGCATCATCCGGCCCTGCCGTCATCGGCTCGGTGGCGAGCTGGCCGCCGCGTGGCGAGCCCAATTGTGTGGACTGTGCCTGGCCCTGCGTGACGATTACGGCCAGATCGCGCGGATCGCCACCAACTACGACGGGCTGGTGGTCTCGCAGTTGGTCGAAGCCCAGTCGGTCGCGGGACCAACGAGGCGGACCGCCGGGCCGTGCCCGTTGCGCGGAATGCGGCGCGCGGACGTGGCAACCGGTGACTGCGTGCGATTGGCGGCCGTGGTATCGCTGGCGCTCGCCGCGGCGAAGGTGCGTGATCACGTCGACGACCGCGACGGCATGGTCGGCGTGGTCGGAGTGCGGCCGGCGGCCCGCCGCGTCGCCGAGCGGTGGGTGCGCCAAGGTGCCGACGCGGGCGAGACTTTGGGATTCGACACCGGCGTGCTGGTCGCCGCGATGGACCGGCAGGCCGAGCTGGAGGCGGCAGCCGTGCCGGGCGGCTCGTTGTTGGCCGTCACCGAGCCCACCGAGACGGCCGTCGCCGCGGCGTTCGCACATACTGCCGTGCTGGCCGGCCGCCCCGCCAACGAGGCGCCGCTACGGGAGATCGGCCAGCTCTTCGGGCGGGTAGCACACCTGCTGGATGCGGTCGAGGATTACCGCGACGACGTCGCGCATGGTAAGTGGAACCCGTTGGCCGCCACCGAAACTCCCATCTCCGAGGTCCGCACACTATGCGACGACGCCGCGCTGGGCATCGAATTGGCGCTGGCCGACGTCGAATTCACCGACGGCCGGCTGGCGCACAAGTTGCTCACCCGTGAGGTTCGGCGAGCGATCTCCCGCACCTTCAGCGGGGCCGGGTATACCCTCGCGCGCGAGGGAACGCCGCGCGGCGAGCAGCAGGGCATTAATTTCGGCAACCAGCCCGGCGGCGCCGGCTATCCCTACGGGCAGGACGGCAGCGAGGAAGGCGAAGCGCCCGGCAAGGTGGCCAAGAAGGGTGGACGCGGCGACGACGGCAGCTGCATCTGGTGCTGCGAGTGCGGCGAGTGCTGCGATTGTTGCGACTGCTGCGACTGCGCGTAGACCACTGACTCTTGCCGGTCGCCCGCACCGGTGATGACAGGATTGGCGCGTGTTTGCGCTAGTCGTCATCGTCGCGCTTGTTGCCACCGTCATCGTCGGCACGATATGGGGTCGGCGCTACCGCGTGGGTCCGCCGGTGCTGCTCATCCTGCTGGGCGGCTTGTTGGGCTTGATCCCGGAGTTCGGCAATGTCCATATCAACGGCGAGATCGTGCTCCTGCTGTTCCTGCCGGCGATCCTCTACTGGGAAAGCATGAACACCAGCCTGCGCGAGATACGCGCCAATCAACGCGTGATCATTTTCCTTAGCGTCGGTCTCGTGATCGCCACCGCGTTTGCGGTGTCGTGGACCGCGCGATCGCTCGGCATGGAATCGCATGCGGCGGCGGTCCTGGGTGCGGTGCTCTCCCCCACCGACGCCGCAGCCGTGGCCGGCCTGGCCAAAAAGCTGCCCCGCCGCGCGCTTACCGTGCTGCGCGCCGAAAGCCTCATCAACGACGGCACCGCGCTGGTGCTGTTCGCGGTGACCGTCGAGGTCGCGATGGGCGGTAGCGCGATCGGCCCGCTCGACCTGGTCGGCCGCTTCATCGGCTCCTACCTTGGCGGCATCGCAGCCGGATTGTTGGTGGGCGCGTCGGTGACGATGCTGCGCCGCAGGATGGACGCACCGCTCGAAGAGGGGGCGCTGAGCCTGTGGACGCCGTTCGCGGCCTTCCTGCTCGCACAAGCGGTGCACTGCAGCGGTGTGGTCGCCGTCCTGGTCGCCGGACTGATGCTCACCTACTTCGGGCCGAAGGTCATCCGGGCTCGTTCGCGCCTGGAGTCGTTCGCATTCTGGGACATCACCACATTCATGCTCAACGGCTCGTTGTGGGTATTCATCGGAGTCCAGATTCCGGGCGCGGTGCGCCACATCAACGACGTTCACGGCGGCCTGCGACACGCGCTCTACATCGCTTTGGCGGTCACCGGTGTGGTCATTGTGTCCCGGTTCCTTTGGGTGGAAGCCACCACGGCGCTGTTTCGCACCTTCGATCGTCGCGATGTGCAACGCGCGCGTCGGGTTGACTGGCGTCAGCGCACCGTTACCTCCTGGGCGGGATTTCGAGGTGCGGTGTCGCTCGCCGCGGCCCTCGCCGTCCCGTTGACGACGAACAGCGGCGCGCCCTTCCCCGACCGCAGCCTGCTTATCTTCGTCGTCACCGTGGTGATCCTGGTAACGGTGCTAGTCCAGGGCAGCACCCTGCCCCTCGTCGTCCGTTGGGCCCGTATGCCCGAAGACGACGCCCACGTCCAGGAACTGCAGATGGCGCGCGAGCGCATCGCCGAAGTCGGACTGGAAGCGCTGCCGAATGCCGCTCGCGAACTGGAGGTGAGCCCAGAACTGTTGAAGCGCCTGGAAAAGGAGTACGAACAACGTGCCGCGGTGGTCAGAGCTAACGGCGGCGACGACTCGGCGCCCAACGATCTGGCCCTGAAGAAGGAGAAGGTTCGCCGGCTGCGTCTTCAGGTGCTCGATCATCAGCGTCAGGCCGTCACGGCCCTGCGCAACCAAAACCTCATCGACGACATCGTGCTGCGCGAGTTGCAGGCCGAGATGGATCTCGAGGAAGTGCAGCTGCTGAGCGATGGCGGTCCC
>NZ_JCALCG010000012.1:0-204813 GCF_059812225.1 Mycobacterium sp. NGS66 | reverse complement strand
CGGGAGGTTAATTTCAACCGAATTTTATCTACCAACGCTTATTCGACCTGTTCACGTCCAGCGGCGGCGGCGAGGGAATTCGCAAGCGAACTACAGGTGAATTCCCCTTACCACGACATGAACAATAGTTGGCCGGGAATGAATAGTTGGCCTTGCGCGCAGCATAGGCCGGCGCCTGGGAAGTAACGTGATCACGGAATGACTTCCGCTGAAGTTGAGTGAATTTAAGGGCTATCGAGGAGGGAAATCAGATGTCGTTTGTGACGACGCAACCGGAAGCATTGGCCGCAGCCGCCGCGGATCTGCAAGGCATCGGCTCGGCGGTAAGTGCCCAGAACGCGGCCGCCGCGGCGCCGACAACCGGGGTGGTTCCAGCCGCGGCTGACGAGGTGTCGGCGCTCACCGCGGCACAATTCGCCGCACACGCGCAGATGTTCCAGGCCGTCAGCGCCGAGGCGCAGGCCATTCACGAGATGTTCGTGAACACATTGCGCACCAGCGCAGGGTCATACGCGGCTACTGAGGCGGCCAACGCGGTGGCGGCCAGGTAAGGGCAGGCAATGGATTACGGGGCGTTACCGCCGGAGTTCAACTCCGCGCGAATGTATGCCGGGCCGGGCTCGGCGCCGATGGTGGCGGCCGCCGCCGCGTGGAACGGGCTGGCCGCGGAGTTGTCTTCGGCGGCAGCGGCCTATGAAGCGACGGTGAGCACGCTGACCGGCGAAGAGTGGCTGGGTCCGGCATCGGGGGCGATGGCCGAGGCGGCCAACTCTTATGTCAGCTGGATGAGCTCGACCGCCGCTCAAGCCCAGCAGGCGGCCAGCCAGGCCAGTGCCGCCGCGGCGGCATACGAGAACGCGTTCGCCGCGACGGTGCCGCCACAAGTGATTGCGGTCAACCGCGCGGAACTGGCGCAAGCGGTGGCTACGAACGTGATAGGTCAAAACACCAACGTCATTGCGGCCCTCGAGGCGCAATACGGAGAGATGTGGGCCCAAGATGCCGCGGCCATGTATACGTACGCCGCCAACTCGGCGACCGCCACGAAGATGACGTCGTTCGTCTCGCCGGCCCAGACGACCAACCCCGCTGGGCAGGCCCTGCAAACCGCCGCGGTGGCCAAAGCTGCCACCACGGCGTCGGGCACGTCCGCGCAGTCGACGACGTCCTCTGTGACCGACATACTGCAAGGACTGTCGTTGACCGGGACGGGGATCACGGGGACTTCGAACGGGTTTACCGTGGACCCGAACTCGATCCTGGGATCGATCCTCACCGGTATCGGTGGCAGCAGCACCGTGAACCCGCAGTGGTTCATCACCGCCTTCAGGAACTTTGCCGGTCCCGCTTACAACGTCCTGGGCATGCCATATTTCTCGACCGGTATGGCCAACACCATGTTGTCCCTCAGCAAAGGGTTGGCTCCGCCCGCCGCGGCGGCCGGGGCAGGTGCCGCCGCCGCGAAGGGCTTGGGTGGTCTGGCTGGTCTGTTGGGAGGCGGCGCCGGCGCGGGCGGCGGCGGTGGTGGTGTGGCCGCGGGCCTCGGCCAAGCGGCGTCGGTCGGCAAGCTGTCGGTTCCGAGCACCTGGTCGCTACCCGCGGCCCCGGTGCCCAGCCATGCCGCTCCGCTACCGATCAGCACGATCAGCGCGGCCCCCGAATCGGGAGCCGGAAACCTGCTGGGCGGCATGCCGCTGGCCGGTGTCGGCGCCGGCGCCGGCGCCGGCAGCAGTCCACGGTACGGCTTCCGGCCCACCGTCATGGCCCGTCCACCCTTCGCCGGGTGACCCTGCAATTGCTGCCATGAACACCGTCGTGCTCGGACCGGGATCCACGCAGTTGACCGCATGCGCTGGTCATAGGCGTTTGACGGCGCCCCACAAGGCCGCGCGGCGGCGGCACGCGCGGGCCGCGATCCGGGCGCAGCACTGTTACTGTGGCGTTACCAAAAGTGAATTCGTCGTACCGGCTGGTGAACACTTGCCAACTGGCACCGCTGAAAACGACCTTGGACCGCCCAGTCAATTACTCTCTTGAAAGAGCGGTTGCTGACGATCTCGAGGAGGAAAGCAACATGTCGTTCGTGACCACGCAGCCAGAAGCCCTGGCTGCCGCGGCCGGAAGCCTGCAGGGCATCGGCTCCGCCATGAACGCCCAGAACGCGGCTGCGGCGGCCCCGACGACCGGGGTCGTTCCCGCTGCCGCCGACGAGGTGTCGGCGCTGACGGCGGCGCAGTTCGCCGCGCACGCGCAGATGTACCAGGCGGTCAGCGCGCAGGCCGCGGCGATTCACGAGATGTTCGTGAACACCCTGACAACTAGTTCCGGTTCATACGCGGCCACGGAGGCCGCCAACGCAGCCGCTGCCCGCTGACCAGGCGGGCAAGGCAAGGGTTGCGACGGCAACCCCCCGGCAGTCGGTGATCTCGGGGATCGACTGTCGGCGATGGTAGCGCCCGGGACGGTATGAGCAGTTCGTCACTGCTCGACCGTGTTGGAACGGCCGGTGGCACCGGCGGCTGACGGAAAGGGGGAGCGAAGTTAGTTTTCGGTTGGACGGTTGTGTGATCACGCAATCAGTCCAGCCATCGCCTTCCAACGACAAATTCAAGCGACTAATTCACTGAGGAGATATTCATATGGCAACGCGCTTTATGACCGACCCGCACGCGATGCGGGCGATGGCGGGGCGTTTCGAAACCCACGCCCAGACAGTTGAGGACGAGGCCCGCCGCATGTGGGCGTCCTCGCAGAACATCTCGGGTGCGGGCTGGAGCGGTGCCGCCGAGGCGACCTCCTACGACACCATGGGTCAGATGAATCAGGCGTTCCGCAACATCGTGAACATGCTGCACGGTGTGCGCGACGGCCTGATCCGCGACGCCAACAACTACGAGCAGCAAGAGCAGGCGTCGCAGCAAATCCTCAGCAGCTAGCGGTAAAAGCCGAGGCTGCGTACCCTTTCAGACGTTAGGAGAACACTGTTATGACCATTAACTACCAGTTCGGCGATGTGGATGCCCACGGCGCCTTGATCCGTGCCCAGGCTGCCTCGCTGGAAGCCGAGCACCAGGCCATCATCCGCGATGTGCTTGCTGCCGGTGACTTCTGGGGCGGTGCCGGTTCGGTGGCCTGCCAGGAGTTCATCACCCAGTTGGGACGCAACTTCCAGGTGATCTACGAGCAGGCCAACGCCCACGGCCAAAAGGTCCAAACGGCCGGCAGCAACATGGCCAGCACGGACAGCGCCGTCGGGTCCAGCTGGGCCTAACAACCAACACCAGGCGCGGCAGCACACCATCCCGGTGTGCTGCCGCGTCCTGCAGTGTCCGAGCACGTCAACCATGAGGTAACTGATGGATCAGCAGAGCACCCGCACCGATATCACCGTCAACGTCGACGGATTTTGGATGCTCCAGGCGTTGCTGGACATTCGGCACGTAGCACCGGAGCTTCGGTGCCGCCCATACGTATCCACCGATTCCAACGATTGGCTGAACGAACATCCCGGGATGGCGGTAATGCGCGAACAGGGCATTGTCGTCAACAACGAGGTGAACGAGCAGGTCGCCGCGCGAATGCGGGTCCTGGCCGCGCCCGATCTCGAAGTCATCGCGCTGTTATCGCGCGGCAAATTGCTCTACGGCGTCGTCGACGACGAAAACCAGCCACCCGGGTCCCGCGACATTCCTGACAACGAGTTCCGGGTGGTGCTGGCCCGCCGCGGTCAGCACTGGGTGTCTGCGGTTCGAGTTGGCAGCGACATCACGGTCGACGACGTCGCCGTGTCGGACAGCGCCTCGATCGCGGCACTCGTGATGGACGGCCTGGAATCGATTCACCACGCCGAACCCGCAGCGATCAACGCCGTCAACGTGCCGCTGGAGGAAATGCTCGAGGCGACCAAATCGTGGCAGGAGTCCGGGTTCAACGTGTTTTCCGGCGGCGATCTGCGGCGGATGGGTATCAGCGCGGCCACGGTTGCCGCACTGGGTCAGGCCCTGTCGGATCCGGCAGCCGAGGTCGCCGTATATGCCCGGCAGTACCGCGACGACGCCAAGGGGCCCAGCGCTTCGGTGCTGTCGCTCAAGGACGGATCGGGTGGCCGCATCGCCCTCTACCAGCAGGCCCGGACGGCCGGATCGGGAGAGGCCTGGCTGGCCATCTGCCCCGCCACACCCCAACTGGTGCAGGTCGGCGTGAAGACGGTATTGGACACATTGCCGTATGGCGAGTGGAAAACTCACCGACGGGTTTAACGCAGGCTTAACGAGATACAGAGCGCACCAAGGTGTTCGAACATAAAGTGCTCTCGAGATGCGAACGCGTCATACTTCTCTAGAATCAGCAGCGAGCTGAAACCAAAGAAAATCCCAACTACTCACCGCGAGGCGAGCCACATGAATTCGGAATTGGCAGGGGGTGCACGGCGATGACTGCGGTAGCTGACGCGCCACACGCTGACATCGAGGGTGTTGCACAGCCTCGTGCTGTTGTGGTCGGCATCATGGCCGGCGAAGGTGTCCAGGTAGGCGTTCTGCTGGATGCCAACGCCCCGGTCTCGCTGATGACCGACCCCCTGCTGAAGGTGGTCAACAGCCGGCTCCGGGAGCTCGGCGAAGCCCCGCTGGAGCCCACCGGACGAGGCAGGTGGGCGCTGTGCCTGGTGGACGGCACCCCGTTACGGGCCAACCAGTCGCTGACCGAGCAAGACATCTACGACGGCGACCGGCTGTGGATTCGGTTCATCGCAGACACCGAGCACCGGTCACAAGTGATCGAGCACATCTCCACCGCGGTTGCGACAAATCTCAGCAAGCGCTTTGCCGCGATCGACCCCGTCGTCGCGGTCCAGGTCGGCGCCTCGATGGTGGCGATCGGAGTGATCCTTGCCGCCTCGCTGCTGGGCTGGTACCGGTGGCACCACCAGTCCTGGCTGCCAACGATTTTCGCCGGCGTGATCGCCGTGGTGGTGCTGGCGGTTTCGGTGCTGCTGTTGATTCGGGCCAAGACCGACCAGGATCGCCGCGTCGGCGACATCCTGCTGATCAGTTCGCTCGCGGCGCTGACGGCGTCCGCGGCCACCGCCCCGCCCGGACCGTTGGGGTCACCGCATGCCCTGCTGGGTTCGGGCGTGCTGACCGTTGCCGCGATGCTTGCCCTGCGGTTCACCGGTCGCCGGCTTGGCTTCTACACGGCGGTCGTCACCGTCAGTGCCGTGACGGCGCTGGCGAGCCTGGCCCGCATGGTCGCGATGACCAGTGCCGTCACGCTCCTGTGCTGCGTGGCGCTGACCTGTGTGGTGGGCTACCACGCGGCACCGGCGATGGCCCGCCGGTTGGCCGGCATCCGGCTGCCGGTGTTCCCGTCGGCCACCAGTCGGTGGGTTTTCGAGGCTCGACCCGACCTGCCGACCACCGTGGTGCGTACCGCCGGCGGTCCGCCGGTGCTGGAGGGGCCGGCGTCGGTGCGCGACGTGCTGCTCCAAGCCGAGCGCGCGAGGTCGTTCCTGACCGGTCTGCTGGTGGGACTGGGCATATTGACGGTGGTCTCGCTGACCGCGTTGTGCGACCCGCACACCTTCCAGCGCTGGCTACCGCCCATACTGACCGGGTTCATCGCGGGCTTCCTGCTGCTGCGCGGACGCTCATATGTGGACCGCTGGCAAGCGATCACGCTGGCCGCAACGGCCGTCCTGGTGGTTGCTGCGGTGGTCACCCGGTACGTCCTGGTGCTGTCGTCACCGTTGTCGTTGTCGATCGGGGTGGCGATTCTGGTTCTGCTGCCCACGGCGGGTATGACGGCCGCTTCGGTAGTGCCCAACACCATCTACAGCCCGCTGTTCCGCAAATTCGTGGAATGGATTGAATACCTGTGCCTGATGCCAATTTTCCCGTTGGCACTGTGGTTGATGAATGTCTATGCAGCGATTCGGTACCGTTAGCGGGCATAAATGGCGGGGCCGCGCGGCTCGAGCGACCACCGCCGCAATTCTGCTCACTTCGGGTGCATTAGTGGGATTACCGCCGGCGTATGCGGTGAACCCGCCCACTTATGACCCCAGTGCGGTGCCACCAGACGGTCCACCCGGACCGGCAGCGCCGATGAAGCAGAACTCCTACTGCACCGAGGTCGGGGTGTTGCCGGGCACGGACTTTCGGTCGCCGCCCAAGTACATGGAAATGCTCAACCTGCAGGAGGCTTGGTCGTTCGGCCGCGGGGCCGGGGTGAAGGTCGCCGTCATCGACACCGGCGTGTCGCCGCACCCCAGGTTCGCGCACCTGATTCCCGGTGGCGACTACGTGATGTCGGGCGACGGATTATCCGACTGCGACGCGCACGGCACCATCGTGGCGTCGATGATCGGTGCCGCCCCGGCGAACGGCGCCGCTGGGCCACCGGCCGCGCCACGCAAGCCCGTCACGATCCCCACCACCGAACCACCCCCGAAAGCCCCACCGCCCCAGACGGTGACGTTGTCGCCACTGCCGCAGACGGTGACGATGGTCCCCCCTCCACCGCCAAAGGAAGAGACCGGAGGCGGAGCCGGCGGCCCCGGCCCTGGCAATCCGGCACCGCCAGGTTTGCCGGGACTGCCGGGACTGCCCGGCCAGGCGCCGTCGGCCAACCGCGGTGGCGGCACGGTGACGGTTCCCAGCTACACGGGCGGTGGGCGAGTCGTCACTGTCGGCGGTCCCCGTCCGCTGGATCCACCGCCAAAACCGCCTCCACCGGCGCCGCCCGCGCCTGCCTCCTCCCAACCGGACGCTTTCAGCGGAATCGCCCCGGATGCCGAGATCATCGCGATCCGCCAGTCCAGTGGCGCCTTCACGCTGAAGGATCCCTACACCGGCGACGAAGACCCGCAAACGGTGCAGAAGATCGACTACGTCCAGACCATGGCGCGCGCGATCGTGCACGCGGCCAACATGGGCGCCTCGGTGATCAACATCTCCGATGTGATCTGCATGAGCGCGCGCAATATCGTCGATCAGCGCGCCTTGGGCGCTGCGGTGCGCTATGCGGCGGTCGACAAAAACGCCGTCATCGTCGCGGCGGCCGGCGACAGCAGCAAGAAGGACTGCAAGCAGAACCCGCTGTACGATCCCTTGCAGCCCAAGGATCCTCGGGGCTGGAGCGGTGTCACCACCGTGGCCACGCCGTCGTGGTTCAGCGACTACGTCCTCACCGTCGGCGCGGTGGATTCCAACGGCACGCCCATGGTGCCGCCGACATTCAGCAATTCGAGTATCGCCGGACCGTGGGTTTCGATCGCTGCGCCGGGAACGGACGTCATGGGTCTCTCACCTCGGGACGACGGACTGATCAACGCGCTGGATGGTCCGGACAATTCGTTGCTGACGCCCTCTGGCTCCGGCTTTTCGGCCGCGATCGTATCCGGTGTGGCGGCGTTGGTTCGCGCCAAATTCCCCCAGTTGACGGCGTACCAAGTCGTCAACCGGCTGATCCACACGGCCAGGGCACCGGCTCGCGGTGTGGACAACCAAGTCGGCTACGGCGTCGTCGATCCGGTGGCGGCACTGACCTGGGACGTACCGCAGGGTCCGGCGAAACCACCGACCCGGCTGTCGGCACCGCTCGACGTGCCGCCGCCGCCCGCTCATCGGGATATGGTGCCGGTATGGGTGGCTGCCGGTGGCTTCACCGGTGCTTTGTTGATAGGTGGCGCGGTTTTCGGTACGGCGTCGATGATGCGGCGATCGCGCAAACAGCAATAGGGGCGGAGCAGCAATGAAGGCTCAGCGCAGGTTGGGATTGGCCTTGTCATGGCCACGGCTCACCGCGGTATTTCTCATCGACGTGTTGATCTTGGTGCTGGCCAGCCATTGTCCGAAGGCCTGGCAGGGTGAACATCATGTCGCCTGGTGGGTAGGCGTTGGGCTGGCCGCGGTGGTGACGTTGCTTTCGCTGGTCACCTACCACGGCATCACGGTGGCGTCCGGATTGGGCACCTGGTTGTGGGACTGGTCCGCGGACCCGGGCACCGCACTGGCCGCGGGGTGCGCGCCCGCGATCGACCACCAGCGCCGATTCGGCCGCGACACCGTCGGAGTGCGCGAGTATCAGGGCCGCCTGGTGACCGTGATCGCGGTGGGCGGCAGCGAAGAGGAAGTCTCCGGGCGGCATCGTCATCGGACGTCGGCGTCGGCGGCACTGCCGGTGGACGCGGTTGCCGATGGGCTGCGCCAGTTCGATATCCACCTCGACAGCATCGACATCGTCTCGCTGAAACTGCGCCAGGGCGGCAATGCGGCAGAGTTGTCGAAGCTCGAGGACTGGGGTCCCGAAGAATGGGAAGAGCTCAACGACCGACCGCGCTCATACCAGCGCCGCACCTGGCTGGTGTTGCGGATGAACCCGCAGCGCAACGTGGCTGCGGTCGCGGTCCGCGACTCGCTGGCGTCGACGTTGGTAGCGGCCACCGAGCGCCTTGTTCAGGATCTCGACGGACAAAGTTGCGCGGCTCGCCCCCTGACCGCCGACGAGCTCGCGGAGGTCGACAGCGCTGTGCTGGCCGATCTGGAGCCGACCTGGAGCCGGCCCGGGTGGCGGCACCTCAAGCACTTCAACGGCTATACCACGAGCTTTTGGGTGACGCCGTCGGACATCACCTCCGAGACACTGGACGAGCTGTGGGAAGCCGACACCGAGGCCACCGTGGTGACGATTCGGCTCACCAGCCGCGGCGGTCAACCCCAGGTTTCGGCCTGGGTGCGCTACCACACCGACGGCAAGCTGCCCAGAAAACTGGCGGCGGGACTCAACCGGCTCACCGGCCGCCAGTTGGCTGCGGTGCGCGCCAGCCTCCCGACCCCGTCGCCGCGGGCGCAGCTGGACCTGCCCAGCCGGGGCTTGTACGACCATGACGAATTGATGTTCGAGCTCGGTCAGCCGCAGGAGAGCTCAACGAGCTTGCCTGCAGGGCGATGAGCCGCCCACAGTCAACCACCGAAGACGCCCGCAATGCGATGGTCGCCGGATTGCTGGCATCGGGGATCTCCGTCAATGGATTGCAGCCCAGCCACAACCCGCAGGTGGCACTGCAAATGTTCACCACTGCCAGCAACCTCGATCCGGGGATGTGCGATGCCTGGCTGGCCCGAGTGCTGGCCGGTGACCAGGGCCTGGACGTGCTCGCCGGCGCATGGGCGGCGGTAAGGACGTTCGGGTGGGAGACCCGTCGTCTCGGTGTCACGGACCTGCAGTTTCGTCCCGAGGTCTCGGACGGGTTGTTTTTGCGGCTGGCGGTCACCAGCGTCGATTCTTTGGCTTGCGCTTACGCCGTCGCTTTGGCCCAAGCCAAGCGATACCGGGAGGCGGCCGACCTGCTGGACAATGTCGAGCCTCGCCATCCGTTCGACGCCGAGCTGGTCAGCTATGCGCGCGGCGTGCTGTATTTTCGCACCAAACGCTGGCCCGACGTGCTCGCACAGTTCCCGGACGCCACGCCATGGCGTCACCCCGAGCTGAAGGCCGCGGGTGCGGCAATGGCCACCACGGCGCTGGCGTCGCTGGGCGTCTTCGAGGAGGCCTACCGTCGCGCTCAGGACGCCATCGAAGGCGACCGGGTGCCGGGCGCGGCCAACGTGGCGTTGTACACCCAAGGAATGTGCTTGCGGCACATGGGGCGCGAGGACGAGGCCGTCGAACTGTTGCGCCGGGTGTATTCGCGGGATCCGAAATTCACCCCGGCGCGTGAGGCATTGGATGACCCCACGTTCCGGCTGGTGCTCACCGACCCGGAAACCATCGAGGCCCGCACCGACCCATGGGACCCGGACAGCGCGCCGACCCGGGCGCAGACCGAAGCCGCCCGCCACGCTGAGGCCGCCGCGAAATACCTGGCCGAAGGTGATGCCGAGCTCAACGCGATGCTCGGCATGGACCAGGCCAAAAAAGAAATCAAGCTGATCAAGTCGACGACCAAGGTGAACCTGGCGCGCGCCAAGATGGGGCTTCCGGTACCGGTCACCTCGCGCCACACCCTGCTGCTGGGTCCACCCGGAACCGGGAAGACATCGGTGGCGCGCGCGTTCACCAAACAGCTGTGCGGGTTGACCGTGCTGCGCAAGCCGATGGTGGTGGAGACCAGCCGCACCAAGCTGTTGGGCCGGTATATGGCCGACGCGGAGAAGAACACCGAGGAGATGCTCGAAGGGGCGCTGGGCGGGGCGGTCTTCTTCGACGAGATGCACACCCTGCATGAGAAGGGCTATTCCCAGGGCGACCCGTATGGCAACGCGATCATCAACACGCTGCTGCTGTACATGGAGAATCATCGCGACGAGCTGGTGGTGTTCGGCGCCGGCTACGCCAAGGCGATGGAAAAGATGCTCGAGGTGAATCAGGGTCTGCGACGGCGCTTTTCGACGGTCATCGAGTTCTACAGCTATACACCGGACGAGCTGATCGCGCTGACCAAGCTGATGGGCCGGGAGAACGAAGACGTCATCACCGACGAAGAGGCCGAGGTGTTGTTGCCCTCGTACACGAAGTTCTACAACGAGCAGAGCTACTCCGAGGACGGCGACCTGATCCGCGGCATTGACCTGCTCGGCAACGCCGGCTTTGTGCGCAATGTCGTCGAGAAGGCGCGCGATCACCGCAGCGCGCGGTTGGATGACGAGGATCTGGATGCCGTGCTGGCCAGCGATTTAACCGAGTTCACCGAGGACCAGTTGCTCCGCTTCAAGGAGCTGACTCGCGAGGACCTGGCCGAAGGCCTCCGTGCGGCGGTTGCCGAGAAGAAGACGGAGTAGGGCCGCCCGCTGGCGGTGTGCTGCGGGAAAGTTATTGTGCCGCCAGCCAATTCACCACGCCAGCGGGCTTCGCTTATACTGCCTGAACGATTTTGACCACAACCAACACGCAGGCCAGCACCAAGTAGGTGCGCAGGGTCAGCAAACCAGCCCGACGCACGGGCGACATGACGGGGCGATCCAGCGTCGCCAAGGAGGGCATGGTCCAGTTTGCCCGCACCTCGTCGCGCAGGGCCCGACGTTCGGCGCGGGTCAACTTCGGCAGCTCGTCGATGCTCACCCGCTCGAAACCCGCTGCGCTGAGAACCTTTTCCATCGATTCTGCGCTGCGCCGATCGGCGAACCAGCCGACCGCGAAGACGATGGCGGCGCCGACAATTCCCAACACCGCCCCGATAGCGAGGCCACTGATCAACGTCGCAGTGGATAGCTTGGGGAAGAACGTCACCGCGGTCAGCATCAGCGACAGCACGACGAGCGACCATACGATCAGCCACGCCAAGGCATTCTGGCGGAAGGTGTTCACCCACGGACCGAGCACCGGGCGGTCGTTGCACAGCAGAACCAAAAACACCGTCGCCGACGGGAGCAGCACCCCGGCCAGGGCCTGGACACCTTGGGTGATCAGGCCCAGGACGTGATCGGGGCTGAACGCGACCGCAGACGATACCGCAAGAAGGGCGGCATAGCTGCCGTAGAACAGCGGGGCCTCGGTGATCTTCCAGTGCAGCGAGTGCGGCTTGCCGAAGGCATCACCGAGGGCGTACGTGGTGGCCAGTCCCACGACATTTGCTCCGATCAGCGACGCGTCCAACAGAATGATCGCGAACAGCACGCCGACCGTGTGGCCGACGTGACTGGACAGCGCAGACGCGACCGCGCCGGCGTCAATGAAGCTACCGGCGGCGGTCGAACCGCCGAGGCCGAACGCCGTCGCCGCCATCAGCGCGATCGCTCCACCGATGACCGCGACGATGCCGATACCCAGATCGGCTCGGCCATAGCGCATCCAGCGCGGCGTGATTCGCTTGTCAACGACGTTCGACTGCTGAAAGAACAACTGCCATGGCGCCACCGTGGTACCGACAATCGCCATGATGACCATCAGCACGACCGAGTCTGGTTCCCCGGGCAGTGAGGGCAGTAGGCCACGCATGCTTGGGCCGAGCGCAGGGTGCACGGACAGCACGAGCGGGATGATCGCGACGTTCACCGCGATCAGCACGAATGTCACCTGTTCCCAGCGGCGGAACGAGCCACCGGCTACGACCGCGAATAACAGCACCGCGGCGGCCGGTATCGCGATGATTTTCGGGCAGCCCAAGAACCCGAGTGCCAGTGATACTCCGATGAATTCGGTGACAATCGTCAACGCGTTGAGGATCACCAGGTCACCGATGCTGAAGGCGCCCCAGAACTTGCCGAATCGCTGAAAAATCAGCCGCGCGTGCCCAACCCTGGTGACCGCCCCCAAGCGGAGCACCATCTCCTGGTTCACGTACAGCACCGGGATCAGCAGTACCAGTGTCCATAACAGGTTCATGCCGTAGTTCTGGCCGGCCTGGGCGTAGGTGGCAACACCGCCGGCGTCGTTGTCGCCGATCATCACGATCAGCCCGGGACCGGTGATGACCATCAGCAATCGCAATCGCTGCCAACGACTGTGGCCGGCCTGCCTGACGTCTCGACCGATACGGCCAAAGGCGCCGATGATGTCCCCGACATGCGCCGAATCCAGCGCCGCCGAACCGGAAGTGCCGGGTGATACCGCCGGTGCCGCAAGGGTCAGGGCTTGGGATGCAGGGCGCTTCGTGGTCGCAGACGCGCCGACACCACCGAGTGCCTCGGTCGAAATGGAAGCCATGAATGTCTCGCTATCGCAAAGAGTCGTGCTGGGAACGATGGGTGAAAGTCAGTCAGTAAGGGTTGGCCGCTCGGCTTGACCGCGACCCGCTAAGCCTCGCAGCGCTGAAGCCTCGCAGCACTGAAGCCTCGCAGCAATGAAACACAGTGTGGCACAACAGAAGCCATGATCTGCTCCAACGGGGGAGCCCGATCGGCTCGTCTTACTCGACGCGACACCCGCATCGGAGCGCGCGGCAACCCCACGCGTTAAGCGCGGTAGTTCGACGGGCGCTCGAGAAGTTCAGGCGGCCGGAGCCAGGCCGGAACCGGATCGGGACAAGACGGATCTGGGATACGGACTATCGCCGGGACTCATTTCGCCCTCACCTCCTCACGGCCATGGCACACGCGGTGCCTACCAACTGCCCGGGAGAGATGCGCATCCAGGCGAATCCCGAACGCGGCACCTCTCTCGTCGGAGCTTCGGCACCACACGGCGTATCCGGTTGAGCCGGAAGCCACTTGGGCTCAACCCTTAAGCCGGGAAGAGCTGTCCTGACCCTGGGCGTCTCTCGACGTTGGAGGTCAGTGGCCTGTATCCGTGTAGACGCCTCACCTACCGAGGTGCATACGAGCACTATCTTGCACCCCGACCCACCACTCGTCAATTCCGATTATCCGACCGGTCCGCGGGCGACCGGTCTGGTCACGAAAAGATCAGGGGCGCAATGCAACTGAGGGAGTTTGCGATGCGAACGCGGTCGCGAACCCGATAGCTGGTGCCGGAGCCCGCGGCGGCCGGCTGGGGTTGAGCACAGTGATGACTGCCGGGTGGGTCGTCGACTGTGGGATGGCCGGTGAGGCAGAGTTCGAGGAGCCGAACATTGTTGTCGGGCCATCCGACATATCGTGCCGATCAACGCTTTCCGTCGTCGCCGGTATCCCGCAGTCAGCCACCGGACGCGTTGGCCGAGCGTAGCGCGGCAAATGCATGGCGATCGACTGGGTTGACTCACGGCACTGCGGGTGCAAGCATAGACTCTCGTACGCACCTCGCTAGGTGAGGCGTCTACGTGGATACAGGCCACTGACCTCGAACGTCGAAAGACGCCCAGGGTCAGGACAGCTCTTCCCGGCTTAAGGGTTGAGCCCAAGTGGCTTCCGGCTTCGGCCCGATACGCCGCGTAGTGCCGAAGCTCTGACGAGAGGGGTGCCGTGCCTGAGATTTCTGCTCAGGCACTTCTCCCCGCGTGCAGCACCGGCGCCCCCGTGCGCCCTGGCCGCGAGGAGGTGAGAGCGAAATGAGTCCCGACGATAGTCCGTATTCCAGATCGATGACCATTTCGTGGCGATCCGACCCCGGCCCTAGTTCCGCGGTCCGTTAACACCCCGAAGTCCTTCCGCACGTGATCAATTCGCACGTGCGTTGATGGGGTGCGCGGAAAGCAGCGACCAGGGTGGCCCAAAAGGCCTGCGTCACACCGCTTTCCGTGAGGAGAAGTCCGATGTCATATGTGGTGACGCATCCAGAAGCGCTGGCTGCGGCGACAATTCAGCTGAATGCAGTCGGATCCGGGCTGGCGTCACAGAATGTGGCCGCGGCGGCGATGACCACCGCCCTGCCCCCCGCAGCCGCCGACGAAGTATCGGCTTTGACCGCAATGCAATTCAGCGCGCACGGCGCCATGTATCAGGCGGTGAGCGCCCAGGCGACGGCAATCCACGAGATGTTCACGTCCATGTTAGGCGCCAGCGCCACATCCTATGCGGCCACTGAAGCCGCCAATGCCATCGCAGCCAGCTGAAGGGGAAGGCGAAAGATGACCGCAGTACTGGACTTCGCCATGCTCCCGCCGGAAATCAATTCGGCTCGGATGTATTCCGGGGCGGGTGCGGCCCCGATGGTGAGCGCTGCATCGGCCTGGAAGGCGCTGGCTGCTGAATTGCGCTCGGCCGCATTGTCGTACGGCTCGGTGCTTTCGGCGCTGACGGACGAAGAATGGCAGGGCCCGGCATCGGCATCGATGGCCGCAGCGGCCATGCCCTATGTGACGTGGATGAACACCACCGCCGTACAGGCCGAGGAGACCGCCACCCGGGCAGAGGCCGCAGCAGCGGCCTACGAAGCCGCATTCGCCGGCACGGTGCCTCCGCCTCAGATAGCGGCAAACCGCGCCCAGCTGGCACAGCTGGTCTCCACCAACGTCATCGGCCAAAACACTCCTGCGATCGCAGCCACGGAAGCGCAGTACTCCGAAATGTGGTCGCAGGATGCCGCCGCCATGTACGGATACGCGGGCTCGTCGGCTGTGGCGACCCGGCTGACCCAATTCACCCCTCCGCAGCAGACCACTAATCCCGGCGGGCCGGCCCTTCAGTCCGCCGCCGTCACCCAAGCGACCGCCACCTCAGCCGGTACCGGACAAAACACACTGTCCCAGTTGATCTCTGCCACGCCGAAGACACTGCAGAGCATGGCGGCGCCGTCGACGACGGGGACCTCCGGGGCGACGGGGATTTTGAGTGACTTGACCGGGTCCGGGTCGGGGTTGGATTCGTCGTGGCTCTGGGACAACTTCGGGCCCAACGCAAACATCTGGAACACCATCTTTTCGTCCGGGTTCTACATGCCCAGCAACACCATCGGGCCATTTCTGAGCCTGCTCGGCAGCCAAGCGGCCGGCGCCGCGGCCGGCGAAGCCGTGGGAGAGGCGGCCACGTCGCTTGGTGAAGCTGTCGCCGGTCCCGGCGGCCTGGCCGGTCTTGGCGGCTTGGGCGGCGCCGTATCGGCGGACCTGGGCCGAGCGGCCATGGTGGGCCCGTTGTCGGTCCCGCCGAGCTGGGCGGGGGCGGCCCCAGCAGGTCCGCTGTCGTCCGCGCTGGGTGCTACGCCGATGATGGCCCCGCCACCGGCGATGGCAGCGGGCATGCCCGCAGTGCCGTTTGGCATGGGCGCGCAAGGAATGGGCCGCAGCGTACCGCAATACGGCTTCAAGCCCACGTTCGTGGCGCGGCCACCCGCTGCTGGATAGCGCGTCTCACGCACTTCACCAGCTACCAACCACGAATCTCAAGCACGAGCGCCGACACGGCCACTGAGGCCCCTGGCTGAACGGGAGGAGGCTAGCGATGACTGCACTGTTGGATTTCGCCATGCTTCCCCCGGAGGTCAACTCGGCTCGGATGTATTCCGGAGCGGGGCCGGGCCCGCTACTGGCCGCGGCGTCGGCGTGGAATGGGTTGGCAGCGGAATTGCTTTCTACCGCAACGAGTTACAGCTCAATCCTGGCGGAGCTGACCGGCCAAGCATGGCTGGGCCCGGCTTCGACGGCGATGGCGGCCGCCGCCGCGCCCTACGTGGCATGGATGAGCACCACCGCGGCGCAGGCGGAGCAAACCGCCGGGCAGGCCGAGGCCGCCGTCGCGGCATATGAAGCAGCGTTTGCGGCCACGGTGCCCCCACCGGTCGTCGCGGCCAACCGCGCCCAGCTGATGGTGTTGATTGCGACCAACTTCTTCGGTCAAAACACCCCAGCTATCGCGGCTACCGAGATCCAATATGCCGAAATGTGGGCTCAAGACGCCGCCGCCATGTACGGCTACGCCGGAGCGTCGGCGGCCGCGACCCAGCTGAGCCAGTTCCTCCAGCCTCAACAGACCACGCAGGCAAGCGGGCTCGCGGCCCAGTCCGCCGCGGTCGCCCAAGCTGCTGCCACGCCGGCCGGCACCCAGCAGGCGACGCTGTCACAGGTGATGGCCACCCTGCCCAATGCGCTGCACGGGCTGGCATCGCCTTCGTCGTCGACTGGAACGACGGGGGAGACGGCGGTGCTGGGGCTGGCCACCGGCGCCGGACCGGATTCATCTTGGCTCTGGGACAATTTCGGCCCCAACGCCACCCTGTGGAACAGCATCTTCGCCTCTGGGTTCTACATGCCGAGCAACACCGTGGGGCCGTTCCTTGGCCTGCTGAGCGCTCAAGCTGCCGGAAACGCGGCCGGCGATGCGGCGGCACAGGCAGCCACAACCGCGGTTGGTGGGGCAATCCCTGCACCAATGAGCGGCATCGGCGGCCTTGGCAATGCCGTGTCGGCGAGCGTCGGCCGTGCGGGGATGGTCGGTCCGCTGTCGGTACCTCCGAGCTGGGCCGGGTCCGCCCCGCTGCACAGCCCACTGTCTTCGTCGCTTCCCGGCGCGTCGGTCACCGGTGCCTCGCCGTTGACGACAAGCACCCCTCCGGTGCCGTTCGGCGCCGGCATGGGCCGGCAGGGATACGACCGCGCCATCCCGCGCTACGGTTTCCGCCCGTCCTTCGTCACACGGTCACCGGCCGCCGGATAGACACACCCGGTCCAGGCGTGCCGCAGCCCGTCCGGTCGCCGCCGCCACTCACAGGAAACCAACAGGTGCAAATCAGCATCTTCACGGCGACGGCTACGTACGCTCAAGAAATTCACGTGCTGGTTGATTATCGATTTGGTAATCGCCCGCCGAAACTCGCTCGTGTCGAGAGCGAGCCTCGATGACAGCTGAATAGCTCACTGCGCCGAGTTATCTTGCGGCGCGATTGGAAATGGCATTCCGGCCCTCGTCGATGGAACTGACGTCCCGACACGCGCAAGTGATGAATATCTCGTCGATTAATCGCGGTGTTGATTCCCGCTGCCCGAGACGTATTGCTACACCGTATTATCGACGGGCGCTGAGCTGCAGCTACTCGTAGCCAGGCGTTTGCCCGGACCTACGTCTCACATGCATTGTCCCGGTTTTCGAATGTCTTTTTTACATCGTGATTACCTGGCGGGAACGCTCTGTGCACACGTTCCGATCACCATAGGCCCTGTATTAAGCGGGGACCTTTAACAGCACAGAATAACTGGCCGATCTGGCGCGATCGAACCGGTGGTGCGCTGATTGCCGTCGAAGTTGACGGATCCTGGCGGCCATGGCGGCCGTCTAAGGAACTACAGGCAATAACTCATACAACAACGCCAAAAACAGTTTCCGACCGAAATAGTTCTAGCGAGGCATCCATGTCTTTTGTGACTACCCAACCGGAGGCGCTGGCGGCGGCCGCCGGGAACTTGGCAGGTATCGGCTCGGTCATGACCGCCGGAAGCGCAGCCGCGGCCGCGCCGACGACCGGTGTCATTCCCGCAGCCGCCGACGAGGTTTCGGCGCTGACCGCGGCGCAGTTCGTCGCCCACGCGCAGATGTATCAGGCGATGGCCACGCAAGCCGCGGCGATTCACGAGCAGTTCGTCGCCACCTTGGCGGCCAGCTCGGCATCCTACGCGGCCACCGAGTCGGCCAATGCGGTCGCCGCGACGTGAGGGCCGGAGGTAACCGGGGGTGTTTGTAGACTTCGGGGCGCTTCCGCCGGAGATCAACTCGGGGCGTATGTATGTCGGTCCGGGGGCCGCGCCGATGCTGGCCGCGTCCGCGGCCTGGGATGAGCTGGCCGCCGAATTGCAGTCCACGGCCGCCGCGTATCGAGCGACGATCGAAAGCCTCGCCGCGGGACCCTGGACCGGGCCCAGCTCGATCGCGATGGCCGCCGCGGCCACGCCATATGTGGCGTGGATCAACGCGACCGGCGTCCAGGCAGAGTTGGCGGGCACCCAGGCCAAACTTGCCGCCGCGGCCTATGAGACCGCGTTCGCGGCGATGGTGCCGCCGCCGGTGATCGCGGCCAACCGCGCACTGTTGATGTCGCTGATCGCGACCAACATCCTGGGCCAGAACACCCCCGCGATCATGGCAACCGAGGCCCATTACATGGAGATGTGGGCGCAGGACGCCGCCGCAATGTACGCCTATGCCGGCTCCTCGGCGTCCGCGTCGCAGCTCACTCCGTTCACCGAGCCGCCCCAGACCACCAATGGCGCGGGGACCGCGCTGCAATCGGCGGCGGTGTCTCAAGCCAGCGCCCAGAGCGGCTTGATCAATGGCCTGCCGAGCGTGCTGCAGAACCTCGCGAACGCGACGTTCTCGTCGACGACGCCGGCGCCGGCCACGGCGAATATCTTCTCGGGTCTGGAATCCGGCGTCACGCCGATCTTCAACTTGCCGGCGGTGCCGACGGAGCTGACCAACTGGAACACCATCATGTCCACCATCGCCTCGGGTCCGTACTCCTTGCAGGGGCTCACGTCCATACCCGGCGGCCCGTTCCTGTCGTTCGGGCAGACGTACGCCTACGCCCAAAACGGCCAGGGCCTCCAGGCGTATTTCACACCGCCCAAACCCATCAGCGGGGCGCTGGCTCCGCTGGCCACCGAGCTTGCGCCGCACGTGCCGGCGGCAAGCCTCACCGGCGCCCAGGTGTCGGGAACCATGGGCCGGTCGGCGCTGGTCGGCAGCCTGTCGGTGCCGCAGGGCTGGACCGAAGCCGCGCCGCAAATCCGAATGCTCGCCTCGGCACTACCCGCCAACCTGGCGGCAGCCCCCGAGGTCGCGATGGCCGGCGAGGGCAGTGTTTTCGGCCAGATGGCCCTGTCCAGCCTGGCCGGGCGCGGCCTCGGTGCTGCCGCGTTCAGCTCCGCAAGCGGTACGGCCGCCAGGGCGATGGGCGGTGTCGTCGCCGAGGCCGACCCCGCCACCGCCACCATCATCGTCATTCCGGCGCTCGAGGACTGAGGGCTACCGACATGTTTTACGCAGCGTTCCCGCCGGAATTCAACTCGGGCCGGATGTACACCGGTCCAGGATCCGGCTCAATGCGCGCCGCCGCCGCCGCGTGGAGCGGGCTGGCCACGGACCTGCAGTCGACGGTGGCTTCCTACACGGCGGTCATCGATGCCTTGGCCAGCGGGCCGTGGCTCGGCCCCTCGTCGATGAGCATGACCGCCGCGGTCACGCCCTACCTGGCCTGGATGCAGACGACCGCCGCGCAGGCCGCCGAGGCCGCGACTTCGGCCTCCGCGGCGGCGGCCGCCTACGAGGCGGCGTTCGCCGCACACGTGCCCCCGGTGGAGATCGCGGCGAACCGCAGCCTGCTCGCCCAGCTGGTCGCCACCAACGTTTTCGGACAGAACACGTCGGCGATCGCGGCCACCGAAGCCCAATACGGTGAAATGTGGGCGCAGGACGCCTTGGCGATGGACAACTACGCCAGCTCCGCCTTGGCCGCGAGCCAGGTGACGCCGTTCAACCAGCCGCCGCAGATCACGAATTCGGCCGGCCTGGTCAGCCAGTCGGCCGCGGTCACGACGGCCGCCGGCACTTCGGCGGGCACCGCCCAGTCCGCGGTGTCGTCGCTGGCATCTGTCGCCAACCCGGGCTCGGACCTGCTCCAAATGGGAGCAAACCTCAGCACCGAGTACACGGCCACGATGCGCGGCCTGATCAACAGCGTCTTCGGGCCGAACGGCTCGGCCTGGTATGAGGCCCTCTACAACGCCATCAAGACGCCGCTCAGCTTCACCACCGGATTCAACGACATCGGACTGCTGGTCAACTTTCCCGCGTCCCAGTTCTTGAAATTCGCTCCTCATGCGACGGCGTTCGGCGACCTGCCCAAAGACGCATTGGCGGGCGGACTGACGCCACACTGGGGCCGCGGCTGGCTGACCGGCGCAACCAACCCGGTACAGGCGGACTGGGGCCGCGGTGTCATGGTCGGCAAGTTGACCGTGCCGCCGAGCTGGGCTACGGCCACCCCGAGCGTCAGGATGGTCGCCGCCGCATTGTCGGCCGCTGGCCCCGACGCGGTGCCGGCCGCGGCGCTCGGCGAGGCAAGCCTGTTCAGTTCGATGTCCGCCGCGGGGATGCTGGGCAGCGCCTTGGGGGCCGGGGCTCCCAGCGCCGTGGCCGGTGCCGGCGCACGAGGCCGGCTGACCCGGCTCAAAGACCTCAACGACGCCACCTCGCCGGACAAGCTGAAACGGATGGTTGCGCAAATCGCGGAGAAACCCGAAAGCGTCCAGCATCACAACGTCGACGAAGAGGGCCTTGACAGTCTGCTCGAGCAACTGGCCAAAAAACCCGGCATACATGCGGTGCATCTGAGCAAGGGCAAACCCAAGGTGGTGCCGTCGGATGCTCAGTTGGGTTAGCGGATTGGCATGCGAAATGTACTTCCCGCCAAGGCTTTCGGAAGACGGCAATTCTCAATGTAGACAGGATGGTGAGTCATGAGAATGCTGCTGGCTCTAGCTGGGGTCTCGGTCGTGATCGGCGTGGCCGCGCCGGCATATGCCGAACCGCAGGAGTACGGTGCCGCTGACGATGCCGGATTCATCGCTGCCCTGCGCGATCACGACATCGGTTTCAACAGCCCAGACCAAGCCATCGCGTCGGCCAAAGCGGTGTGCACCTGTCTGGACAACGGCGAATCCGGCCTCGAGCTGCTGCACGACCTGAAGGTCCGCAACCCGGCCATCACCATGGAGCACGCGAGCACATTCGCCCTGCTTGCCGCGAAGTTCTACTGCCCCCATCAGCTGTCGAAGGCCTGAAGCATATTCGGGGTGTCACTGCGAATCTCGTTGGTTGGCAACGCTTTCGATCACTACATAGCTGTCGACCCGAGTCGTCGACCAACGCATGCCGGAATAATTCAGGCCGGGTTTCGCGAAGCGGCCACATATAATTCAAATAATCCCCGGGTAATCGTCGCAGCGGCGACAATAACGCCTGGCAAGTGCGCATATCGACCAAAAAGCGATTGATAGCACATATCAATACTTTCCGGAGTTGCTGTTTGCCCGGTCATTTATCGCTGCAGCTATCACCGTCAGTGCGCTGCCGAGCTTCCGCCGCTGCTTGTCCCAGCTACTCGGTAGTGGCTTGCGAATAGCGCAGTGCCGCTGGCCAGTACCCCGACCGCGCCGGGCCGGAGTTTGCGGGGCAACAACGGCGTATTGGCACGCAGTTCGCAGATAGCACTGAATCGACGGCCAATTTGATGGATTTGCTATGAACTACACCTGCGTCGCCGACAAGCGTGCAAGACCGTGATTACCATGGCGGCCATCTAAGACCCGCTGGAATGCGTGCGGTGGGCTGATCGAGGCCACCGACACGGCGCCAACAGCTGGTCATCAGGGAGGAAGTTCATGTCATTTGTGCCCGCGCAACGGGAGTCTGCGGCAGCCGCCGTCGACAACTCGGCGAGGATCGGGCTGGCGGTCACCGCCCCACGCGCACGCAAAGCCGCTCCTGTGTTGGGTGCGAATTACGCTGCTAGCAAACAGTTTTCGGCAATGACCTCTGCGCGGGCGAGCGCCGTTCGCGAGCAGACGATGGCCGGATCGGCTTGGCCTGCGACAGCCGAGCCGCTTCAGGCGCTCGCTGCGCCGTGACGGAAGCGGGGTAATAGGCGTGTTTGTGGATTTCGGGGCGCTGCCACCCGAGATCAACTCGGGGCGAATGTACGCCGGCCCGGGGTCCGGGCCGATGTTGGCCGCGGCGGCGGCTTGGGACGTGCTGGCCGCCCAATTGCATTCCCACGCAGCGTCTTACGCCGCGACCATCGACGGGATGACCGTCGGGTCCTGGCAGGGCCCGGCGTCGATGGCGATGACGACCGCGGCGGCGCCATACGTGGCGTGGATGACGGCGACGGCAGCGCAAGCGGAGCTGGCGGGAATGCAGGCCAAGGTCGCCGCCGTCGCGTACGAAACGGCGTTCGCGGCGACGGTGCCCCCGCCGATGATCGCAGCCAACCGCACCCTGTTGATGACGTTGATCGCTACCAACATTCTCGGCCAGAACACCGCCGCGATCGCTGCCACCGAAGCGCAATACCTGGAGATGTGGGCGCAGGATGCCGCGGCGATGTACGCCTATGCAGGCTCGTCGGCGGCTGCCACACAGCTGACACCGTTCTCCGAGCCGCCGCCGACCACTGCACCCGGGGCTGCGGCCGGTCAAGCCGGGGCCGTTGCGCAAGCCGCCGCCTCACCTGCGTCGAACATCTCGGCAGAACTGTCGCAGCTGGTCACATTGGTTCCAGGTGCGCTGCAAGGGTTCGGGATGGCAGCCCCTCTGGCGGCGACGCCGGCGGCGTCGATCATCGACTTCCTTTACCCGATCTCGGCAGAATTCCGCTCCATTTTCCAAGCCATCACCGGTGCTTACAGCCCAATTGTTCCGTTCGTTTTGGGCGGCGGCTGGTGGCTGTTTGCACTTCAGTTACTCGGTCTGTCGCAAAATGCGCCGGGCGTTGCCGCACTGCTCAACGACAAAGGTGCCGTCGGGGCGCTTTCGCCGCTGCGGGGCGGCTACGTTTCTTTGGTTACGCCGAACTCGGGAGCGGGAGCGGTGACGGGAGCGATGGGCCGGGCGACCCTGGTCGGCTCGCTTTCGGTTCCGCAAGGCTGGGCAACCGCCGCTCCGGTGCTGAAGACGTTCGCCTCGGTCCTGCCGAGTGCGAGTTTGGGTGCTGTGCCGGCAGTTTCGGCTGCACCGCAAGGCGCTCTATTCGGTGAGATGGCGGCGGCGAGTCTGGCTGGACGCGCCTTCGCGGGCGCTGGTGTGCATACCGTCAGTAACGGCGCCCGGGCCACCGGCGGCGGTGGAGCGAACCCCACTGACACAGCTACGACGGCCACCATCATCGTGGTCCCGGCGGATTAGGGAGAAAGAGTACGACGCATGAGTTTTGTTACCGCACAACCGGAAATGCTGGCGGCTGCCGCCGAAAACCTGCGCGCTCTCGGCGCGTCGATGAGCGCGGAGAACGCTGCCGCGGCGGCCCCGACGACTGGCGTGGTCCCGGCCGCCGCCGACGAAGTGTCGGCCCTTACGGCCGCGCAGTTCGCCGTACACGCGCAGATGTACCAGGCGGTCAGCGCTCAGGCGGCGGCGATTCACGAGATGTTTGTCAGCACTCTGGCGACCAGCGCCGCATCATATGCAGCCACTGAGGCCGCCAATACCGCCGCTGCCCGCTAGCGGGCAGTAAGGAATTGTGCGCCAATGACTTTCGCGTTCCAGCCACCGGAGATCACGTCCGGCCAGATCTATACCGGTCCGGGCGCGGGACCGATGCTGACAGCTGCGGCCGCCTGGGATGCGCTGGCAAGTGAATTGCAGTCCGCGGCCGCCTCCTACGGTTCGATCGTCGAGGGCCTGGCCAACGACGCGTGGAGCGGCCCGTCGGCTGTCGCTATGGCGACCGCGGCAGCGCCGTACGTGGCCTGGATGTCGGTCACCTCGGCGCAGGCTAAAGTTGCGGCCGGCCAAGCCAGGGCGGCTGCGGGCGCTTACGAGACCGCCTTCGCGGCGGTGGTACCACCGCCGGAGATCGCGGCGAACCGAGCCCAGCTGGCAATGCTCTTGGCAACCAACGTCTTCGGGCAAAACACCGCTGCGATCGCAGCCGCCGAGGCCGAGTACGCGGAGATGTGGGCCCAGGACGCCGCGGCGATGTTCGGGTATGCGGCATCGTCGGCGGCGGCCGCCCAACTCACGCCGTTCAACGAGCCGCCGCAAACCACCAATGCGGCTGGGCTCGCCAGTCAGGCGCTCGCGGTAGGTGAAGCCGGCGGTGCGGCAAGCGGCACCAGTGCAGTGACGACTGCGCTGCCAGCGGCGGCGGCGCTCTCCGCCAACCCGATCGCAGACTTGCTGCGACCTTTCGGCGATGCCGCCCGCGCTTACATGGCCTTCTGGGACGGGGTGCTCAATAGCTTGACGGGGTCGCCCTTGGCCGGGCCGCTGTGGCAGAACACTTTCGGGATTTTCGCCGACATCAGCCGGTTCAGCACGGTAGCCAATGACATCATGAGCGTGCCGAACCTGGGCATGACCGAGTTCAAGTACTTCTACAACCCTTCTGCTGGGGCCGTCGACATTCCGAAATCATCGTTGGGGGCTGGGCTTGGGCTGCGGTCGGCCGGCTTGGCCAGCGCGGTATCGGCGGGTGTGGGCGACGCGAATATGGTCGGCAGGTTGTCGGTGCCACCGAGCTGGGCATCGGCGACTCCGGCGATCAGGATGGCCGCCGACGTGTTGCCGGCCACCAGCCTGGCCGCCGCCCCCGCCGCGGGAATCCCTGGAAGCCTGGTCGGCCAAATGGCTTTGGGAGCCATGACCGGAGGCGCCCTGGGCAGCGTGGCGCCGCAAGTACTCAGCGGAAGTGGGGCGCGCGTGCGCGCCAACGGCGGCAAGGGCACCATCGAGCCCGTCAAACTCGACGACGTCATCGCGAGGCTGCAGAAGGAACCGGAGGCAGTGCAGCACTGGCATGTCGATAAGGCCGGACTGGACGCTCTACTCGATCGATTGTCCAAGAAGCCCGGCATCCACACGGTGCACGTCTCCGGCGGCGACAAGCCCAAAGTCACCCTGCCCGAAGCGCATTCGAGTTCACCGCGATGAAACGGCTACTGGCGCTTGTGGCCGTTATTGCCGCAATCAACCTCGCCGCACCCGCCTACGGCGAACCGGAAGGCGACGACACGGCCTTTTTGGCCGCGCTGGAGAACGCCGGGTTCACCTACAGCAGTCCGGGGCAAGTCATCACCTCCGCCAAAGCGGTGTGCGGGATGATGAGCAGAGGCGAAACGGGTCTGCAGGTTGTGCACGACATCAAGACCGAAAATCCCGGAATGACGATGGACGGGGCAGCCCGGTTCGCGGCCATCGCCTCGAATGCGTACTGCCCCGAACACCTGACGCCGAAGTCGCGCTAGCCGCGCGCGGCACCCCCGGTTAGTCTCGACTCCACTTGCTGTTAACCCGCATCTGCTTAGCTGCCGTCGCCGTCTTGGGATCGGAAGGAAGTGCGGTGTGATGCACACGCTGACCATCGCCGACTTCGCGCTCCGATTGGCCGTCGGAACCGGCTGCGGCGCCCTCATCGGTCTTGAGCGGCAATGGCGGGCGCGGATGGCCGGGCTGCGCACGAACGCGCTGGTAGCCACCGGCGCGACCTTGTTCGTGCTGTACTCCGTCGTCACCGACGACACCAGCGCCACCAGGGTCGCGTCTTACGTGGTCTCCGGCATCGGGTTTCTCGGCGGCGGCGTGATCCTGCGCGAGGGGTTCAATGTGCGCGGGCTCAATACCGCCGCCACCTTGTGGTGCTCGGCAGCGGTCGGTGTGCTGGCCGCCTCGGGACACTTGCTTTTCGCGCTGGTCGCCACGGGCACCGTGGTGGCCATCCACTTGTTCGGGCGTCCGCTCGGCCGCCTCATCGACCATGACAACGGCGTCGAGGAAGACGAAGGACTGCAGCCCTACCAAGTCCAGGTGATCTGTCGGCCCAAATCGGCAAAGTATGTGCGCGCCCATATCGTGCAGCACACCGCCGGCAACGACATCATTCTGCGTGGCATCCATACCGGGCGGGCCGACGACGAGGACAACCTCACGTTGACCGCACACCTGCTGATGGACGGCCATACGCCCGCCCGTCTCGAGCGGCTGGTGGCCGAATTGTCTTTGCAGCCTGGCGTTTACGCCGTGCACTGGTACGCAGGCGAGCAGGCGCAAGCCGAGTAAGCCGCCTTACGGACGGGCCTGCAGATCCGGTGCGGCCGCGGCCAGCAGATCGGCGCGGTTGCCGGTCAGCGGCGGGTAGATCCGCACCGTGTTGATGGTTTGTTTAGTCGTCTTGGCCTGCGCGCCTTGGGCCACCACTGTCCGGTCCCAGCCCTCCGTGTAGACCGCACCGGCCGGCCCAAGATCCAGAACCGTTACGTACCAAGGGATTCGAAGCGTCAGCAGCGGCTCGTCGAACAAGTCGCTGATGACGTTGTAACCCGCGTAGCGGCCCATCGGGCGCCCGTGCTGGCATGACATCACCGAGAAATGCTCGTCATCCATGCGGGCAACGGCTACGTCGCCGGCGGCGAACATCGTGGGAATGCCGATCACCCGCAGCTGGTCGTCGACCGGCACGCGGCCCAATCGATCGCGGGCCACCGGCAGTTGTTCGGTCAGCGGGCTGGCCCGCATGCCCGCACACCACACCACGGTGGCCGCGTCGAGCCGCTCACCCGAGGACAGCGTCACCCTGTCTTTGTCGACAGCGACGACGCGCACGCCAGTCTTGGCCTCGACCCCGTTGTCCGACAACGCCCGTTCGATCACGGGCCGTGCCGATGCGCCCATGTCGGAGCCCACGAAGGGGTTGTGGTCCACCAACACCACTCGGGGCGGCACTCCAACACGAGCGAACATCGCCCGCAGCCGCTGCGGCAGCTCGCATGCTGCTTCGATCCCGGTCAGGCCGGCCCCGACCACAACCACCGTGGCCGACGCCGCTGTAGGCGGGCCGTCGGCCAATCCGCGCAGGTGATGTTCGAGTGCCACAGCGCTGTCGTACGTGTCGACGTCAAAGCCAAAGTCGCGCAAGCCAGGAATGTCGGGCTTGAGCACCTGACTGCCCGCGGCGAGCACCAGCCGGTCGTAGCGGTAGGTGGTGCCGTCCGATGTCGCGACGGTACGCGCCTCGGTGTTGATCTCGGTCACCTCGGTGGCGACGTGCTTGATTTCGGCGGGGTCGAGCAGACCGGCGAGCGGAATGCGACAGGCGCTCAGATCCGCTTCGTAATTGCGAACCCGAATGTCGTGAAATGGCTTGGCGCTCAGCACCGTAACGTTGACCATGCCGGTCGGGGCGGCAAGCTCGTCGAGTCGACGGGCCGCCCCGAGCGCCGCCCACAGCCCCGCGAACCCCGAGCCGATGACCATCACATCCGTCAACGGCTCAGCACCTGACAAACCTGGTCCAGTGCCACCGCCGCCTCATGACCGGGCAGCAGCATCCACATGTGCACTCCTCCGTCGAGTTCGTGCCACCCGATGTCGAGACCCTCGTTTGCCGCTCGCTTGCGAAAAGCCCTGGTGTCGGGGTTGAGCACATCGTGGGTACCGGTGAATATGGTCAGGCGCGGCAGGCCGACCAGCGGTCCGACACCCGGGCTGACCAGGGAAGTTTCCAGCGGGTCGCCGCCGGCGTAGCGGATGCCGGCGGCGCGCAGGTCGTCCAGGTTGAGAATCGGGTCGATCTTGGCGATCGCCGGCACGTCGGGGTCCGGCAGGCCGACGTGCATCCACGGACACAGCAACACGGCGTCGCTCGGCGGCGGGAGACCGGCGTCTCGCACCGCATGGCACAATGCGAAGGCCATGCCCGCACCGGCCGAATCACCCATGAACGCAATAGAACTCGGGTCGGCGCTGTCCAGCATCCGGCGATACACCTGAAGCAGAAAGGGAAACACCTCACGGTAGGTGTGCTCAGGTGCGACGGGGTAGATCGGCACAGTCATCGTGCGCCGCAACATGTTCGACAACTTCGCGATCGCGGGCCAATGAAAGTGCGGCATCAAGTCCAGCACGTAGGCCCCACCGTGCAGATACAGCACATGACCGGCGGGTCCAGCGCCGTTGGCCGGGACCGGGGTCACCTGATACACCGAACGGTTGTTGAGGACCTCCCGAGTGACACCGACTTTCTTCAGCACCCGCTTGGACGGTTGACCCGCATACGGCAACCGTGGGTGGGCCGCCCAGTAATCCAGCTTCGCCGCCGGAAAGAGCCGATTTCGCACACCCGTGGCGCGGATCAGACGCTGGGTGAAGGCCCTATTGAGCATTCCGTGATTCGTCGGCCTCATCACGAACAGTCTGTACCCATCGGCGTCGTTCCTTAGGCGCTCAGCCGCCATGATCAGCGAGCCGTAATCTAGGTGCTGTGAATGCGCTGGCGGGATTTTGGTTCGGGCTACCCGAGCAACTGCGCGACCCGGTGCTATTCGCCATTCCTTTCTTTGTATTGCTGCTGACGTTTGAGTGGGCCGCGGCCCGCAAGCTCGCACACATGGCTGCGGAGCGGCCGGAAGATATCGAAGACCCGGCCCGGTCGCGTCCCGGCTCTGGCGCCTACCTCGCCCGCGATTCCATGGCGAGCATCTCCATGGGTCTGGTTTCGGTGGGCACCTCAGCCGCGTGGAAGGCGCTGGCCCTGCTCGGCTACGCGGCCATCTATGCCTATCTGGCGCCCTGGCACCTCTCGCCAACCCAGTGGTACACCTGGCTCATCGCGATTCTCGGTGTCGACTTGCTCTACTACGGCTACCACCGCATCGCGCATCGGGTCCGGCTGATCTGGGCCACCCACCAGGCCCATCACTCCAGCGAATACTTCAACCTGGCGACCGCATTGCGCCAGAAGTGGAACAACAGCGGCGAAATCCTGATGTGGCTGCCGTTGCCGCTGCTTGGACTTCCCCCGTGGATGGTGTACTTCAGCTGGTCGCTGAACCTGATCTACCAGTTCTGGGTGCACACCGAGCGAATCGGCAAGCTCCCGCGCCCCTTCGAATTCGTCTTCAACACACCGTCGCATCACCGGGTGCACCACGGGATGGACCAGCTGTACCTGGACAAGAATTACGGCGGCATCCTGATCATTTGGGATCGGTTGCTTGGGACCTTCCAGCCGGAGGTTTTCCGCCCGCATTATGGTCTGACCAAGCAAGTCGACACCTTCAACATCTGGAAGCTGCAGACCCGCGAGTATGTCGCCATCGCCCGGGACTGGCGATCGGCCACCCGGCTGCGCGATCGGCTGGGCTATGTCTTCGGACCGCCGGGCTGGGAACCACACGCGGCGGCCCGAGGCGATGCTGCGGTCCCGCTGGCCAAGTCCGGGTAACGCGCACAGCGGTCGGCACGAAAAGCTATGGCAACGGGGGATTGAGCCATAACCTCGACCTGAGGTCGGCCGTGTTCGCCGGCCCTGACAGAGCGGAGTGCGATGGAGCGTCGCTGGGCAGTGCGATGGTGGGCCGCGGGCGCGGTAGCGGTAGTTGGGGCCGGATTGCTACCCGGAACGGCCCGGGCCGACACCCCGTCGGTATTCCCCGGCATGGAAATCCATCAGGACAGCAAACTGTGCACCCTGGGCTACGTCGACCCGGCCCGCAGAATCGCCTACACCGCCGGACATTGCCGAGGCGGAGGAGTGGTCACCGACTGGGCCAACAACGTCATCGGCCATATGGCGGCCTTCCGCGACAACACGCCTACCGGGACCACCGTTGCGACCGACCAGATGATCGCCGACTACGAAGCGATCACGCTTGCCGACAACGTCGCGGTGAGCAACATACTGCCCGGCGGTCGCCGGCTCGACGGCAAGGGAGCGTCGGTCGCGCCCGGGCAGGCGATCTGCCATTTCGGCGTGACCACCGGTGAGACCTGCGGGACCGTCGAAAGCGTCAACAATGGCTGGTTCACCATGTCCCACGGCGTCGTCAGCCAAAAGGGCGACTCGGGTGGGCCGGTGTACATCTCCAACGGGGGCAGCGCCCAAATCGTTGGCATCTTCAACAGCGTGTGGGGAGATTTGCCGGCGGCGGTGTCCTGGCGCAACATCTCCGAGCAGGCCAACGCGGACCTGGCTGGCGCGGGGTAGACGCCGCCGGCGTCAGCGGATGGCCGGCTGCAGGGCGAATACCGGGATAGCTGGTGCTGCAGCGCGCAATTCGTCGTCGCCGGATTGTGGTGTCAAGCCCAGCACGTAGTCCTTCACCTGCCAGTACCACTTGGCCAGATAGCGCCTGAGCAGCTCGGGTTTGGCGTCGTCAGGCACCTCGCGGACGCCGACGGGAGCTGTGCGCCACCGTGGTCCCACTTCGACGACACCTGCGGCCCGGACATTGCGGGCCCACTGCGTGTTGCCGCGTGGCGAGACGACGTAGTCCACGCCCTCGACGGTCAGCAAGTTGATCACCACGCCGCGCTGTTTGCCGGTCTTACGGCCCCGGACGCGCAGAGCCCGGCTTCCGGCGATGCTTATCCCCAGTTCGGCGAGCCAGCGCATCACCTTGTTGGCGGCTCGGGCGGCCCGGCCGGGTTGTTCATATCGCGTTGGCATGATGCAGCCCTCTCTTGGTCAGCGATGAGAAACCGAGAGCACCGCTCTCTGACTTATCTACAGTGCCACAGGCCGACGGAAGAAGCAAGAGCGGTGATCTCGGTTGTGCGAGACTGGCCGGGTGGGCAAACGTCAGGAGTCGCGGGAGCAGATCGAGGGCAGAATCATCGAGCTCGGCCGTCGCCACCTGGTCGACCATGGCGCGGCCGGGTTGTCGCTGCGTGCGATAGCCCGGGACTTGGGCATGGTGTCCTCAGCGGTGTACCGCTATGTGTCCAACCGCGACGAGTTGCTGACTTTGCTCCTCGTCGACGCCTATTCCGACCTGGCCGACGCCGTCGATGCGGCCCGAGCAGCGCGCGAAGACCCGGCCGAACTGTGGAGTGAGGACGTCCTGGCGATCGCGCGGGCGGTGCGGCGATGGGCCGTCGCGCATCCCGCACGCTGGGCGCTGCTCTATGGCAGTCCCGTGCCCGGCTACCACGCACCACCGGAGCGCACGGTCGGCGTGGGCACCCGCGTCGTCGCGGCCTTCTTCGACGCCATTGCCGCGGGGATCGCCACCGGGGATGTCAGGCTAACCAATGACGTTGTGGCACAACCGATGTCGTCGGACTTCGAGCGCATTCGACAAGAATTCGGCTTCCCCGGCGACGATCACGTCATCGCCAAGTGCTTTCTGCTCTGGGCGACGGTGGTGGGCGCGATCAGCCTGGAGGTGTTCGGACAGTACGGGGCCGACACCCTCACCGACCCGGAGGCGGTGTTCGATACCCAGGTGCGGCTGTTGGTAGGCCTGCTGGCCCAGCACTGACCCGAGGCGCGCTGCGCCGAAATTAGAACGCGTTCACCCGGCCCTTGGCGCGTGTTTGTTGCTGGCGACGGCAAAGGTTATTCAGGGCGCCGTTGGCGAGCTATGGGCTTTTCACGGACTGGGCTATCCTGCGAGACGATGAGCCTTCCCATTCAATCGCCGACGCAAATCGCGTGGGTGACGACCGACCTGGACGCCACTGAAATGGCCCTCACCAGCTTGTTAGGCGTGCGGAAGTGGATACGGATCCCCGACGTCCATTTCGGTCCGGACAGCTGCACCTATCACGGCAAGCCCGCGGACTTCGTCGCGAGCCTCTCGCTGAGCTACCTCGGCGACATGCAGTTGGAGCTGCTCTCACCGGTCTGCGGCGAGAACATCTATAGTGACTTTTTGCGTGACCACGGGCCGGGTCTGCACCACATCTGCGTGGAGGCCGAAAGCCCCGAGCAATTGGACGCCACGCTGGCATCGGCTACGGCTAATGGCGCACAGGTCGTCCAACAGGGCGTGATGCCCGGCGGAATCCAATTCGCCTACGTGTCAGCTCCGCAGGACGGCGTGCCGTTCATCGAGATCGCCTACATCTCGGCGGAGATGAGGGCGTTCTACGACTACATCAAGCGCGAGCAGACCAAACAGGAGTGACGCAATGAGCACCGAGATCCCGGCGACGGTCAAAGCGGACACGGTGACGTCGTGGTCGGATGACGTCGATGTGCTGGTGATCGGCTTCGGCATCGGCGGCGGCTGTGCGGCCGTCAGCGCGGCGGCCGCCGGCGCGAGGGTGCTGGTGCTCGAGCGCGCCGCGGCGGCCGGCGGCACCACTTCCCTTGCCGGAGGGCACTTTTACCTGGGCGGCGGGACGGCAGTGCAGCAGGCTACCGGTCACCCAGATTCGCCTGAGGAGATGTACAAGTACCTGGTCGCCGTGTCGCGCAAGCCCAACCACGCCAAGATTCGCGCCTACTGCGAGGGCAGCGTCGAACATTTCAACTGGCTGGAAGACCTGGGTTTTCAGTTCGAGCGCAGTTACTTCCCGGGCAAAGTGGTCGTCCCGCCGGGCACCGAGGGCCTGAGCTACACCGGCAATGAGAAGGTATGGCCATTCTGCGAACAGGCCATCCCGGCACCGCGCGGGCACTCGGTGCCGGTGCCCGGCGAATTGGGCGGCGCGGCCATGGTCATCGACCTGCTGGTGAAGCGTGCCGATGCGTTGGGAGTCCAGATCCGCTACGAGACCGGGGCGACCAACCTGATCGTCGACGACGACGGCGCGGTGGTCGGCGCGGCGTGGAAGCACTTCACCGAAACCGGCGCGGTGAAGGCCAAGGCGGTGGTGATCGCCGCAGGCGGTTTCGCGATGAACCCCGACATGGTCGCCGAGCACA
This sequence comes from Mycobacterium sp. NGS66, assembly GCF_059812225.1. Classification (NCBI taxonomy): domain Bacteria; kingdom Bacillati; phylum Actinomycetota; class Actinomycetes; order Mycobacteriales; family Mycobacteriaceae; genus Mycobacterium; species Mycobacterium sp. NGS66. The sequence continues at coordinate 172,143 of NZ_JCALCG010000012.1, read as the reverse complement.
CCCCGGCGCTGGGTCAGCCGCGGCGCACCAAACACCACGGCTTGGTGGCCCCCTACATCCTGGGCAACCCCAACGACGACGGGCTGGGCATTCGAATGGGCGTCTCGGCGGGCGGCGCCACCGAACACATGGACGAGTTGTTCATCACGGCGGCCGCCTACCCGCCGGAAATTCTGCTCACCGGGGTGATCGTGAACAACCAGGGCAACCGCTTCGTCGCCGAGGATTCCTATCACTCGCGCACGTCGGCGTTCGTGCTGGAACAGCCGGACCAAACCGCTTACCTGATCGTCGACGAAGCACACACCGAGATGCCCGCAATGCCGCTGATCCGGTTCCTCGACGGTTACGAGACGATCGCCGAAATGGAAGCGGCGCTGGGCATTCCGGCAGGCAACCTCGCGGCGACGCTGGACCGCTACAACGAGTTCGCCGCCAAGGGCGAAGATCCGGACTTCCACAAGCAGCCGGAATTCCTTGCGCCGCAAGACAATGGGCCATGGGCCGTGTTCGATCTCTCGCTCGGAAGGGCGATGTATTCCGGATTCACCGTCGGCGGCCTGGCTGTCACGGTCGACGGCGAGGTGCAGCGCGCCGACGGCAGCGTCATCCCCGGGCTGTACGCGGTGGGTGCATGCGCGTCGAACCTGGCTCAGGACGGCAAAGGCTACGCGAGCGGCACCCAACTGGGTGAGGGCTCGTTCTTCGGCCGCCGCGCCGGAGCCCACGCCGCGGCGGCAGCGCAGGCCTAGGGCAGGTTGGCCGTCTCCTTCTCGACCGGGCCCAGCCGCCATTGGCCGCCGCCCAGCAACTCCAGCTGGCGGTCATGCAGCAGTTCGACGGCACGCCGATGGCTGACGCTGACCACCACGCAGTCCGGCAATTCGCTCCGAAGCATTTGGTAGAGCGCGAATTCCAGCCCTTCGTCAAGCGCCGACGTGCTTTCGTCGAGGAAAACCGCCTTGGGTTTGGTGAGCAGGATGCGGGCAAAGGCAATGCGTTGCTGCTCGCCCGGGGAAAGCATCTTGGCCCAGTCCCGTTCTTCGTCGAGCTGGTCGCAGAGCGGGGCTAGCGCCACCTTCACCAGCGTTTCGCGCAACCGGTGGTCGGGGACGTCGTCCGGAGAATTCGGATAACACACGACGGTGCGCAGCGTGCCCAGCGGTACATAGGGCAACTGCGACAAGAACATCGTCGCGTTGTCACCGGCCGGACAGGACAGCGTGCCGGAGGCGAACGGCCACAACTCGGCCAAGCTGCGCAGCAGGGTGGTCTTCCCGGATCCGGACGGACCGACGATCACCAGCGAGGACCCATTTTCGAGTTCGACGTCGAGCGGGTCAACCAAGCGATCGCCGGCCGGCGTGCGCACCTCGATATTCGCGAGCTCGACGGCCACGTCGCGGCTGGGCTTGACCAGGATCGCCGGTAGCTCGCGCCCCTTTTCGTTCGCGTCCACTAGACCGTGCAGCCGCATGATCGCCGCGCGGTAAGACGCGAACTTGTCGTATTGATTGCGGAAGAACGACAGCGAATCGTGGATATGGCCGAACACGGACGCGGTCTGAACCACATCGCCGAACGTAATCTGATGGGCGAACAATCGTGGCGCCTGGACTACCCACGGCAGCGGCACGATCACCTGCGTCATGGACCAGTTCCATCCTTCGAACGCGATCGTCCGGCGAACGTACCTGCGGTAGTTGTCGATGATCGGCGTGAAGCGCCGCCATAACTGCGCCCGCTCGACGCGCTCACCACGGTAGAAACCGACCGCTTCGGCGGCATCGCGCAGTCGCACCAGCGCATATCGGAACACGGCGTTGAGCCGTTCGTTGCTGAAGCTGAGCCAGACCAAGGGACGCCCGACCCAGAACGCGACGACGGTCGCCACCAACACGAAGACCAGCACGATCCAGAACATCGCGCGCGGCACTCCGAGTAGCGGCCCGGACAGCTTCCACAAGAGCGCGGCGAACGAGATCACCGACGCGACGGCGTGGACACCACCGAACAGCAAGATGTCCCGGGCGCTGTGCGACGGGATGTTCGGAGTGCCGCCGACGCCGGCGGTGAAGACATCGATGTCCTGCTGGATGCGCTGATCGGGGTTGTCGATGGGCTGGTCGATGAACAGATCGCGGTAGTACGCCTTGCCGTCCAGCCAGTCGTCGGTGAGGCGCCTGGTCAGCCACATGCGCCAGGCGATGATGAATCGCTGCGTCAGATAGATGTCGAGGAGGATCTTTGCGATGTATATGGCAGCCAGCACGCTGTAATGCAGCAGCGAGCCATAGAAACCATCTCGGCCCGATCGAAAGACCTGCGCGTCGCCTGTTGCGTCGCCTTTGAACGCTATTTGCAGTGCCGAGTACATGTCGTTGTAGAAGAAGGTGAGCAGCACGTCGAGGTACACCGAGAGCAGCACCAACAGCAACAACACGCCGAGCATTGCCCAGACGCGCACGGCGCGACGGCCGGTGAAGTAGGCACCGCTGATCCGCCAGAACTGGCGGCCCCAGACCGTCGAATACCTCAGGACGGTCAATCCGGCCACCAGACAGACAGCGCTGATCACCCAGCCGATTGCGAGCAATTTGATGGAATTCGGGATTGCCGCCGACCAGTCGATGGACGGCTTGAAGAGTCTGTGGTCCATCTATGACGTCTCCTTGCTGCCGACGCACCTACCGGGCGTACTTCCCCGCGAAAGTACCTGAGCGCGGCGGATAGGCTGCGGACATGAGCACCGACGCTCCGCCCAGCCAGACCGTCCACGCTGGTCGCCTCATCGCTCGCCGACTGCGCGCGAACGGGATCGACACGATGTTCACCCTGTCCGGGGGTCATCTGTTCTCCATTTACGACGGCTGCCGCGACGAGGGGATCCGCCTGATCGACACCCGCCATGAGCAGACCGCGACGTTTGCTGCCGAAGGCTGGTCGAAGGTCACCCGGGTGCCGGGAGTGGCCGCGCTCACCGCGGGACCGGGCGTCACCAACGGGATGAGCGCGATGGCCGCTGCGCAGCAGAACCAGTCGCCGCTGCTGGTGTTGGGGGGCCGCGCCCCGGCGCTGCGCTGGGGGATGGGCTCGCTGCAGGAGATCGACCATGTGCCGTTTGTGGCGCCGCTGACCCGGTTTGCCGCGACCGCGGAGTCCGCAGCGGCGGCGGGGCGGCTCGTCGACGAAGCGCTACGGGCGGCGGTCACCGCCCCGTCGGGCGTCGGCTTCGTCGACTTCCCGATGGATCACGTGTTCTCCCCGGCGGATGCCGACAGCGGCGCTGGCGCGCTCACCGAACTGCCGGCGGAACCCGCGCCCGACCCCGAAGCCCTACAGCGCGCTGTCGGCCTGCTTTCGGCGGCGCAGCGACCGGTGATCATGGCCGGGACCAACGTCTGGTGGGGACGCGGGGAGGTTGCGCTGCTGCGTCTGGCCGAGGAGCGGCAGATCCCGGTCCTGATGAACGGGATGGCCAGGGGAGTGGTTCCCGCCGATCACCCGCTGGCCTTTTCCCGGGCGCGCGGCAAAGCGTTGGGCGCGGCGGACGTGGCGCTCGTCATCGGCGTGCCCATGGACTTCCGGCTGGGTTTCGGCGGGGTGTTCGGGGCGGAAACCCAGATCGTCGTGGTAGATCGCGTCGAGCCGGGCCGCGAGCACCCCAGGCCGATCGCGGCAGGGTTGTACGGGGACCTGACGACGACCCTGGCGGCGCTGTCCGTCGGAAGCACCACCGGCCATCAGGACTGGATCGGCGAGCTGCGCACGGTGGAGACCACGGCGCGCGACCGCGAGCGGGCCGAACTGGCCGACGATCGCACCCCGCTGCATCCCATGCGGGTGTATGCCGAGCTGGCCCCGATGCTGGACCGCGACGCCGTCGTCGTCATCGACGCCGGAGATTTCGGGTCCTATGCCGGCCGGGTGATCGACAGCTATCAGCCCGGATGCTGGTTGGACAGCGGGCCGTTCGGCTGTCTGGGGTCCGGGCCGGGTTACGCACTGGCCGCCAAGCTGGCCCGTCCGGACCGGCAGGTCGTGCTCCTGCAGGGCGACGGCGCTTTCGGGTTCAGCGGCATGGAATGGGACACCTTGGTCCGGCACAACGTGCCGGTCGTCTCGGTCATCGGCAACAACGGCATCTGGGCCCTGGAGAAGCACCCGATGGAGGCGTTGTACGGCTATTCGGTGGTCGCCGAGTTGCGCCCTGGCACCCGCTACGACGAGGTGGTACGCGCGCTGGGCGGCCACGGGGAGCTGGTGTCGGCGCCGGCAGAGCTGCGGCCCGCGCTGGAACGCGCGTTTGCCAGTGGCCTGCCCGCCGTCGTCAACGTGCTCACCGATCCCACCGTCGCCTATCCGCGCCGATCCAACCTGGCCTGACCGAACTGAAGTAGCGGCGAGCGCGCGCAAATTGCCGTGGTTTACGGCGTGTCGCTGTACGGACACGCACCCTCGTGACGTCCGCCCGCTCGCGTACCGTTGACCTGTGCCGAAGACCACCCAAAGCCAACCTGGCAGAGTCAGCAGCCGATTCTGGCGGCTGCTCGGCGCCAGCACGGAGAAGAACAGAAACCGTTCCCTCGCCGAGGTGACCGCGTCCGCCGAATACGACGACGAAGCCGCCGACCTCAACGACGAGCAACTCCGCAAAGCGGCCGGGTTGCTGAACCTTGACGATCTCGCGGAATCCAGCGACATCCCGCAGTTCCTCGCCATCGCCCGGGAAGCCGCCGAACGGGCCACCGGCCTGCGGCCATTCGACGTGCAGCTGCTCGGCGCGCTGCGGATGCTCGCCGGCGACGTGATCGAGATGGCCACCGGTGAGGGCAAGACGCTGGCCGGGGCGATCGCGGCCGCCGGCTACGCCCTGGCCGGGCGGCATGTGCACGTGGTGACCATCAACGACTATCTGGCCCGCCGCGACGCCGAGTGGATGGGTCCGCTGCTGGAGGCCATGGGCCTGACGGTCGGCTGGATTACCGCCGAGTCAACGAGCGAAGAGCGCCGGACCGCCTACGGCTGCGACATCACCTACGCCTCGGTCAACGAGATCGGTTTCGATGTGCTGCGCGATCAGCTGGTGACCGATGTCGAGGACCTGGTATCACCCAATCCGGATGTGGCGCTGATCGACGAGGCCGACTCGGTGCTGGTCGACGAGGCGCTGGTGCCACTCGTGCTGGCCGGCACCACCCACCGGGAGACCCCGCGCCTGGAGATCATCAAGCTGGTCGGCAACCTGTCCGCGGAAACTGACTACGACACCGACTCCGACAACCGCAATGTCCACCTGACCGAGACCGGGGCCCGCAAGGTCGAAAAGGCCCTCGGCGGCATAGACCTGTACTCCGAGGAACACGTCGGCACCACGCTCACCGAGGTCAACGTCGCGCTGCACGCGCACGTGCTGCTGCAACGGGACGTGCACTACATCGTCCGCGACGACGCCGTGCACCTGATCAACGCCTCCCGGGGCCGCATCGCACAGCTGCAACGCTGGCCGGATGGCCTGCAGGCGGCCGTCGAAGCCAAGGAGGGCATCGAGACCACCGAGACCGGCGAGGTGCTGGACACCATCACCGTGCAGGCGCTGATCAACCGCTACACGACCGTGTGCGGCATGACGGGCACCGCCTTGGCCGCCGGCGAGCAGCTGCGTCAGTTCTACAAACTGGGCGTCTCACCGATTCCGCCGAATACCCCCAACATCCGCGAGGACGAGTCCGACCGGGTCTACATCACTGCCGCGGCGAAGAACGACGCGATCATCGACCACATCGCCGAGGTGCACGAGACGGGCCAGCCCGTGCTGGTCGGCACTCGCGACGTCGCGGAATCCGAAGAGCTGCACGAGCGGTTGCTGCGCCGCGGCGTGCCCGCGGTGGTGCTCAACGCCAAGAACGACGCCGAGGAGGCGCAGGTCATCGCCGAGGCCGGGAAGTTCGGAGCGGTCACGGTGTCCACGCAGATGGCCGGACGCGGCACCGATATCCGGCTCGGTGGGTCCGACGAGTCCGACCACGAGCGGGTGGCCGAGCTCGGCGGGCTGCACGTGGTCGGCACCGGCCGCCACCACACCCAGCGGCTGGACAATCAGTTGCGCGGCCGGGCGGGACGTCAGGGCGACCCGGGGTCGTCGGTGTTCTTCTCGAGCTGGGAAGACGACGTGGTCTCCGCCAACCTGGATTGCAACAAGCTGCCCATGGAGACCGATGAGGACGGCCGGATCGTCAGCCCGAAGGCCGCCGGGTTGCTCGACCACGCCCAGCGGGTCGCCGAGGGCCACATGCTGGACATCCACGCCAACACCTGGCGCTACAACCAGCTGATCGCCCAACAGCGGGCCATCATCGTCGAACGCCGAAACACCTTGCTGCGCACGGCGACCGCCCGCGAGGAACTTGCCGAACTGGCTCCGAAGCGGTACGAGGAGCTCGCTGAGGCAATGCCCGAGGACGAGGCCGAGGAACGTCTGGAAAAGATCTGCCGGCTGATCATGCTGTATCACTTGGACCGCGGCTGGGCGGATCATCTGGCCTATCTGGCCGATATCCGGGAAAGCATCCATCTGCGGGCACTGGGGCGCCAGAATCCGCTGGACGAGTTTCACCGGTTGGCGGTCGACGCGTTCGCCTCGCTGGCCGCCGACGCGATCGAGGCGGCGCAGCAGACTTTCGAGACCGCGAATGTGCTCGAGGAGGAGCCGGGGCTGGATCTGTCCAAGCTGGCCCGGCCGACGTCGACGTGGACGTACATGGTCAACGACAATCCGCTGGCGGATGACACGCTTTCCACGCTGAGCCTGCCCGGAGTGTTCCGCTAGGGGCGTGTCGAGCGTTCAACGGTCCGTCGGTGCGGGCCGTATCGCCACCAAGAAGGGGCCGGGCTAAGGTCACCGCATATGGAGCCCGCACGCGCAACCGATCGGGTGCTGACTGTACCCAACGTGTTGAGCGCCATTCGCCTGCTGCTCATCCCGGTATTCATCTATGTGCTGCTGGTCGCGCACGCCAATGCCTGGGCGGTGGCAATTCTGATGTTCAGCGGGATCTCCGACTGGGCCGACGGCAAGATCGCGCGGATGCTCGATCAATCGTCGCGGTTGGGCGTCCTGCTGGATCCCGCGGTTGATCGCCTCTACATGGTGACGGTCCCGATCACCATGGCGGCGGGTGGGATTGTGCCCTGGTGGTTCGTCATCACGCTGCTGGCCCGCGACGGGCTGCTGGCGGCCACGCTGCCGTCGCTGCGAAGTCGCGGCCTTTCCGCATTGCCGGTGACGTATCTCGGTAAAGCCGCGACTTTCGCCCTGATGTCCGGGTTTCCGCTGGTTTTGCTGGGCCAGTGGCACGCGCTGTGGAGCCGCGTGGTGGGCGCCTGCGGGTGGGGGTTTCTGATCTGGGGCCTGTACCTGTACCTGTGGGCCTTCGTCCTGTACATGGTGCAGATGAGGCTGGTGGTGCGCCAGATGCCCAAGCTCGGCCGGGCCGAGCAGCCGACCCCACAAGCGGGTAAGCATGTCTGAACCGGACCGCCTGCTCGGCGGCTATGACCCCAACGCCGGTCGCAGCGCCCACGCGGCGGCGCGGCCCAAGCTCATCCCCGTGCCGTCGCTGCTGCGGGCCCTGCTTTCCGAACATCTGGACCCCGGCTACGCCGCAGCCGCCGCCAAACGCAGCCGCCTCGATCGCCCGTCGAGTCGGCGTGCACGCGTTTTCGGCTGGGGCTGGCAAGCATTGGCGGCGATGCTGGTGGTTGCGGTTTTCGCGGCCGCGGCGGCACAGGCCCGCTCCGTTGCACCCGGGGTACGCAGCGCTCAACAACTGCTCGCGACGAGTGTGCGGGCAACACAAGCGGCCGCCGCCAAATTGGCCCAGCAGCGCAATGTACTCGCGGCCCAGGTTGACGACGTGCAGCGGCTGGCGCTCGCCGACAACGCGATGGGTCAGCGGCTGCTGACCCGCCTGGATGCACTCAGCCTGGCTGCGGCCAGCACAGCGATCATCGGCCCAGGCCTGACGGTGACAGTGACCGATCCCGGTGTGGGCCCGAACCTTTCCGACGTTTCCAAACAGCGGGTGAGCGGCAGCCGGCAAATTATTCTGGACCGCGATTTGCAACTGGTCGTCAACTCGTTATGGGCCAGTGGCGCCGAGGCCATCTCGGTCGGTGGCGCCAGGATCGGCCCCAACGTGACCATCCGTCAGGCGGGCGGCGCCATCCTGGTCGACAACAACCCGACCAGCAGCCCGTATACCATCCTGGCCGTCGGGCCCCCGCATGCGATGCGAGACGCGTTCGGGAACAGCCCCGGTCTGCACCGCCTCAGGCTGCTGGAGACCTCCTACGGCGTCGGCGTCAGCGTGAACGTCTCTGATCGCGTTGCGCTGGCCGCCGGAGCAATTCGAGATGTCAAGTTCGCCAAACAGATTGGGCCCAAGTGAGAGAAGGATTCCGCTCAGCATGATCGGTATAGCGGCGGTTGCCATCGGCATCGTGCTGGGCTTGTTCTTCCATCCCAGTGTGCCGGAGGTCGTCCAACCCTACTTGCCCATCGCCGTGGTGGCCGCGCTCGACGCGGTGTTCGGCGGGCTGCGCGCCTACCTCGAGCGGATCTTCGACCCGAAGGTCTTCGTGGTGTCGTTTGTGTTCAACGTCCTGGTCGCCGCTCTCATCGTTTATGTCGGCGACCAGCTCGGGGTTGGCACCCAGTTGTCCACGGCGATCATCGTCGTGCTGGGTATCCGGATTTTCGGCAATGCGGCCGCTTTGCGACGCCGGCTGTTCGGTGCGTGATGGGCCACACTGGAAGTCAACCCGAAAAGACCCGAAAGTTGAGGTCGGGGTGAGCGAGCACGGCCCGGAATCCGCGGACGCGCCAGAAAGCACGGCCGACGAGACAGCCGAATCGTCGACGCGCCAGGGTGACGGCGCGGCCCCGCACGGCCGTCACGAATTACCCGACGACCGTCCCCGGCCCGAAATCGGGCCGCTGCGCCGGACGGGACTCTCCGGGCTGTTGCGTGGCGGCCGTTCCCGGTTGACGTTCGGCGCCCTGGCGATCCTGTTGTGCCTGCTGTTGGGGGTCGCCATTGCCACCCAAGTGCACCAGACCAAGAGCGGCGATTCCCTGGACACGGCCCGTCCCGCGGATTTGCTGGTGCTGTTGGATTCGCTGCGGCAACGCGAGGCCACGCTGGAGACCGAGGTGGCCGAACTGCAGAACACCCTCAACAAGTTGCGGGCGTCGGGCAACACCGACCAGGCTGCCATCGAGAGCGCGCAGGCCAGGCTGGCGGCGTTGTCCATCCTGGTGGGTTCCGTCGGCGCCACGGGGCCGGGCGTCACCGTCAAGATCGACGACCCCGGCCCGGGAGTGGCGCCGGACACCATGCTCGACGTCATCAACGAGTTGCGCGCCGCCGGCGCCGAGGCCATCCAGATCAACGATGCGCGCCAGTCCGTTCGGGTCGGCGTCGATACCTGGGTGGTAGGCAGCCCAGGCTCGCTGACTATCGACGGAAAAACTTTCTCGCCACCGTATTCGGTTCTGGCGATTGGGGATCCGCCGACCTTGGCCGCGGCGATGAACATTCCCGGTGGCGCCCAGGACAGTGCCAAACGGGTCGGCGCCCGGATGACGGTGCAACAGTCCGACCGCGTCGACGTGACCACCTTGCGGCAACCAAAACCACGCCAATACGCTCAGCCCGTCAAGTGAGCGCCACCGAACAGAACAGGACTTGCCCGTGAGCGATATCCCGTCCGATCTGCACTACACCGCCGAGCACGAGTGGGTTCGCCGCAGCGGTGACGACACCGTGCGAGTCGGGATCACCGACTTTGCCCAGTCGGCGTTGGGCGACGTCGTTTTCGTGCAGCTACCGGACGTGGGCACCGAGGTGACCGCCGGCGAATCCTTCGGCGAGGTGGAGTCCACGAAGTCGGTGTCGGACCTGTACGCGCCGCTGTCCGGCACGGTGGCCGCGGTCAACACCGAGCTGGAAAGCAGTCCGCAACTGGTGAACTCGGATCCCTACGGTTCCGGCTGGCTGCTGGATCTTCAGGTGCCCGATACCGCAACGCTGGAGTCGGGCATTGCGGAGCTGCTTGACGCTGAGGCCTACCGCGGCACACTGACCGAATGACGATTGCTAATGTGCCAGCCAGCATCGCGCGATGATCTCGCGGTGGAAACCACATCGCGGACCAGGGCGCGGTACGGTCGACACATACGCATTGCAGGCATTGACGGCACTGGAATTGGAAAGCCGGCCGAGCGGCCCGGTCAAACGCCACAGCAGCCAGTAAGGAGCAGCGGGTGACGGAAAGGGACTCAGGAAGTTCGCAGGACCAGACTTCCGACGAAGTCACCGTGGAGACGACTTCCGTCTTCCGGGCCGACTTCCTCAACGAACTCGACGCGCCCGCTCAGGCGGGCACCGAGAGCACGGTGTCCGGCGTGGAAGGCCTTCCGGCGGGTTCGGCGTTGCTGGTCGTCAAACGCGGACCCAACGCTGGCTCACGTTTCCTGCTCGATCAGGCCATCACATCCGCGGGCCGGCACCCGGACAGCGACATCTTCCTCGACGACGTCACGGTGAGCCGTCGGCACGCCGAGTTCAGGTTGGAGAACACCGAATTTCAGGTCGTCGACGTCGGCAGCCTGAACGGCACCTACGTCAACCGCGAGCCGGTGGACTCGGCAGTGCTGGCCAACGGCGACGAAGTGCAGATCGGCAAGTTCCGCTTGGTGTTCTTGACCGGACCGAAGCAGGGTGACGAAGGAGGAAGCGGAGGCTAGTGGGCGCGCTCGATAGCCCGGCAGTAGCCGGGATGTCGATCGGGGCAGTCCTCGACCTGCTGCGGCCGGATTTCCCCGATGTCACCATCTCCAAGATCCGTTTCTTGGAGGCCGAGGGGCTGGTGACACCGCAGCGCGCCGCCTCCGGGTATCGCCGGTTCACCGCCTACGACTGCGCGCGTCTCCGCTTCATTCTCACCGCGCAACGGGATCACTACCTGCCGCTGAAGGTGATCAGAGCCCAGCTCGACGCCCAGCCGGACGGTGAAATCCCCTCGGTCGCATCGCCTTATGGCGTACCGCGATTGGTGCCGGTGGCCGAAAACGGAGCCGCCACTTCCCGATCCGACACCGCCGAGGTGGGGCCCACCCGCATCCGGCTCAGCCGAGAAGACTTGCTGGAACGCTCCGGAGTGGACGAGGACCTGCTGACCGCGCTGCTCAAGGCCGGGGTGATCACCACCGGGCCGGGCGGATTCTTCGACGAACACGCGGTCGTGATCCTGCAGTGCGCACGCGCGCTGGCCCAATACGGTGTCGAGCCACGGCATCTGCGAGCCTTCCGATCAGCCGCGGATCGGCAGTCCGACCTGATCGCTCAGATCGCCGGGCCGTTGGTCAAAGCCGGTAAAGCCGGTGCCCGTGATCGTGCCGACGATCTGGCCCGCGAGGTTGCCGCGCTTGCCATCACGTTGCATACCTCGTTGATCAAGTCGGCGGTTCGCGACCTTCTGCACCGCTGAGGACTAGACTTCGGTCGACAGCTCGGTGTTCGGCGACACTGATATTGACCGGGGTCGTCGCGCCGACGTCAGTCGGACACAGCGGCATGTGCGGAGGGCAGACACAGATGGGTGAAGTTCGTGTTGTCGGCATTCGCGTCGAGCAGCCGCAGAACCAGCCGGTGTTGTTGCTGCGTGAAGCCAACGGTGACCGCTATCTGCCGATCTGGATAGGCCAGGCGGAGGCCGCGGCCATCGCCCTGGAGCAGCAAGGGGTCGAGCCACCCCGACCGCTGACACATGATCTGATCAGGGATCTCATTGCTGCGCTTGGCCATTCGCTCAAAGAGGTGCGAATCACAGACCTGCAAGAAGGCACGTTCTACGCGGACCTGGTCTTCGACCGCAACATCACGGTGTCGGCGCGACCTTCGGACTCGGTGGCGATCGCACTGCGGGTTGGCGTTCCGATCTACGTCGAAGAAGCCGTGCTGGCTCAGGCCGGACTGCTGATTCCCGACGAAAGCGACGAGGAATCCAGCAGCGCGGTTCGGGAGGATGAGGTGGAGAAGTTCAAGGAATTTCTCGACAGCGTGTCGCCCGACGATTTCAAGGCGACGTAGCAGCGGCGACGTTACGGATGCGTCTCATCTGGCGCTGCTTTGCCGACACGCCTAGCGGATGGCCCGCTCCTGGGCCGACCGACAGCCATACTTTGAACACGACTTGAAGATCATCTCGGGCCACGGCAGCTAGTGACAAGCGTATGCTCACTAGCACTCGGGCCTGAGTGACCGTGGTTGCCGGGGGCAGCCAGCGACGCAGCGACTACACGAGCGCGATCGGCGAGAGGAACCACCGTGAGCGAGCAGCCACGTCAGGAGCAGCTGGACCTTTCTGACCAAGCCAACGTCGCGACCGCTGACGCTGCCGCACCAAGCGAGCCGGTGCAGCCCGGGCTGTTCCCCGACGACTCCGTGCCCGACGAGCTGGTGGGCTATCGCGGGCCAAGTGCCTGCCAGATCGCCGGCATCACCTACCGGCAGCTGGACTACTGGGCACGCACATCCTTGGTGGTTCCCTCGATTCGCAGCGCGGCGGGTTCCGGCAGCCAGCGGCTGTACTCGTTCAAGGACATCTTGGTTCTCAAGATCGTCAAACGCCTGCTGGATACCGGTATCTCGCTGCACAACATCCGCGTCGCGGTCGATCACTTGCGCCAGCGGGGCGTGCAGGACCTGGCCAACATCACCCTGTTCTCCGACGGCACCAGCGTGTATGAGTGCACGTCGGCCGAAGAGGTCGTCGACCTGCTGCAGGGCGGCCAGGGGGTGTTCGGCATCGCGGTCTCGGGCGCGATGCGGGAGCTGACCGGCGTCATCGCTGATTTCCCCGGTGAGCGCGCCGACGGCGGCGAGTCGATCGCCGCTCCCGAAGACGAGCTGGCCTCGCGCCGCAAGCATCGCGACCGCAAAATCGGCTGAGGCTTCCTCTGCGAGCGCGCGCAAATGCACGCGCCGGACGGCGTAGCGGCGTACAAATGCGGACGCTCGCGGCTGAGCAAGTGCGGGCGGGTAAACTAGACGACGCGTCGCGCTTGCGCGGGAGAGTTCCGTGATCGCCAGTCATGGACGCCGAAGGAGCAACACCTCTCCGTCAACCTCTCAGGCCCCCGGACCGCGCGAGACAACGACGCCTCTGGAAAGCGGTGGCGACCACAACGGTCATCGCCCGCCGATGGGGAAAGGTGCCGGTTAGCGGCGCCGAATCTCTCAGGCGCCTGGTGCACGGGTGAAGACAGAGGGAGAGGGCCGCTAGACCCTTCCTCTGTAGCGCCGTACCAGGAGTTCGCCCCATGTCAGGGAATTCAACCGCCCACTCGTTCGCCGAGCGACACATCGGCCCGGATCGCGGGGCCGTCGAGACCATGCTGGCCGTCATCGGCGTCAACTCACTGGACGAACTGGCCGACAAGGCCGTCCCCGCGGGCATTCTCGACAAGCCCACCGCCGGCGTCGCACCGGGGCTGGACACACTGCCGGCGCCCGCGAGCGAGGCCGAGGCGCTGGCCGAGCTGCGGTCGCTGGCCGACGCCAACACCGTGGCGGTCTCGATGATCGGGCAGGGCTACTACGACACCCTCACCCCGCCGGTGCTGTTGCGCAACATCATGGAGAACCCCGCCTGGTACACCGCCTACACGCCCTATCAGCCCGAGATCAGCCAGGGTCGGCTGGAGGCGCTGCTCAACTTTCAGACGCTGGTCAGCGATCTCACCGGGCTAGAGATCGCCAACGCCTCGATGCTCGACGAGGGCACCGCGGCTGCCGAAGCCATGACACTGATGCACCGGGCATCCCGTGGCGGCTCGAACCGGCTGGCCGTCGATAGCGACCTGTTCGGCCAGACGGCGGCCGTGCTGGCCACCCGGGCCAAACCGTTGGGCATCGACATCGTGACCGCCGACCTGCGCAACGGGCTGCCGGACGGCGAGTTCTTCGGGGTCATCGCCCAGCTTCCCGGTGCCAGCGGCCGGATCACCGACTGGGCCGCGCTGGTGGCGCAGGCGCATGACCGGGGCGCGCTGGTCGCGATCGGCGCCGACCTGCTGGCGTTGACGCTGATCACCCCGCCCGGCGAGATCGGCGCCGACGTCGCGTTCGGAACCACGCAACGATTCGGCGTGCCCATGGGATTCGGCGGCCCACATGCCGGTTACCTGGCCGTGCACGCCAACCACGCCCGCCAGCTGCCCGGGCGGCTGATCGGCGTTTCGCTGGACGCCGACGGGTCGCCGGCCTATCGGTTGGCTCTGCAGACCCGCGAGCAGCACATCCGCCGCGACAAGGCGACCAGCAACATCTGCACGGCACAGGTGCTGCTGGCGGTGATGGCCGCGATGTACGCCAGCTACCACGGCGCCGAGGGGTTGACCGCGATCGCGCGCCGGGTACACGCGCATGCCCGGACCATCGGCGCGGCCCTGGGCGACGCCCTGGTACACGACACCTATTTCGACACCGTGCTGGCCCGGGTACCGGGACGAGCGGACGAGGTGGTGGCCGCGGCCAAGGCCAGCGGCATCAACCTGTGGCGCGTCGACGCCGACCACGTGTCGGTGGCCTGTGACGAGGCCACCACCGACGCGCACGTGGCGGCGGTGCTGGATGCGTTCGGGGTATCGCCCGGCTCCCCGGCCACCGTGGAGATCACGACCCGCACGTCGGAGTTCCTAACGCATCCCGCGTTCACCCAGTACCGCACCGAGACGGCGATGATGCGCTACCTACGTGCGCTGGCGGACAAAGATATTGCCTTGGACCGCAGCATGATTCCGCTCGGATCCTGCACCATGAAGCTGAACGCCGCGGCCGAGATGGAGCCGATCACCTGGCCGGAATTCGCGCGTCTGCACCCGTTCGCCCCGGCAGCCGACACCCCGGGGCTGCGCCGCCTGATCGCCGACCTGGAGAGCTGGCTGGTGGCCATCACCGGCTATGACGCCGTCTCGCTGCAGCCCAACGCCGGCTCGCAGGGCGAGTATGCGGGCCTGCTGGCGATCCGCGACTACCACGCCAGCCGGGGAGAACCGCACCGCGACGTCTGCCTGATCCCGTCCAGCGCGCACGGCACCAACGCGGCGTCGGCAGCGCTGGCCGGCATGCGGGTGGTGGTCGTGGGCTGTCACGAGAACGGCGACGTCGACCTGGACGATCTGCGCGCCAAGGTCAGCGAGCACGCCGACCGGCTCTCGACGCTGATGATCACCTATCCGTCCACCCATGGGGTCTACGAGCACGACATCGCCGAGATCTGCGCGGCCGTGCACGACGCCGGTGGCCAGGTGTACGTCGACGGCGCCAACCTCAACGCCCTGGTGGGACTGGCCCGGCCGGGGAAGTTCGGCGGCGACGTCAGCCACCTCAACCTGCACAAGACGTTCTGCATCCCGCACGGCGGAGGTGGTCCCGGTGTGGGGCCGGTCGCGGTGCGTTCGCATCTGGCGCCGTTCCTGCCGGGCCACCCCTATGCCCCCGAACTGCCCGACGGCCATCCGGTGTCGTCGGCACCCTATGGGTCGGCCTCGATCCTGCCCATCACCTGGGCTTATATCCGGATGATGGGCGCGGACGGACTGCGCGCGGCGTCGTTGACCGCCATCGCCTCGGCCAACTACATCGCTCGCCGCCTCGACGAGTACTTCCCCGTGCTCTACACCGGCGAGAACGGCATGGTGGCCCACGAGTGCATCCTGGACCTGCGCGGTATCACCAAGTCGACCGGCGTGACCGTCGACGACGTCGCGAAACGCTTGGCGGACTACGGTTTTCACGCTCCAACCATGAGCTTCCCGGTGGCCGGCACGCTCATGGTCGAGCCGACCGAGAGCGAGAGCCTGGCCGAAGTCGACGCCTTCTGCGAGGCGATGATCGCCATTCGCGGCGAGATCGACCGCGTCGGGGCGGGGGAGTGGCCCGTTGACGACAACCCGCTGCGCGGTGCCCCGCACACCGCGCAATGTCTGGTGGTGGCCGACTGGGATCACCCGTATACCCGTGAAGAGGCCGCCTATCCGCTCGGGGCCGGATTCCGGCCCAAGGTGTGGCCGCCGGTGCGGCGCATCGACGGCGCCTACGGCGACCGACACCTGGTCTGCTCGTGCCCGCCGGTCGAGGCGTACGCGTAAACGCGCGAGACCGCGGGTCTAGCCGAACCGGTCGATGATCGCGGCGGCGATCTGATCGGGGGCGTCCTCTTGGATGAAGTGGTTAGCCTCGGACAGCTCGACGAGGACGTGATCGGCAAACGTCTGGCGCATTCGCGGGATCGTCGGGCCGGGCCTGAACGCGAAGTCCTTCATGCCCCAGACCAACAGCGTGGGCTTGGCACCCAACTTTTCCGGAACTTCCCGCGCCAGCCTGGCCAACATCGGACGGGCCGCCAGAAGCTCTTTGGGCAGCTCGGCCACTCCCACGCGGGCCTCAGCATTGGGTTGCACGGCACGGTAGTGCTCCATCACCTCAGCGCTCAGCCGGCGCGCCGTTCCGGCCGGAATCAGCCGCTCGACAAAGAAGTTTCGCCGCAGGATCGCGTATTGCATTGGCGGACTGGACATCACCCGGCTGAAGATCTTCGTCGTCAGCTCGTCCGTCGGCCAGAACCAAGTGTTGCCCAGCACGATGCCGCGTACCCGATCGGCACGTTCGACGGCGACGGCCGTGCTGATCGGCCCGCCCCAGTCCTGGCCCATGCTGAGGTAGCCGTCGAGGCCGAGGTGATCGACCAGCTCGCCGACCACCTGGGCGTGCCCGTCAGCCTTGTAGCCGAAACCCCGCGGGCGCTCGGATAGGCCGAACCCGAGATAGTCCGGTGCCACGCAACGAAACCGCTCGCGCAGCGCGATGACGATGTCGCGATACAGAAAGCTCCAGGTCGGGTTGCCGTGGCAGAGCAGTATCGGCGGGCCTTGAGAACTGGTAGGACCTTCGTCGATGTAGTGCAGGCGCCCCTGTGAGCTGTCGAACCACCGCGATTGGAACGGATACAGCCCAGGATCCGGGGTGAAATCGATCGTCATAAGCCTCCTTTGACCACGCTGGCGATGGTATGCCCGAAGGGTGACATCACCGAGCGTCCAGGAGTGGCGCGACGGCGGCCGCTGGCTGGAGACGGACGCCGGCCGATTGTTCGTCCGCTCGCAACCGGGCGCCAGCCCGACTGTGTTACTGCTGCACGGCTTTCCGTCGAGTTCGTTCGATTTCCGCGCGGTGCTGCCGCACCTGGGCGACCACGGCTGGGTGACGATGGACTTCCTCGGCTACGGCTTGTCCGACAAGCCGCGTCCGCATCGCTACAGCCTGCTCGAGCAGGCGGACCTGGTGCAGACGGTGATCGCGCAGACGACGACCGGCCCGCTGGTGGTGCTCGCCCATGACATGGGCACGTCGGTGACCACCGAGCTGTTGGCCCGTGACCTGGACGGCCGACTGCCCTTCGAGATCCAGCGAGCCGTGCTCAGCAACGGCAGTGTGATCCTGGAACGGGCCAGCCTGCGGCCGATTCAGAAGGTGCTGCGCGGCCCGCTGGGCCCGGTTGCGGCCCGGCTGGCGAATCGGCGCGGTTTCCAGCGGGGCTTCGCCCGGCTGTTCTCGGCCGATCATCCGCTGTCCGCCGAGGAGGCCGCGGCCCAATGGGAGCTGTTGCGCTACAACGACGGCAATCGCATCGCCCATCTGCTGATCAGCTATCTCGACGAGCGGGAGCGTTACGCGCAACGCTGGCACGGCGCCGTACGCGATTGGCCCAAACCGCTGGGGTTCGTGCGGGGGCTCGACGATCCGGTCGCCACCACGAACGTGCTCGACGGATTGCGCGAGCTGCGTCCCGGCGCTGCGGTGGTGGAATTGCCCGGCTTGGGCCATTATCCGCAGATCGAGGACCCCCAGGCCTACGCCGAGGCCGCGCTGGCACTGCTGCAGGGCTAGACCCTGGCGTCGTCCTCGCTGAGTGGGAAACGTTGGCGTTGGGTGTGAATCGTTGGCGTCGCGAGTGAAAGGAGGGCGGGAAAATCGCTGGGATCCCGCCGTGGCTTCACAGCCAAAGCCGTGGCTTCACAGCCAAAGCCCTAGCTTCACTCTCAACGCCATGAGTACACCGAGCGGCCGAATTCGCCAGCTGAAGTCAGCCCAGGAACGTGCTGATTGCCGCGGCGAGGTCGGGGGATGCCGACGTCGGGAGGTTGCGGTAGCCGCCGCCGCTGAGCTGTGCGACGGCTTCCCAGGTCGCCCGGTCCGGGTCGGCGCCGAAGTCGATGACGTTGACCGCGATTGGGCGGGCCTGATCGGCGGCCTTGCGAATGAAATCCTGCAGGCCCGGCCCGTCCAGCGTTTGGTCGGTATGCGGCCCGGCGGTGATCACCAGTATTGAATTCGTTTGCCCGGCACGGTAATTGGCCAGCATCTCCTGATAGATCAGGCGCAGCGTGGTGAACGACACTGCACCGCCGTTGGACGAATACTGCTTGTTCAGCGCGGCCGTCAGCGCGGCCGAGCGAGGCTGCCCGTTGACAGGGTCGTCCAGCGGTCCGGTCGGCACCTCGGACCGGCCCTCGTGACCGTCGAAGGTCCACAGTCCCACCACCGAGGTCGACGGCATCGCCTTGATTCTTTCGTTGAGCGCCGCCACCACGTTGGCCAGCCGGGTCTTGCCGCCGTCGTCGGTGGGCAACGACTGATCGAGCATGATGGTCGCCGCCACCGCGGCCGACGGTGAGCTCAGTCCGTTGGCGAGCGTGACACGCTGCGCCTCGTCGCCCACCGAGAGCGCCGGGGGCAACGTGGGAAAGCTGGTGACCGGGCTGCTCGGCGGTTTCACCCCATTGACCCGGAATCCGGCCTTGGCCAGCTTGGCCAGCTGTTCGGGTTTTTCCATGAATCGGGCAAAGGCGCTGGCGGCCTCGGTCTGTTCGTGCGACAGCCACGACCCGGTGATCAGCACGGCGGGATAGTCGGCGACAGCGACCGGGCCCGGCGGCAGCCACGAGCTCAACTTGCCCTTGGCATCCGGCAATGACTGGCCGCGCTGGAACAGCTGCTGCTCAGTGGTGGCCACCGCGTGCACTGGGGCGGTCGCCGCGTCACCCGACCCCAGCAGCGCGTTCATCGCGGCGCCGAGTGAATTGTCGGGCAGTTTGGGTTGGCCGGCAATCAGCGTGCGCGCCGCGCCGATGCCCTGAGTTGGCGGCGCACCGGCTGGTGCGGATGCGGCGGCCACCGCCTCTCCGGCCAGCACGGCGGTGTCGCCGTTACCGTTAACGGGTAAGGCCAGCCGCAACGATCCCCAGGCCGGCAGATTGAGCCCGGCCAGCGAGTTCGGGTTGGTTTGCAGTCCGGGCAACGCCGCCCAGTTCTGACTGGCAAGGGCCTGCTGCAATTCGGGACGGACCGCCAGCAGCACCGGCGACGTCGCCAGAGAGTGGCTGTCGCTGACGATCTTCTGTTTCGACGCCGCGCTGAGGCGTGCCGCGGAGACCGAGCTGCTGGGGATCCACAAGGCCGGCTGATCACCCAACTCGGCAGGCCATTTGCCGCTGAAACCGCCCAGCACCGCGTCGGAGCCGGCCGGTTTGACGTCCACCGAAACGCAGCGATCTCCGACCGGCCCGGCCGACGAGTTGTAACCGTTGGCCAGCTCACGCACCTGATCGGCGATCGTCGGGTCGGCGACGACGGCGACCGTCTCCTTTCCCCCCATACAACGTGCCGCCGCGTTCTGCGAGCGGTGCGAAAGCGCATCGCCGATGAACTTCCACAGGATCCACACCCCGACCACCGCGACCACCGCAATGAGGGCCACGATGACGCCGATGCTGACGCCCCGGCCACCGCGGCCGCTGCGGTGGCCGCCTCGCCATTCGCCGCCGCCTCGGTGGCCGGCGGCGTAGACCGGCGGTGGGGGAATCGACGGGTCGGCTGCGGCCGCGCCAGTGCTCGTGGGCCGCGGCGGGAAGTCCGGGTACTCGTCGGCTCGGCCGGGCCGCGCGGCGGGCACGGACTCGTCGTCGGCCTCATCGGATTCCCAGCCCGAATCCTGGTACTCATCGGGCCATTCGTCGTCGTCGGACCAAACGTCTTGCGGATAGCCGGGATCCGGCTCCTGGCCGCCATGTCGACCGTAATCTGCTTCGTCCTCCGGGTACGCAGTATCCGCAAAGGATTCCTCAGACGACTCGGCAGGGGAATCCTCGGGGTCCGGCAAGCTGTGCCTACCCATGGCGGTGTCTGCGTCCTTTCCCTCGAATCGGTCCTAATGTTTCCGTCGGCCAACGGGAAACCGAGCCGGCAGTTTCCTGCGGGCCTGCGGGCCGCGAGCGGCCCGCATCGTCACCGGGCGCGCGCTTTGAATTCGCGACGACGGCGATGCAGGATCGGCTCGGTGTAGCCGTTGGGCTGCTGCCCGCCGGTCAGGATCAGGTCCTGCGCGGCCAGGAACGCGAGGCTGTCGTCGAAGTTGGGCGCCATCGGGCGATACGCCGGGTCGCCGGCGTTTTGCTTGTCGACCAACGGCGCCATGCGCTCCAGGCTGGCCCGCACGTCCTCCCTGGTGATGACACCGTGCCGCAGCCAGTTGGCCAGCAACTGGCTGGAGATCCGCAGCGTGGCACGGTCTTCCATCAGCGCGGTGTTGTGGATGTCGGGCACCTTCGAGCAGCCGACGCCCTGCTCCACCCAGCGCACCACGTAGCCGAGGATGGACTGACAGTTGTTGTCGACCTCTTCGCGGATTTCTTCCGGAGCCCAGGCGAGTTCCTTGGCCAGCGGAATCGTCAGCAACTCGTCGATCGTGGTGCGGGTCTGGCCCTCGAGCTCCTTCTGCACCGCGAACACGTCCACCTGGTGGTAGTGCATGGCGTGCAAGGTGGCCGCCGTGGGCGACGGCACCCACGCGGTGGTGGCGCCGGCCTTCGGCTGGGCGATCTTCTGCTCGACCATGTCGGCCATCAGCTCGGTCATCGCCCACATGCCCTTGCCGATCTGCGCCTTGCCCGAGAAGCCTGCGGCCAGACCGACATCGACGTTCGCGTCTTCGTAGGCCTTGATCCAGGTGCTGTTCTTCATCGCCCCCTTGCGGATCATCGGGCCGGCCTCCATGGAGGTGTGTATCTCGTCGCCGGTGCGATCCAGAAACCCGGTGTTGATGAACACGACACGGTCGGCGGCGGCCTTGATGCACGCCTTGAGGTTGACGGTGGTGCGGCGCTCCTCGTCCATGATGCCGACCTTCAGGGTGCCCTGCGGCAATCCCAGCACATCCTCCACGCGGCTGAACAGCTCGCAGGTGAACGCCACTTCGTCGGGTCCGTGCATCTTGGGCTTGACGATGTAGATGGATCCGGTGCGGCTGTTGGCCAGCGGCCCGTTCACGTCGCCGGTCTTGAGCCCGTGGATCGCCGTCACCCCGGTGAACAGCGCGTCCATGATGCCCTCGAAAACCTCGTTGCCGTCGCTGTCGACGATGGCGTCGTTGGTCATCAGGTGCCCGACATTGCGGACGAACAACAGGCTGCGTCCGGGTAGGGTCAGCTCCCCGCCGTCGGGGGTGGTGTAGGTGCGGTCCGCATTGAGGACGCGGGTGAAGGTCTTGCCGTCCTTGTTGACGTTCTCGGCGAGGTCGCCCTTGTTCAGACCGAGCCAATTGCGATACCCCAGCACCTTGTCGTCGGCGTCGACGGCGGTCACCGAGTCCTCGAAGTCCATGATCGTGGTGACCGCCGACTCGAGGATCACGTCCTTGATGCCGGCCGCGTCGGTCTTGCCCACCGGCGACTCCGGGTCGATCTGGATCTCGATGTGCAAACCGTGGTTGACCAGCAGCACCGACCAGCTGGGCGAGCCGAGCTCGCCGCTGTAGCCGGCGAACTGCTCCGGGCTGGCCAGGCCGGTGGACTCCGAACCGATGGCGATCTGCAGCTGGCCGTCCTCGATGCTCAGCCCCGTCGCGTCGGCCCACGAGCCCGACGCCAGCGGCACCGCGCCGTCGAGGAACTTACGCGCGTAGGCGATCACCTTGTCGCCGCGGACCTTGTTGTAGCTGGTGCCCTTTTCCGCGCCGTCGCTTTCCGGGATGACGTCGGTGCCGTAGAGCGCGTCGTAGAGAGATCCCCAGCGCGCGTTGGCCGCGTTCAGCGCGAAGCGGGCGTTGAGGACGGGAACGACCAGCTGCGGGCCGGCCGTCTTGGTGATCTCGTCGTCCACGCCGGACGTGGTGATGGTGAAATCATCGGGCTCGGGCTGCAAGTAGCCGATTTCGACGAGGAATTCCCGGTAGGCCTGCGCATCGATCGGCTCGATCACCCGGTGGCGGTGCCACTTGTCGATTTGCGCCTGCAACTCGTCGCGCCGGTTCAGCAAATCCTGGTTCTGCGGTGTCAGGTCGGTGACGACCTTGTCGACGCCCGCCCAGAAGCTGTCCGGGTCGATACCGGTGCCAGGCAGGGCCTCGTTGTTCACGAAGTCGTAGAGCACCCTGGCGACGCGCAAGTTGCCCGCCGACACGCGTTCAGTCATGGTTCTCCTTCACACACAGCCCTGTCAGCGCTCGAACTGGACGCCCAGTGAGCACTCCGCCAGCCTACCGAGCGGCAGCCTGACGAGCGTATACGGGCAACTGCGGTAGCAGGTCAAACCGCGGCCGGCGGCTGCACCGGCGCCGCCGCGGCATGCGAATCGTCTGTTGGCAACGGATGGGACGCTAGTTTCCGCCAGCCCCAGCCGCACAGATCATACGGGCACACCGCCCAGCAGCCAGGACGGGTGAGCTCAGGATGTCCCTTCGCGCATGGTACCGACCAGCTCCTCCACCAGGTCCTCCATCGCCACCATGGCGACCACGTCCCCGCCATCGTCGATCACCAGCGCCAGATGACTGTTGTTGCGGCGCATCCGCGACAACCCGTCGACCAGCGGCAGTGACCCCCGAACCCGCGGCAGCGGGCGCACCAGCGCCAGATCGACGACTGTCTGCGGATCGTCGCCGAGCGTCAGCACGTCCTTGATGTGCAGATATCCCAGGAACTCGCCGCCGGTGCCGACAACCGGAAACCGGGAGTAGCCGGTTTGATCGAGGGCCTGCTCGATCGCACCGACCGTCGGGCCACCGCCCGGCCGCGCCACCGGCACCGCCCGCACCTCGGCGATTGGACGCGCGACGTCGGCGACCACCCTGGTCGGTATCTGCAAAGCCCGACTCAGCCGGGTGTGCTCCTCTTGATCCAGTAGGCCTTCGGAGACCGATTCCGCGATCATCTCGGACAGCTCGACGGTGGACACCGCGATGTCCAGCTCGTCTTTGGGTGCGATCCCCAGTCCACGCAGCACCGCGTTGGCGCACTTGTTGTAGAACACGATCAACGGCCGGGCAGCGCGCACGTACAGCAGATACGGCGGGACCAACAGCATCGCCGTTCGCTCCGGACCGGCCAGCGCGATGTTCTTCGGCACCATCTCGCCGAGCAGCACATGCAGCGTCACCACCAGGGCCAGCGCGACTGCGAACGACACGGTGTGCACCAGCGCCGGATGCATGGCGGTGACACCGAGCGCCCTGCGCAGCAGATCAGCGGTAGCCGACTCACCTATCCGGCCGAGCAGGATCGATGCCACCGTGACCCCCAACTGGGCCCCTGCCAGCATCGCCGACAGCTGTTCACCGGCCCGGATCACCGTGACCGCACGAGACCGGCCCTGCTCGGCCAGCGCCTCGAGGCGGTCGCGACGGGCCGAGATGAGCGAGAACTCCGCCCCGACGAAGAAAGCGTTCGCAGCGATCAACAGGATGGCCGCCAACACCTTGAGCCCGTCGTGGATCATTGCCGCGGCCCCGAGCCGGTTGGGTGAGTGCCTGCTTGACGGGCCAGTTCGGTCAGCTGGAGCAGGTCGATCCGGCGACCCTCCATCCGCACCACCGTCGCCCGCCAGCGCACCGAGTCGTCCGACAGACCGTCCGCGTCCAACGCCGGCAGCTCGACGGTTTCACCGGCACGGGGGATGTGACCGAGCTCGCGCAGCACCAGCCCGCCGATGGTCTCGTAGGGCCCGTCCGGCGCCCGATACCCGATCGCGGCGGCCACCTCGTCGATGCGGAGCAGGCCCGATACCCGCCAACCGTTGCCCGACGCCACCACGTCCGGTGTCGCGTCGTCGTGTTCGTCACGAACGTCACCGACGATCTCTTCGATCAGGTCCTCGATGGTCACCATGCCCGCGGTGCCGCCGTACTCGTCGACAACCAGCGCGGTCTGCAGGCTGTCGGCGCGGATGCGCGCCATCACCGCGTCGCCGTCCAGCGTGGAGGGCACCACCGTGACCGGCTTCGCCACGGTGGTCGCCAGCGTGCGTCCGCGGTCGGCGGGGGCCACCTCGAAAACCTGCTTGACGTGCACGATGCCGACGGTCTCGTCGAGGTCGCGGTCGATGATCGGGAAACGCGAGAAGCCCGACGTCGCGGCGGCCGCCACCAGGTCGGTGATGGTGTCATCGGTCTGCAGCGACACGATCTTCGATCGCGGGGTCATCAATTCCTCGGCGGTCAGGGCGCCGAACTGCAGCGACCGCCGCACCAGCGATGCGGTAGCGGGGTCCAGCGCCCCGGTGCGCGCCGAGGTCTGCACCAAAGACAGCAGCTCCTGCGGCGAGCGGGCCGACCGCAGTTCCTCGGCCGGCTCGATGCCCAGCTTCCGCACCACCCAGTTCGCCACCCCATTCGTCAACCGGATGGCCGGGGTGAACAGCAGCGAGAACACCAACTGCGGGCCCACCACCGCGCGGGCGGTTCGCAATGGGCGCGCGATCGCGAGGTACTTGGGCACCAGCTCGCCGAACACCATCGACACCGATGTGACGACCACCAACGCCACGGCCGTGGTGAGCCCGTCGGCCAGACCGTCGGATATCCCGATCGACGCCAGCGGCGGGTACGGCAGCTTGTCGACCAGCGGTTGGGTCAGGTAGCCGGTCACCAGCGTGGTGATCGAGATGCCCAGCTGGGCGCCGGACAGCTGAAACGAGAGCTGGTGCTGAGCGCGCTGGATGAAACGGTCGCGACGGCGGCCGCTGCGGGCGTTGGCCTCGACCACACTGCGGTCCAGCGCGGTCAGCGAGAATTCGGCCGCGACGAACACCGCGGTGCCGAAGATCAGCACCACGATGGCCGACACCGTGGCCACGATGAGCGAGATATTCACGCCCCTTCAGTCACCACCCCGTGGGCAATGGATGGCCCTCGGCGAAGCCGGCCGCCGACTGTATCCCAACCACGGCCCGCTCGTGCAGTTCGGCCAGCGTTGCCGCGCCGACGTAAGTGCAGGTGCTGCGCACGCCGGAGGTGATGTGGTCGATCAGGTCCTCGACGCCGCCGCGATCGGGGTCCAGTCCCATCCGCGACGTCGAGATGCCCTCCTCGAACAGCGCCTTGCGGGCCCGGTCGAAGTTGCTGTCGGCGGCGGTGCGGGCTACCACGGCACGCTTGGACGCCATGCCGTAGCTCTCCTTGTACGGCTGGTCGTCCCGGTCGCGCATCAGGTCCCCGGGGGACTCGTAAGTGCCGGCGAACCACGAGCCGATCATCACGTTCGACGCCCCGGCGGCCAGCGCCAGCGCCACATCCCGCGGGTGCCGGATCCCGCCGTCGGCCCAGACGTGACCGCCGAGTTGCCTTGCCGCAGAAGCACATTCGAGCACGGCGGAGAATTGCGGCCGTCCGACCGCGGTCATCATCCGGGTGGTGCACATGGCGCCCGGACCGACGCCGACCTTCACGATGCTGGCCCCGGCGCCGAGCAGATCCCGAACCCCGTCGGCCGACACCACGTTGCCCGCCGCCAGCGGCACCCCGAGGTCCAGTGACGAGACCGCCTTGATCGCTTCCAGGGTCTTGACCTGGTGGCCGTGGGCGGTGTCGATGACCAACACGTCGACGCCGGCTTCAGCGAGGGCGCGGGCCTTGGCGCCCACGTCGCCGTTGATGCCGACGGCAGCGCCGATCCGCAGCCGGCCCCGGGCGTCGGTGGCGGGGGTGTAGATGCCGGTGCGAATGGCTCCCATGCGGGTCAGCACCCCGGCCAGCGTGCCGTCGGCGCCGGTCAGCACGGCGACGTCGATCGGCGCGTGCTCGAGCAGGTCGAAGACCTTGCGCGGCTCGGTGCCCGCCGGGGCCGTCACGAAGTCGCTCACGGCGACGTCGCGGACGCGGGCGAAGCGGTCCACGCCCACGCACGACGCTTCCCGCACCAAACCGATCGGACGGCCCTCGAAGACCACCACGGCCACGCCATGGGCACGCTTGTGGATCAGCGCCAGGGCGTCCGACACCGAGTCGTCGGGAGTGAGCGTCACCGGAGTGTCCAGCACCAGGTCGCGGCTCTTGACAAAGTCCACCGTCTGCTGCACCGCGTCGATCGGAAGGTCTTGCGGCAGGATCACGATGCCGCCGCGGCGCGCCACCGTTTCGGCCATCCGCCGGCCGGCGACCGCGGTCATGTTGGCAACCACCAGCGGAATGGTGGTGCCCGAGCCGTCGACGGTGGACAGGTCCACATCGAACCGCGACGCGACGTCCGAGCGGTTCGGCATGATGAAGACGTCGTCGTAGGTCAGGTCATACCCGGGCCGATGCCCGTCGAGGAACCTCATCGTCTAATGCAACTCGCTAGGCAGGTACTTCGCTGCGGTCTCCGCTCCACAGGGTGTGGAACTTCTTGCTCGGGTCCTCGTCGATGCGGCCGTAGGTGTGTGCGCCGAAAAAGTCGCGCAGGCCCTGGGTGAGCGCGGCCGGCAGGCGTTCGGTGCGCAACGCGTCGTAGTACGACAGCGCCGACGAGAAGCCCGGAATCGGGATACCCAGCTGCGTCGCTGTCACCACCACCCGGCGCCAGCCGTCGACGGCCGATTCGATCGCGCTGCGGAAGTAGGGTGCCACGATCAACGTCGCCAGGTCGGGATCGGAGTCGTAGGCCTCCTTGATGCGGTTGAGGAATTTGGCGCGGATGATGCAGCCACCTCGCCAGATCGTGGCCAGGTTACCCGGCGTGATACCCCAGTCGTACTCGGCGCTGCCGGCCTGTATCTGGTTGAAGCCCTGCGCGTAGGCGATGATCTTCGACGCGTACAGGGCCTGACGGACGTCCTCCACGAACTGTGTTGTGTCGCTTGGTTTTTCGCCCAACTTGCCGGAGGCCAGGCCGGTGGTGGCCTTGCGTTGGGCCACCGAGCCGGACAGCGCGCGGGCGAACACCGCCTCGGCGATGCCGGTGACGGGCACACCGAGGTCCAGCGCCGACTTCACCGTCCAGCGGCCCGTGCCCTTCTGCTCGGCCTCGTCGAGGATGACGTCGACAAGTGGCTTTCCGGTCCTGGCGTCGGTCTGGCGCAGCACCTGTGCGGTGATCTCGACCAGGAAGCTGTCCAGGTCGCCCTTGTTCCACTCGTCGAACACGTCGGCGATCTGCGGCGCACTCAGGCTCAGGCCGTCGCGCAGCAACTGGTATGCCTCTCCGATGAGCTGCATGTCGGAGTATTCGATGCCGTTGTGGACCATCTTGACGAAGTGCCCGGCGCCGTCGGGACCGATGTGGGTGCAGCACGGCACGCCGTCGACGTGCGCGGAGATCTCCTCGAGCAGGGGTCCCAGCGATTTGTACGACTCGGCCGGCCCGCCGGGCATGATCGACGGGCCGTTGAGCGCCCCTTCCTCGCCGCCCGAGATCCCGGCGCCGACGAAGTGCAGCCCGCGCTCACGCATCGCCTTCTCGCGGCGGATGGTGTCGGTGTAGAGGGCGTTGCCGCCGTCGATGATGATGTCGCCTTCTTCCATGGCGTCGGCGAGCTGGTCGATCACGGCGTCGGTAGGGTCGCCGGCCTTGACCATGATCAGCACCCGACGCGGCTTCTCCAGGGCGTCCAGAAACTCCTCGATGCTCTCCGAGCGCACGAATTCGCCCTCGTCGCCGTGCTCTTCGAGCAGCGCGTCGGTCTTGGCGACGGACCGGTTGTGCAGCGCCACGGTGTATCCGTGGCGGGCGAAGTTGCGGGCGATGTTCGAGCCCATCACGGCCAGGCCGGTGACACCGATCTGCGCGGTTCCCGTCTTCGATCCCGACGAACTCATATTCTCGCCTCTCCGGTCGCAGGAATTCGGGTCAAGCTCTGTGGCGAACCCTAGTCCGACCACTGTGACACAGCAGACGGCTGGCGCCGCAACGTGTTTGCCGGGACATCGGCCCTAGGCCGCGAACAGGCGCTGCAGCTCGGTCAGCCACGGCACCGCCAGCGCGACGGTGGGCACTACCAGGACCGCCGCCGCCGCCAGGTACGCGGCGATGGACAGCGCCAGGCTGTTGCCCCGCCCGGAGAGCCGGCGCACCCGCAGGACCGTGCTGGGACCACCGGCGGCCAGCGCACCCGACGGCGCCCGGCCCGACGCGCAGGCGACCAGCGCCCGGGCCAGGGGAGTGCGTCCGGCCGCGCGCACGGCGGCGTCGTCGGCCAGCAATTCGGCCAGCAGTCGCACCGAGTCGAGTGCCGTCGAGCTGCGGACCAGCCGCGGGAACGCGGCGTGCACCGCGGTGAACGCTTCCAGAACCAGGTCGTGACGGGCGCGCAGATGCGCACGCTCGTGGGTGAGGATGGCCGCCATCTCCGCGCTGTTGAGCGTGTTCAGCGCCCCTTCGGTGACCACAACGCGGCTGCGTACGCCGGGCAGACAGTAGGCGAGTGGTTGGGAGACGTCCAGGACGCGCAGGTCGCGGGTGCGGGCGCACGGTTGGTTGAGGGCCGCATCGTGCCCCACCCCGACCAGGTCGACCACCATCCGATGGTGGGCCCTGCGCCGCCGGGTGGCGATCGCCACGCGCACCACTGCGACCATCAATCGCACTCCGACCAGCACGGTCAGCGCAAAGACGGCGATGTACGCCGCCCACAACGGCCAGCCCAACCGGGCCTCGGCGCCGAGGATGCTGGCCGTCGGCCGTCCGTCGGGACCGGGCATCAAGAGGCGGGTGGCGATCGCGATGCCGGCGCTGAATGCCGAAAGCACCGCCGCCAGGGCGATCGCCTGCCACAGCACCATGGCGGCTCGTGGAGCGCGCAGCGGCCACTTGGAGCGGGCTACCAGGGCCGGTGTCGGACCGACCAGCAGCACCGCAAGGATGGTGAAGGCCAGCGCTGACACGCTGCTAGTCTCCCTCAGTCCTCCGCCGTCACGCCAGAGGATGGCCCAGATGGCATGGTGCGTTGGTTTGCTTCCAGTTCCGCGAGCGCGCGACGAAGCGCGTCGGCCTCGTCGGCGCCGACCCGCTCGACGAAGTGCACGAGCGCGGCTTGTCTGTCTCCGGAGTCCTCGGCCTGGGCCAGCGCGTCGACCATCAGCCCGGCGACCAGCTCGTCGCGACCGTGCACGGGTGCGTACCGGTGCGCCCGGTCGTCGCGGATCTGGGAGACCAGATTCTTCTTGGCCAACCGTTGCAGCACCGTCATCACGGTGGTGTAGGCGAGGTCACGTCGCGCGGACAGCGCTTCGTGCACCTGGCGAACGGTTTGGGGCTCCGGGGTGGACCACAAATGATCCATGACCGTGCGTTCCAGGTCACCCAGCCGAGTCAGCTTGGCCATAGTTCGTTCATTCTCCATCAGACGTCCAATAAGCCTACTCCCGCTTACTACCGGTCGTCGTATGCGAAGCCGGTTGATCGCCTCGCATGAGACCGTTGACCCGCTTGAGGCACTGGTAAACCGACTATTACGGATGAAGATGTGACCCTCGTAACACCCACCACGCGTTCCCGCAGCTGGCGAGACTCGTTTCCCAAACCCTTGCGAAATTAGGGCAGCCTTCCCTATGCTGAATGCCGTCGAGCGAACAATGACCGCGGCAGAGTCCTGAGGGCTGCAGTGACCCCCGGTCTACTCGATCGGCGGGCCCCGTGCCTTGGTTGCACGGGGCCTTGCCTGTTGCGGGAGCTGATCCGGCCCCCACCGAACTCCGTCCGGCCATGGTGTAGACACGTGAACGTGTCGTCCGACGTGACCCTCCCGGAGAACTTCACCGCGCCGTTCGATGCGGTGTTGGGACTGCAGTTCACCGAGCTCACCCCCGACAGCGCCCGCGCGCAGCTCGAGGTCACACCCAAACTGCTACAGCCGATGGGCTTGGTCCATGGCGGCGTTTACTGCTCGATGATCGAGAGCATGGCCAGCGTGGCCGCCTTCACCTGGCTCAATTCGGCGCAGAACGGCGGCGGAAACGTGGTGGGTGTCAACAACAACACGGATTTCTTGCGGTCCATCGGCTCGGGCATGGTGTACGGGGCAGCCGAACCGATCCATCGGGGCCGGCGCCAACAGCTGTGGTTGGTCACCATCAGCGACGACAGTGACCGGACGGTGGCCCGCGGTCAGGTTCGGCTGCAGAACCTCGAGCCGCGCTGACGAGCGTCGGTCAGCTGGCGACCTTGGTGGCGGTCGCCGCGCCGTGCGCCTCGGCGGCCAGCTCGGCCAGCTGTTCGAGGCGTGTTCTGGCGAAAGCCTGCTGCTCGGTGATGGTCAGCTGACCGCGGCGAGTGCTCAGGAAGGTCACCGTCCAGGACAGCAGCGTGGTGATCTTGGTCTTGAATCCGATCAGGTACACCAGGTGCAGGACCAGCCAGATCAGCCAGGCGAGGAAGCCGCTGAACTCCAGCGGGCCGATCTTGGCCACCGCGGAGAACCGCGAAACCGTGGCCATCGAACCCTTGTCGAAGTACTGGAAGGGCTCACGCTGGGTGGGGTCGGCGCCGGCCAGCTCGGCCTTGATGGTGGTCGCGACGTACTTGGCGCCCTGAATCGCACCCTGCGCGACCCCGGGGACGCCTTCCACGGCGGCCATATCGCCGACCACGAAGACGTTGGGGTAGCCGGGAATGGACAGGTCGGGCAGTACCTGAACCCGGCCGGCCCGGTCGAGTTCCACCGCGGACTGCTCGGCGAGGTCGCGGCCCAGCCGGCTGGCCTGGACCCCGGCGGACCACACCTTGCAGGCCGACTCGATGCGCCGTTCGGTGCCGTCGGAATCCCGGACGGTGATGCCGTTGCGGTCCACGTCGGTGACCATGGCGCCCAGCTGGATCTCCACGCCCATCTTCTCCAGCCGCGCGGCGGCCCGCTGACCCAGCTTTTCACCCATCGGCGGCAACACGGCGGGAGCAGCGTCCAGCAGGATGACCCGCGCCTTCGTCGAATCGATGTGCCGAAACGCGCCCTTCAACGTGTGTTCGGCCAATTCGGCTATCTGCCCGGCCATTTCGACACCGGTCGGTCCCGCCCCGACGACGGTGAAGGTCAACAGCTTCTTGCGTCGTTCCGGATCGTTTGACCGTTCCGCCTGTTCGAAGGCGCTCAAGATGCGCCCGCGCAGCTCCAGGGCGTCGTCGATCGATTTCATGCCGGGCGCGAACTCGGCGAAGTGGTCGTTGCCGAAGTAGGACTGGCCGGCGCCGGCGGCGACGATCAGGGTGTCGTAGGGGGTTTCGTAGGTGTGGCCGAGCAACTCGGAGATGACGCGCTGGTTGGCCAGGTCGATATGGGTCACGTTGCCCAGCAGCACCTGGACGTTGCGCTGCTTGCGCAGCACCACCCGGGTGGGCGGGGCGATTTCCCCTTCCGAGATGATCCCGGTGGCCACCTGGTACAGCAACGGCTGGAACAGGTGGTGCGTGGTGCGCGCGATGAGCTTGATGTCGACGTCGGCGCGCTTGAGTTTCTTTGCCGCGTTGAGCCCGCCGAAGCCTGACCCGATGATCACGACCTGATGCCGACGGTTAGGAGCAGCTGGGACTTCTTGCTGGGCACTCATATTCGGCTGCTCCTGACGGGGCTCCATCGGCGTTTTGCTGCAGTTAGCTACTCCGCAGCCAAGGGTAGTCAAGCCGGCGTCGTGATACCCACGCCCCAGCCTGTGTAATCAGCCACAGACCGCCCGCCCGAGTGCGCTCCGCTACATCCCGAACAGCGGGCGCAGCGCCTCGGCAACGGTGGTGATGACGCCGGGGACATGCCCGTTGGGAATGTTGACGATCGCCCCGCCGACGCCGACGTCGAGGATTCGCGCCTGTACCTGATCGGCGATCTGAGCCGGGCTACCGGCCACCAAGCGGGGGTTGGGCTTCTCGGGATCGAATTTCCCGTCCAGCACCACCGTCAGCATCAGGCTGGTATCGAGTGTCGCCGGGTCTCGGCCGGCCTCGTCGCAGCGTGCCTTGATCGCGTCTACCTTGCGCGGCAGTTCGTCGAGTCCGGCGATGATGTTGAGGTGGTCGGCGCGACGGGCGGCGATCGCGAACGTCTTCTTCTCGCCGCCACCACCGATCATGATCGGGATGCGGTCGCGGTATCGCGGCTCTGCCGTCGCCGACTCGGTGTGGTACCAGTTTCCGGAGAAGGTGGGCCGCTCGCCCTTGATCATCGGGATCAAGATCTGCAGCGCCTCGTCGAGCCGCTGGAACCGGTCGGTGAATGTGCCGAATTCGAAGCCGAGCTGGCGGTGTTCGAGCTCGTACCATCCGGCGCCGATGCCCAGGATCGCGCGGCCGCCGCTCACCACGTCCAACGTCGTGATGATCTTGGCCAGCAGGGTCGGGTTGCGGTAGGTGTTGCCGGTGACCAACGTGCCCAGTTGCACACGTTCGGTCGCGGTGGCCAGCGCGCCCAAGGCGGTGTACGCCTCGAGCATCGGTGCGTCCGGCGGGCCCAGCATGGGCAGTTGATAGAAGTGGTCCATCACGAAAAGCGAGTCGTAGCCGGCTTGTTCGGCTTCTTGAGCCTGCGCGATGACCGTCGGGAATAGCTTCTCCACGCCAGTGCCGTAGGAGAAGTTGGGAATTTGAAATCCAAGCCTGATCGCCACGGTGTCAACCGTAGCTTCGATCAGGCTTTTGGGCTCAGGCGAATTGAGCCAGCGCGCCGTGGCTGACGTGCAGCGTCTGGCCGGTGATGTGGCGAGCCGCGGACGTCGTGAGGAACCGCGCCAGCCGAGCGATCTCCGCGGCGACGGACGGCGGGGTGTGCGAGAGGCCGTCGTACCCCGGCTGGACGCTGCGCCCGCATGCGACGGCGTTGACGGTGATGCCACGGGTGCCATAAACCTCTGCCTGCCCGGCAACCCAGCTGGCCAGCGTCGCCTTGATCGCGGCATCCACGCTGCCCGGCGGCGGGTTTTCCGGCACCACGCTGATGATGGAGCCACCGGAGCGCAGGTGGTCGCCGACGGTCTGCACCGTCAGCACCGCCGAGAGCACGACGGCATCCAGCGCGTGGCGCCAGGCGTTGGCGGTGTCCGCCAACGAATAGGTGCGCGGATCGCCCGCTTCCCAGCGGGGTGCGGGCACATTGACGATGGTGTCCAGGTGATGCGGGAACAGCCCGCGCACCTCGGCGAGGCTGCTGTGGTCCATGGTGTCGCAGACGATCGCGTCCACGTCTAGTTCTTTGGCGACGACCTCGAGGTCGCCACGGCGCGCGCCGACGAGGACCACTCTGTGGCCGTCCTCGCGAAAGCCTTCGGCGACTACCCGCCCTAGATCGGTGTCGCCTCCGGTGACCAGCACCTCCACTGCCGTGACCTCCTTGTGTTCAACGTTGAACCCAGGCCCTCGGCTATTGCTTCGGCGAATGTGGTTCCGACGGCGGCCGGCCGCCTGGACCAGAGCGCCCCTGGAACTGCATTGCCTGGGATCTCAGCGTGTTGTGCGTCGACTCCGGCCAATGTTACTGGACAGTAGCTCTTTGGCGAAACTCCCCACCCTGGCGACGCGCGGGCGAATTGCATAACTATTCGGTGGTCAGTCCTGGCACCGGATAGATGGGAGATAGGTTTGGCCAATGCGTCCGATCGGGGTCCTGGCCGGATTGGTGTCGACGGTGCTGGTGGCCGGTTTGCTGGCATGCGGCGCGAAGTCGCAGTCCTCGGTCATGGTGTTTGCGGCGGCGTCGCTGAAGCCCGCGTTCACCCAGCTCGGGCAGCAGTTCAAAACCGACAATCCGGGCAACAGCGTCGAATTCGACTTCGCCGGCTCTTCGGAGCTGGCGACCCGCTTGACGCAAGGCGCGACCGCCGACGTTTTCGCATCGGCCGACACCGCGCAGATGGACAAGGTCGCCAAGAACGGGTTGCTGAGCGGCGATCCGCGCGACTTCGCGTCCAACACCTTGGTCATCGTCACCGCACCGGACAACCCGCAACGGGTCAGCTCCTTCGCCGATCTGGCCAAGCCGGGTCTGCGCGTGGTGATCTGCCAGCAGCCGGTGCCCTGCGGGGCGGCCACCCGTCGCATCGAAGGCTCCACCGGGGTGCGCCTTGATCCGGTCAGCGAGGAACTCAGCGTGACCGATGTGCTCAACAAGGTGACCACCGGACAGGCCGACGCCGGGCTGGTCTACGTCACCGACGCACGCAGCGCCACGGGCAAGGTCGCGACCGTCAACTTCGCCGAGGCGGCCGGGGCGATCAACATCTATCCGATCGCACTGCTCAAGAAGGCGCCCCAACCCGCACTGGCCCAGAAGTTCCTCGCCATGGTGACCTCCGAGGCGGGCCAGAAAGTGTTGGCCCAGTTCGGCTTTCAGAAACCGCAAGCCAAGCCCTGACGGTCAGCCATGCACCGGCCGACGGATCTGCCCCGGTGGGTATACCTGCCCGCCGCCGCCGGGACCGGGTTCGTGCTGCTGCCGCTGCTGGCGGTCGCGATCAAGGTTGACTGGCTGCACTTCTGGTCTTTGATCACCAGCACGTCGTCTGCGACGGCGCTGTACCTGAGCCTCAAGACCGCCGCCGCAAGCACGGTGCTCTGCGTGCTGCTGGGCGTGCCGATGGCCCTGGTGCTGGCGCGGGGCAACGCGCGGGTGGTGCGGCTACTGCGTCCGCTGATCCTGCTGCCCCTGGTGCTGCCCCCGGTGGTCGGCGGCATTGCGTTGCTCTACGCATTCGGCCGGTTCGGTCTGCTCGGGCAGTACCTCGAAGCTGCGGGTATCAGCATCGCCTTCAGCACGACGGCGGTGGTGTTGGCACAGACGTTCGTCTCATTGCCGTTTCTGGTGATTTCGCTCGAGGGGGCCGCCCGTACGGCTGGCGCGGACTACGAGGTGGTGGCGGCGACGCTGGGAGCACGGCCCAGCACGGTGTGGTGGCGGGTCACCCTGCCGCTGCTGCTTCCGGGCATGGCCTCCGGAGCGGTGCTGGCGTTTGCCCGCTCGCTCGGCGAGTTCGGCGCAACGCTGACGTTCGCCGGGTCCCGCCAGGGTGTCACTCGCACCCTGCCGCTGGAGATCTACCTGCAGCGCGTGACGGATGCCGACGCCGCGGTGGCATTGTCCATGCTGCTCGTGGTGGTGGCGGGCGTGGTGGTGCTGGGTCTGGGAACCCGTCGGCTGACCGGGACCGACGCGAGGTAGCGGCAGATGAGCGAATTGCAGCTTCGTGCCGTCGTGGCAGAGCGCCGGCTGGATGTGTCCTTCTCGGTGGCCAAAGGTGAGGTGCTGGCCGTGCTCGGCCCCAACGGCGCGGGCAAGTCCACCGTCCTGCACGTGATTGCCGGGCTGGTTCGCCCCGACATGGGCCTGGTGCGCCTCGGGGAGCGGGTGCTGACCGACACCGAGGCCGGGGTCAACGTGTCAACGCACGACCGCCGGGTCGGGCTGCTGCTGCAGAAACCGTTGCTGTTTCCCCACCTGAGCGTGGCGGCCAATGTGGCCTTCGGACCGCGCAGCCGCGACGGCATATTCCGGATGTTCGGCTTGGGGCGCGCGCGGCAGCACGCGTGGAAAGCGCTGCGGTGGCTAGGTGAAGTGGACGCCGAGCAGTTCGCCGACCGCAAGCCGCGACAGCTGTCCGGCGGTCAGGCGCAGCGGGTCGCGATCGCGCGGGCGTTGGCGGCCGAGCCCGAGGTGCTCCTGCTCGACGAGCCGCTGAACAGCCTCGACGTTGCCGCGGCAGCGGCCATCCGAGCGGTGCTGCGTACCGTCGTAAGCCAAAGCCACTGCCCGGTAGTCCTGGTGACTCACGACTTGCTGGATGTATTGACACTGGCCGACCGGGTGCTGGTGCTCGAGTGCGGCCAAATCGCCGAGATCGGCCCGGTCGCCGAGGTACTGGCCAGGCCGCGCAGCCACTTCGGGGCCCGCGTGGCGGGTGTCAACCTGGTGAACGGCACGGTCGGTCCCGACGGCTCGCTGCGCGCCCGATCCGGCGTACGCCTCTATGGCAACCCGACTCCCTTGCCCGACAGGCGATTCGAGGAGCTCACCGACGGCCAAAACGCCATAGCGGTGTTCCCGCCGACCGCGGTAGCGGTGTATCCAGACCGACCCCACGGCAGCCCGCGCAATGCCGTCGAAGTGACCGTGGCAGAACTGGACGCCCGCGGATCCGCCGTGTTGGTGCGCGGTCAGGAGCAGCCCGACGGCGCACCGGGGCTGGCCGCCGAAATCACCGCCGACGCCGCCGCGGAGCTGCGATTGACGCCGGGCCAGCGGGTGTGGTTCAGCATCAAAGCTCACGAGGTGACGTTGCATGCCGCTCCGGGTGGGCCCGCCCATCGATAGGGCGTCGCTCCGTCGCAGATTGCGTATTGGCAACTTCGGGAAAACCGCGCCGCAACGTCAGTGGTGGTTCCTTGCGTCACAGCCGTAACACGGTAGGTTCGTCGCCATGGATCAGGTGGACCAGAACACGACACGTCGCAAAGGGCTGTGGGCGGCCCTGGCAATCGCCACGGTGAGCAGCGCCAGCGCCATCACCATCGCATTGCCCGCGGTCTCGAACGCCGACCCGGAGCCCCCACCATCGCCCCCGGCAAGCCCGACCGCCCCGCCCCCGGCGAGCCCGACCGCCGCGCCCCCGGCGAACCCCGGTACGCCCCCAGCGAATCCGGGCACGACGCCCGTGCCGGAGGGCCAGCCCGCGCCGACCGAGCCCACCCCGGCAGCCGACCCGAACGCCGGCCGGATCGAAAACGCCGTCGGCGGCTTCAGCTTCGTGCTGCCGCCAGGCTGGGTCGAGTCCGACGCTTCCCACCTCGACTACGGTTCGGCACTGCTGAGCAAGACCATCGGGCAGCCGCCCTCCCCAGGACAGCCGCCGCCAGTAGCCAACGACACCCGCATCGTGCTGGGGCGACTGGATCAAAAGCTGTACGCCAGCGCCGAGGCCACCAACCCCAAGGCCGCAGTCCGGCTGGGCTCCGATATGGGTGAGTTCTTCATGCCCTACCCCGGCACCCGGATCAACCAGGAAACCGTTCCGCTCAACGCCAATGGGGTAACCGGCAGCGCGTCGTACTACGAGGTCAAATTCGCCGACCCGGCGAAGCCCAATGGCCAGATCTGGACCGGCGTCATCGGATCGCCGGCAGCCAACACGTCCAACGCTGCGCCGCCCCAACGGTGGTTCGTGGTGTGGCTGGGGACGGCGAATGACCCGGTGGACAAGAACGCTGCCAAGGCGCTGACCGAGTCGATCCGGCCCCTGGGAGCGCCTGCGGCGGCTCCGCCCGCAGCACCTGCACCGGCGGCACCGGCACCGGCAGCTCCCGCCCCGGCAGCTCCGGCTCCCGCAGCGCCCGCACCAGCGGCACCGGCACCGGCAGCACCTGCACCGGCAGCACCGGCTCCCGCAGCACCTGCACCGGCGGCACCGGCTCCCGCCGCGCCGGGCGCTCCTCCGGCCGAGTCGCCGACGCCGGCGCCGGGTGCACCGGCGTCGCCCTCGCAGGCGCCCGCCCCGGCTCCCGCCGGCGAGGTCACTGCTCCTCAGCCACCCGCGCAGCGAACACTGCCGGCCTGACGAACGCTTGGTAGCGGATTGACGTGACCTGCAACGGGTATACCTTCGGAGTCTTTTTCGTCAGTCAACCCGAAGGAGCTCGTCGTGGTCTGGCACGTCATTTGGATGATCATCCTGGGTCTCATCGTCGGCCTGATTGCACGAGCCATCGTGCCCGGCAGGCAGGCGATGGGCTGGATCGCAACCGCGTTGCTCGGCATCGTCGGGGGGTATGTCGGCGGCACGCTGGGAAGCCTGGTCTTTCCCCCGCACGAGTTCAAGCTCACGCCTCCGATCCACCATTCGTTCTGGGGCGCGCTGGTCGGCGCAGTGATCCTGTTGCTCATCTACAAGGCCGTCACGTCCCGCACCAGAACCTTGTAGACCTCAGCACAGGTAGTCGCGAGAGTGCGCAAATGCGCGCCGACTTCGGCGCGCCGCCGTAC
Source organism: Mycobacterium sp. NGS66 (assembly GCF_059812225.1). Taxonomy (NCBI): domain Bacteria; kingdom Bacillati; phylum Actinomycetota; class Actinomycetes; order Mycobacteriales; family Mycobacteriaceae; genus Mycobacterium; species Mycobacterium sp. NGS66. The sequence goes on along the minus strand of NZ_JCALCG010000012.1, from coordinate 133,819 downwards.
AAATGCGCGCCGTCGCGCTGCCGGACTTGTCAACTTGGCCGGCGATCGCAAGGAGACCGCGCATGAACGCAACGACCCACTACTTGGCCTTGGCGCCCCCAACGGCAGTGAGTTGGGTCGCTTACATCATCATCGGCGGGATCGCTGGCTGGTCGCGGGCAAGATAGTCAAGGGCGGCGGCGCGGGCATTCTGTTGAACATCGTCATCGGCGTCGTCGGCGGATTCATCGGAGGAATGCTGCTCAACTGGCTGCATGTCGATGTCGAGCACGGGCGCAAGTGGTTTACCTTTTTCACTGCGCTGCTGGGCTCGGTCATTCTGCTCTCGATCGTCGGCATGGTGCGCAGACGTTAGTCGCTTAATGTGTTGGGGCTGTAGCGGTTCGACGGAGCGGCCAGATAGCTGCATCATGATTTAGGTGACCACGACGACGATGAGCGCGTGGCAGGTGCGTCGGCCCGGCCCGATGGACACCCACCCACTCGAGCAGGTAACCGCTCCGCTACCACGTCCGGGCCCGTCCGAGTTGCTGGTCGCGGTCCGCGCGTGTGGGGTGTGCCGCACCGACCTGCACGTCGCCGAGGGCGATCTGCCGGTGCATCGCGAGCGGGTGACCCCCGGCCATGAAGTGGTGGGGGAGGTGGTCGAGCTGGGCGCTGAAGCCGGCGACGACTTCAGCGTGGGAGATCGGGTGGGCATCGCCTGGTTGCGCCACACCTGTGGAGATTGCAAGTACTGTCGGCGCGGCGACGAGAACCTGTGCCCGGAGTCCCGCTATACCGGCTGGGACGCCGACGGCGGATACGCTGAATTCGCCACGGTCCCAGCGTCTTTCGCCCATCACCTACCGAGCGGCTACAGCGACAGCGAGCTGGCGCCGTTGTTGTGCGCCGGCATTATCGGGTACCGCTCGTTGCTGCGCGCCGAACTGCCGCCCGGCGGCCGGCTGGGTATCTACGGCTTCGGCGGCAGCGCCCATATCACCGCGCAGGTCGCGTTGGCGCAAGGCGCCGAGGTTCACGTGATGACCCGCGGGGCCGCCGCGCGCGAGCTCGCGCTGAAGCTGGGCGCGACGTCGGCCCAAGGCGCCGCCGATCCGCCACCGGTGCCGCTGGATGCCGCGATTCTGTTCGCTCCGGTCGGAGATCTGGTGCTGCCCGCGATGCAGGCACTCGATCGCGGCGGCACCCTGGCGATCGCGGGGATCCACCTGTCCGACATTCCGGCCCTGAACTATCAGCATCACCTGTTTCAGGAGCGCCAGATCCGGTCGGTCACATCCAACACCCGGGCCGACGCACGGGCATTCCTCGACTTCGCCGGGCAGCATCACATCGAGGTCACCACGCCGGAATACCCGCTCGCACAAGCCGATCAGGCGCTGACCGACCTCAGCTCCGGGCGCATCGCCGGGGCGGCGGTGTTGATGGTGTAACAGCCTGACTCAGGTAGACAGGTGCCAGACCAGCGCCGCCGCCAAAGCGCCGATGCCGTTCAGCGACCAATGCAGCGCGATCGGCGCAATCAGGCTCCCGCTGCGCCGTCGCAACCAGCTGAAGACGAATCCGGCAGCGCCCGTAGCGATTACGGCCAACGTCACCCCCGCCAGCATGCCCATGATTCCGCCGCCGAACAGCCGGGTGAAGCCCACGTTGCTGCTCGTCAAACCCAGCGACGTGGCGACATGCCACAGACCGAACAGCAGCGAGCCCAGCACCGCCACGCCGCGAAATCCCCAGGCCCGGTTCAGCGCGCCATGCAGTACACCGCGAAACGCCAGTTCCTCCGGGATCACCGTCTGCAGCGGAATGATGACCATCGACGCAATCAGCGCGCCCGAAATCGTCGCGTAGTGGTGGTTCATGAACAACGGCCGAGTCATCGGCAACAGCACTCCGACGGCGATCACCGACAGCACGACTGTCACGGCGGCCAACGCGTAACCCAAGCCTGATCTCCAGTGCCCTCGTCCCAGGCCGAGTTCGGCCCAGTCCAGACCCCGCCACCGAACCAGGGCCACCAAGCCGAGCGCGGCCGCAGGGACCGTGGCGACGCTCGCCCACGGTGTGGTGCAGTGCGCGACCAGGTTCGTCAGAACCAGCACCAGCACCACAACGGCGATGTCGACGTGGAGCCGGAGCCGGTTCGGCTGCGGCAGAGCCGGGGCTTGTTGCAGGACATGATCAGGCATTGCGGTGAAGTTTACCCGCGGGCGGCTCGGGTTCAGCTTTCGTTGGGCGCAAGGCGACGCCGCGCATAGGCCTTGAGCTCGGCGGATAGCGCGTCGGCCAGCAGCAGCTGCGGAAGCAGTTCGGGTTCCGACATGCGGGCGCGAAAGACCAATCCGATGGTCACATCGTGATCGGGCCGGTGGACGACGGTGATCATGTCGCCGGCACGCACCGTTCCTGGCTCGATCACCCGCAAGTAGGCGCCAGGCTTCCCGGCCTGGGTGAACGTTTTGATCCAGTGGTTCAAATTCAGGAAGGCGACGAACGTCCGGCACGGCGTCCGGGGCGCCGAGACTTCCAGCAGCAGTCCGTCGGTGCCGACCCGCCAGCGTTCACCGATCCGCGCTCCGGTGACGTCGACGCCCACGGTGGTCAAATTCTCACCGAAGTTTCCGTGCGCGAGCGTGCGCTCGAGGGTGGTTTCCCAGGCGTCGAGGTCTTCGCGGGCGTATGCGTAGACGGCCTGGTCGTCTCCGCCATGATATTTCGGGTTGCCGATGGTGTCGCCGACGAGTCCGCTGCCCAGGCCACCGTGCATCGGGCCGGGGTCGCGGACCGTGACCGGTTCGGTGACCGGGCGTTTGTCGATCCCGGTGACCTTCGACATGGCGCGCGGGTCGGGGTTTTCCCGAGCCCGGGCCACGTTGACCGACAACACCTTTGCCACCGTCACTCGCTCGACTCCCAGGTCCGATGGGTCGTCTCGCTCCCGTCACTCACTTCGTTCCGTTCCGCTCGCTCGACTCCCAGGTCCACCCTGCTATCTGCGGGTCGTCTTCACCATGCTCACGGGTGTAACGTCGCGCCGCCAGCCTTGCGTCGGCCATGCGCTGACGCAATACGGCGGCCCGGCTGCCCAGCCCGTCCACCCGGTCGATGACGTCCATCACGAGATGGAATCGGTCGAGGTCGTTGAGCATCACCATGTCGAACGGCGTCGTCGTCGTACCCCGCTCTTTGAACCCACGGACGTGGATGTGCGCATGATTGCTGCGGCTGTAGGTGAGCCGGTGGATCAGCCAGGGGTAGCCGTGGTAGGCGAAGATCACCGGCTTGTCGGTGGTGAACAACGCATCAAATTCCCTGTCCGGCAACCCATGTGGATGCTCGGACTGCGGCTGCAGACGCATCAGGTCGACGACGTTGATCACCCGCACCTGCAGCTCGGGCAGTTCCCGTCGCAGGATGTCGGCGGCCGCAAGCGTCTCCAGTGTTGGGATGTCCCCGGCGCAGGCCAGCACCACGTCGGGCTCCTCCGTGGCGGTGCTGGCCCATGGCCAGATGCCCAGTCCCCGGGTGCAGTGCGCAATCGCGTCGTCCATCGGCAGGTAGGCCAGCGCGGGTTGCTTGCCGGCGACGATCACGTTGACGTAATCGCGGCTGCGCAGGCAGTGGTCGGCCACGGACAGCAGTGTGTTGCCGTCCGGCGGCAGATAGACCCGCACAATTTCGGCGCGCTTGTTGGCGACCAGGTCGATGAAGCCGGGATCCTGATGGGACGCGCCGTTGTGGTCCTGACGCCACACGTGCGAGCTCAGCAGGTAGTTCAGCGACGCGATCGGCCGCCGCCAGGGCAGCTCGAGGCAGGTGGACAACCATTTCGCGTGCTGGTTGAACATCGAGTCGACGATGTGCACGAACGCCTCGTAGCAGTTGAACAGCCCGTGGCGGCCGGTCAGCAGATAGCCCTCCAGCCAGCCCTGGCACAGGTGCTCGGACAGCACCTCCATCACCCGGCCGTCGGGGGAGAGATGATCATCGTCCGGTCCGGTCTCCGAGAGCCACACCTTGCCCGTCGACTCGAACACCGCCGACAGCCGGTTGGAGGCCGTCTCGTCGGGACCCATCAGCCGGAAGTTGTCGGGGTTGCGGGTGATGACGTCGCGCAGGAAAGCCCCCAGCACGCGGGTGGCCTCGTGGGTGGTGGCGGCCGGTTCCGGCACGTCTACCGCATAGGCGCGGAAATCCGGCAGGTCCAGGTCGCGCAGCAACAGGCCGCCATTGGCGTGCGGGTTGGCGCTCATCCGCCGATCACCGCTTGGCGCAGCGTCTTTCAGCTCGGGCCGCAGCGTGCCGTGCTCGTCGAACAACTCCTCGGGGCGGTAACTGCGCAGCCACTCTTCCAGTTGCGCACGGTGTTTGGGGTTTTCGTGCGTCTCGGCCAGCGGGACCTGGTGCGAGCGCCAGGTGCCTTCGACCCGCTGGCCGTCCACCTCTTTCGGCCCGGTCCAGCCCTTCGGCGTGCGCAGCACGATCATCGGCCACACCGGCCGCGCGGTCTCACCCGAGCCACGTGCCGCCGCCTGAATGGCCGCGATGTCGTCGAACGCGTCGTCCAAGGCGGCGGCCAGCTGCTGATGGACGTCAGCTGGCTGATCTCCGGCGACCACGATGGGCCGGTAACCATACCCGCGCAACAGCGCTTCGAGTTCGGGGTGCGGGATGCGGGCCAGCACGGTCGGGTTGGCGATCTTGTACCCGTTGAGGTGCAGGATCGGCAACACCGCCCCGTCGACGGCCGGGTTGAGGAACTTGTTCGAGTGCCAGCCGGCGGCCAGCGGTCCGGTCTCAGCCTCGCCGTCACCGACCACGCAGGCGACCACGAGATCGGGGTTGTCGAAAGCCGCGCCGTAGGCATGCACCAGCGCGTATCCGAGTTCACCGCCCTCGTGGATGGACCCCGGTGTCTGGGCGGCGACGTGGCTGGGAATGCCGCCGGGGAAGGAGAACTGGCGGAACAGTCGCCGCATGCCGTCGGTGTTCTCGCCGATCCCGGTGTACACCTCGCTGTAGGTGCCTTCGAGATAGGCGTTGGCGACCAGCCCGGGGCCGCCGTGACCGGGGCCGGTGACATAGATGACGTTGGCGTCGCGGTCGCGAATGATCCGGTTCAGGTGCGCATAAATGAGATTGAGCCCGGGCGTCGTGCCCCAATGTCCCAGCAGCCGGGGTTTGACGTGCTCGGCCGATAGCGGCTCGGTCAGCAGCGGGTTGTCCAGCAGGTAGATCTGGCCGACCGAAAGATAGTTGGCCGCGCGCCAATACGCGTCGATCAGGGCCAGTTGGTCGTCGGAAAGGACAGGTGCGATGGCAGGGCTTTCTGGGCTCATTTGCCCGATTGTTCCGTGCGCCGGTAAACGCCTTGGTCAGCGATGCTCACTCTTCGCCGCGAGCCCGGGCTTCGTAGGCTTTGCGCTTCTCGACGTCGACGTCATCGGTGAAGACATGCTCGCCGCCGAGGATGCGGTTGAGTCCTTCGCGAACCACGCGCGGCATGAAGTACTGCGACGCGACCATCGCGCCGGCCGCCCTGGTGACCCGCACGCGCGGTTTCGGGCGGGCAATGAGCCCGACGATCGCGTCGGCGATTTCTGCGGGCTCGGCGTTCCGGAAGCCCCGGGCGCCGTGGGTGCCCGAGATCAGTTCGGTGTTGACGAACGACGGCGACACCATCGAGAACTTAATTCCGGCCTTGCGGTACTCCAGCCGCGCCGAGTCGGTGAACGCGACGACGGCGTGCTTGCTGGCGCAGTAGGTGGCCAGCCCCGCAGCGTAGATCTCCCCGGCCAGCGAAGCGACGTTGATGACGTGCCCTCGTCCGCGGGGGATCATCCGCTGCACCGCCAGCTTGCTGCCCAGGATCACGCCAAAGACGTTGATGTCCAGAATGCGACGGGTGACCGTGTCCGGCTCGTCGACGATCCGGCCCACCGGCATGATGCCGGCGTTGTTGACCAGCACATCGATCGGGCCGAGTTGACGCTCTACCTGGTCCAGGAAGTCGGAGAACGAATCCCGGTCGGTGACATCGAGTTTGCCGTAAACGTCGAGGCCAAGCGCGGCGCCGGACTCTTTCACCGTCGCCTCGTCGATGTCGCCAATCGCAACCTTGGCGCCCAGCTTGTGCAGCGCGGTTGCGGTGGCCAATCCGATGCCCCGGGCGCCGCCGGTGATCACCACCACCTTGTCGCGAACCTTGAGACCGACGGATGCGGTGTCAGCCATTTTCGTCCCCTTCAGCGTCTTGACAGGTGTCAACTGGCGGTCGCCTAAGCACAGCACGCAAGCCCGGGCTGCGCAATAACCGCGCGCGAGGTCGTCCATCCGGCTCGATCGGCGGGCTGCGATAGGTTCGATGGATGCCAGTTGACCCCAACACGCCGGTGTTGATCGGCTACGGCCAGGTCAACCACCGCGAGCCGATCGACCCTGCGAGCCGATCCATCGAGCCGGTCGACCTGATGGCCGCGGCGGCCCAGCAAGCGGGTGAGCCCCATGTTCTGCAGGCCGTGGACTCGATTCGCGTGGTCAACATCCTGTCGGCGCAATACCGGGATCCCGGCCTGTTGCTGGGCCAACGGATCGGCGCCGGCGACTTCACCACGCTGTACAGCCCGGTCGGTGGCAATGTGCCGCAGTCGCTGGTCAACCAGGCGTGCCTGGACATCCAGCGCGGACGCGCCGGCGTGGTGCTGCTGGCCGGCGCCGAAACCTGGCGCACCCGCAGGGGGCTGCGGGCCAAAGGCGCCAAACTGATCTGGACGGATCAGGACCGATCGGTGCCGATGGCCGAGGTGGCCGGCGAAGACGTACCGATGGCCGGCGATGCCGAGATCCGGATCAGGCTGGACCGCCCTGCCTACGTATATCCGCTATTCGAGCAGGCGCTGCGAATCGCCAACGGCGAGTCGGCCGGCGATCACCTCCGGCGCATCAGCGAGCTCTGGGCGCGCTTCAACGCCGCCGCGGTAGACAATCCGAACGCCTGGATCCAAAAGCCGGTGACCGCCGAGGAGATCGCGCTGCCCGGCCCGCAGAACCGGATGATCAGCTGGCCCTACACCAAGTTGATGAACTCCAACAACATGGTCGACCAGGGCTCCGCACTCATCCTGGCGTCGGCCGAACAGGCGCAGCGCCTGCAGATCCCGGTTGACCGCTGGGTCTTCCCGCAGGCCGGCACTGACGCGCACGACACCTCGGCGATCGCCGAGCGTGCCGAGCTGCATCGGTCGCCGGCCATCCGGATAGCCGGCACGCGGGTCCTCGAGCTGGCCGGCCTGTCGGTCGACGACGTCGACTACGTCGACCTGTACTCGTGTTTTCCCTCCGCGGTCCAGGTCGCGGCCAACGAACTCGGCCTCAGCATCGACGATCCCGCCCGCCCGCTGACCGTCACCGGCGGCCTGACCTTCGCCGGCGGCCCGTGGAGCAACTACGTGACGCATTCCATCGCCACCATGGCCGAGCTGCTGGTCTCGAATCCCGGTCGGCGTGGGCTGATCACGGCCAACGGCGGCTACTTGACCAAGCACAGCTTCGGCGTCTACGCCACCGAGCCGCCGGATGAATTCCGTTGGGAGAACGTGCAATCGGCGGTGGATCGGGAACCGGTCCGGCAGGAGTTGACGGAATGGGAGGGCGTCGGCACCGTCGAAGCCTGGACCACGCCGTTCGACCGGGACGGAAAACCGGAGAAGATCTTCCTGGCGGTCCGCACGCCTGACGACGCGCGCACACTGGCCGTGATCGCCGATCCGGCGGCCGCTGAAATGTCGGTTCGCGAGGATATCGCCGGCACCAAGGTCACAGTCCAGGCCGACGGCACAGCAACGCTGTGACCCTTTCGGTGGCACCAGCGAATTTTGACGCGACGGCAAAACCGACTCCAATCGGGGCAAGATGCCTATTGTCGAGTTGTCGGGAGGTGAGTAACGCGTGCGGATCCTGCTAACCGGTGCCACCGGCGCAGTCGGCCGCCTGGTGGCACGCCACCTGGTGGCGGCCGGGCACACGGTCAGCGGCATCGCGCAGCGTTCGCATGAATATTTGCCCGCACAGGTCGACCTCGTCCGCGCCCCGCTCAGTAGCCCGGTCTTGCACGACCTGGCCGAGGATGCCGACGCGGTGATTCATCTGGCGCCGATGGACGGCAGCGCTCCCGGAGGCGAAGGCATCAACGGCGTTGCGCATGTCACCCATGCCGCTGCCCGTGCCGGTGCCCGGCTGGTCTTCGTCTCGCAAGCCGCCGGAGAGCCCGAGTTGTACCGGCCGGCCGAGTCGCTGGTCGCCACGAGTTGGGCACCGAGCCTGGTCGTCCGCATCGCTCCGCCCGTGGGCCGCCAGCTCGACTGGATGGTGTGCCGTACGGTGGCCACGTTGCTGCGTGCCAAGGTCACCGAGCGGCCCATGCGGGTACTGCACCTCGACGATCTGGCCCGGTTTCTGGTTGCGGCGGTCGGCACCGACCGCACCGGGATCGTCGACCTGGCCACCCCGGACACGGTCAACGTGGTCACTGCCTGGCGGCTGCTGCGATCGATCGATCCGCGCTCGCGGGTGCCCCGAATCCGCGGCTGGGCGGAACTCTTCCCGCAGATGGATCTGGCTGCGGTGCAAGAAGATTGGCGGTTCGAGTTCGGCTGGCACGCCAGCGAGGCCGTGGTGGACACCGGGCGGGGACTGGTGGGGCGCCGCCTCGATGCGGGCGGCGCTACTTTCCAGGCGGGCCAACTCGCGCTTCCGGTGGAACCGCTGCCGCGACTCGCGCCGCCGGACCGCTTGCAACCCGCAATGCCTGAAGGGCTGGAGGGTGAGTTCGACGACCGCATCGACCCGCGGTTCCCGGTGTTCAGCGCTACCAGCCTGGCCGAGGCGCTGCCGGGACCGTTGACCCCGATCACGCTGGACGTCCAACTCGGCGGGCTGCGTGCGGCGAGCGGGGTGATGGGTCAGGTCCTGGCACTGGGCGGCGTCGTCGGTGACGAATGGGGGAGCAGGGCCATCGCGGTGTTCGGCCACCGCCCCTATGTCGGTGTCTCGGCCAATGTCGTCGCCGCCACCCAGCTGCCCGGCTGGGACCAGCAAACCGTCACCCAGCGGTTCCTGGGTGAGCAGGAGCAGGACACCCAGCTGCTGCCGTACGGCCGCCCACAACTGGCGGGTGGGCCGCTGGGTCCGGTCGCCAAAGCGGTCGTCACGGCACGGTCGCTGGCCCTGTTGCGCCATCTGCGGTCCGACACGCAGGCTTACAGCGCCGCCGCGACGGCGGAGCACCTCGATGCGCGACGGCTGGCCTCACTGCCCGAGGCCGGCCTGCAGGTGCGCATCCCGTTGTTGCGGGATCGGATTCACCAGGGTTGGATCCTGACCGCGCTGTGGGTGATTGACAGCGGTCTGACTGCCGCGGCGCTGCAGCACACCAGCGCCGGCGGCCATCTATCCGGGGTGAGCACGATCATGGAAAGCGGCCGGGTGGCCGCCGAGATCGCGACGTTGGCCGAGGTGTTGCGGCCCGAGCCGCAGCTGCTTGCGCTGGCCCGCAGCGGCGACATCGACGGCGTGCGGGTGTTATTTCCCAATGCCGCGAGCGCCCTCGATACGGCCCTCACCCGGATCGGCCACCGCGGACGCGGCGAAGCCGAACTGGCGCAACCGACGTTCGGCGACGACCCGGCGACGCTGCTGATGGCCGCCGCCGAAGTCGCTGACCAGCCCGCCGAGCCGGCGCCGCCCGCGACCTTGGCCCGACGGCTGGCCGACAACGCCCGCGACTCGCGAGAACTGGCCCACGACACCACCTTGCGGTTCACCCACGAGCTGCGGATGGCCTTGCGCGAGCTGGGATCTCGGCGGGTGGCGGCCGACCTGATCGACGTCGTCGACGACGTGTACTACTTGACCTGCGACGAGGTAGTCACCATGCCGGCCGACGCACGCTTGCGGATCAAACGCCGGCGCGCCGAGCGGGAGCGCTTGCAGGTCCAGCGCCCACCCGAGGTGATCCACGGGCCATGGACGCCGGTCGACGAAACCTGAGTACCGGTTAACCCAGCAGGTCGGCCAACGGCGCTCGCGGGTCGGCCAGCTTGTCGGCGCCCACCGGAGCCTTGGACCGGATCAGGGCCTTGACGTCGTCGAGCACGTCCCAGATGTTGACGTTCATTCCCGCCAGCACTCGGCTGTCGCCGTCAAGCCAGAAGGCGACGAACTCCCGGCCGGCGACGTCGCCGCGGAACACCACGCGGTCGGAGCCGGCGGCGTGTCCGGCATATTCCATCCCGAGGTCGTACTGGTCGGTGAAGAAGTAGGGCAGCTCGTCGTATTCGGCTGGCGTGCCAAGCATTCCGGCCACCGCGACCGCGGGCTGCTTGAGCGCGTTGGCCCAGTGCTCGGTACGGATCCGGACACCGAACAGCGGATGCTCGGCGGCGGCGATATCACCGACCGCGTAGATGTCGGGATCGCTGGCACGCAGCGAGGCGTCGACCGCCACGCCGCCGTCACTCATCGCAAGCCCGGCTTGTTCCGCGAGTTCGACGTTGGGCTTGGCCCCGACGGCCACCAGCACGGTGTCGGCCTTCACCGTCGACCCGTCGGCCAACTTGAGCCCGGTTGCTTTGTCCTGTGAAGTCGCGATCTCTTCGACTTGGGCGTCCAGCCGCAGGTCCACGCCGTGGTCGCGATGCAGGTTGGCAAAGACTTCGCCGACGGATTCGCCGAGCGCGGCCATCAGCGGCTGCTTGGCGGTCTCAACGACGGTGACGTTGACACCGCGTTGACGCGCGGACGCGGCCACCTCCAGCCCAATCCATCCGGCGCCCACCACGGCAAGTGAACTCCCTTCGGCCAGAATGGAATTCAGCGCAGCCGCGTCACCGAAGGTACGCAGATAGTGGACTCCGGCGGTATCGGATCCAGGTATCGGCGCATGCCGCGACGCCGATCCGGTCGCCAGCAGCAGCTTGTCGTAGCCGAACGTTGTGCCGTCGGGCAGCGCCACGGTGTGCGCGGCCGGATCCAGCGCCGAGACCCTGCCGCCCAGCCTCAAGTCGACGTCATGCTCGCGGTACCAGTCCGAGTTGTGGACGGTGAAGTCGCTCAACGACTTCTTGCCGGCCAGATACTCCTTGGACAACGGAGGGCGTTCGTAGGGCAGGAGATCCTCTTCGCAGAAGAGAACGATCCGGCCGTCGAAGTCCTTGTCGCGCAACGCTTCTACCGCCTTAGCGCCGGCAAGTCCGCCGCCGACGATGACGAATGTGGTCGAGCTGGCCATAGTTGCTGCTCCATCCTGTTGTCGACGTCGCCAGCCTACTCGCGGCGACTCAGCTCAAAAGTTCGCGCAGCTTAAGCGCATTGCGGACGGCGTGACCGCCGAGGTCGTTGTTGAAGTACATCCATACGTCGCGGCCGTCGTCCCGCCATTGCGTAATCAGCTCGGCCCAGCGGCGCAGCTCGTCGTCGGTGTAATTGCCGGCATAGATGGAATCCTGAGGCGGTCCGTGCATCCGGACGTATACGAAATCGGTGGTGGCCCGCGGCGCACATGCCAGTCCGGCCCCGCTCATCACGACATAGGCGGCACGATTGCGTTGCAGCAACTCATAGACCGCCTTGTCATTCCACGACGGGTGACGCAACTCGACGGCGACGCGGATTGACGGCGGCACCGCTGCCAGAAACGAATCCAGGCGGGCGTCGTCGCGCTTCTGCTCAGGATGCAATTGCACCAGCAGCACTCCACGGCGATCGCCCAAGATCTGCCAACAGCGTTCGAACCGCTCGATCCACGGTTCGGGTGAGGCCAGCCGACGGTAGTGGGTCAATCCGCGATGCGCTTTGACAGACATGGTGCAGCCGCGCGGCATCTGATCGCGCCACGCGGCGAACGTCGACTCTTTCGGCCAGCGATAGAAACTCGCGTTGAGCTCGACCGTGTCGAACGTCTCGAGAAACTGCGCAAACCGCTTGGCGGAAGCCAGTTTTGGCGGGTAAAGCACGTCGGTCCAATGGTCATAGGACCAGCCCGACGTGCCGATCCGCACCGTCATGGGTTTCTCAATCGGTCACCTGCCATCGCACATCCTCGTCCAGCGATGCCCGCACCAGAGCGGCCGCCAGACGGCGTTGGCGCGTGCGCAGACCGGCGCGGAACAGCTCCCGCGCCGCGCTCATCGCGATGGCGGCGTCGATCGGTTTGCTGGCCAGCATGCACAACACCAGCAACTGAAACAGCGGCATCGGCTTGTCGTTGAGCCGGATTCCTGCCTCCGCCGCATATGTGGTCCCGGCGACCTTGAGCAGCCGTCGCACGCGTTCGGGCTGGTCCATACCTCGCCGCGTACCCGCGACGCCCGACCGCAAACTTTCTACTTGGGCGGGAGCGTGCGCGCGTAGTCGACGCCCCGGTTGACCCAACTCTGAAGTTGCCGTTTGGTTTTGACGCCCTCGTTGTCGACGCGGAGCCAGCCCCGCATGTCGCGGCCGCCCATCACCATGAGGCTGACGTGCGCGCGTGCCAGCAGCTTGTCGGTGTCTTCCGGCGGCACGCGCACCAGCAACCCACCCTGACCGCTGGCGGCCACGGACATGTTGCCGTTGACCAAGAAGGCCAACCCGCCGAACATCCGCTTCTCTTCAACCCCGCGCTGAGGAGCCACCAGTTCGCGGATCCGGTTGGCCAGATCCTCGTCGTACGCCATCAGTCCAGGTCGATTCGGATAGTGAGCAGGTCGCTACCCATCAAGCGCACGACCGCGCTGTTGAGCCGAGGGAGGTTGCCCAGCCGTCGCACCGGATCGTCATCGGGCAATAGGTGTGCGGTTCCGTTGCGCCACTCGCCGCCGACGCGCACCCGTACGCGCGGGTTGGCCTTCATGTTGCGCACGTAGTCGGAGTGCTCGCCGTGTTCGGAGACCATCCAGAACTGGTTGTCGACCACCCGTCCGCCGACGGCCGTACGCCGCGGCTTTCCGGACTTGCGGCCGACGGTTTCGATCATCGTCACCGGCAATTGCCGACCGATCGGATTGACCACAAGCCGTTGCACACGATGAACCACTTGCCGTTTCAGATCCCGGGTATTAGCCATATCCCTGATTTTGCTAGATCCGCACCCGGGCCCGGAAGTCATTCAAAGATGGTGACCAGCTTGGCCAGCGACACAAGGTAGATATCGCCGCGCTCCATTACAGCAGTTCAGCGCCGATCGGCTTGGCATCGAGCCATTCCTGGTCGTCGATGGCGATGTCGGCCGAGGCGTCGCATGGCGCTAACAGTTCATTGAGTGTGTAGCGCGGCCGCGGCTGCGGCTCGACCACCAGGCGGCCATTGTCGACTGCCAAGCCGACCTTCGCCCCGACCTGCAGGTGCAAGATATCGAGCAAGGCGGGCGGAACAGCCAACATCACTGAACCACCGACCTTGCGCAGGTTGGTTATATGCATGAAGGCCCCAAATCAGCTAGGCGTTATACCGCTATATAACCTCTTCCCGGCATTCGCGTCATTCAGGCAGCGACGGTGGCCGGCTCAGCCGCGGGCTCCAAAGCCTGCGCGACGATCTCGGCGACATCGGTCATCGGCTTGACCGTCAGCGCCTCCAGCACTTCAGCGGGAACGTCGTCCAGATCCGGCTCGTTGCGTTGCGGAATGAAAACCGTTGACAGTCCGGCACGTTGGGCGGCCAGCAGCTTCTGCTTCACACCGCCAATCGGCAACACCCGACCGTTCAGCGTGACCTCGCCGGTCATCCCGACGTCGGAGCGCACCTGCCGCCCGGTGGCCATCGACACCAGCGCGGTCACCATCGTGACCCCGGCCGACGGCCCGTCCTTCGGCACCGCGCCCGCCGGCACGTGCACGTGAATGCGCCGGTCCAGCACCGCGGGGTCGACACCCAACTCCGCAGCGTGGGAGCGCACGTAGGACAGCGCGATCTGCGCCGACTCCTTCATCACATCGCCCAGCTGCCCGGTCAGCTGCAAACCAGGCTCACCCTCGGTAGAACCGGCCTCGATGTAGAGCACGTCGCCGCCGAGCCCGGTGACGGCCAGCCCAGTGGCCACACCCGGGATCGCCGTGCGTTCGGCCGACTCGGGGGTAAAGCGCGGACGGCCCAGGTAGCCAACAAGATCCGGCTCGTCGACCGTGACCGGCCCGGGCTCGTCGGCGAGCTTGGTGGTCACCTTGCGCAGTGCCTTGGCCAACAGCCGCTCGAACTGCCGCACACCCGGCTCGCGGGTGTAGTCCGCGGCGATCTTGCGCAGCGCGGCCTCGGTCACCGTGACCTCGTCGTCGTTCAGCGCCGCCCGCTCGCGCTGCCGGGGCAGCAGGTAGTCGCGCGCGATGGCCACCTTGTCGTCCTCGGTGTAACCATCGATCTGCACCAGCTCCATGCGGTCCAGCAACGCCGACGGGATGTTCTCGATCACGTTGGCGGTCGCCAGGAACACCACGTCGGACAGGTCCAGGTCCAGGTCCAGGTAGTGGTCGCGGAACGTGTGGTTCTGCGCGGGGTCGAGCACCTCGAGTAGCGCCGCGCTCGGGTCACCGCGGTAGTCGGAGCCGACCTTGTCGATCTCGTCAAGCAGCACAACGGGATTCATCGAACCCGCCTCGCCGATCGCACGCACGATGCGGCCCGGCAGCGCACCGACGTAGGTGCGACGGTGGCCGCGGATCTCGGCCTCGTCACGCACGCCGCCCAGGGCCACCCGCACGAACTTGCGGCCCAGCGCGTGCGCGACGCTCTCACCCAGTGACGTCTTGCCGACGCCGGGCGGGCCGGCCAGCACCATCACCGCGCCGGAGCCGCGGCCGCCGACGACCTGCAGCCCGCGCTGCGCCCGGCGGGTACGCACGGCCAGGTATTCGACAATGCGGTCCTTGACGTCTTCCAGCCCGTGGTGGTCGGCGTCCAGGATCTCCCGCGCCGCCTTCAGGTCCGTCGAGTCCTCGGTCCGCACGTTCCAGGGCAGATCCAACACGGTGTCCAGCCAGGTCCGGATCCAGCCGCTTTCCGGGCTTTGGTCGCTGGCGCGTTCCAGCTTGCCGACCTCCCGCAGCGCGGCCTCGCGCACCTTCTCGGGCAGGTCGGCCGCTTCGACGCGGGCACGGTAGTCGTCTGATCCGTCGGGCTCACCCTCGCCCAGCTCCTTACGGATAGCGGCCAGCTGCTGACGCAGCAGGAATTCCTTCTGCGTCTTCTCCATGCCTTCGCGTACGTCTTCGGCGATCTTGTCGTTGACCTCGACCTCGGCCAGATGCGAGCTGGTCCAATCGATCAGCACCCGCAGCCGCTCGGCCACGTCGGCGGTCTCTAGCAGCTGGCGCTTCTGCACATCGGTCAGGTAAGACGCGTAGCCCGAGGTGTCCGCCAGCGCCGACGGGTCGGTCAGGCTGTTCACGTAGTCGACGATCTGCCAGGCCTCACGGCGTTGCAGCATGGCCAGCAGCAGCTTCTTGTACTCGGCTGCCAGGGCCTTGATCTCGTCGGTCACCTCTTGGTCGGCGACCTCGGTCACCTCGACCCACAACGCCGCGCCAGGCCCGGACGCGCCCGCGCCGATGTGTGCCCGGCGCTCACCGCGCACCACCGCGGCCGTGCCGCCGCCCGCGATGCGTCCGACCTGCAGGATCTTCGCGATCACGCCGTGCGACGGGTAGCGGTCTTCCAGGCGGGGGGCGATCAGTAGTTGCCGTGATTCGGTCGCCTGAGCGGCGTCGATCGCGGCCCGTGCGGCGTCGTCCAGCGCGATCGGGACGACCATTCCGGGCAACACGATGGTGTCGGTGACGAACAGCACCGGCACCGATTTGGCTTCAGCCATCAATCCTCCAAAGTTTGAGTCCGATGCGCTCAACCTTGGCGGCGGCCGGTTTGTTCCCGACGGGATACGCGCCGAGCTTCACGCTGGGCGTCAGTCCTGGGCTTCCAACGTGCGCTGACGGGCCCGGAAGGCCTGGACTTTGGCGCGGTTACCGCAGGTGCTCATGCCGCACCAGTGCCGGTTCTTGGCTCGTGAGGAGTCCAGGTAAAGCCGTGTGCATTCCGGGTGGGCACACCGTTTGACGTTGGCAAATTCGGCGCCTGCCAGCAGGTCGAGCAGATCTGCCGCGAGGGTCGCGAGCAGCTGCGAGGCGCTGCCGTCACGGCTCACCGAGCCGCTTCGGTGCAGCCGCGGCGTGAGTCGGGGCCGGGCCGCCCACTGGTTGATCAGCATGACGTCGCCGGCGCGCGGACCGTGCCCGTCGAGCCGGGCGACGACGGTCCGGTAGCCGGCTTCACGCAGGGCGATCGCGGCGGCCAGGTCATCGTCGGCGACGTCGAATGCCGTGTCCACCAGATCCGCCTGCACTGCCCAGTCCGACAGGCTTTGCGGCTGCGTCAGCAGTTCCTCGCGACTCGAGTCTCGGTGCTTGAGCGTGCCGAAGAAGTCCAGGCATTGGCGGCCACTCACATAGACGAAGATCACAAGTAACCATCTTGACAGGTTTCACTTGATCCTGCACGGTGTAACCGTATAAACAGGTTACAAATGACCGTCAGGATGCGCTGTGCTGGCCTTTTCCACCGTTCCAAGAATCCTTCAAGGATCTTTTGAGAATCCGTCAAGTGGTCGCGCACAGGCTGGGCCGACCCACCAAACACCTAGAACAGCTGCGATATCGCAGAGCTGGTGCAGCGCATCTCGAAGATCGGCGAACGGCGCGGGCATCGCAGCCGTCTGACTGAGTAACCAACCGTCCTACTGAGCTTCGAGAGGCGAAAGGGGCCAATCGAGATGGACCTGTATCGGATTACTCACCCGCTGAGGCTGGCCAAGGGATCCCACCAGCCAGGTTCGGGCAAGGGATGCGCCATGAACGTGATTTCCTACGTCAACGGCGATGCGCAGGTCACCGACTTTCCGGAATGTTCGGCCCACCCGCTGAGCGTCCTCGTTCAAGCATGCAACGACCGACTGGCCGGACCCGACGGTTATCTGTCGCCGGACAACGCCGTGCTGGCTCTCGAACTCGCTTGGCAGACAGTGGGAACCGCCGATGTCCCCGACACCGTCGTGCACGCCTGGCTGGCCGAAATGTTGACCAGCCCCAGCTGGGGCGTGCTCAAATTTGCCAGGATCACTACGGTCAAAGCCATCGCCGACATTGCCGGCCTGCACCGCGCCGCCGCGTCGGGGGAAATGCCACCGTTCGCCGACTGGGACGCCGCCGACCGCGCTTCCCGGCCGCTCGACACCGATCCGCCGACCGCGAGCCGGTATGCCCTGCGGGCCGCGCACGAGTCGACCGCCGCGAGAAACGTCTGGTCGACGGCAGATCAGGTGGCGCTTGCTGCGATCAACGCCCACGCGCTGGGCTCCGAAGGCACCGTTTCCAGCCGGATAGTGGACTTCACCCGCCACGCCATCCAATCGTGGCGCAAGCTGGCCGGGCTGGACGACACCGGTGCCTTTAGCCAGCCGAGCACCCGCGAAAGCCTGCGACACGCCGACGAAATCGGGGATTTTGTGTCTGCTCGCCGCGTTTAACCGGGCACCAGGCGGCGTAACTGAGTCACATGCTTGGGTGACAGTTCCTCGAGGCAGGTAACGCCGAGCAGCGCCATCGTCCGGGTGATGCCGCTCTGCAGAATCTCCATCGCACGCCTGACGCCGGCCTCGCCGCCGGCCATCAACCCATAGAGGTAGGCCCGGCCGACCAGCGTGCAGCGCGCTCCCAGTGCTACCGCAGCGACGATGTCAGCACCGGACATGATGCCGGTGTCCAGCAAAACCTCGGTGTCCTTACCTAATTCGCGGGCGACCGTCGGCAACAGGTGGAAAGGCACCGGCGCCCGGTCGAGCTGGCGACCACCGTGATTGGACAACACGATGCCGTCCACGCCGCGATCGACGACGGCGCGGGCATCGTCGAGCGTCTGAATTCCCTTGACCACGAGCTTGCCTGGCCACTGGTCCTTGATCCAGGCCAGATCGTCGAACGTGACACTGGGGTCGAACATGGTGTTGAGGTACTCGCCAACCGTTCCGGACCAGCGGTCCAGCGATGCGAACGCCAGCGGCTCGGTGGTGAACAGGTCGAACCACCAGTGCGGGTGCGGCAGCGCGTCGAGCACGGTGCGCAGCGTCAACGCCGGTGGGATCGACATCCCGTTGCGAACGTCGCGCCACCGGGCGCCGGCAACCGGAACGTCGACGGTGACGAGCAAGGTGTCGAAGCCCGCATCGGCGGCGCGCTTGACCAACGCCATCGAGCGGTCACGGTCTCGCCACATGTAGAGCTGAAACCACTTGCGGCCCTGCGGAACCGCGGTCACCACGTCTTCGATGGCACAGGTGGCCAGGGTGGACAGCGCGAACGGGATCCCAGCCGCGGCGGCCACCCGAGCGCCGGCAATCTCACCTTCGGTGTGCATCAACCGGGTGAACCCGGTCGGCGCAATGCCGAACGGCCACACCACGGGCTGGCCCAGGACGTACCATCCGGTGCACACGTTGGTGACGTCGCGCAGGATCGTGGGGTGAAACTCGATGTCCCGGAAGGCTTGTCGGGCACGCTGCAGCGACAGCTCGTCTTCGGCGGCGCCGTCGGTGTAGTCGAAAGCAGCCTTGGGGGTGCGCCGTTTGGCGATGCGCCGCAGGTCCTCGATGGTCACCGCGGCGTCGAGGCGGCGCTTGGTGCGGTTGAACTCGGGACGCTTGAACTGAATGAGCGGCGCCAGATCGTTGACTCTGGGCACTCGTCGTTTGACCGCCATGTGTGCAACCGTAATCACTATGGGATCGGCAACCGACCGCTTCGATTTGCAGGGCTTCGTCGACGCACAGGCCCGGATCTACTCCAGCGTCGTCGACGAATTGCGCAGCGGACGAAAACGCAGTCACTGGATGTGGTTCATCTTCCCGCAACTGCGCGGCCTCGGCAGCAGCCCGATGGCGGCCCGGTATGGCATCGCCTCACTCGAGGAAGCCCGGGAGTATCTGCGTCACGAGCTGCTCGGGCCGCGCCTGCGCGAGTGCACTCGGCTGGTCAACCAGGTGCAGGGCCGCTCGATCAGCGAGATCTTCGGTTCGCCTGACGACCTCAAGTTGTGCTCGTCGATGACCTTGTTCGCCCGCGCCACCGAAGACAACCAGGAATTCGTCGAACTGCTCGACAAGTACTACGGCGGCGAGCAGGACGCGCTGACCCTGCGGCGGCTGGGCCTCAGTTAAAGAGTGCCCGGGAGTCGAGTAGCTCACTACGCTAGCGGCGATCCTCCGATCGGATCGAGCATGGGGCCAACTGGACCCGGAGGATCACCATGACCGTCGTCGCCGCACGCAGCCGTCCCAGCGTGTTCGATGCCGACCTACCGACCGTCGCGTACGAAGAAGCCGGCAGTCCCGAAGAGGCGCACCGCAGCCTGCGGACTGCGCTTCGACAAGGGCCCATTGCGATGGGTGCGCACGGTCCCGAAATTCTCGGCTACGAACTAGTCCGTGCCGCCTTGCGGGATTCCCGGTTCCGCACCCCGCCCGACCTGGGCCTCGAAGCGCAAGGCATCACCTCGGGGCCGTTATGGGAGCGGGCGATCACGAGCCTGCTCAGCCTCACCGGTCCCGAGCACACCCGGCTGCGCCGACTGGTGTCCAAAGCATTTACCCCGCGTGCGGTTGCGGCCTTGGACACCACGATCGTCGAGATCATCACCAGACTCATCGAGCCGCTGCTGGCCGACGGACGGTGCGAGGTCGTCGACGATATCGCGCGCCCGTACCCGGTACCGGTCATCTCCGCGCTGCTCGGCGCTCCCAGCGAGGACTGGCTGCGCTTCTCCGCGTGGGCCGACGACTTTTTCAAATTGTTCAGCTGGAACGTCCCAGAACATCAGGACGAAATCCTCACCGCCTGGGGTGAATTGGACGATTACATCGACGCCATGGTCGACGCGCGACGGCGGTCGCTCACCGACGACCTGATCTCTGATCTGATCCGCGCCGAAGACCAGGGCGATCGGCTCACGCGCGAGGAACTGCGCATGCTGGCCGCGGGCCTGCTGATGGCCGGCACAGACACCACGCGCAACCAAGTGGCCGCCGCGGTGGACGCCTTGTGCGATCACCCGGATCAGTGGGAACTGCTCGCCGCGCAGCCGGAAATGGCGACGAAGGCGGTCGAGGAGATCATGCGGCATTCACCAGTCGTATTCGGCGCGATGAGAATTGCGGTCGAAGACGTCGAGCTGGAGGGCGTCGTCATCCCGGCGGGCACCTTCGTGATGTGCAACACCGCGGCGGCCAACCGCGACCCCGCGGTGTACGACGATCCCGATCGGCTGGACATCACACGAGCGGAAGCGGCGCCGATGCAGACGTTCGGCGCAGGTGCGCATTACTGCCTGGGCGCCAACCTCGCGCGTCGCGAAGTGGCGGAAGCGTTGCGCGTCATGGCTTCTCGGATGCGCAACCTGCGTCGGGCCGGGCCGGCCGGGTGGAAACCGATCGTCGGTATCACCGGCCCGGCGCGGTTGCCCGTGGCGTTCGACGCGGCCTGACCGCCGTCATTCGGGGACACCGCGCCGGATCACCGCTGCCAATTCGTCGCGGGTCTTCGCGCCCACCCGCTGGCAGGCTCGGTACACATGGCCTTCCACCGTGCGCACCGACATCACCAGCCGGTCGGCGATCTCGCGGTTGGACAGCCCGGCGACCACCAGCTCGATCACGTCGCGCTGGCGCCCGGTCAGCGGCACACCCGGCGGGCAGCGTAGGGCGGGCGTGCACAGCCCGCCGCACTCCTCGGCCAGCTTTTGTGCGATCGCCGCGGCGTACAGCCCGCGCTGGCGATGCTGGCCGACGGTCAGTACCGCCGCGGCCTGCGCGGCAGCGTCGGCGGCCGTGGCCCGGTCACCGAGCGCTTGGTACTCGGCAGAGACCCTGAGCAGCCCCTCGCCATCGTTGGCATGCAACGATTCTGCGTGCGCGGCTATGACATTCGCGATCGGCAGGGATAAGCACCCGGCCAATTCTCGAGCTCGGGCCGCCCCCGAGCCGTCACCCCACTGCGCGGCGGCCTGAATGCAGGCCAGCTCGTGGGTGGGTTGCTCACGCAGGCGCGCCTCGCGTTGGGCACGCTGGACAATGGCAACCGCCTCGCACAATGAACCGGCCGACGCCGATGCCCATCCCTGCGCGATGGCCCATGCGGTCTGCATGAACACGTAATCGTCCGGCACCCGAGCCTGGGCGAGACCCGCAGCGGCCTCCTCCGCCTGCCCGAGCTTTGCGTGTGCCTCCGCCAGCGCAAAACAGCTGGCGGCCCGCAAACCCGTTGTGACACTGTGGTTCTCCGCACCGGCTAGTGCCTCGTGCAAAAACCGGACGGCGCGCGAAGCCTCCCCGCGCATGAGGGCGACATTGCCCAGCAGCAGCGCCAGGTTGGCGTATGCGACGCCAGGCACGTCTCGTGCGGTATCGGCCAGCTTGTCGGCGAATGCGGCGAATTCGGCGATTCGACCGGTCAACCGGCACGCGCGCGCGTAAACACCGCCGAACCAGAACCGCATCGGCGATGCCAGAAACGAAGTGGTCGCGCGCCGCAGAGCGTCGTCAGCTACGGCGGCCAGCCCGTCCACGCGGCCCAACGCGCCCAGCGCCATGGTCAGTGCCACCGCCGCCATCATCGCGTGGAAATCCGGTAACGTATCGGAATCCAGTGCGGCCCTTGCCTTTTGCTCAGCACTGGCGCAGCGCGCCGAGATCACGTCGAGGCACGCGTCGACGGCGGCCCGTTCCGGGGTTTCGGGGATCTCTGCGAGCAGCGCCGCGCCGTCCGCCGGTCGTGCCAGCATCCACGTCAGATTCGCCGCGCGCACGGTCGTCCAGTGATACCGATCGGCATCGTCGTCGAACGTCATGCCCGACAAGATCCGTTCCGCCTCGGCACCCCGTCCCAGCATCGCAAGATTCATCGCTCGCAAACCAACGGCTTCGCCGGCACCGGCATCCGCGGCGCCGCGAGCGAACCGATCCGCCAACTCGAGATCGAGCGACGTCATCGCCGCGCGAGCCGCCGTCAGAAACAGTTGCGGGTCGGGCGGCAAGTCGGATTCCAGAACCAGCAACGCCCGGCGCACCGTCGCGTAGGTGTCGGCGTCGGGATCCTTTTCGAGGCGCCGCGCCAGCTTGCCGCGAATCCTCGACAGGTACATCTCGCCGGCGGTCGCCCGGCGGATTTCACCGAACAGGGGATGTGCCAGCCGCGCAGTCAGCAACCCGCCCACGCGCTCCACCGAGACCAGGCGAAGCTCTTCGGCCCGCTCGAGATCACGCCGCTGCACCACGTCGCACAACACGTCGACGCTCAGTGGCTCCCCTTGCGAGAGGGTGTCGACCACGGCCGCGACGCCCGCGCTGAGCCGGCCCATCTCGCGGCCCACCATGTCACTGACATTGGCCGAAACCGCGATCCCTTCGTCCCACATCCACACTCCGGCCACTTGGCGAAACTTGCCCGCCGCGGCTTGGTCCTTGACGAGCTGGCGCAAGAATAGGGCATTGCCGGCGGTCAATTTCCACATCCGCCGGGCGCTGCGGGTGTCGACTGGGCCGCCGAGGTCCGCTTCCATCACGTCGCGAGTCGCATGTTCCGAGAGCGGCTCGAGATCCAGGCGCTCCAGCAGGCCGTCCTTCCACAGCGCGGTCACGGCGTCCGGCTCGCCCGCGCCGCTACGAACGGTCACCAGCAGCCGCCCGGCACCCGACTGCGCGAGTTGATGCACCACGTGCGCCGATAACCCGTCGAGCAGGTGCGCATCGTCCACGCCGATCAGCACGCGGCCCTGCCGCTGTTGCGCGACAAAGGATTTGACGAGATGGCGTACGCCTTGCATCGGCTCGGACACGGACGCGCTCAGCGATGCCGCAAACGCGCCGAGGGGTAGCGACCGGGCCGATTCGGTTCCGACGATCCAATTGGTGCGCTGCCCGGCGGCTTCTGCGGAATGCAGGACTTCGCGAGCGAGGCGGGTCTTACCCACCCCCGCGGCACCGACGATCACGACACCGTTGTGTCTTCCGCCCGCACTCAGCGCCCGACGGATGACCGCGAGTTCGCCATCGCGCCCGCTCAGCGGGTCGCCGCTGATCACCGCCTGAATATAACGTGTTGTCCCGGTGAGCCGGTCAACTGCTGCCGGTCCGTGTTTCAACGGGTACTGGGCCGCAGGATCCGCCAGCCGTGCGCCTCGACGACCACCTCGTGGACAACCTGCTGCGGGGGTGCCGTTGAGCCGGCCAGCACCTCTGCGTGCGCGACGCCCAGCTCAGGCAGTACCAGGTGCATGGGCTGGTGATCGACGTTGAGGGCGACCAGCAGCGCATCCTGGGCGCGGCTCGTCCGATAAACGTAATGCCGGTTGTCGAGCCGCAGGGCGGTGGTCGACGCCGCATGCAGCCATGGATGCCGACGTCGCAGTCCTATCAGATACTGGTGCAGGGCCCACACTTTCGCGCCGGCATCGTCCAATGGCAGTGGGGGAGAACCGAACTCCGGGCGCACCGCGTCGTCTCCGCCGTACCGGTCTTCCTTGACGCCCAGGAATCCCAGCTCGTCACCGGCGTACACGCTGGGCACTCCGCCGACCGTCAGCAGGATCACCAGCGCGTGGGCCAAATGCTCGGCGCGCTCGAGGCGGCTGGCGATCCGGGTGACATCGTGATTGCCGATGAACGTCAGTGGGGCGAACGTCGCCAGAAAGTCGTTGTGCCGCTGCAGCGCCCAGTCCAGCTCGAAGAAGTTACCGTCGTTGAGGCTGCTCCAGATCGCCTTCCACAGTTCGTATTGAGTGGCCGAGTCGAAGCCCGCGCTCTCGACCACCGCGGCGTAGTCGCCGTGAATGAGCTCGCCGACGAACCAGGCATCGGGATGGTGCTCGCGCACCCGCGGCAGTACGGCTGCCCAAAACGATTGCGGCACAGCGTAAGCCGCATCCAGTCGCCAGCCGTCGGCGCCGCGGCCCAGCCAGTGCGACATCACGTCCACGGTGTAGTCGGCAACCTCGGCGTTGTCGTGGTTGAGGGTGATCAGCTCGGAGTGGCCTTCGAAGGTGTGGAAACCATGCGGCCGCCCGCGAAACCAGCGGGCCGCTGCCGCAGTGTGCGACGCCTCTCGGTAGCGGGCGAAGTCCTGTCCGACATGGTTGAACACCCCGTCGAGCAGCACCCGCAGGCCGCGACGGCGAGCCTCGGCGATCAGGTGGTCGAAGTCGGCGTCGTCGCCCAGCCGGGGGTCGATGCGGTAGTGGTCGGTGGTGTCATAGCCATGGGTGCGAGCAGCGAATATCGGCCCCAACGCAATCCCGGATGCACCCAGTTCGATGGCGTGGTCGAACCAGTCGGCGAGTCGTCGGAGGCGGTGTTCACCTGGCGCGGGCGGCTCCGATGAGGGAAACGCACCGACGAAACCCAGCGGATAGACCTGCCACCAGATCGCGTGCTCGACCCAGGATGCGCTCAACCGTCAGTTCCCTTCCTGCGGCGAATGTAAGTTCGGCCCTATGGAGAAGGTAATCGTCGTGCTCAGGCGCGCCGACCCGGACGACGACTGGTGCGCCCGCCAGCGAGGCCCGGTCGCCGAAGAGCTACTGGGCCTGGGTCTGCGCGGGCTGGCCGTGAACGTCCGCGACGACGCGGTGCGCCACTCGCTGATGACACTGACGACGCTGGACCCGCCGGTGGCTGCGGTAGTGAGCCTGTGGACCCAGCAGTGCTACGGCGACCAGGTGACGTCGGCGTTGGACCTGCTGGCCGCCGAATGCGAACAGCTGGCCGCCTACCTGGTCACCGAGTCGGTCCCGATGCCCGCCCCGCACGCCGAAACCGGCTCGCGCACACCGGGTTTGGCCAACATCGCGCTGCTGCGCCGGCCCACCGACATGGATGTGGACACCTGGCTCACGCGCTGGCAGCGCGACCACACCTCGGTGGCCATCGAGACGCAGTCCATCTTCGGCTACACCCAGAACTGGGTGGTGCGAGCCCTCACCCCAGACGCACCGGGAATCGCGGGCATCGTCGAGGAGTTGTTCCCCGCGGAGGCGATCACCGACCTGAAGGCGTTCTTCGGCGCGGCCGACGACAACGATCTGCAGCTCCGGCTAGGCCGGATGATTGCCAGCACAACTGCATTCGGCGCCAACGAGAACATCGACACGGTGCCCACCAGCCGCTACGTGTTCAAGACACCATTCGAAAGTTGAGGACGCACATGACAACACTCGACGACGCGGTTTCATTGGCGGCCGGGGAAAGCGGCCTGGCGGTGGTGTCCACGGTTCGCGGCGACGGGACCGTACAGGCGTCGCTGGTCAACGTCGGCTTGTTGGCGCACCCGCGCAACGGTCAGCCTGCGTTGGGCTTCACCACCTACGGCAAGGTCAAGCTCGCCAATCTGCGGGCGCGGCCCCAGCTGGCGGTGACATTCAAGAACGGCTGGCAGTGGGCGACCGTCGAGGGCCGCGCCGAACTCGTCGGCCCCGATGACCCGCAGCCGTGGCTGACCGACCCCGACCGGTTGCGGCTGTTGCTGCGCGAGGTGTTCACCGCCGCCGGCGGCACCCACGACGACTGGCCCGAGTACGACCGGGTGATGGCCAAGGAGCGGCGTGCCGTGGTGTTGATCGAGCCGACCCGCGTCTACAGCAACGGCTGAGCCCCGCGCTCGCCAGCACGGTAGGTTGGCAACTCGTGATGCTGCAGATCGACGACGAGAACCGGGTACGCACCCTCACGCTGAACCGGCCCGAGGCACTGAACGCCTTCAACGAAGCCCTCTACGACGCCACCGCGCAGGCGCTGCTGGATGCCGCCGAGGACCCGGACGTCGCGGTGGTACTGCTGACGGGCGCCGGCCGCGGCTTCTCCGCCGGCACCGACCTCGCCGAGATGCAGGCCCGCATCACCGATCCCGACTTCACCCCGGGCAAATACGGCTTCCCGGGTTTGATCGACGCGCTCAGCAACTTTCCCAAGCCGCTGATCTGCGCGGTGAACGGCGTCGGCGTGGGCATCGGCGCCACTATCCTCGGCTACGCCGACCTGGCGTTCATGTCGTCGACGGCGCGGCTGAAATGCCCGTTCACCAGCCTGGGGGTGGCGCCCGAGGCGGCGTCGTCGTACCTGCTGCCGCAGCTGGTGGGCCGGCAGAACGCCGCCTGGTTGTTGATGTCCTCGGAGTGGGTTGACGCGCGAGAGGCGTTGCGAATGGGCCTGGTGTGGCGGGTCTGCGAGCCCGACGAGCTGCTGGCCGAAGCCCGTCGGCACGCGGAAGTGCTTGCGGCCCGGCCGATTTCCAGCCTGATGGCGGTCAAGCACACGATCGTCGAGCCGGTTCGCCCGGAAATCCTGGCCGCCACCGCGCGGGAGAACGCGCACTTCGCCGAGCTGATGGGCGCCCAGGCCAATGCCGCCGCGCTGGCGGACTTCAACAAGAGTCGCTAACCGCGTCGAACGCGGGGGAGCCCACGTTCGGCGAGTCAGGTGAGAGACGAACTAGCCGGCCCGCTCCAGCTGGGCCGCGGCGGCGATGATCGCCCGCAATGTCCGGCGGCAGCGCCCGCAATCAGCGCCGGCCCCACAGGCGGCGGCCACCTCCTTGGACGTCGATGCACCACGGGCCACGCAGTCGGACACCGTCTGATTGGTGGCCCCGACGCACAGGCACACGTACATCCAAACCCCTAGGCGAAACTGCCGATTGGAACGGACCGCATATTAGTGAAGTCTATCCTAAGTAGGTTAGCGGAGTCTAACCTAAGTAACGACACGTGACCGAATCGTCGCCTTCGCATGACGCGCCGAAGGCGGGTGAAAGCGCGCGCCGAGGCCGCGCTGCTGGACTAGATTGAGATCGGCACGCCGGCGGGCCATAGGCCGGCGAGATGGTGCTCCAGCCCAGCCCATCTGCCGCAGTTCGACATCGACAGCCCTCACAGCCTAGGAGTGGTCATGCAAGGTGATCCGGATGTTTTGCGCCTGCTGAACGAACAATTGACCAGCGAACTCACCGCTATCAACCAATATTTCTTGCACTCCAAGATGCAGGACAACTGGGGTTTCACCGAGTTGGCCGAGCACACCCGCGCCGAATCCTTCGACGAGATGCGGCACGCCGAGGCGATCACCGACCGCATTTTGATACTGGACGGATTGCCGAACTACCAGCGGATCGGGTCACTACGGGTGGGCCAGACGCTGCGCGAGCAGTTCGAGGCAGACCTGGCCATCGAATACGACGTGCTGAACCGTCTCAAGCCCGGGATCATCATGTGCCGCGAAAAGCAGGACAGCACCAGCGCCACCCTGCTGGAGAAGATCGTCGCCGACGAGGAGATCCACGTCGACTACCTGGAGACCCAGCTGGAGTTGATGGACAAGCTCGGAGAGGAGCTCTACTCGGCCC
Source organism: Mycobacterium sp. NGS66 (assembly GCF_059812225.1). Lineage (NCBI taxonomy): Bacteria > Bacillati > Actinomycetota > Actinomycetes > Mycobacteriales > Mycobacteriaceae > Mycobacterium > Mycobacterium sp. NGS66. The sequence goes on along the minus strand of NZ_JCALCG010000012.1, from coordinate 106,355 downwards.
AATGCGTCTCCCGTCCGCCGAGCTGACCCGCGCCCGTCCAGCTAGGCGGCTGCTGGGTACCCGTTAGCATCGGACGCCGACGGGAAGGCAGGGATGACGGCCTCGAAAGCAGCCGCGGTCGCGGAGTCGCAGGCCGCGGATTCCGCCCCCAGCAGCGCCTTCATCAGTCCTCAGCGGCGCAACCTCATTTTCCTGGCGATCGTGCTGGGAATGCTGCTGGCGGCGCTGGACCAGACCATCGTCGCCACCGCGCTACCGACCATCGTGGCCAATCTGGGCGACGCCGGACATCAATCGTGGGTGGTGACGAGCTACCTGCTGGCTTCGACGATCGTCACCGCGCTGGTCGGCAAGCTCGGCGATCTGTTCGGCCGCAAGCGGGTGTTCCAAGCCGCCGTGCTGTGCTTCCTGGCGGGCTCGGTGTTGTGCGGGCTGGCGCAGTCGATGACCATGCTGGTCGGGTCGCGGGCGTTGCAGGGCATCGGCGGCGGCGCGATCACCGTCACCGCCAGCGCGTTGATCGGTGAGGTCGTCCCGCTACGGGAGCGCGGCCGCTACCAGGGCATCTTGGGCGCGGTCTTCGGCGTGACAACCGTCGTCGGACCACTGCTGGGCGGCTACTTCACCGACTACCTGACCTGGCGGTGGGCGTTTTGGATCAACGTGCCGGTCTCGGTGGTGGTCATCATGGTGGCGGCGGCCGCTATTCCGGAGCTGACAGCGGCCAGCAAACCGGTGATCGATTACCTGGGGATCGTGTTCGTCGGGCTGGGCGCGACCGGCCTGACCCTGGCCACCAGCTGGGGCGGCACCCGCTACCCATGGGGCTCGGCGACGATCGTGGGCCTGTTCGCCGGTGCCGTCGTGGCCCTATGCGTCTTCGTGTGGGTGGAAAACCGGGTCTCTGAGCCGATCCTGCCGATCCGGCTGTTCGCGAGCCCGGTGTTCACCGTCTGCTGCGTGCTGGCCTTCGTGGTGGGGTTCGCGATGCTGGGCGCGCTGACCTTCCTCCCGACGTACATGCAGTACGTGGACGGGGTTTCGGCCACCACCTCGGGCCTGCGCACGCTGCCGATGGTGATCGGCATGCTGATCACCTCGACCGGCAGCGGCACCCTGGTCGGCCGCACCGGCCGATACAAGATCTTCCCGGTGACCGGTACCGCACTGATGGCCGTCGCCTTCCTGCTGATGTCGACGATGGAGGTGTCGACGCCGGCCCTGGTGCAGTCGCTCTACCTGCTCGTCCTGGGCGCCGGTATCGGGCTGTCCATGCAGGTCCTGGTCCTTATCGTGCAGAACACCTCGAATTTCGAGGACCTCGGCATGGCAACATCGGGAGTGACGTTCTTCCGCACCATCGGCAGCTCGTTCGGTGCCGCGATATTCGGCACGCTGTTCGTCAACTTCCTCAACCACCGGATGGGTGCGGCACTCGCGGCCAGCGGTGCACCCGCCGCCGCGGTCAGTTCCCCGGCGGCCCTGCACCGGCAGCCCCACAGCGTGGCGGCCCCGATCGTCGCGGCCTACTCCCAATCGCTGACTCAGGTGTTCTTGTGCGCGGCCCCGGTCGCCGCCGTCGGTTTTATCCTGGCCCTGTTCTTGCGCGAGGTTCCGCTGCGCGACATCCATAACAGCGCAGTCGATTTGGGCGACGGTTTCGGCATGCCCAACCCCGAGACACCGGAGCGGATGCTGGAGAACGCGATCGCGCGGCTGTTGCGCGGCGAGCCCGGGGTACGCCTGCGCAGCATCGCCATGCGGCCGGATTGCCGACTCGACGTCGCGGGCCTGTGGGGCGTCATGCGCACCTATCGCTTTGCGCAGCTCTACGGGACCGCGCGGCTCACCGACATCGCCGAATACCAGCGGCTGCCCTTCGAGGTTCTGGACCCCACCTTCGCCCGGCTGGCCGCCGCCGGGTACCTGCAACGCGACGGCGATGCGATGTGGCTGACCCGCGCCGGACGCCAGCAGGTCGACTACGTGTATTCGCTGCTACTGGCCTGGATCGTCGACAAGCTGTCCCGCTCGCCCGGGTTCCAAGGCCGCCCGGATCGCCGTGAGGTCGAAGCCGCCCTGCAGCGCATCGCGCATCGCGTTCTGGCCCAACGTGATTGGCACGACGACGCGCCCACGGTGGCACTGCCCGGCAACAGGCTCCGGCAGTCCGGTGGGCCGGGCGTACCATCACGCCCATGAGCCGCATCGGACAATTCGCTGACGACGACGTCTACAGCTGGGCCACCAAATCACCCGATCTGGGCGGCGCGATCGCGAAGTTCAGCCAGGCCGTCTACACCAAGAATCGGCTGCCGTTGCGCACTCGCGAACTCGCCAGGGCGGTGATCGCTCATCACAACGAATGCGTCGTCTGCCTGAATACCCGCGACGCCGACGGGCCGACGGCCGGGGTCGACGAAGAGCTGTACTGGCACGCCACCGAGTGGCGCACCTGGCCGGGGTACAGCGAACAAGAACGCCTGGCCGCCGAATTCGCCCACCGCTTCGCCACCGAGCACACCAAGCTACGCGACGACGAGGACTTCTGGGCCCGGTGCAGCGAGCACTTCTCCGAAGAACTACTCGCCGACCTGGCGCTGTCGTGCGCGCTGTGGCTCGGCATGGGCAGGATGCTGCGAACCCTGGACATCGGCCAGGCCTGCATGCTGACCCTGCCCAGCCGCGCTTGATCGCACAACCATGACGGGTGCCACGCCCCTCGCCGCCGCGGCGATCGCCCAATTGGAGGCCGAAGGCGTCGACACGGTGATCGGCACCGTCGTCAACCCCGCCGGGCTCACCCAGGCCAAGACGGTGCCGATCCGTCGGACCAACACCTTCGCCGATCCCGGCCTGGGTGCCAGTCCCTCGTGGCATGCCTTCGCCATCGACCAGACCGGCATCGCGTTCACCGAGCAGGTCGGCGTCGTCGGGGACCAGCGCATCCGCATCGACCTCTCGGCGCTACGAATGATCGGCGACGGGCTCGCGTGGGCTCCCGGCGCCTTCTTCGAGCAGGACGGCACCCCGGTACCGGCCTGCACCCGCGGAACACTGCAGCGGGTCGAGGCCGCCCTTGCCGAAGCCGGCATCGAGGCGGTGGTCGGCCACGAAATCGAGTTCCTGCTCGTGGATCCGGACGGTGAGCGGCTGCCTTCGACGCTCTGGGCACAGTACGGACTGGCCGGGGTACTCGAGCACGAGGATTTCGTCCGCGATGTCAACGCCGCGACCGCCGCGGCCGGTGTCGGTATCGAGCAGTTCCATCCCGAATACGGGGCGAATCAATTCGAAATCTCGTTGTCGCCAATGCCTCCGGTGGCCGCGGCCGACCAGTTGGTACTGACCCGCCTGATCATCGGCCGCGCCGCCCGCCGCCACGGACTGCGCGTCAGCCTGTCCCCGGCGCCCTTCGCCGACAGCGTCGGATCCGGTGCGCACCAGCACTTTTCACTGAGCACCGCAGACGGCCCGCTGTTCTCGGGCGGGAGCGGGGTAGCCGGCATGACCCCGGCGGGGGAGAGCGCGGTGATGGGGGTGCTGCGCGGATTGCGTGAGGCCCAAGGCATCCTGTGCGGATCGATCGTCTCGGGTTTGCGGCTGTGTCCAGGAAACTGGGCGGGCGTGTATGTGTGCTGGGGCATCGAGAACCGAGAGGCCGCGGTGCGATTCGTCCAGGGTGGTCCCGGCAGCCCACATGGCGGCAACGTCGAAGTGAAGGTTGTCGACGCCTCGGCCAACCCGTACCTGGCGTCGGCGGTGATTCTCGGGTTGGCCCTTGACGGAATCAAAGCCGACTTGAAGCTTCCACCGGAAACGACGAGGGACCCGGCCACGCTCTCCGATTCCGACCGGGAGCGGGCCGGCATCCTGCGCCTGCCCGAAGCTCAAGCTGAAGCCATTGCGGCACTTGACAATTCACGGCTGGTTCGCGGGATACTCGGCGATGCCGCCGTCGACATGGTGGTCGCGGTGCGACGGCTGGAACAGGAGCGTTACGCCAAGCTGCGCCCGGAGCCATTGGCCGACAAGTTCCGAATGGCCTGGAGCCTGTGAACGAGCTGGCCCAACACGTCACCACAGTCGCCCTCATCGATCAACACGTGCACGGGTGCTGGCTGACGGCAGGGGACCGGACGCGGTTCGAGAACGCACTCAACGAGGCCAATACCGAGCCCATCACGGACTCGGGTTTCGACTCGCAACTCGGCTTCGCGGTGCGCAACCACTGCAGCCCGCTGCTGGGTCTGCCGAGACACGCTGAACCACAAGCGTATTGGGACCGACGCAGCCGACTTGACGAAGCCGAAGTGGCCCGCCTGTTCCTGCCGGCCGCCGGTGTGACCGACTGGCTGGTCGATACCGGCATCAACACTGAGATTGCCGGCGTCGACGACTTGGCGCGATTGTCCGGCGGCCGCGCCCATGAGGTGGTTCGCCTCGAGCAGGTGGCCGAACAGGCCGCACAGACACCCGGCGACTACGCGTCGGCGTTCAGCGAGATGCTGCACCGGCGCGCGGCCGGCGCGGTCGGCACCAAGTCCATCCTGGCCTACCGCGGGGGATTCGACGGCGACCTGACCGAGCCATCGCGGCAACAGGTCGCCGAGGCCGCCGCTCGGTGGCGCGATAGCGGTGATGTGCGGCTATCCGATCGGGTGCTGCTGCGGTTCGGCTTGCACCAGGCCCTGCGACTGGGCAAACCGCTGCAGTTCCACGTCGGCTTCGGCGACCGCGACTGCGATCTGCACAAGACCAACCCGCTGTATCTGCTGGATTTTCTCCGCCAGTCCGGCGACACCCCGATCGTCTTGCTGCACTGCTATCCCTATGAGCGCGAAGCCGGCTACTTGGCGCAGGCCTTCAACAACGTCTACCTCGACGGCGGACTGAGCGTGAACTACCTGGGCGCTCGTGCCCCCGCCTTCATCGCCCGGCTGCTGGAGCTGGCACCCTTCGGCAAGATCGTCTACTCGTCGGACGGATTCGGTCCCGCGGAGTTGCATTACCTCGGTGCGGTGTTGTGGCGCAACGGTATTCAGCGGGTGCTGAGTGGATTCGTGGAAAGCGGTGACTGGAGTGAGGCCGACGCGATCCGGGTGGTGGACCTGATCGCCCGCGACAACGCCGCCCGGGTCTACGGGTTTGACGTCAAGCGCCTGGGGGTATGAGGGCCGTTATGGCAACCGCTGGGGATGTCTTGGAGTGGGCGCGCAAGCAGGTCGTGTCGCGGGTACCCAAGGCCGACCTCGACCAGCGCGACCCGGACTACATCCGCGACCAGCTGCCCGGTACCTGGCTGCTGGCATCGCTGTACTTCCGCGCCGAGGTGGACGGCCTGGACCGGATCCCTGCCGAGGGGCCGGTCCTCTTGGTGGGCAACCACAGCGGGGGCAACGTACCACCGGATACGTTCGTCTTCACGCTGGCGTTCTGCTCCTACTTCGGGGTCGAGCGGCCGTTTTACCAGCTGGCCCACAACGTTTTACCAGCTGGCCCACAACTTGGTCGTGTCCGCGCCGCCACTCGGCTGGCTACGCAAGTTCGGCACCGTCGCAGCCAACCATGAAAACGCCCGCCTGGCATTGGAGTCTGGGGCGGCCCTGCTGGTGTACCCCGGCGGCGATTACGAAGTCTTCCGCCCGTCCTGGGAGCGGCACAAGGTGGACTTCGGCGGGCGGATGGGCTACGTGCGGCTGGCCCGCGAAGCCGGTGTGCCGATCGTGCCGGTGGCCAGCGTCGGCGGGCAGGAGAGCGCGTTGTTCCTCGATCGCGGGCAATGGCTTGCCAAGCTGCTGATGGCGGATAAGTTGTTGCGGCTCAAGAGCATTCCGATATCGTTGGCATTGCCGTGGGGCCTGAACATCAGCGACCTGGCAGGGCACATTCCGCTGCCGACCAAGATCGTGATCGAAGTGCAGGAGCCGATCGAGGTCGACGGTGACGACCAGGCCGTGCACGACAAGGTGATGGCCAGCCTGCAGGGCGCCGTCGACCGGATGGCGGCCAGGCGCAGATTCCCGGTGATCGGCTGATGCGCGTCGAACGCCGCTGTGTGATCAACGCGGACCGCGACGCGGTTTGGAAGGTGGTCAGCGATCCGGACCGCTACCCGTCGTTCATGACGAGCCTGGAACGATGGGAGACCGCCAACGACCACCCGCCAGGTGTCGGCGCCCGCTACACCGTGCACTGGAAGATCGGCTCTGTCCCGGTGGGCGGGCTGGTCGAGGTGGTCGAATTCGACGAGAACCGTGACGTGGCCTGGGTTGGGATCACCGGTGTGAATCTGCGTGGCCGGATTCGGTTGCGCGATGGCGGCGACGGCCAGACGAAGGTGACGTTCCGGCTGTCGTATCAGGCGCCCGGCGGCATCCTCGGCTATATCGCCGACCGGATCGCGGTGCGTCAGGTGGGCCGCAACGTGGCCGAGACGCTGAAAAGCCTCAAGCGGCTCGTCGAGTCTTAGTGCTGGTGCTGTTTCCCGCCTCGATGCTTCCCGCGTCGAGTCTGCATCCAGGGCTAGCCTGCCGCGCATTTCGGCGCAGCCAGCGCAGGCTCGACGCCACCAGCGCAGGCTCGGGCGGGCCGATCCGCTGGAGGCCCGGTATACGGCGCTAAAGCGCGATGAACCGCCGCAGTTTCCCGCTGGCTTGGTGACGCCGCAGACCGTCGACCACCGCGACCTGAATCACCGGGTCAGGCAGTCCGTATCTGCGTATTGCGGTGATCAATGCCGTAGTCAGCGCTTGGATATCCGGCTGCTCCGCCGTCGCAACCACCAGAATGTCGGCACCTAGCGGGGTTTGGGTGATCTGGTACTCCGTCACGCGGGGATCGGTGCCCAGCACATGGCGAAAAGCGATGGGCGGAACCAGGATTGGGCCGTACCGGAAGTCGTCGTCGCGTCGTCCGCCGACGGCGATGCGCGCGAAGGCGCTCCCGCATCCGCAACGGCCTTCCAGCGACACCACCTGATCGCCGAGGTCGTAGCGGATGAATGGGAACGTCCGGTTCGCCAGACCGGTGGCCAGCGTCCGTGCCGCTGGTTCGTCCGGGCCGACGGGCGCCCCGCCATCGTCGACGCGTTCCAGGATGACTTCGTCCTCGCACACGTGCAGGCCCTCGCCAAGCCCACAACCCACCACCTGGACCCCGATTTCGGTGGAGCCCCACACGTTGTGGATCACGGGATCCCACGCTTCGACGATCGCGTCGCGGTCCTCGTCGAGCAGCGGCTCCGAGTTGGTACTCACCCGCACCGGTCTGATCCGTAGGTCGCGGGCGAGCGCAGCGCGGGCCAACCGTCCGATCACCGACGGATAGCCGACCAGGTGGGTGGGGTGTGCGTCGGCAACCGCGGCCAGCACCTCGTCGAACGGCGAGCCCGCGGCGATCACCACTGTCTGCATGCCTGCGACGGTGGGGATGTCGAACAGCGGTGTGCTGGCGTGCGGCGGAATGCCGGCCTCGAGCACGGCGAGCCGGGCCGGGCCCGAAAGGGCAGGCGCCCGTTGCTCTTCCCGGGCCTGTATTCGCCAGGCCAGGCACGCTGCCGAGACAAAGAACTGCCAATCCCACACATAGACACCGCGCACCCCGCTGGATCCGCCCGAGCTGAAGATCTGCTGATCGGCAGCGGTATACGAAAACCATTGCTGTTCAAGGAGAATCCGCTCCGCGCTGGCGCGGTCCAGGCCGGGTGCGGCAACTTGCTTGGTCATCAACGGCAGCGACGCCAGGTCGGCTACGGTGGCACGCGACGCGTCGAGCGACCCGAGCCGTCGCGCGTGAAACGGCGACCGCTCCCGCGCGTAGGTCAGCAGGGCGCGCAGCCGGTGATCTCGGTAGTTCTCGATCTGTTCGCGTGACCAATCCAGCCGCGCGACATGGTCAACCAGGCTGGCTTGAACTGCGCCGAGATGCGCCGCGCGCATTCGCCGGTAGGCCGACATCGCTGCGTCCATGCCTGCGAGTCTGGCATGCGGCCGCGGCGACGCCTCGATAACAGCGTCAGACTAGGCCTGTCGCGTCGAATACCCAGCTGGTGTCCCCGGTTGCCAGGTTCTCGAAATGGCTGGGCGGAGCAAAGCTGACGAGGCTGTTCATGTCCCAATAGTCTTTCCAGAGCACGATTTTGCCGTCGACGACCCGGTGCACGCTGACGAACCTGAGCACGCCCTGCTCGCCTGTCTCGAACGTCCATTTCTCGGAGTGCTCGTACATCACGTCGGGACCGTCGGACAGCAGCAACCCGCCATGGTTTTCGTAGCCGGCCAGCGGCGCGAGTCCAATCTTGAGCCGCTTGACGATGTCCTCGGGACCGCGGGCCGACACGGCGGGCATCGGCATGTCGACGTACAGGCAGTCCGGGGCCAAGAACGTCTCGACCGCCTCCCAATCCCGCCGCGAAAGCGCCTGCCACAGCCCGAGAACCGCCGCCGCCTCGACCGTATTCGTAGAGACCTCAGTCATAGTCGCCAATAACACCCGGCCGCAGCACACCTGTCAACGGCGCCGGCGCATACTGCTGGACTGGTTCGGTCGGCACCTGAGCCGACCGGCACAGTACGATCGATCAGCCGCCGCCGAAACGAGGGAACCTGCCGTGCAAACAAGTTCCGGCCCTACGTCGCTGTCTCATACCGTCGTCGGCGCGGAACGGCATGGCCCGGCCAAGGCGGCCAGTGCGGTGGTCGGCGCACTCGGCGTCGTATTCGGCGACATCGGCACCAGTCCGATCTACACGATCCAGACGGTGTTCAATCCGGCGGACCCGCACCCGGTGCCGATGAGCACCGACAACGTCTACGGCGTTGTCTCGTTGATCTTCTGGTCGGTGATGATCATCGTGACGCTGACCTACGTCAGCTTGGTGATGCGGGCCGACAACGACGGTGAGGGCGGCATCATGGCGCTCATAACGCTGTTCTCTCGCTGGAGCAGCGGAGGTAGACACCGCGTAGTGGCCGCGCTGACCGCCCTGGGTCTCATCGGGGCCGCGCTGTTCTTCGGCGACAGCATGATCACCCCGGCCATCTCAGTGCTGTCCGCGGTTGAAGGCATCAAAGTGGTTGCGCCACAACTAGATACCTGGGTAGTTCCGATCACCGCAGTGATCATTCTGGCGCTGTTCTCCGTGCAGCGTCATGGCACGGCCACCGTTGGGCGTTTGTTCGGGCCGGTGATGATCGTGTGGTTCACCGCGATCGGCGCGTTCGGAGTGGCCGCGGTCGCCGAGCATCCCGAAATTCTCAAGGCGCTCTCGCCGCTATACGCCGTGGAGTTCATGGTCTCCCACTTTCACATCGCGTTCTTCTCACTGGCCGCCGTCGTGCTCTCGGTGACCGGCGCCGAGGCGCTCTATGCCGACATGGGCCACTTCGGGCGGCGCCCAATCACCTGGGGCTGGCTGTTTCTTGTGCTGCCCGGTTGCGCACTGAGCTATCTGGGGCAGGGGGCGCTGCTGCTCGGCAACCCAGGCGCGCTCAGTGCGCCGTTCTTTCTGCTCGCCCCGGACTGGGCTCGGTTGCCGACGGTGCTGCTGGCCACCGCCGCGACCGTGATCGCGTCGCAGGCCGTGATCACCGGGGCATTCTCGGTGGCTGCACAGGCCGCCCAGCTGGGCTATCTGCCGCGTCTGCGAATCGCCCACACCTCGGAGTCGACCATCGGGCAGATCTACGTTCCGTGGGTCAACGGACTCTTGATGGTGTCGGTGCTCACCTTGGTTTTCGCGTTTCGCAGCTCCGCTGCGCTGGCGTTCGCGTTCGGCATGGCGGTCACCGGAACGATCACCATCACCACGCTGCTGTTCCTCTACATCGCGCGCAGCAAATGGGGGACGCCGTTGTGGCTGATCATTCCCGGCGGGGGAGCTCTGCTGCTGGTGGATCTGATGTTCGTGGCGGCCAACCTGACCAAACTCATTCATGGGGCGTGGCTTCCGCTGCTCATCGCCATCATCGCGTTCACCGTGATGACCACCTGGCAGCGCGGACGTGAAATCGTCACGCGCGCACGGGAACAGGCGGAAGGACCGCTGCGCGAGTTCGTCGACAGCCTCGCCGACCGCGAGCCACCGCTGATCCGGGTTCCCGGCACGGCGATATTCCTCAACCGCGGCAACGAAACCGCGCCGCTTGCGATGCGCGCCACCGTAAAGCACAACGGCGTGCTGCACGAACAGGTGGTCATCATGGCGATCGAAACCCTGCCGGTGCCGCGGGTACCCGACTCCGAGCGGACGGACGTCGACGCTCTCGGCTACGCCACCGACGGGATCGTCCATTTGACCGCACGATTCGGGTACATGGAAACACCCAACGTGCCAAACGTGCTGCGGCTGCTTGATCCGAAACAGACCGAAGGCCCGATCGACATCGACGGCGCCTCATACTTCCTATCGGAACTCGAGCTGACCAGAGGTGCGGCACCGACCATGGCGCAGTGGCGCAAGCGCCTGTTCATCGCCACGTCCTACAGCACGGCCGACGCCGCCGAGTACTTCGGGCTGCCGCTGGACCGGACGGTGATCATGGGTTCGCGCATCGAGGTGTAGCGCGAAAGCCCGCGAAAGCCTAAGTGGGAGCCATCGAGCGCGCGGGTCCAAGTGTCACCGGCAGCGAAGACCAGCCGCGCAGCACCCGGGTGTCCCGCCGACTTCCCGCGCCCGCGGCCCGCACCTCCGGGAAGCGCTCGAAGAAGGTGCGCAGGCCGACTTCCCCTTCGGCGCGCGCCAGGGCGGCTCCCAGGCAGAAGTGCCGACCGCCCGAGAACGCCAGATGGCGCCCGGCGTTGGCGCGCTGGATGTCGAAGCGATGCGGATCGGGGAATACCTCCGGATCGCGGTTGGCGGCGGCCAGGTAGATCACCACCAACGCGCCCTGCCCGACGGTCACACCGCCCAGGTCCACGTCGTTGCGCGCCAACCGCGCGGTGAGCTGAACCGGTGAGTCCAGCCGCAGGATCTCTTCCACGGCATTCGGCCACAGCTCCGGACGCCGGCGCAGCGTGTCCAGGTGTTCCGGCATGTCCAGCAGCATGCGAATCCCGTTGCCCAACAAGTTGACCGTCGTTTCGAAGCCGGCAGCCAATACCAGTCCGGCAAGCGCCTGCAGCTCGGTCTCCGACAGATGCGCATCGGCAGGGCCGTTTTCGGACTGCTGAATCAGTTGACTCATCAGGTCGTCACCGGGGTTGCGCCGCAACTGCCGCAGGTGCTCGGCGAGCCAGAAATTGAATCCGGTGATTCCCCGCTGGACGCGACGGTACTGCCGCCAGGGCAGACCCACGTCCAGACTCGGCGCGGCCAGCTCCCCGAACTCCAGGACGCGGGGCCGGTCGGCGTCGGGCACGCCGAGGATGTCACTGATGATCGCGACGGGAAGTTGGGAGCAATACCGCCGGACTATGTCGACCACTCCGGCTTTGTCGGAGTCAGCGGCCAGCTCATCCAAAAGTTTGGCCGCGGTGTACTCGACGCGGTCACGCAACGCCGCGACCGCCCGACTGGTGAACACCGCCGACACCGTCTTGCGGTAGCGCGTGTGGTCGGGCGGCTCGACGGCCAACAACGACGGCGGCCGTAGCGGATGGAGCAGGTCGTCGCGGGCGCGAGCCTCCAGCCAACGAATCGGCGCCGGCAGGTTCGAGCCGACCATCAGCACCCGGAAGTCGTCGGATCGCAGCAGGTCGTGGGCGAGCGTATGGCCGACGACCAGGTAGCTGGCCCGGCCCTTGAGCAGCGGGCCCAGCGGCTGCAGTTCGTCGTAGAACGACACCGGATCGGCCACCACGGTCGGATCGGCGATCAGCCTGGCCGGCAAGTCGCCCCGTCCGGCTCCGATCTTCGCGACGCCCCGGACGAATCCGTGCAGCACAAGCCAATGCAATCTCTGCTTCACGGATCCTCCCGCTGAGTGTGTTGACCAGCCTAGCTGGCGCTTATCAGCAGTCGGCGACGATCTTGAAGTCCGTCGTCACGACCTTATTGGGGTCCTTGCCATTGATGCCGTACGCGCTGCCGGTGATCGTGTAGGTGCTTTTGGCGAGGTCGACGTGCGTTTGGCCCACGCCGCCTTCCCACGCGCTGCCGTTGAATCCGTCGACGTTGCGGATCTTCACCCACTTGGGGATCGCCCTGTCTCCGCTGAGCAGCACCGTCACTTCGACGTGGCCGCCGCGGTCGCGGATGTCGAGGGTCTGGTACTGCCCCTTGTCTTCACCGACCCGAGTGCAGGCGGCAGGGCTCGCGACGTGCGTGACGCCGTCCAGGGTCACCCGCGCGGCTTTGCGAGGCACCGTTTGGGAGCTCGCGCAGCCGGCCACGCCAGCGGCGAGGATCAGGCCAACGCCTGCCACCTTGACCCATGGCTTCGGCACCGGGCACCTCCGTTCCGTCGTGGCGGGGCTGCAGTGAGGAAACTCTACTGCCGTTTCGGCATCTGTCTGGGCAGTTCTCGGGCAATCCGATTGCGCACCAACTCCGGACTGAGGCCTTTGATCCGGTCGATCCAACGAACGCTGTTGGGCACGTACCAGTGCAGCCGTGTCGGGTGGTGGTAGGCCCGCCACGCCACCTGCGCCACGCTGCTGGCGGGGATCAGCCGGAACATGCCCTTCTTCGGTGCGCTGGCGCGAATATCCTCGGCGGACATGGTGGCGCCGCGGTCGGAGTGATTTGGCGTCGAGGTGAGGATGGCGGTGTCGATCAGACCGGGCAAAACGTCGGCAACCCGGACACCGTGCCGGCGCCACTCCAAACTCAGTGCCTCGGTCAAGCCCTTCACCGCGTGCTTGGTCGCCGCATAGACCGCCAGGCGCGGTATCCCGTAAGTGGCCGCCGACGACGACGTCGAGAACATCATGCTGCCCGGCGTCTTCCTGAGGTAGGGCAGTGCGCCATAGGCGCCGGTCAGCACGGCCTTGAAGTTGACCTCGACCACGCGCATGGCCTCGTCGTACGGCACGTCCTCGAACCAGCCGCTGGCGCCGATGCCGGCGTTGTTCCACATCATGTCGAGCCCGCCCCCGTGGTCGGTACAGAAGTCGGCCAGCGCGGAATCGAATGCCGCCTTGTCCGTCACGTCGACCGCACGGGTCCACAACCCCGCCCCGAGCTCCGCTGCGAGCGCCTCCAAGCCGTCCTCGCTGCGGTCCACCGCACCGACCCGCCAGCCCTTGGCCTTGAAGAGCCTGGCTCCCTCTCGGCCGATTCCGCTGGCGGCTCCGGTGATGAAAATCGATCTGACCTCCGGCATGTGGACCCTCCATTGCCGACGAATAGCCGAGCCACTTTCAAGAAGTCTCGACCACTTCTTTGATGCGCTGGAGAGTTTTCGTCATATCGCGGATATTGCGCCGCTTGCGCAAAAAGCCGCCGAGTACCCAATACACGGCATTAAACGGTGACGGAGAAAGACGAAATGACTCCGTCACGTCGGTGCCCTCGCCGGCCGGGGTTAAACGGTAATGCCAATTATTCACCGGCCTGTTGCCCAGTAATACCGCGAAGCCGAATTCACGCCCCGGTTCGCACGAAGTCACCTCGCATGTCGTCCAGTAGACCGGTCCTATCTCGTTTCGCCGAACATGCCCGCGGAACCGGGCGCCGAGCGATGGGCCAGTCGCATCGCCCAACCACTCGGCCTCCATTACTTCGGGGGAGAACCGCCCGGTGTTACGCACATCCGCGATCAGATCCCAGATCTTGTCCGCGGGTGCCGCCATGTGAACCGTCGCCGAACCTTCCATGGCCCGATCCAAACACAGCTTTGCGCGTGCTCATAGACCTCGGACCGCGGGGAGCGCCTACTCATGCGCGCGGCGTCGCCGCCTGAATGATCTGGTTGATGATCGAAGTCACGCCCCGACCAGGAGCCGACCACGCCGCCGTGGGCAGGCCAGATGCGTTGCCGCACTTCGGCCATGCGTCCAGCCCCTGATCGGCCAGCACCCGGTTGGCCACCGCGATCTGCTGTTCCCGAGAGGCCGCCGCCGGATTGCCGACGCCGCCGTACCTGGCCCACGTCGCCGGCTTGAACTGCAGCCCCCCGTACATGCCGTTACCGGTGTTAGCGTGCCAGTTCCCGCCTGACTCGCATTGCGCGACGGCGTCCCAGTTGGGAGTTGGGGCGGCGCTGGCCACACCGCTGGACAAGATCATCGACGCTGCGGCGAACGCGCCGGCGGCAGCCGTCACAAGACGCTTGCAGATTTTTGTCATGTCAAGCATTTCGCCGGATGTGTCTAAAGCGTTACCAATCCGAATATGCCGCGAGATGGGACATCTATCGTGTCGAGATTGGCAGGTCAACACCCAAATCAGGCCGCGCGAGGCGCTAACTACTGTCTAAGAATTCGGGCACCATTGAATGAGAGTCCATTAAGAGAATTCGTTAGGAAGTCCGCCCAGTTCTCAATTCGACTCGTCGGCGGCCGCGCTGCTCGGTTTCGCGTTAGCCTGGCTGCGGTAGGTACCGGTATGAACAAGCGCGATGGCAGACCCGCAGAATGGCTGCGCTCGGGACCGGCGCGAGCGCTGATCTTGGCCGCTCTCGTGGTCTCGCTGACGCTGGGTACGGCGTTTCTGGTGGTGAGCGAACTGCGTCCACCACCGGCTGATGCCATCGAGCACCCCGCCAATCCGCTCACAGACGATCAGAGCAGGGCGCAAGTGCTACAGGCCGCGAAGCAAATCGTCACCCTCGCCGGGCTGCGTACGACGTCGGCCGGGTATCTGCCGATGTCCTGCAAGGACCGTAAGGACCCGCCCTATCAAGGCGCGATCTATCTGACCTTCGCGCTGCCCCCAGAAGCCCCAGACAAGTACATTCCGGCAATCGCCACCACGCTGGTCAGCCACGGCTGGATCGAGGGCCCTCAGCCCGCCAACCACACCGACGGCAGGATGGTGTCCAAGGACGCCGTCACCGCCATCATCTATCGCGACAGCGACAACCCGGGCGTGGGAACCCTGCGGCTGTACGGCGAGTGCCGGAACATGAACGATCATCGCCACGACGGGTGGACCGATGTCACGGGCCAGCTCGCCGGGCAGCGCTAGACCAAACGCAGCTCTTGCGATCGCCGCTAGACGGGACGGCGGCGACCCGCCGCGACCGGCTTCGCCGCTCTTGCGATCGCCGCTAGACCAAACACCTACTGCGCCTGACGGGTTGCCGTCAAGCGCAGTAGGCGTTGTGGCGGGTTATCCGTGCGCGCCCAGCGCGCCCTGCAGGTCGGGCTTCATCGCGTTGAGCTGTGCTCCCCAGTACTCCCAGCTGTGCGTCCCGTCGGCCTGGAAGTTGAACACGGCGTTGTGGCCGCCGGCCGCGTTGTAAGCGTCCTGGAACTTCAGGTTGCTGCTGCGCACGAAGTTCTCCAGGAACTCCGCGGGCATGTTGGCACCACCCAATTCCGTGGGCTTGCCGTTACCGCAGTAGACCCACAGGCGGGTGTTGTTGGAGACCAGCCGCGGGATCTGCACGGTCGGGTCGTTGCGCTGCCACGCCGGATCGCTGGACGGGCCCCACATGTCCGATGCCTTGTAGCCACCGGCGTCGCCCATCGCCAGGCCGATCAGCGTCGGCCCCATCCCGCTGGACGGGTCCATCAGGGCCGACAACGAACCGGCATAGATGAACTGGTCGGGGTGGTAGGCCGCGAGGATCAGCGCCGACGAGCCGGCCATCGAGATACCGACCGCCGCGCTGCCGGTGGGCTTGACGCTCCGTTGCGATGACAGGTACTGCGGCAGCTCGCTGGTCAGGAAGGTTTCCCACTTGTAGGTGGTGCAGCCGGCCTTGCCGCAGGCCGGGTTGTACCAGTCGCTGTAGAAGCTGGACTGCCCACCGACCGGCATGACGACCGACAAGCCCGACTGGTAGTACCACTCGAACGCCGGGGTGTTGATGTCCCAGCCGTTGTAGTCGTCCTGGGCGCGCAGACCGTCCAGCAGGTATACGGCCGGGGAGCCGTTACCACCGCTCTGGAACTGCACCTTGATATTGCGGCCCATGGCGGCCGACGGCACCTGCAGATACTCGACGGGCAGACCCGGCCGCGAGAATGCCCCCGCGGTGGCCGCTCCGCCGGCAAGACCGATCAGACCCGGCAGCGTCACGGCTGCCGCCGCACCGACCAAAAGCCGGCGCCCCCAAGCCCGGATCTTCTCGCTCACATCTGTCATACCTGCGCCCCTTATCCTTCTGTCGCCGCGCGTTCCCGGCAGAATTTACCGTGCGAATCGCCCAAATGTCGATCTGGATGCGAAGCAATCTCAGTTTTGTATCGATTAGCGCCATCAATACAGCAACTGTGATATACGTGCGGCAAAGGCCACCGCTGCGTCCGCATGACCGTTATGGAACCACACCACCAGCTCAAATGGCGGTAGCACACGCCGACGACGAAGGCGCAGAACTCCTCCGGGCGCACTGTACAAAGCTCATCTAATCAAAATGGCGGTGCCGTTTTTATAAGTCGGCGTGCCCGACGCAATGGTGTCCGACCCGGGTCTGGGGCCCGGTTGCCCGGATGATGCGACCGTCCGGACAAATTGCCGTTGCGCGCCATCGAGCAAGAACAGGTCGGTCGGGAGTGGCTCGGCACCCGGGCGGCCCAACTTGCGCCGACCGCGTAGGCTCTCACGAAGCAAGCCGATGGAGACCACACTGTCCCGGTCCATCCCGGCTCTCAGGACCCACGTATCGATGGTGCGCGACGTAGGGCGCTTGGGGGCATCGGAGGCCCGCGGATGATTGAGGATGCAGATTTTGGACGCGGTACTTGGGCTGTCGGTGACGCCGACGACCGTCGGATGGGTTCTCGCTGAGGGGCACAGTGCCGACGGCACCATCGTGGATCATCGAGAGTTGCGGCTGCGGTCCGGTCCCGGGGTACGCGCGGTCGGCACCGCGCAACAGGTGACCGACGAGGTTTTACGGGTGAACGCGGCCGCGGCCGGTAGCGATCACCGGCTGCGTGTCATCGGCGTGACGTGGAACGACCAGGCCTCCGCTCAGGCGGCGCTGCTGTTGGAGTCGTTGACGGACGCCGGATTCGACAATGTCGTGCCGATCCGGATGCTCGATGCCGTCGAGACGCTGGCACAGGCCATCGCGCCGGTCATCGGGTACGACCAGACCGCGGTGTGCATTCTCGAACATGAATGGGCGACGGTCGTCATGGTCGACAGCCGCGACGGCCAAACCCGAACTGCCGTCAAGCACGTGCGCGGCGGCTTGGACGGGCTCACTTCCTGGCTGACCGGAATGTTCGACCGCAACGCATGGCACCCCGCCGGAGTCGTGGTCGTCGGCTCCGACGGCGACATCGACGCGTTTTCCTGGCAGCTCGAAAAGTCTTTGCCGGTACCCGTTTTCGGACAATCTATGGCGCAGGTGACCATCGCGCGGGGCGCGGCGCTGGCAGCGGCCCAAAGCACCGAGTTCACCGACGAGCAGCTGGTGAGCGCCGCCGAAGAACCGAGTGACCCGCTTGCCGCCCCCTCCCGGTCGCGGCAGACCTCCTACGCCGGAGCGGTGACTGCCCTGGCCGCGGGCGCGGTCACGTTCGTCGCGTCGCTGTCCCTGGCCGTGGGTCTGCAGTTGGCACCAGATCGGCACTCGGGGCCGTCGAGTGGGCTGGTCCACACACCGACCCCACAGGTTGCCGAGGCCGTCACACCGGCAGTGCCTGCGCCACCGGCGGCCGAACCGCAAGCCTCGCGGCCGCTACCACCGCTGCGCCTTACCTCCGACCAGCCGGGCGCCGGTGAGCCGACCGGGCGGCCGCCCTCAGCCAGAGTGCTCGAGCACATACCCGGCGCCTACGACACGCCGCCGCACCCCTAACCCTTGGGGTGCTCCGCGGTGAAGACCACTGCGACCTCGTCGGTCACCTGCATGGAGCCCAGCAGCATCGAGTACGGCTTGACGCCGTAGTCGGATTGGCGAACCGTGGATTCGGTCGACATTCGCCAAGAGTCGCCGAGATCCTCTGTGCGCAAGTCGATTGCGTGCTGCCGCGAGGTTCCCCGGATCTGCAGGGTCCCGGTCAGGCGGTATCCGTCCTCGGTAGGGTCGATCGTCTCAACCGTGAAGCGGATCTGCGGATAACGCTTGACGCCCAACGACTTCAGCGCGTTCGACTTGACCAGGGCCCGCTCCGGTCCGGAGAGTGCTTTGACGCCGCCCTCGCCGCACAACACCTCGAACGAATCGACGTCGATGCTCACCTCGGCGCCAACCGGTTCAGCGTCGCTCCAGCGCACCTCGGCCTGCCATCGCTGCATCGCGATAGTGAGGCGATGGCCCATTCGCGCGGCTCTGCCGGAAACGTCTGTGCGGATTAGCAATTCGCCCTCGGATGCGTCGAGGGACCATACTGTGTCCGTCACATGGTCAAGACGGTGCGATAGTGCGACCGCCCCTGCTCCATCGCCGCATATCCCGCTGCGGCCTGGGACAACGGTAGTTCTTCGACCCACGCCCGCACGCCGGACAAGACCGCGAAATGCATGGTCTCTTCGACGTCTTTGGCCGTGCCGGAGGGATGGCCGACAATGCTGAGGCCCGGGGTGATCAACTGCACCGGGCTGATCGGCAGCGGGTCGGGGGTCACGCCGATGGTGATCAGCTCACCCTGTGGCAGTAAGCCACCGACGGTGTCGGCCATCGCTGCCGAGTTACCCGCGGTGGCCAGCACGACCGCGGCGCCGCCCAGCACTCGCAGCGCTTCGGCGACGTCGCCGCTGGTGGAGTCGATGTAGTGATGGGCGCCCAGCTTGCGGGCGTCTTCGGCTTTGGCGGTCCCGCGGGCGATCGCGATGGTCTCGAAACCCATGGCCCGGGCGAACTGCACCCCGAGGTGGCCCAGCCCGCCGATACCGAGGATCGCGACCCGGTCACCGGGCAAGGCCTTGGTGTGGCGCAGGGCGTTGTACGTCGTGACACCCGCACAGCCCATCGGGGCGGCTTCCACGTCGGAGAGCCCGGACGGTATCCGAGCCAGCGCACTGACGGGCACGGTGACCGATTGCGCATACCCGCCGGGATAATGCCAGCTCGGGATCTTCGCGTTCGCGCAGTGGATGAAAATGCCTTTGCGGCAGGGGTCGCAGTGGTAGCAGCATCCGCCGAACCAGCCGACCGCGACGCGATCGCCGACCGCGAATTCGCTTACCCCTGAACCTAATTCGGCTATGGTGCCGGCGATTTCGTGTCCCGGGGTCAGCGGCCATGACATGCCGGGGAAGCCGCCGTTGACGAAGTGGCGGTCGGTGCCGCACACGCCGCAGGCGGTGACGGTCAGCCGCACCTCGCCGGGGCCAGGTGGCTTCGTCTCGACGTCAACCAATTCCAAGGGGGCGCCGGCGGACTGAACGTGCACAGCTTGATGCGTGGACATACGCTTCCCCCCGACGAGTCAATGTGCGACAGGGCATTGCCCTTTGGACGCGGCTCCATTGCTGTGGTAGTCGACCTGCCAGTGCTTGATGCCGTTGAGCCAGCCCGATCGTAGCCGCTCCGGCTTGCCGATCGGTTCCAGATCGGGCATCGCGTCGGCGATCGCGTTGAACATCAAATCGATGGTCATCCGCGCCAGGTTGGCGCCGATGCAGTAGTGCGCCCCAGTGCCACCAAATCCCACGTGCGGGTTTGGATTACGCAAAATGTTGAAGGTGAACGGGTCGTCGAAGACGTCCTCGTCGAAATTGGCCGAGCGATAGACCATCACCACCCGCTGACCTTTCTTGATCTGCACGCCGGACAGCTCATAATCCTGCAGAGCGGTGCGCTGGAACGAGGTCACCGGGGTGGCCCAGCGGACGATCTCGTCGGCGGCGGTGGCGGGACGCTCCCGCTTGTACAGCTCCCACTGGTCGGGGAAGTCGGTGAAGGCCATCATGCCCTGGGTGATGGAATTGCGGGTGGTCTCGTTACCCGCGACCGCCAGCAGGATGACGAAGAAGCCGAACTCGTCGTCGGACAGTTTGTGGCCGTCGACGTCGGCCTGAACGAGCTTGGTGACGAGGTCGTCGCCCGGATTCTTCGCCCGCTCGGCGGCCATCTGCATGCCGTACATGATGAGTTCGACGGATGCGGTGATGGCGTCGTTGTCGGCGAATTCGGGATCCTGGTCGCCGACCATCTCATTGGACCAGTGGAACAGTTTCTTGCGGTCTTCCTGCGGCACACCCATCAGCCCGGCGATGGCCTGCAGCGGCAGCTCGCAGGACACCTGCTCGACGAAGTCGCCGGAACCCTCGGCCGCCGCCGCTTCGACAATGCGGCGGGCGCGCTCGGCGAGGTCTTCGCGCAGCCGCTCAACGGCCCGGGGAGTGAAGGCCCGCGAGATGATCTTGCGCAACCGGGTGTGCTGCGGCGCATCCATGTTGAGCAGGACGAATTTGCCTCTTTCGATCTGCTCGCCGACGGTGCCGTCCCGGTAGCGGGGCAGCGCGGTCTTTTGCAGGCTGGAGAACACGTCGCTGCGCAGTGATATCTCCTTGACGTCCTTGTGCTTGGTCACCACCCAGTAGCCGCCGTCGTCGAACCCGCCCACGCCGATCGGCTGTTCGTTCCACCAGATCGGTGCGGTTCGGCGCAACTCGGCAAGCTCCTCGACCGGCAACCGCTCGGCATGGATGTCTGGGTCGGTGAAATCGAACCCGGGAGGCAGATTGGGGGTTGGCTGGGACGGCATGAGACCCATTCCTCCGATGCGAATCGACACGAATCGTTCTAGTTTTCTAGTGCCCAATAAACCACTGCCGCACCGCGGTTGTGAAGCACTAACGCCGGATTGCGGTGCTGAATTGCAACGTGTTCAGCGGTGCCGGGGCTGGGCTCAGCCGCCGTCGGCAGCGCAGAAGAACCGCGCGCCCCCTTTACCAGCTGGCCAACTCGCGAAAAACGATCTTGTGGGGCTGGGCGCAATCGTTATGCTTTGGTGCAGGTCACCGGCGGTACTTGGGGGCCCGGGAACTAGAGACACCAAGGTGGAACATGATTCGCGAACTACTTGCCGCCGCGGCGATCACGGGTGCCACGATCGGCGTGTCACCGTGCGCAGTCGCTGACAACGGGCGCTGGCCGGGGGATGTGCCCGGCATGAACTACGACGCATCACTGGGTGCGCCCTGTGACAACTACGAGCGGTTCATCTTCGGGCGTGGGCCCAGCGGCCAGGCCGAAGCCTGCCATTTCCCGCCGCCGAACCAGTTCCCGCCGGCCACCACCGGGTACTGGGTCATCTCCTACCCGCTGTATGGAGTACAGCAGGCCGGCGCGAAATGTCCGGGTCCGCAAGCTGCGGCCCAGTCCGCGGCCGGCTTGCCGATGCTGTGTCTGGGAGCTCAGGGATGGCAAGAAGGGTGGTTCACCGGGGCAGGATTCTTCCCGCCGGAGCCATGACAAGTCGGCCAGCCACCTCACCGGCAGTTCCGCGCTGGCTGCGTTTTGTGATGGCATCCGACCGCGCCGGCTCGGCGTGGTACGTCGGCGCCGGCTTCTTCTTCGCTCCCGCGCTGGCCCTGCTGTCGCCGTGGCCGCTGGTCACCACCGTGCTGTGGTGGGTGATCGCGCTGGCCGGCCTATGGCTGGCATTGCTGGGAATCGCCATGGCCGTCGGCCTGGCCCGGGTTTTGCGAGCCGGAGCCGAGATACCCGAGGACTACTGGCGCACGCTGGTGCACTATTGACGGGTCTAAAGTCATACGAAGTTCGTTCTGAATTCGGGCACCGACATAGGAGACTCGCATGGCCTTCAATCCGAGAGATGCAGTCGACGCGGTACGTGATGTTGCGACCCATGCCGTCGAAAAGGCATCGGACATCGTGGATAACGCCAGCCACGTGATTCGCGGCCACGTCGCCGACGGCGTCGGCGGGATCGTCCACGACTCGATCGACATCGCCACTTACTCGGCCGAAAGGGCGATGGACGTCATCAAAGGCCGCAAGGACGAAGACGACCTGGAGTAAGAGCGTCAGACGCTGGCGGCGGCGTTCAGTTCGTCCAACCGGGTCGTCGCCTCGAGGTACTCCTGCACCCAGCGCTCGATGACCGCAGACGTCTTCTCCACCTTGGTGAATTGGCCGACGACCTGACCGACCGGGTTGAAGGCGACGTCGACGGTCTCGTTCGGGTACTTGTTGGTGGCACGCACCGCCATACCGGAGACCATGTACTGCAGCGGCATCCCGAGTGGCTTCGGGTTGTCCGGCTTTTCCCACGCCTCGGTCCAGTCGTTGCGCAGCATGCGGGCCGGTTTGCCGGTGAACGAGCGGCTGCGCACGGTGTCGCGGCTGCTCGCCTTGGCGTATGCGGCTTGCTGAACCGGGGTGTTCGAGGCCTCCTCGACCATCAGCCACTGCGAACCGGTCCAGGCACCCTGTGCCCCCAACGCCAACGCCGCCGCGATCTGCTGACCGCTGCCGATGCCGCCGGCGGCCAGGACCGGCACCGGTGCCACTTCCTTGACGACTTGCGGCCACAACACGATTGAGCCCACCTCGCCGCAGTGGCCACCGGCCTCGCCACCCTGGGCGATGATGATGTCGACGCCGGCGTCGGCGTGCTTGCGGGCCTGGGAGGGCGAACCGCACAGCGCGGCGACCTTGCGCCCGGCGTCGTGGATGTGCTTGATCATGTCGGCCGGCGGGGTGCCGAGCGCGTTGGCGATCATGCTCACCTTGGGGTGCCGCAGTGCCACTTCGACTTGAGGGGTAGCCGTCGCCTCGGTCCAGCCCAGCAGCTGCAGGGTGTCCTCGTCGGCGTTCTCGACCGGCACGCCGTGGTCGGCGAGGATTTTCTTGGCAAAGTCCAAGTGCTCCTGGGGCACCATTTTCCGCAGCGTCTCGGCCAGTTCTTCCGCGGACAGGTGCGAGTCCATGCCCTCGTACTTGTTCGGAATGACGATGTCGACGCCATACGGGTGGTCGCCGATGTTCTCGTCAATCCAGTTGAGCTCGATTTCCAGCTGCTCGGGGGTGAAGCCGACGGCACCCAGCACACCGAAGCCGCCGGCCTTGCTGACGGCGACCACGACATCGCGGCAATGGGTAAAGGCGAAGATGGGAAACTCGATGCCGAGTTCGTCGCATAACGCGGTGTGCATGCCTACTCCTGGGGACCGTCCGCCGAATTGAAACGTGTTCTAGTTTAGTACGCGTGCGGCGCCCGTGGCCAGCCAGGTCCCATGGCGAGAAACTACGACCCGTCGCGTCCGCCGCTCAGATCGCCAGGGTCTGGGTCAGCCACCCGACCAGCAACGCAAGCATGCAGGAGGCGCAGATCAGGTGATCGCGGC
Source organism: Mycobacterium sp. NGS66 (assembly GCF_059812225.1). Taxonomy (NCBI): domain Bacteria; kingdom Bacillati; phylum Actinomycetota; class Actinomycetes; order Mycobacteriales; family Mycobacteriaceae; genus Mycobacterium; species Mycobacterium sp. NGS66. The sequence goes on along the minus strand of NZ_JCALCG010000012.1, from coordinate 83,032 downwards.
AGATCGACCGCGCCAGCCGACTCTGTTCCGCCGCGCTGTCGGCGCGCCGTCCCAGCCGAACCGCGCACGGGACGGTGTGCGTCAGCGCCAGCAGAATCGGGACACCGGCCAGGACTGCCGAACCGATCAGCAGCCAACCGGGAGCGCTTCCACGCCATGCTTGAAAGGCCAACGCGCCCAACAGGATAACCATCACCAGAGCAATGACGTGGCCCATCGGACGCGACGTGGTGGTCGCACGGTGGTAATAGTTCGCGATGGACGCCAGCACCGGCTCGGGCAGTTCGGCACCGGCACTTCGGTGCTTCCAAACCTGGACATCGAAGATGAGGTCCATCCACAACACTGCGAGCAGGAAGCCGCTGCAGGCCGTGATTAACGGAGCCATAAGTTTTTACCTCCGATTTGAAAATCACCGGCGCAACAGTGATTGCAGATCAAAACTGCACCATTCCATCGCGACGGGCGTTGGGCGCCCGTGCAGACTGATTCGCCCGACCACGCCTGCGCGATGTCCTCGTGTCGGTGATCCAGGCCCGTTTGGATGCTTGTGCGACAGGAGGTTCGGCCGCCCACTGGGCCGGATGAATGCTAGCATGCATTCATGACTCAGGTGACCTGGCGCGCCCCAGATCAGCTTGTCGAACGAGTACGCCAGGTCGCGTCGCGGCGTGGCTGGAGCCTGAACGAATTTCTCACCCGATTGGCCCAGGCGGCGACGGACCCCGTTCTTGCCGGTGACGATGTTGACCGGCTCCGTGAGCGCCTTGCATTAGCGGGGCTGCTGGTCGAAGGTGGGCAGCGGCGCGCGCGGCCGGACCGAGATGCTGTCGCACGCGCACGAAAGGCCGCGGGTGAGGGCACTCCGTTGTCCCGCCTGGTCGTACGGGATCGAGGGTGAGCGCTGGGGTCTTCGCTGATTCTTCCGCCCTGGTCAAGCTGTACGCCGACGAGCAGGAGTCGGATTACGTCAGAAAACTCTCCACTTTGGTGGTCAGTCAGCTGGCTCGAGTCGAGGTTCCGGCGGCGCTCTGGCGAAAACATCGCATGGGTGAACTCCCCGCAACGGATGTGGTTGTCCTTATTGCCGACTTCGAAGCGGACTACTTCGGCGATATCGACGAGCCACCGCGGTTCGCGGTCGTAGCGGTTACCGCGGTCATCATCGACGCTGCCGCGCACCTCGTGGCTGTTCACGGACTGCGAGCATACGATGCGATGCAGCTCGCGAGCGCCTTGGCAGTGGCTAAGGCGGTGCCGGACGGTGTCGATTTCCTCGCCTACGACGGGGCACTGAGCACGGCCGCCGCGGCAGAAGGATTGACGCCCCCCTGATGCACCGCAGACTACCTACACCAGTTGTGCCACCGCGATAGCAGCCAAACCCGCGCTATTCCGCAGAAAGTGGTTTACCGTCGGCACAGCAGGGTGATGTTTGCTGGATCGGGGACACCCATGTCGAAGACCGCGTTGGTCACGGGCGCTTTCGGTTTGGTCGGACCGGAGACGGTCAAGCGGTTTGCTGCCGACGGCTGGCATGTGGTTGCCACGGCTCACCGCAACGCCGACAAAGCCTTACCGACCGGCGTCGAAACACGTTGGGCTGACCTCACCGACGCCGCGCAAGTCGACCGCTTGGTGTCCGAAGTGTCACCCGCGGCGATAATCCACCTGGCGGGCGTCATTCCGCCAGCGGTCTACCGCGACCCGAAACTGGCGCGCCGGGTGAACGTCGACGCCACGGCCGCGTTGATACGTGCCGCCGAGGCCGAACCGAATCCGCCCCGTTTCGTGCATGCTTCCAGCGCCGCCGTGTACGGCGGACGCAATCCGTATCGCCACGCCGATCGGCTGACCGTGGACACGCCGCCGAGGCCGAGCGAGATCTACGGCGCCTCGAAACTCGAGGCCGAGGAACTGGTGCGGTCCTCGAAGCTGGACTGGGTGGTGCTGAGACTCGGCGGCGTGCTCAGCGTCGACCCGTCTGCGATGCCCTACAACTCCGACACCCTGTACTTCGGCAGTGCGCAGCCGACAGACATCCGGGTGCACTGCATCGATACCCGGGACGTCGCAACGGCTTTCGCGGCGGCGGCGACGGCGGACGTCGTCGGGGAGATCCTGTTGGTCGCCGGCGACGACTCGCTTTTGCTCCGGATAGGGGAGATTGGACCCGCCATGGCCTCCGCTCAGGGCCTGCCCGGTCTGATGCCGGAGGGTCGACCCGGCGACCCGGACGCCGACGATGAGGACTGGTACATCAACGATTGGATGGATTGCAGCCGGGCGCAGCAGCTCTTGAAATTCCAGCATCATTCGTGGCCCGAAATGCTTGCCGAGCTGCGCGCGCACAGCGGCTGGAAGCGCTATCCGATGCGGCTGGCCGCACCCTTGGCGCGTCAGTTCACCAAACACCAAGCGGCGTATCGCAATGCGCCCGGTCAATACGCCGACGTGCGGGCGGCCCTTCGGGCCCGATTCGGCGACGCGGCGCTCGATTTCGCCTAACCCACGCACAGGAACCCTTGATCGACTGTGGCCCCGCGGGTAGCGTGGTCGTCGCAATTACGAACCTATGGGTAGCGTAATTGCGGACCATCGAAAGGATTCGGCCTCGATGCGCAGTGTGTACGCCGGCCTGCCCTTCACCACACCCACACCGGAGATCGCCGCCGCGCTGGAGGACGTCAGCATCCCGACGCTGCTGCTGTCGCTGGTACACATCACCGGCGATCCGCGCTTCATCCGCGACTTCAAGCAAGTGGGACTGTTCCTCAACGAGGTCCAGGGATTCATGTCCGAGGAGGACAAGGCCCGCGCCCGTGCCGAGGCGCTGCCGGTGCTCACCGACTACCGCGACCGCGGCTGCCGCGAACCGGCACCGCTGAGCCGCGAGCTGATCAGAGAGATGTTGGACTGGGCGGCCTGTGAGCACGTTACCGACGACTACGTACCGATGGTTGTCGAGGAAATGGACCTCGACGGGATCGACCCACGTCGTCCCGCGCCCTTGCCGGCCGAGCTCGCCGCAGACCTCCCGGTCGTCGTGATCGGGTGCGGCGAATCCGGCATCTTGGCCGGAATCCGGCTCAAACAAGCCAACATCCCGTTCACCATCGTGGAAAAGAATCCCGGCCCGGGCGGAACCTGGTGGGAGAATAGCTATCCCGGTGCGCGCGTCGACGTGGCCAACCACTTCTATTGCTACAGTTTCGAACCCAACAACGACTGGACCCACTTCTTCGCCGAGCAGCGCGAGCTGCAGGACTATTTCACCGCGGTGATGAACAAGCACGACCTGGTCGACCGGGTGCGGTGGAACACCGAAGTGCTTGCGGCGCAGTGGGACGACGGCGAGGGCACGTGGCGTCTCTCCGTGCGCTCCGCAGACGGCCAGACGAGCACGCTGCGCGCGCGGGCGGTCATCACCGCGGTCGGTCAGCTAAACCGGCCGCACATACCCGAATTCGAGGGCGCCGACACATTTCAGGGGCCATCGTTTCACTCCGCCGCCTGGGATCATTCCGTGGACTTGACCGGCAAGCGCGTCGCCCTCGTCGGCGCGGGGGCCAGCGGCTTCCAGATCGCACCCGCTATCGCCGGCGACGTGGCGCATCTGACGGTGTTCCAGCGCACCGCCCAATGGATGTTCCCCAACCCGATGTACCACGACGAAGTCGGCGACGGCGTGCGCTGGGCGATGCGTCACCTGCCGTTCTACGGCAGGTGGTACCGGTTCCTGTTGCTGTGGCCCGGAGCCGACAAGGGCCTCGATGCGGCGCGGACCGACCCGGGCTATGCCGATCAGGACTACGCCATCAGCGACATCAACGCGGCGGCACGAATGATGTTCACCCAGTGGATCACCAGCCAGGTTGGCGACGGCCCACGCTCGGCCGAGCTGTTGGCCAAGGTGATGCCCGACTATCCCGCCACCGGCAAGCGCACGCTGCAGGACAACGGCAGCTGGCTGCGGACCCTGCAACGCGACAATGTCGAACTGGTGCGCACGCCGATTCAGCGGATAACGCGCACCGGAATCGTGACACAAGACGGGGTTGCATACGACGTCGACGTCATCGTGTACGCCACCGGGTTTCGGCATACCGATGTGCTGTGGCCGCTGAAAGTATTGGGCCGCAACGGAATTGACCTGCACGACAGGTGGGGGTCGCGTCCGTACGCGTATCTGGGCATCACCGTCCCAGGATTTCCCAACCTCTTCCTCATCTACGGGCCGGGCACGCATCTTGCGCACGGCGGCAGCCTGATCTTCCAGTCCGAACTCCAAATGCGCTACATCGACCAGTGTCTGCGGCGTCTGGCGGAGGAGAACCTGCATTCGCTGGAGCCGACCGCGCAGGCGGCCGCCGCCTGGCATGAACGCACACAGAGCGAGATCAAGAAGATGGTGTGGTCGCATCCGGCTGTGAAACACTCGTACTTCAAGAACGCCGACGGGGAGATTCACACCGTCAGCCCATGGCGCCTCAACGAGTACTGGGCCGACGTGCGCGAGCCCGACTGGTCAGAATTCATTGCACGACAACGGAAGTGAGTACGTCAGCATGCGCTCGGTAGTCATCGACCGGCCCGGCGCCGTCCGGGTCGAAACACGTCCCGATCCCGAACTTCCCGGGCCCGACGGAGTGATCGTCGCGGTCACCGCAACCGCGATCTGCGGCTCCGATCTGCACTTCTACGAGGGCGAATACCCGTTTGAAGAGCCCGTGGCGCTCGGACACGAAGCGATCGGCACGGTTGTCGAGGCCGGACCTCAGGTGCGCAGCGTCCGGGTCGGCGACCTGGTCATGGTGTCGGCGGTCGCCGGCTGCGGCTCGTGTCCGGGGTGCGCCACGCGGGACCCGGTCATGTGCTCGTCGGGCGTGCAGATCTTCGGCGGAGGTGTGCTCGGCGGCGCGCAGGCTGACCTGCTCGCCGTTCCCGCCGCCGACTTCCTGGTGCTCAAGATTCCCGAAGGGATCAGCACCGAACAAGCCCTGCTTTTGACCGACAACCTGGCGACCGGCTGGAGCGCAGCCAAGCGCGCTGACCTGCCGTTCGGTGGCACCGCCGCGGTGCTAGGCCTGGGCGCCGTCGGCTTGTGCGCGCTGCGCAGCGCGTTTGTGCAAGGTGCTGCAAAGGTTTTCGCTGTCGACCGGGTGCCGGGTCGGTTGGAGCGGGCCGCGAAGTGGGGCGCCACACCCGTCGAGACGCCGGCCGCCGAGGCCATTCTCGCCGCGACGGGTGGGCGAGGTGCCGACTCGGTGATCGACGCCGTCGGCACCGACGCCTCCATGACCGATGCCCTCAACGCCGTGCGGCCCGGCGGCACCGTCTCGGTTGTCGGAGTGCACGACCTACATCCGTTCCCGTTCCCTGCGCTGGGTGGCCTACTGCGCAGTATCACGCTGCGCATGACGTTGGCGCCCGTGCCGCGCACCTGGCCGGAGTTGATCCCGCTGCTGCAATCCGGGCGACTCGACGTCGACGGCGTCTTCACCACCGCGCTGCCGTTGGACGAGGCGGCCAAGGGATACGCGACGGCGGGGTCACGATCGGGGGACAGCGTGAAGGTGCTATTGAGACCCTAAAGCCGGGTTGCGGTGATGTACTGCGACCGCATGAAACTGTCGATCTTCACGTCGACGGCGGGTGGCGTCATACCATAGCGGGCCTGCAAATCCAGTGTGTTGCGGACGGGCTCGACAGCCCATCCATGCGCGGCCAGCCATTCCGCGGGGTCGGTCTTCGGCTCGTAGGTGAGCGCCGAGAAATCCACGTCGCCTGACATGTTGACTCCAGGGTGGTCGGTTTCCAGCGCGGCCAACTTTTCGCGGTCCAAACGTGATCCCAACGCCCCCAACGCTATTCGGCTGCCCGGTGCGCACAGTGCGCCGATCCGGGTGAACAGCGCAGTTTGCGCGTCGTCGGTCAGGTACGGCAAGATTCCCTCCACCGACCAGGCGCTCGGTTGTTGGGCGTCGAACCCCGCCGTCTGTAACGGCGCCGGCCAGTCGGCGCGCAGGTCGGCTGCGACCCCTTTCCTGCGGGCTTTGGGTGTGGCACCCCGCTCGTTGAGTACGCTGGCTTTGAATTCCAGCACTTTCGGCAGGTCGATCTCGAAAACCGTTGTATCTTGCGGCCATTCGAGGCGATAGGCCCGAGAGTCGAGCCCAGCCGCGACGATCACCGCTTGTCGGATACCCGCCGCGCCCGCAGCGGCGAAGAAGTCGTCGAAGAACCTGGTTTGGACGCCGTAGAGGCGGGGAAAGGCGGTCTCGTCGTCGGAGGACCCAGGATTGGCAAGGACGCCCAACAAGAACGGATCCTGGGCAGCCTCGATGAAGTACTTTGCGTACTCGTCGCGGACCAGCGGTTGGCGGCTTAGCGCGTGCAATGCGCGCCACCCGGCCACCAGCAGGGCGGTGTAGCCCACGCTGCTGACGATGTCCCAGTTGTCGTCGTCGGATCGAAGCGACCCGAATTCAGCCGGCGTCATCGGTCCCCTCTTCGCTTCACAGCTCCAGCATTACCGTTACTGGCCCGTCGTTGACCAATTCGACCTGCATGTTCGCACCGAACACGCCGGTCTGCACGTTGGCGCCCAGTGCCCGCAACGCCTCCGCGAACGCCGTTACCAGCGGCTCGGCGACCGTCGCCGGTGCGGCGGCGTTCCACGACGGCCGACGGCCCTTCGCGGTGTCGGCGTAGAGGGTGAACTGGCTGATCACCAGGATCGGCGCATTGACGGCGGCCGCAGACTGTTCTTCAGTCAGAATCCTTAGCTGCCAAAGCTTTTCGGCAAGGCGACGGGCTTTGTCTGTGTCATCGGTGTGGGTGACGCCGACGAATGCGAGCAGGCCCTGGCCGTCGGGCCGGATAGCGCCGACCACCTGGCCCTCGACCGACACCGAGGCCGAGGAAACCCGTTGCACCAGAACCCGCATGGTCCCCGATGCTGCCAGGCCGGCGTTGAAGCCTCTCGTTCTGGGTACGCTCGGTGGATGTCTGTGGTGGTCGCGTTTTCCGTCACTCCGATGGGCGTGGGCGAAAGCGTCGGGGAGGTCGTCGCCGAAGCAGTTCGGGTGGTTCGTGATTCGGGCCTGCCGAACAAGACGGATTCGATGTTCACCGTGATCGAAGGCGATACCTGGGAAGAGGTGATGGCGGTGGTGCAGCGCGCGGTGGAGGCGGTCGCCGCTCGTGCTCCGCGGGTCAGCACGGTGATCAAGGCGGACTGGCGAGCCGGGGCCGTCGACGCGATGACGCACAAGGTGCAATCTGTCGAGCGTTACCTTCAGTAGCGCGAGCAGACGCAAAATCCCCCGAATTCGTACCGAATTGGGGGCTTTTGCGTCTGCTCACCACCTACCGCACCGCCGCCCGGAACGCTTGCTCAGCCTCGTCGCCGTGCACGGCGAACACGACCCGCTGCAGCGAACTGGCCTGGTGCTGCCGGACGGCATCGACCATGAGCCGCGCCGCCTCCTCGAGCGGGAAGCCGCCGACACCGGTGCCGAACGCGACCAGCGCGAGCGAGCGGCAACCGAGCTCATCGGCCTTGCGCAGGGTAGCGGCGGTGGCTCTGGCGATGATCTCCGCCGACGTCGGGCCGCCCAGCTCCATCGTCGCCGCGTGGATCACATAGCGCGCGGGCATATCGCCGGCGGTCGTCTCGATCGCCTCGCCGAGCCCGATCGGCGCCTTCTCGTTCGACTCGTGCTGCACCTCCGGGCCGCCGGCACGGGCGATTGCCGCAGCCACACCGCCGCCGTGCCGCAACTGGGTATTGGCCGCGTTGGCGATCGCGTCGACCTCGAGTTTGGTCACATCGGCCTGCAGAACCTCTAACTCGATCATCGTCACATTGTCGCGCAGCGGCGCGCATCACTCGCCGAACATGGGTGTTAGTCGATGCGTAGGCTCATCCCGGTGAGTGCACGCGCAGGCATCGTGGTCACCGGAACCGAGGTTCTCACCGGCCGGGTTCAAGACAGAAACGGTCCCTGGATCGCCGATCGATTGCTGGAGCTGGGCGTCGAGCTGGCGCACATCACCATCTGCGGCGACCGCCCCACCGACATCGAGGCGCAGCTGCGGTTCATGGCCGACCAGGGTGTGGACCTGATCGTCACCAGCGGTGGTCTGGGACCGACGGCCGACGACATGACGGTCGAGGTGGTGGCCCGTTTCTGTGGACGCGAGCTGGTGCTCGACGACGAGGTCGAGAACAAGATCGCCGACATTCTGCAAAAGCTGATGGCACGTAACCCCGCCTTCCAATCCGCCTTGGACCCCGGCACCTTCGAATCGGTCCGCGCCGCCAACCGCAAGCAGGCCATGATCCCCGCCGGGGCGCACGTCATCGACCCGGTGGGCACCGCGCCGGGTGTAGTGGTGCCCGGAAAGCCCGCCGTGATAGTGCTGCCGGGCCCGCCGCGGGAGCTACAACCCATGTGGCACAAGGCCATCGAGACTCCCGCCGCTCAGGAAGCGATCACCGGACGGACGGTCTACCGCCAAGAGACCCTGCGCATGTTCGGGCTGCCCGAGTCAGGGCTGGCCGAGACGCTGCGCGCGGCCGAACATGCCGTCGAGGGCTTCGACCGGCTCGAGATCACCACCTGTCTGCGGCGCGGCGAGATCGAAATGGTCACCCGCTACGAGCCCGACGCCGCCGATGCGTACGCCCAGCTGACGCAACTCCTGCGCGACAAACACGGACATCAGCTCTACTCCGAAGACGGTTCGCACGTCGACGATCTGGTGGCGAAACTGCTGGCCGGCCGTCGGATCGCCACCGCGGAATCCTGCACCGCGGGACTGCTGGCGGCACGGCTCACCGACCGGGCCGGTTCGTCGGAGTACATGATGGGCGGCGTCGTGAGTTACTCCAATCAGGCCAAAGAGGACCTGCTGGGCGTGGACCCGGCGCTGATCGACAAGCATGGCGCGGTGTCCGAACCGGTGGCCGAGGCCATGGCGGCCGGCGCGCTGCAACGCTTCGGCGCCGACACCGCCGTCGCGATCACCGGAATCGCCGGGCCCGGCGGAGGGACGCCGGAAAAGCCGGTCGGAACGGTCTGTTTCACCGTGGCGTTGGCGGAGGGCACGACGGACACGCGAACGTTAAGGCTGCCCGGGAACCGCTCCGACGTCCGTGAACGCTCGACGACGGTCGCGATGCATCTGCTGCGACGGGCTCTCACAGGCAGCGAATCGGCTTGAGCACTTGAATTACCCTGCGGCACAAGCACTTCAATGCGCGTGGTCGACGATGACAGTCCCGGTGTGGCATCTTGATGCCTCCTGCAGATGCTAAGATGTCAAAATGCGGACAACGATCAGGATCGATGACGAGCTCTACCGCGAGGTCAAGACGCGGGCGGCTCGTTCGGGGCGCACAGTGGCAGCTGTTCTCGAAGACGCGGTCCGGCGTGGCCTCAACCCGCCAGGGGAGCGCGGTGGCGCCCGTTACGCGGTGCCATCAACGGGCAAGGGAGGACTTCGCCCAGGCGTGGATCTCGCTTCCAACGCCGCTGTCGCCGAGACGATGGACGAGGGCATGTCAGTCGATGCTGTGCGTTGACGTCAACGTTCTTGTCTATGCGCACCGGCAGGACCTCCCAGAACATTCGGACTATCGGCGACTGCTCGAGCGATTGGCCAACGACGACCAACCTCTGGGTCTACCGGATCTCACCCTCCTCGGGTTCCTACGGGTCATGACCAACCGGCGGATCTTCACCGAGCCGACGAGTCTGGACGAAGCGTGGAGCGCAGTCGACGCATTGCTTGCCGCCCCCGCGGCCATGCAACTTGTTGCAGGAGAGCGTCACTGGGGATTGTTTCGACAGCTTGCAGACGAGATCAATGCCCGTGGAAATGACATCGCCGACGCATATTTGGCCGCATACGCGGTAGAAAATAACGCGACTTGGCTCAGCGCCGATCGCGGCTTTGCACGTTTCCACCGACTGCGGTGGAGTCATCCGCTGGAGCTGGAAAGCTGAGACCCGCACACCGAGCGGCCAGCTAGCTCTTCACTTCCGTTGGGAGAAAAGCAGTTTCCGTCGTCCCGAACCGAATACCGGTGGCGTCCTTGCCAATCAGCGTCAATACTGCGACGGCGATCAGCACCGGCACGATCGTCGCGGCCAGGGCGAAGGGGTAGCCGTGCGACTCCGCCAAACGTTCCTGGATCGGGAGGTTGAACGCCGCCAGCAGGTTCCCCAGCTGGTAGGTCACCCCGGGGTAGAGGCCACGGATCGCGTCGGGGGACATCTCGGTCAGGTGGGCCGGGATCACCCCCCAGGCGCCCTGCACGCAGAGCTGCATCAGGAACGAGCCGAGGCACAGCATCGCCGCGGTCCGCGAAAACGCGAACAACGGCACGACCGGCAAGCCCAGCAGCGCGCAGAAGACGACCGTGTAGCGGCGACTGAACCGCTGGGAGAGCGTGCCGAAGACCAGGCCGCCGATGATCGCTCCGATGTTGTAGGCGACCACGATCCACTTGACGGTCGAGCTGGCCAAACCCGCGCCTTCGTTGGCCGTAGACCGGAGAAATGTGGGATACACGTCTTGCGTGCCGTGGCTCATCCAGTTGAAGGCGGTCATCAGCAACACCAGGTAGAAGAACCGGCGGACGACGGCGCCGCTGCGCAGCACGTCGCGGATTCTGGTGCTGGTCAGTCGCATCCGGTCCTGCGCGGCCTCCCACACCTCGGACTCCTGCACCCGATACCGGATGATCAGGCTGATCAGGGCCGGAACGATGGACAAGCCGAACAGCCAACGCCACGACAGATGCAGCCAGTCCAGCACCACCAGCGCTGCCACGCTGGCCAGTAGATAGCCGAACGCATAGCCCTCCTGCAGCAATCCGGAGAAGAACCCTCGCCGCTCGACCGGCACCTTCTCCATGGCGAGCGCCGCACCCAGCCCCCATTCGCCGCCCATCCCGATGCCGTACAGCAGCCGCAGGATCACCAGCACGGTGAAATTCGGGGCGAAGGCACACAGGAACCCGACAACGGAGTAGAAGATCACGTCGACCATCAGCGGCAAACGCCGACCCACCCGGTCGGCCCACAGCCCGAACAGCAAGGCGCCCACTGGACGCATCATCAACGTGGCGGTGGTGAGGAACGCGACTTCGGCTTTGCTGTGGTGGAACGTCTTCGCGATGTCGGCGTAGACGAACACCACGATGAAGTAGTCGAAGGCATCCATCGTCCAGCCCAGCATCGCCGCGACGAAAGAGTTGCGCTGGTCGCCGCTGATCTTCTGAGTACTCGTCACGTGAGCATCGTGGCGTAGTAGCCGCGCCGGCGCGAGTTGATTGACCATGTGGTCCGCGGGAGTAAGTTCCCGGTCTATGCGGATCATTGATGCCGATGGCCACGTCGCCGAGAACGCTTCCCTGGCGACCGAAGCGATCAAACGCTGGCCCGATCACGTCAAGCCCAGCACCGACAAGCGCATGCGGCTGATGTTCGAGGGCCGCAACTACCCCGAGGACGAAGGCCCCGGTGCGGGCTGCCCACCCGAACACGGGATCACCAAGGCACCCGACATCAACTGCCGGACGGCCGAGGGCGTGGTGGGCGACGCCGACCGCGACCACATCGACACCATGGTGTTGTACCCGAGCCTCGGGTTGTGCGTACCCAGCCTCGAAAACCCGGATTTCGCAGCGGGATTCGCGCGCCTGTACAACCAGTGGATCGCCGACTACTGTGCGCCGACCAACGGCCGGTTGCGCGGTGTCGCCGTGACGCCGGTCGAGCACGGGCAGGTGGCCATCGACATCATGCGCGAGGCCAAAGACCTGGGGCTGGTGGCGACCCTGGTCCCGCCCGCGCTCAAAACCCGCAACCTCGACCACCCCGACCTCGACCCGTTCTACGCCGCCGCCGTGGAGCTGGACATGCCGCTGGGCATCCACGGCGCACCGGGGATCCACCTACCCAAGATCGGCGTGGACCGGTTCACCAATTACATTCAGGTGCACTGCATCAGCTTCCCGTTCGACCAGATGACGGCCATGACTGCGCTGGTCTCCGGCGGAGTCTTCGAACGACATCCACGATTGCGGGTCGCGTTCCTCGAGGCGGGCGCCGGCTGGGTCCCGTTCTTCATCGACCGCCTGCACGAGCACTACGAGAAACGTGGCGATTGGATCGCCCGAGGCTGGCGCCGAGACCCGCACGAATACCTCGCGGCGGGCAACATCTGGGTCACCTGCGAACCCGAGGAGCCGATCCTGCCCGGCGTGATCGACGTGCTGGGCGACGATTTCATCATGTTCGCCAGCGACTACCCGCACTGGGACGGCGAGTGGCCGGAAAGCACCAAACATCTGCGCACCCGAACCGATATCAGCGAAGAGGCGCGCGAAAAGATCGGCGGCAGCAACGCGCAGCGCTTCTACAACCTGAATTGACCGGGCGCATGCGAAGATCGGCGCATGGGCCCCTTCTTCTTGCGCGCCGCATTGACCGGTTTCGCCCTATGGTTGGTGACGCTGTTCGTCAAAGGGGTGCACTTTGTCGGTGGCGACACAAAATTGGAGAAGCTCGGCATCATCTTCGTGGTGGCGGTGATCTTCGGTTTGGTCAACGCATTCGTCAAACCGATAGTGCAGATCCTGTCCATTCCGATGTACATCCTGACGCTCGGCCTTTTTCATGTCGTCATCAACGGGTTCATGCTGTGGCTCACGGCCTGGATCACCGAACACACCACCAGGTGGGGACTGCAAGTCGACCACTTCTGGTGGGACGCCATCTGGGCCGCCATCCTGCTGTCGATCGTGACCTGGATTCTCTCGCTCATCGGCCGCCGGGTTAAGCGCAGCAAGCGATAGCTTTCAGGGAACTAACGCCCCTGCCACCGCGGCGGCCGCTTCTCCGCGAATGCGCGCGGCCCCTCCTTTGCGTCCTCGGTGGCAAAGACCCGGTCGCTGTGTCGGGTCTCGTTGTCGTAGGCCGCGTCGAGGTCAAGCGACAGCGCTTCCACGGCGGACTGCTTCGTCGCCGATACCGCCACCGGCGCATTGACCGCGATACGCCGGGCGTAGTCATACGCGGCGTCCATCAGCCGGTCGGCCGACACCACTCGGTTCAGCAAGCCCATCTCCAGCGCCCGTTGCGCGTCGACCATGTCGGCGGTCAGCAGCAACTCCATAGCCATCGCGTAGGGAATCTGGCGCGGCAGTCGCACCGTGGTGCCTCCGCCCGCGAACAAGCCACGTTTTGGCTCCATCACCGCGAATCGCGCCTCGGGCACCGCGACCCGAATGTCGGTGGAACCGAGCATCTCGAAGCCACCGGCGACGCACGTCCCGTTCACCGCCGCCACGATCGGCTTGTATATCGGGAACCGGTGCAGCACCGCATGGATCGCGTCGAGCTTGTTCCAGCCCTCCGGTTGGGGCAAGTCACCATTCAGTTCCGGGATGAATTTCTTGAGATCGGCTCCGGTGCAGAAATCCCGTCCGACGCCGGTGACGACGGCGACCCAGGCGTCCGGTTCGTCGCGGAAGGCGGCCCACGCACGAGCCAAATCGCGGAAATGTTCCATGTCCAGTGAATTGCGCGTCTCGGGGCGGTTGATTGATTGTGATGGTGACGATGTGGCCGTCCAGCGCATAGTCAATGGTCACGGCGTTTCCTTTCTCAATTTCGGCCGCCGACATCCCTGGTTGTCAGTCCTTGTTACACATATGCTTAGCAACACCCATAAAACGGGAATCCCGTTCCAATGAAGACACGCCGCTGGCGGCCCTTCCGGCACTCCGGAAGACGTCAGCTATCACCAGTACACGACGACGGGGAATTGGTCAGGATGGACACCGGCGCAATCGGGACGTTCTCCGGGCCCGCGAACACCCGTCCGGGTCCGCATTTCGGAGACACCCACAGCGGATTGCGGTCCTTCACCGAATGCAGCGGCTCGGCGGTGGTGGTCCACGTCGGCGGTGACATCGACGCCAGCAACGAAGGTAGTTGGCAGCGGTTGGTCAGCCGGAGCGCTTCGATCGCCATTGCGCCGGGTCCGATCGTGATCGACGTGCGTGACCTGGAGTTCATGGGTTCCTGTGGCTATGCCGTCCTGGCCCGCGAGGCCGAGCAGTGCCAGCGGCGTGGGGTTCATCTGCGGCTGGTCAGCAGCCAGCCGGTGGTGGCCCGGACCATCGCCGCCTGCGGACTGCAGCGCTTGCTGCCGTTGTATTCGTCGGTAGACACGGCCCTTTCGCCCGATTAGTGGTGATCGGGAGCGCGGCGCAGCCGGGCGAACCGGGTCACCACCATCAGGATCAGACGCTCGCCAATCGAACCACGTCGCGGGCGCACCCCCAGGACAACGTCACGCCGTTACTGCTGTGACCGTAATTGTGGATGCACCGCGATTGCCCGAGCGGCTCCGCCTCGACTCGTACCGTCGGGCGGTCGGGACGCAGACCGGTGATGGTTTCGATGACGTCGGCCTCGGAAAGCCGGGGCTGGATGCGACGGCAGCGTTCGACGATGCGATCGGCCACGTCGGGTTCGGGGGTGAGGTCCCAACGGTCGGGGATGCTGATCCCGCCGCACACGACGCGTTGTGGATGCGGGAAATAGCAGGTCCACTCCGACTCGCTGTCGATTTGCAGAAATAGTTGCCGCAGACCGGGGTTGGACAAGACGACATGTTGGCCGAAGAGCGGCCGTACGCTCTCGTCCCCGGTCAGCGCTCCGGCGGCCAGGCCCGTGCAATTGACCACGGTCGACGCGACGTCGGCGGCCTCGGACAGTGAGTGCACCGGGTGGATCTCGATCTGACAGCCGGCCGCGGCCAGCCGCTTGGTCAGGTACTCGAGGTATTGGGGCATGTCGATCATGGGCATGGTGGCGTGAAACCCGCTGCCAAAGCCGTCGGGGAGGTCGGCCGGATCGGCCGGTCGCAGGTCGGGAACCAGCTTGGCCGCTGACGACATCGCGTCGTATTGGGTTAAGTCGCCGACGATCAGCGCCGGCGCCATCCGCACTCCGCTGGCCGGATCGTCGGCCAGCTCACGAAAGACCTGCAGAGAGTGCGCGGTCCAGGCCATGGTCTGGTCAGCGCGTTCACCGGGCCGGGGGGGAGCCCATACCGCGCCCGCTACCACCGATGTCGTCCGCCTGGGCATTTCGGCTGCCCATACCCGCACCGGCCATCCCGCTTCAGCCAGACACACCGCCGACGTCAACCCGCTGACGCCGGCGCCGATCACCACAACTTGCCGGCCGGTCGCCATGAGTTCGTCGGGATCCGCCGGGACTAGGGCACGTGTTGGCCGTTGGGGGCGAGCAAGCCGTTGAGGATCGCGAGGTTGCTCTGCAGTTGGGCACCGGCGAGCGGTCCGGGCACCTCACCGGACGGGGCGGCCGCGGTCGGCTGCCAGGGCTGACAGCCGTTGGTCTTGAACGCTTTATCGGTCGCCTCGATCTGCACTACCTGCGGCTTTTTGCTCAAGGCATTGTCGATGAGAGTGCCGTCGGGGTTGCCCATCCGCTTCCAATAGCACGTGCCGTTGCCGACCGGCCCCGCCGAACTGTAGGTGCCCGGCATGATGTCCTTGCCGACCAGGTAGGTGCCGTCGTGGTCGATAGTCGTCTTCGGTCCGCCCGGCGCGGCGGTGGCAGAGGGCGGCCCCGGCGGCGTGGCGGATGTCGTGGGCCCGGGGGCGGCCGACGGCGGCGGCCCCGGTGCGGGACCGGGACTCGGCGTCGGCCCCGGACGCGGTCCTGGTCCTGGATCCGAGCCGGCAACGCCCGCGCAAGCAGCCCAACCCGCAATCATCAGACCGGCGGCGACCAATCTTGCCGTGACGACTCCGGACTTGAAACCCATGGAAAGCAGGTTACCGGGGTGGACAGCCATTTTCGAATATTTGCACTACCGACCAGGAGAAAGCCCGTCGTTTTCGCCGATCGTGGGACGGGTATCCAAGCCCAGACAAATTCGAATAGACCAGTGATCGGGAAAATCCGCGCATAGCGGCTTCCGCGCTGAATCACGTTGCGCCTCAGCGAGATTGCAGTTCGACGGCGGCTGCTGGCAGAGCTGGAGGAGCATGATGCAGTGGCTGGCAGGTGGGTTGGTAGTACTGGCTGTGGTGTTGTTCCTGGCCGGTTTGGTGCTTTTCGCCAACGGCTCCGGAGTGGCGCCGCATCGCCGCACACCGGGGGACCCCACCGGGGTCAGACGGGCCACGACGCGGGTGGCGTGGCCGGACTTGTTCCGCGGCATGCGTACATGTCTCACGGTCATGCGCGACGAGAACGCGGATCACAATCACCGGCTCGCTGCAGCAGGGTCGCTCCTGGTGCTGGCGGCGATCGTGGCGGGGTTCGTCGCCCTCCTGGCGTTTCTCACCTGGCTGGTGTGAGGCCACGTCAGCCTGGCGGCGCCGCAGCATCTACTCCAGCCGCTGCACTTGTCCGGCGTAGCTCAATGCGTGCTCATAGGTCTTGAGGTTGTCGCGCGAGATCTTCGCGTGCACTGGGCGTTCCAGCAAGAAGCGCAGCAGCGGGTTGTAGGCGTGATAGGTCTCGTGGAAGGTCAGCACCGTGCTGCCGTCGGGCTGCTCCTCGAGTTCGTGATAGCCCTCGGCGCGCGACCACAATGGCGCACCGACCGCCACATACCGCGAAAGCTTATGCAGCTTCGCCTCGGTCACGGTTTCCCACGACCGCCCCTTGCCGCCGGTCAGCAAATACTTGGGCACTTCGAAGATGCAGGTGCGGACCAGGCCCTCGCCGGCCTCGTCGCCCTCATTGAGGATTTCCATGCTGCCCGTCGGCCATTTGAGGACCCGAGGCCGCGGCGAGTTGGGCGGCGCCGGCGGGTGTAGCACCCGCCAAACCTTCTCCGGTGGGGCATCGACATGGAAGCGCACGGTGTAGGACTGCATCAGCCTTCTCCCTCAGCTGTCTTCCCAGGTATTCCAGGAAGTGACGGTCTCCGGCGGTGGACGCTGGGCCGGCCGGAAGTCAGTGCCGATCGTGTAAGCGACGGGGAACAGAGCGGCCTGGGTGACCGTGGGCGGAATGCCGAGCAGCTCGGCCACCTCCTGCTCCCTGAACAAGTGCATCGTCGTCCACACCGATCCCAGCCCGCGCGACCGAAGCGCAAGCAGGAAACTCCAGCCCGCCGGGATGATCGATGCCCAGGCCGCCGCAGCGATGCCCAGGTCAGCCCGGTCGAAACGGCGGTTCAGGCACGGGATCACATGCACCGGGACGTGGGCAAGCGTGTCAGTGAGGCTCATCGCGCTGGCGTAGACCCGCCGGGTCTGCGGATCCGGCTCGGTTTCGACCGCGTGCGCCAGGTACTGCTCACCGATGCCTCGGTAAATGTCGGCGATCGCCGCCCGCTTACCCGGATCGGTGACCACCATCCAGCGCCAATCCTGCGCATTGCTGGCCGTGGGTGCCTGCATGGCGAGCCGAATGCAGTCGAGAATCACCTCTCGACCGACCGGTCTGGTCAGGTCCAGCCGTTTGCGCACCGACCGCGTGGTGGTGAGCAGTTCGTCAACCGAGGCGATGTCCACCCGTCTTCAACCGCCGCCGTCGTTTACAGATCCAACGCGCAGGATTGGTCGACGCCCAACACGGTCAACGACCGTCCAAGGCCCAGGAACACCGCGACGCACAGTGTCAGATCGAGGATCTCGGCGTCGGAGAACAATGCCCGCAACCGGGTGAAGAAACCGTCGTCCAGCGACGCGTGGTCGGTGGCGAACCGCTCCGCGTACTCGATGACCAGCCGCTGCCGCGGCGTATAGCCGGGATATTCGGCATAAGCCGCGACGTTGTCGTAGAGCTCGGGTGCGATATTGGCGTCCTGCACCGACTGAGCACGGAACCCCGAGCAGGCGGTGCAGTCGTTGATCTGCGCGATGCGCATTCTGGCCAGTTCGCGCTCGTCGGCCGGCAGAATGCTGTGCTGATAGGCGCCGCGAATCATCCGCTCGACCATGCCGCCGAGCTGAGGTCGTAGCGACCAGATCATCGCGGCTCGCCGCCGGGACCGTCCGGCACGTCGATCCTGGCCATAATTGAACTCCTGCCCGCTAGACACGGCGCCGTTCGAGCAAACCAGATCCTCTGCTTTGCTGTCCAGGTCACCGATCGGGCCGAGCATGGCTAAATAGACCCGGCGTCGGGTCCGAAAGGCACCCGGGATACCGTCCGTGGAACGTGGGCGTTTAACGTGGGTCGCCCGTATGGGAGGTCCGGCGTGCTGTTCATGCACGAGGTACACCAGGTGCGCGGCCGCGCCGTAGCCGATTTCGAAACCGCTTTCCGGGACGGCTGGATGCCCATGCTCGCCGCTGACGACGACGCCCGGCTGCTCTGGTATGCCGATCACGCCCAGGGGAGCGGTCCCGCCTACACCGTCGTCACCATCACCGCCATCCGGGACGGGGCCGCGTGGGAACGGCTTGCACTTCGGGCGCAACAGGGCGAGCTGCAGAAGTGGATGCGTCGGGTGGACGAACTGCGCCACGACGTCGAGGCCAAGCTGCTCATGCCACTCCCGTGGTCGCCGCTGCAGGAAGTGCCGTTCCACGAGGTGCCGGTCGACGGCCGCGAGCACGATCCGAGTCTCTACATGGAAGACACCATGTGGCCCTATCAGCACAAATTCGAGGAGTACATCGACCGGTGCGGAGTGGTCTATGCCAAGAGCCTCGAGCGGCCGTCGTCGATGCTGTCGATCCACGCCGCTTTTCAGCCCGCGCTGGGCAGCCACCAGCGCCGCGAGGTGACCTTGATGCAGCGGATTCGCCGACCGGAGGCGCTGCTGGAGCTGCTGCGGAGCCACATTCCCCCAGAACACCGGGCCCCGGGGACCTGGATGCACGATGCGCTGGACCTGCGCGACCAGTGGACCAGCCGGCTGCTGCGCACGTCGGTGTGGTCGCCGCTCTATTGACCCGGTCGTTGACCCTGCGTTGAGGGCGTGCCTCACTCGCACTTCCTCGCCGTACCCGCAAAGTCAACTAATCGAGCGGTGCCAAACCTGACCGGACCAAGTCCAAACTGGCGGCCACCAGTTCACCGAGGTCGCCGGTGCAACCGTTACGGCCCCAATGCTCGACTGCCGCCACCAGAGCCGCGGCGAGAACGGAGCCGGCGACCTCTGCCGTGAGCTCCGGATTCGGGGCGTGCGGGCGCCGGCTTTTGACGAATTCGGTCAGCACCTGCGCGAATGACGACTGCACCACTCTGAGGTGGCCCGCGATGCGTTCGGCGCTGATCAATTCGGCCCGCGCGGTCGCGGCCTGGCGGACCACTTCCAGGTCATGCGGGAAGGTAGCGACGCTGGCCAGCACCGCGTCGAACAGCGACTCCGACGCCGGGCGCTGCGCGAGCGCCTCGGCCAGCCATTCCAGGTGTGTCTCGTAGTCCTGGAACAGCACCGCCTCCTTGGTGGGGAAATGGCGGAAGAAGGTGCGTTCGGTGACGCCGGCCTCCTGGGCCAACTCGGTGACGGTCACGTTTGCAAATCCCTTGCGGGCGAAGCTTTTCAGCGCCGCTTGGCGAAGCGCCTCATGCGTCGACCGCCGGCGTAGCTCGTGACGGTTGGGCGGCGCGGTCATGTTCAGCCGATGGTATCCCCGAGACCATCTCGTCAGAACTGACATCTTCAAATTGTGTCAGAACTGACATATTCTGGGCCGGGGCCGTCGGGCGCAATCGGCTGCCACCGATCGGGAGAACGGGGTGAGGACCATGAGCAAGACGGACTTTGACGCGATTGTCGTGGGGGCGGGGCACAACGGGCTGACCGCGGCGGCGATTCTGCAACGGGCAGGTTTGCGCACGGTGTGCCTGGAGGCCAACACCTATGCGGGCGGAATGGCGGCGACGGTCGAATTGATCGACGGATTCCGTTACGAGATCGCCGGGTCGGTCCAGTTCCCCACCGCAAGCCAGATCACCAAGGATCTCGGGTTGGACACGCTGCCCACCGTGGAGCCGGAGGTGATGTCGACCAACATCGGCGAACACGGCGAGGAGCCGATGGTCTTCTATCGCGACCCGATACGGCTGATGACGCATCTAGGTGACAAGCACGGCCTCGAGGCCGTTACCGGCATGGCCGAGCTGATTGCGTGGAGCCAGGGGCCGGCCAAGGCGCTCGGTCGCTTCGATGTTCGCCAGCCGCCCAAGACGATTGACCAAATGTATGCCTGCGCTGCCGACGAAGCCGAACGCCGGGCCATCCACGAGATGCTCTTCGGCTCGGCAATGGACGTCATCGACCGGTATCTGCCCGACAAGAGCAAGCATGCGGTCATGCGCGGGATGCTGGCATTTCTGGCGGTCAACTCCACCTACCGCGGACCCTATACGCCGGGCAGTGCCACCTGCCTGGCGTTCGCCCTCGCGGTGCCGGACAACAGCACCGCGATGATGACCAAGCTCAAGGGCGGCATCGGGGCACTCACCGAACACCTGCGTGAGCTTTTCGTGTCCCACGGCGGCGAGATCCGCTTCCGCACCAAGGTCGCAAAGATTCTGGTCGACCACGGCGCGGTGACCGGAGTGCGGCTACGCGACGGATCGACGCTCAGCGCGCCGATCGTCGTGTCCAACCTCTCACCCGACCTCACCCTCACCGAACTCGTCGGATCGGACCACGTTCCGGCACAACTGCTTTCGCGGGTAGCAGGCCGGGACCACCGAGCCTCCTTCGTGCAGATTCACTTCGCCCTGGACGGCCTGCCCGAGTTCGCTCCGCCCTACCAGCTGCTGAACGAGGCGGGCATGCAACAGTCGGTCGGTATTTTCGGCTCGCCCGAAGAGCAGCAACTGCAATGGGAAACCTGTCGTCGGGGCATCGTGCCGGACAACCCGTCGATGGGGATGCAGATCCCCTCGGTGCACGACCCGAGCATGGCCCCGCCGGGCAAGCATGCGGCCAGCGCATTCGCCTATGCCTTCCCGGTGGAAGTTGATCGCGACCAGCACGGCCACCTGAAAAACGAGATGGCCCAACGCGTTATCGACAAAATCACCCGATTCGCGCCCAACTTCAAAGACATCGTGATGCGGCACATCACGTTTGCGCCCTATCACATGAACACCATGTTCGGCGCGCCGGCCGGCGATTTCTGTCACGGCCTGCTGCACCCGGATCTGATGGGGCCGAACCGCCCCGGGCCCAAGGGTTTTCTCGACTGCCCGATTCCCGTCGATGGCCTCTACCTCGGCGGCGCCGGGTGCCATGGCGGCCCCGGCATCACGTTCACTCCCGGGTACAACGCCGCCTATCAGGCACTGGAAGACAATTCATAAGTCGCGCTTGGTTATCCGTGCAGCGCGAGCTCGAACGTCCCGGTCAGCTGAGCGTGCGCGGTTGCGGCGCCGGCGATCGTCTGCGCCGCCTGCGCGCCGGCCAGGTGGCCGGGGAGCTGGTACTTGTCCGGCAGCTGGTACAGCGTGAACCGGTAGTGATGCTTACCGCTGCCGCCCGGCGGGCAGGGCCCGCTGTAGGAGGTTTGCCCAGCAGAATTCGGCAGCACCTTGCCGCCACCAGGAGTTTGACCTTCCGGGGTGCTGCCGGAACCGGCGGGGATTCCGGTCACGATCCAGTGGACATACGTGCCGCCCGGGGCGTCCGGGTCGTCCACCACCAGCGCCGCGCCCCCAGGCGTTGACCAGTTCAGCGGCGGCGCGATGTTGGCCCCCTTGCAGCTGTATTGCACCGGTATCGACGCACCATCGCTGAACGCGGGACTCGAGATCGCCAGTGGTCCGTCAGGTGGCGCCGCGTTGGCCGTGCCGGTGCCGGTCTGGCCACCGAAGCCGGCCAGCGCCAGGCTGAGCATGGCGCCTGCGATTCGACGACGGGTACTGACCACGGCGCTACTTCTTGCCCTTCTTGACCTCGAGCACTCGCGTGCGCAGTCCTTTCGTTGCCTGATCCATGATCCCCTTGGTCCCTTGCTTGATCAGGAACCCGGGAACCGGAATGGTCAAGTCGATCATCAGCGTGAAGTGGACCTTGGTGGAATCGCCCTGCGGGGTCAGCCGGTACCGGCCTTCCTGCGCGCGTTGCCCTTTGGCGCTGACCAGCGTCCAGCTCACGCCGTCGTCTTCGTCCGAGTAGGCCAGTTCCTGTTCGTCGGTAACCCCCACGACTTTGACGACCTGCCGGGCCCGGCGCGGACGGCCCTCGTCGTCGCGCTCCAGGATTTCGACCGTTTTCGTCATCGGGAACCACTCGGGCAACTTCTCGAGGTCGTACAACACGTCGAGGATTTCGTCGGGTGTCGCCTCGATGACGACTTCGCGGGTATCGCTGACTGCCATGGCGCAATATTGGCAGATTGGCAGCGCCGACAACCGCAAATCAGGCCATTCTGCTCAGGGCACCAGCACTACCTTGCCCACGTTCTCGCGGGCCGCCAGGATCCGGTGCGCTTGCGGCGCCTCGGCGAACGGCACCGCGGCATGAACGATCGGGGCGACGGTGCCGTCGTCGAGCGCCTGGGCCAATGGGGTGATCCAGGGCTCGAGCGTGCCGCGATCGTCCCACAGTCGCAGCATGTTCAGCCCGATCACCGTCTTGGACTCCGAGAGCTGGTCAAGCAGGTTGAACCCGCGCAGCATGGTCAACGCGTGCGGTGCCGCCTTGCGCAACGAGCGCTTCTCGCCCTGCTGCATGTTCGAAATCCCGTAGGCCACAAGACGTCCGCCGGGACGCAACAGATCGTAGGACCGCCGCAGCGACGTGCCGCCCAACGCGTCGAGCACGATGTCATACGGCTCCAAGCCCTTCCACCAGCCGTCGCGGCGATAGTCGATGGCGCGGTCCACACCCATCTCGGCCAGCTTTTGATGTTTCCCGGGCGATGCGGTGCCGTGTATTTCAGCGCCGGCGGCCTTCGCGAACTGAATGGCGGCGATGCCGACACCGCCGGCCGCCGCGTGAATCAGCACCCGCTCGCCGGCCCGCAGTGAACCGTAGCCGTGCAGGCCGGCCCAGGCGGTCGCGTAATTGACCGGGACGGCAGCACCTTGCTCGAAGCTGACTCCGTCGGGCAACACCACCGAGTCACTGGCCGCGACGTTGACGATTTCGGAGTAACCACCGAACCGGGTGCCGGCCAGGACACGTTGACCGATGCGGCTCTCGTCGACCCCGGCGCCTACCGCTTCGACCGTTCCGGCGACCTCATAGCCCACCACCGCGGGAAGCTTCGGGGCGTCCGGATACAGGCCGACGCGGGCGAGGTGGTCGGCGAAGTTCACACCGGCGGCGCGAACGGCGATCCGCAGTTGGCCCGGGCCGGGCGCCGGCGGGTCGGGCCGCTGCTGCACCTGCAAGACCGACGGGTCACCATGCTCGGTGATGACCACTGCGCGCATTCATTCCTCCTCGGTGAAAACACGGCCTCAAGAGCCGGCAAACCATGCGGTTTTCACCGAGTGCGTCTGCGGCGGCGGCAGATGCGCACCGGGACCGCCCAGCGAACCGATCTTGACCGTCCACATCGACTGTGACCGGTCGATCGGCGATGCGTTACCTTCCCGCTGCTGCGGGACGAGCACAGCCAGGTTTGCGTTGGGACAACCGTAGGCGCCGACCAGGCCGTCGTCACGTCCGCCCCATGCACCGCCGTTACGCAGACGGCATTGCGTGCCGTCGTCGAGTAGCAACGCAAACGGTTCCGGCGTGGCCGGCGGCTTCACCCGCGGAAGCGGTGGTGTGTAGGTCACCCGGTGTAGGCCTTTGTCCCACGGATCGTTGAGGCACAGCAGCGATCCCGGGGTCGACGGCCAACAGACGTCGGCCCCGGCCGCGTTGGGCGCGCAGTAGTAGATATCGTCCCCGACCGCCGCCGGTGAGGTGGCGCAGCCGGAGACCTCTGGGACCGCGCCCGGACCCGGGGCCGCGGATACCAGCCGGAAATCGCCGACCGGTTGCCCGTTGGCGTCGACGGCGATCACCACAACGACCTGGGTGCCGTTCGCGGCAGTGGTGTGCAGCGACCCCGCGTCGGTGTCGGGCATCAAGTCGAAGCGGACCAGCAGCCATGTCGCCACTCCCACAATCGAGACCACCACGGCGATGACCGCAACGATTATCCGTCCGGGAGATCTCCAACCCATGCGCGAATCGTACTGTGCCACAGTGTATGCACAGCCGCGTTTGTTTCTATGCTCTTTCTATGTATCTTGCCTGGGAGCAGGTGGCCGACGGTGTGCATCGCAGCCGAATGGCGTTCTGCGACGTCACTATCGGCCTGATCCGCGGCAGCGCAGGAGCATTACTCGTCGACACCGGCACCACTCTTACCGAAGCCGCCGCGGTCGATGCCGACGCCCGGGAGCTGACCGACGGACCGGTTACCCATATTGTGTTGACGCACAAGCACTTCGACCATGTGCTGGGCTCCGGGGGCTTTCCCGACGCCAAGATGTACTGCGCACCCGAAGTCGCCGAACACCTGTCGTCAGCGCGGGGCGAACTTCGCAGGGACGCAGTGAGTTACGGCGCGGATGCCGCGGAGATCGATCGTGCGATCGCGGCCCTGCGGTCACCGCAACATGTGATCACCGACGCCACTATCGATCTCGGTGATCGCGCTGTCAGAGTCACCCATCTGGGCCGCGGCCACACCAACGCGGATTTGGTGGTGATCACACACGACGCCGCAGGACGGGCGGTGGTGTTCACCGGCGACCTCGTCGAGGAATCGGCCGATCCGTCGATCGACGGCGACTCCGACGTGGCGGCCTGGCCGGCGACGCTGGATCGGCTACTGGCGGCCGGGGGAGCGGACGCTGTCTACGTCCCGGGCCACGGCAGGCTGGTCGACGGGGAATTTGTGCGCCGTCAGCGGGATTGGCTGAGCCGACGCGCCTACTGAACACCTCGGGCCCGATAGTGCGGACCCGACGCCGCGGTAGCCGGCTTCAAGTCGCCAAAGTGACTGGCGAGTAGGTGATCTCTGCGAGCCGACGGCCATGGCCTTCAGCGCTTTGCTGACCGGTGATTCAACAGGCCGGTCCAGGGATACACTCTGTCAGGCAGCGGAACCGTGCTGCAGAGGGAGTGTAGGGCTATGGCCATCATCGAATCGGACACTGAAGTCCATTCACCGTTCGAACAAGAAGTCGCCGCCACCCAGCGGTACTTCGACGGTCCGCGCTTCGCCGGCATCACTCGCCTGTACACCGCCCGCCAAGTAGTAGAGCAGCGCGGCACCATTCCTACCGACTACACCGTGGCGCGGGAGGCCGCGGCGGCGTTCTATGACCGCCTGCGTGAACTGTTCGCCGCGAAGAAGAGCATCACGACATTCGGTCCCTACTCGCCGGGCCAAGCCGTGAGCATGAAGCGGATGGGCATCGAGGGGATCTACCTCGGGGGGTGGGCGACCTCGGCGAAGGGCTCCACCACCGAGGATCCCGGGCCGGACCTGGCCAGTTATCCGCTCAGCCAGGTGCCCGACGATGCCGCCGTTCTGGTGCGCGCCCTGCTCACCGCCGACCGCAATCAGCAATACCTGCGGCTGCAGATGACCGAGCAGCAGCGCGCGACCAGCCCGGAATATGACTTCCGACCGTTCATCATCGCCGACGCCGACACCGGTCACGGTGGTGACCCGCACGTACGCAACCTGATCCGCCGCTTCGTCGAAGTGGGCGTCCCGGGCTACCACATCGAAGACCAGCGGCCGGGTACCAAGAAGTGCGGCCACCAGGGCGGCAAGGTTCTGGTGCCGTCCGACGAACAGATCAAGCGCCTCAATGCCGCCCGCTTCCAGCTCGACGTCATGCGGGTGCCGGGCATCATCGTGGCCCGCACCGACGCGGAGGCGGCCAATCTGATCGACAGCCGAGCCGACGAGCGAGATCAGCCGTTCCTGCTGGGCGCGACGAATCTCAAGGTTCCTTCCTACAAATCGTGCTTCCTGGCGATGATGCGGCGCTTCTACGAGCTGGGCATCAAAGAACTCAACGGTCATCTGCTCTACGCACTCGCCGACGGCGAGTACGCCATTGCCGATGCATGGCTGGAGCGGCAAGGCCTAATGGACGCGATCTCCGAGGCCGTCGACACCTGGCGGGAGAGCGACACGGCATCCGTCGACGACCTTTACGACAAAGTCGAGTCACGGTTTGTCGCTGCCTGGGAAGACGACGCCGGCCTGATGACCTATTCAGAGGCCGTTGCCGAAGTGCTCGAATTCGACCAGAGCGAGGGCGAGCAGATCGATATGAGCCCTGCCGAGTGGCTCGCCTTCGCCGAACGGGCGTCGCTGTACACCGCGCGCTCGAAGGCCAAGGAACTGGGCGTGCATCCGCCGTGGGATTGCGAGCTGGCCAAAACCCCCGAGGGTTACTACCAGATCCGTGGCGGGATCCCGTATGCGATCGCAAAGTCGTTGGCGGCCGCGCCCTTCGCGGACATCCTGTGGATGGAAACCAAAACCGCCGACCTTGCCGACGCCCGGCAGTTCGCCGACGCGATTCATGCCGTCTACCCCGATCAGATGCTGGCATACAATCTCTCGCCGTCGTTCAACTGGGACACCACCGGCATGACCGACGAGGAGATGAAGCGCTTCCCCGAGGAGCTCGGCAAGATGGGCTTCGTCTTCAACTTCATCACCTACGGCGGACATCAGATCGACGGTGTGGCCGCCGAGGAATTTGCCACCGCGTTGCGACAGGACGGCATGCTGGCACTGGCTCGGCTACAGCGCAAGATGCGCCTGGTCGAGTCGCCCTACCGGACGCCGCAGACCCTGGTCGGCGGGCCGCGCAGCGACGCCGCATTGGCCGCCTCCTCGGGGCGCACGGCGACCACCAAGGCGATGGGCAAGGGCTCCACTCAGCACCAGCATCTGGTGCAGACCGAGGTGCCGAAGAAGTTGCTGGAGGAGTGGCTGGCGCTGTGGAGCGACCACTACGAGCTCGGCGAGAAACTACGCGTGCAACTGCGGCCGCGCCGCGCCGGTTCGGACGTGCTCGAGCTCGGCATCTACGGCGGCGATGACGAGCAGCTGGCCAACGTCGTCGTCGACCCCATCAAGGATCGGCACGGCCGCAGCATCCTTCAGGTCCGCGACCAGAACACGTTCGCCGAGAAGCTGCGGCAGAAGCGGCTGATGACCTTGATCCACCTCTGGCTGGTACACCGGTTCAAGGCCGACGCGGTGATATACGTGACGCCGACCGAAGACAACCTCTATCAGACCTCAAAGATGAAGTCGCACGGCATCTTCAGCGAGGTGTACCAGGAGGTCGGCGAGATCATCGTCGCCGAGGTGAACCACCCCCGCATCGAAGAGCTGCTCAAACCGGATCAGGTGGCGCTGCGCCGGTTGATCACCAAAGAGGGCTAGCCGCATCTCGAGTCTCGTTTGTACCCACCCTTGGCGGGGTAGGCACGTCCGAGGACTGAACGAGATTGGGGAGCGGATGAAATCACAAGCGAGGACGGCCGTCGCGGTGTTCGGAGGTGCCGCCATGCTCGTTGCGGCGGTCGGCTGCGGCGGCGGCAATAAGGGCCCGAGCAGTTCCACGACGCCGACAACAACGGCTCCGTCATCCAGCGTTGCCCCGTCTTCTACTCCGGGCACCGGCGGTCCCTCCGGCGGCGGCGGACCTGGCGGTGGCGGGGGAGGCGTCCCGGGTGGCCCGTCCGGTAGCGGTGGACCCGGCGGCGGAGGCGGCGGCATCCCCGGTGGCCCGAGCGGAGGCGGCGGTCCTGGCGGCGGAGGCGGCGGTGTTCCGGGCGGGCCCAGCGGAGGCGGCGGTCCTGGCGGCGGGGGCGGCGGCATCCCCGGGGTCGGCGGCGGAGGTGGAGGCCCGGGCGGCGGTGGTGGCTGCGTCGGCAACATTTGCGGCGGCTATCCGTGATCGTCCGCTGAGCCGAGCCTAGGGTCCCTGTCCGGATTCGCGTTAGGGTTCTCCTGAACTCGACCGCAAGGGGACCCGTCATGGCCAAGCTCAGGTTCGGATACTTCATCGCCCCGTTCCATCGGGCCGGCACCAACCCGACGCTGGCCCTGCAGCGCGACCTGGAGTTCATCCAGCACATCGACGCGCTGGGGTTCGACGAGGTATGGCTGGGCGAGCACCACTCCGCCGGCAGCGAGATCATCAGCTCGCCAGAGGTTTTCATCGCCGCGGCGGCCGAGCGCGCCAAACGGATTCGGTTCGGCACCGGCGTCATCTCGCTGGCGTATCACAACCCGCTCTGGGTCGCCGACCGGCTGATGTTGCTGGATCACCTGACCCATGGCCGGGTGATCGGCGGTATGGGCCCGGGCTCGCTGCCCACCGATTCGGCGATGATCGGGTTGAATCCGACGGACACCCGTGAACTCCTGGAAACCAACCTCGACATCGTGGTGCGGCTGCTGGCCGGCGAGACCGTCAGCGCAAAGACCGCGACGCATCAGCTGTTCGACGCCCGGTTGCAGCTGGCGCCGTACTCCGAGGGCGGCATTCCGCTGGCGGTGGCCGCGGTGGCCTCACCCACCGGTGCGCGGCTGGCCGGAAAGCATGGCATCGGCCTGCTCTCCATCGGCGCGACGCTGACGGTCGACGGGTTCAATGCGCTCTCGTACCACTGGGGCATCGTCGAAGAGCGCGCCGCGGCGTTCGGCACCCAGGTTGACCGCTCGAACTGGGCCTTGGTAGGACCGTTCCATATCGCCGAGACCGACGCGCAGGCCCGCGCGGACGTCAAGTTCGGCATCGAGTCGTGGTTCAACTACTTCCAGAAGGTGGCCGCGTTCCCGCAGATGACCATGCCGGGGGAGCAGCTCGACGAGATGATCGACATCATCAATGACAACGGGGCCGGCGTCATCGGTACGCCGGAGCGGGCGCGGGAGCAGGTGCAACGGCTTTGGGACAAGTCCGGCGGGTTTGGTTGCATGCTGCAGATGGCCCACGAGTGGGCCAATCCGGCTGCCACCAAACGGTCCGCGGAGCTGTTCGCCGCCGAAGTGATCCCGCATTTTCAGGGGCAGGCGCAACCGACCCTGGACGCCGCAGCGCGTGCCGGTCAGGTGCGCGAGGGCCTGGCGCAGTCACAGCTGCAAGCCGTCGAGCACATGGCCAAGAAGTATCAGGACGAGGTCGCTTCGAAGTAGCGGGCCCCGGCAGCGCTTATTGCCTGACCTCGGCGGCGGGTACATGATGCATGCATGCGCCTCATCTACGTCGCTGCCGCGGTGCTCATGGCCCCGGTGGTAATCGGGGCATCGCCTGCGCACGCCGACACGCACAGCTATCTTCGCTGCATTAAAAGCGATGCGGAGCTCCCGCCCGGCGCTGAAGCAAAAGATCTGCCCTATGTTTCATTTATTGAGAACGAATTCAAATCTGGTAAATCCCGCGCCCACGTAGCGCAGGAATTGGTGAGCATGGGAGTCAAGCCGGAAGTCGCGGCCCTGCAAGTGAATTGTGTAATGGACAACTGGCCGATCGGGACGTCCTGAGCCACTGTGCGGTGGCGCACTTCGGCATACGGCGCGGGCGCCCCGGACGGGACTAGTGCGCGGACTCGCGTTCGGCAGCTTTCACCAGCCGTCCCGCGAAGAACCGCACCGCGCCGCCCATCGCGGCGCGCACCAGCGGACCCGTCCCGCGAACCTTTTCGACAAACGAACCAGTCCAGCGGATATCGGTGCCGCCGGCGGCATTCGGAGTAAAGGTCACCTCTGCCAGGTAGTCCTCGACCGGCGCAGTCCCCACCAGCTTGTAGACGTGACGGCGATCCTGCTCGTACTCGACCGTTTCCTCCTGGACGAAAACCGGCCACGCGCCGACCTTCCGAATGGCCCCGACCCCGCCCGGCGCCGGATCACCCTGGCGCGCCCAACTCGAGCTGAACACGATCGGCTTGGCCCACTTCGACCAGTTTCCACCGTCGACCTCGAGGCGAAACAATGTCGCCGCTGGGGCGCTGCTGGTCTTATTGACCTCAAACGAATATTTCCGACCCGACATGCCCGACTCCCTCATAGCCCTGTTGAAAGACCTGACTGACCCTACCTGCGCGGAGGACTGACGTGGATACCGGCGAGCTGCACCTCGCGGTATGCCGACGGTTCGGGTCCGCCGTCCAATCCGCCGACGGCAAATGGGATCGCAGCTCCCCGTGTCATTGCGCCCGACGCCGACAGTCAGTCGAGGTTATTGGCCCGGTTGGGCCGCGACCCATCATGGCGGCCCGACTGAACCTCAATCCTCATTTTGCATACGCCGTGGCTGCCCGGGCGGAATCATTCACCTATGGCAAATCCGTCCGTCCTCACCGCTGACGACGGCCTACCGTCCGGCGTGCAAGGTGCCTGTGATTCTCGCTTCGGGGTAGCAATCAAGGCGTTCTCGGCGTTGTTCCCCGCCCGCAAGTTCGGCGGCGGCGCACTGTCCGTGTACATCGACGGGATACAGGTCGTCGACGTGTGGACGGGGTTCGCGGACCGAAAGGGCGAGGTGCCATGGACGGCCGATACCGGCGCCATGGTGTTCTCCGCCACCAAGGGCTTGTCCGCGACGGTGATCCACCGGCTGGCCGACCGCGGGCTGCTGTCCTACGAAGCGCCCGTCGCGGAGTACTGGCCGGAGTTCGGAGCCAACGGCAAATCCGAGATCACTGTCAGCGATGTGCTGCGGCACCGATCCGGGCTGGCGCATCTGAAAGGTGTTGGCAAAGAAGAGATCCTGGATCACCTCGCGATGGAGGCCCGGCTGGCCGAGGCGCCACTGGATTCCCAGCATGGAAAGCTGGCCTACCACGCGATCACCTATGGGTGGCTGCTGTCCGGGTTGGCCAGGGCGGTGACCGGTAAGGGCATGCGGGAGCTGTTCCGCGAGGAACTGGCCGAACCACTCGACACCGACGGCCTGCACCTGGGTCGTCCGCCGGCCGACGCGCCGACCACCGTGGCCCAGACGCTGCTGCCGCAGACCAATTTCCCGACGCCGGTGCTCGACTTCGTCGCGCCGAAAATCGCGGGCTTGTCGTTCTCCGGAGTGCTCGGCTCGATATATTTCCCCGGAATCCTTTCCATGCTGCAGGGCGATATGCCGTTTCTCGACGGCGAGATCCCCGCCGTCAACGGTGTGGTCACCGCACGTGCCCTGGCCAAGGTGTACGGCGCCATCGCGAACGGGGGTGAAATCGAGGGATCACGACTGTTGTCGGCAGAGTTGGTGGACGGGCTGAAGGCAAAGCCCGACCTGACCCCGGACTTGAACCTCGGTATCCCGTTCACCTACCACCACGGCTACCAGTCGTCGCCGATACCCGGGCTGCTGCCGGGCTACGGACATATCGGCCTGGGCGGAACGGTCGGGTGGGCCGATCCTGACACCGGCAGCTCCCTGGCCTACGTGCACAACCGTCTGCTGACACTGATGCTGTTCGACGTGGGGTCGTTCGCGGGCTTGGCCCCGCTGCTGAGCAGTGCTGTCGGAGCGGCCCGCAAAGACGGCCCACTCGAGGTGCCGCACCTGGGTGCGCCGTACTACCAACCGAATCAGACGGGTGCGAGCTCCGGCACCGTGTCATAACTGGACGCGACCGCCCGCCGGGCTCAGGTACAGCACGGACTTCAGCCGGGCGCCCCTGCCTAGACTTCGGGTATGGATTTCGGTTCACAGCAGGACTCCACCGCGCCAAAAGGCCTGCTAGAGATCGACGATTGCCTGGACTCCGACGGAAATATCGCGTTGCCGGCGGGTACCACACTGATCTCTCTCATCGAACGCAACGTCGCCAACATCGGCGATCTGGTGGCATACCGCTACCTGGATTACGCGCGGTCCGAGGGACAGGCCCACGAGATCACCTGGACCGAATTCGGTGCGCGCCTGCAGGCCATCAGTGCACGCGTGCAACAGTTCGCCGGACTGGGTGACCGGGTGGCCGTCCTCGCTCCACAGGGCATCGACTGGGTTGCGGGGTTCTATGCGGCGATCAAAGCGGGCAGCATCGCGGTGCCGTTGTTCGCCCCCGAACTGCCGGGCCACGCCGAACGGCTGGAAATTGCGCTGCAGGATTCCCAGCCCACAGTCGTGCTCACCACGACGGCGGGCAGACAAGCGATCGAAAGTTTTCTGGCCGGCCGTCCGCAGCTGGGCCAGCCGCAGGTCATCGTCATCGACGAGATACCCGACTCGGCGGGTGAGCAATTCCGCCCGGTCGAACTGGATTTGGACGCAGTTTCCTACCTGCAGTACACCTCCGGCGCCACCCGCCCGCCGGTGGGCGTGGAGATCACTCACCGCGCGGTCCAGACCAACCTGGTGCAGATGATCCTGTCGATCGACCTGCTGAACCGAAATACCCACGGCGTCAGCTGGTTACCGCTCTACCACGACATGGGCTTGTCCATGATCGGATTCCCGACGGTGTACGGCGGACACACCACGCTGATGTCGCCCACCGCCTTCGTCCGCCGGCCGCAGCGCTGGATTCAGGCGCTGTCCGCGGGATCCCGGACCGGACGGGTGGTGACGGCCGCGCCCAACTTCGCCTACGAATGGACGGCGCAACGCGGACTGCCCGCCGCCGGTGACGATATCGACCTGAGCAACGTCGTGCTGATCATCGGCTCCGAGCCGGTAAGCATCGACGCGGTGACGACGTTCAATAAAGCGTTCGGCCCGTACGGATTACCGCGCACGGCGTTCAAACCCTCGTACGGCATCGCGGAGGCAACGCTGATGATCGCAACCATTGGCCACACCGCCGAGACCACGGTCATCTATCTCGACCGGGAGCAACTGGGCGCCGGCCGGGCGGTTCCCGTGGCAGCGGATGCCCCCAACGCCGTCGCGCAAGTTTCCTGCGGTCAGGTTGCCCGCAGCCTATGGGGCGTGATCGTCAACCCCGACACCGGAACCGAGCTGCCCGACGGCCAGATCGGCGAAGTCTGGCTGCACGGCGACAACGTAGGCCGAGGCTATTGGCGACGGCCCGAGGAGACCCGGCTGACGTTCGGCGCCAAGCTGCAATCGCGGCTGCGCGAAGGCAGCCACGCCGACGGCACGCCAATTGACGGAAACTGGCTGCGCACAGGCGATTTGGGCGTCTACCTGGACGGCGAACTCTACATCACCGGCCGGATCGCGGATCTGGTTACCATCGACGGCCGCAATCACTATCCGCAGGACATCGAAGCCACCACCACCGCGGCGTCACCCTTGGTACGACGGGGATACGTGACAGCGTTCGCCGCGCCGGCCGGATCGGCCGACGCCGGCGAGCAACTGGTGATCGTCGCCGAACGTGCGCCCGGCACCAGTCGCGCGGACCCGCAGCCGGCCATCCAGGCTATCCGCTCAGCGGTGTCGAACCGCCACGAGGTCGTCCCCGCGGACATCGTTTTCCTGCCGGCCGGCGCCATTCCACGCACTACGAGCGGAAAACTGGCGCGACGGGCCTGCCGTGAGCAATACCTCAGCGGCGAATTGGGTGCGCATTAGCAGGGGCATGGTCCTTTCGGGCGGCCGACCAGCAATTACCGGAGTTCCGCCGTCGTGCGCCTTAGGGTGTCTGGCATGGGCAAATTCACCAGAGCCGAAATCGAGCAAGCCGTCAGCCACTACACCGCTGTGGTCGAAGGGTGCTCGGCCTCCGGCGACTGGCGACCCTTCGCAGACCTGTTCACCGAGGACGTCGTCTACACCGAGCACCACTACGGTGTCTTTCACGGGCGTGAGGCGGTGCGCGAGTGGATCGTCGGCGTCATGGCGCCGTTCCCGCACATGCGCTTCCCCAGCGACTGGATCGCCTTCGACGAAGACAATGACGCCGTCGTGATGATGATCAGGAATCTGCTCGATCACCCGACGGACCCGGACGGCGAACCGTTCTGGTTCCCGAACTGGACGCGGCTGGTCTACGCCGGTGACGGGTTGTTCTCCAGCGAGGAAGACATCTACAACCCGAACCGTGATGCGCCCCGAGTCGTCAGTGCCTGGCTACAGGCCGGCGGCACGCTGGCCACCGACGAGATCCCGCAGCCCCAGGGTTAGCTGGCGACCTCGCGAAGGTACTCGGGGGTGGCTGCCCGGATGTAGTCGGCGATCTGGCGTAATGACCGATCCGCTTCCGGAACGAGCCCGGCGGCGATCTGGAAGCCATGCAGCTGCCCAGGCCAGATCCGCACTTCCACCGGCACACCGGCGTCGGCCAGCCGGCGGGCTCCCAAACGCGCGTCGTGCAGCATGACCTCCGAGCCCGACACGTGGATAAGCGTCTTGGGCAGTCCACGTCGGACCTGGTCCAGCGGCTCGATCACGTCTTCGGGCGCGCCGTCGACGACGCGACGGGATGCGGCCTTCTCGATGAGGTCGTTGAGGAAGTCGAAAACCCCGGCCCCGAACAGCGCATCGGAGTGGATGTTGGGGTGCGCTTGCTTGGCGTCGGCGCGCAACTGCAGCAGCGGAGACATCGCGACCAGAGCCGCCAAGTGCTCGCCGTCGGCCAGCAGCCGCTCAGCCAGTGCCAGGG
Organism: Mycobacterium sp. NGS66; assembly: GCF_059812225.1. Taxonomy (NCBI): domain Bacteria; kingdom Bacillati; phylum Actinomycetota; class Actinomycetes; order Mycobacteriales; family Mycobacteriaceae; genus Mycobacterium; species Mycobacterium sp. NGS66. The sequence goes on along the minus strand of NZ_JCALCG010000012.1, from coordinate 48,487 downwards.
AAAGGTAGCCGCCGGCCGAATCACCCGCGACGACGATTTGGTCTGCCTCGTAACCGATTTCGCGCAGCCAGTAGTAGCCGTCCTCGCAGTCGTCGAGCGCCTGACCGATCGAGTGCTTGGGCAACAAGCGATAGTCCACCAAGAGCACCGGCGCATCGATGTCGCGCGAGAGTATCGAGGCCATCCGTGCGTGCGTGTGATTTCCGCCGGCCAAGAACGCGCCGCCGTGCAGGAAAAGCAGGACACGCCCGGTGCCGTCGGCCGGTCGCACACCCTTGGCTCGAATGACCTGGGCAGTGCAGTTCGCCAACTCCACCGTGGAGAGCTCGGTGCCCGCGATGGGCGGCAACGCGCGGGCGACAAAGTCCAACGCACCATAGGGCCACGGAATCGGTAGCTGGCTACCAATTGACAGCGCCGGGCGCAGGGCGAGCCGCGCGCCGAGTGAGAGTAGCCTCCCGGCCACGCTCGGGGCGCCTTCGACGATCTCAACGGGCGCGCCGCCATCATGGCGAAAACGACGGCGACGGCGTGAGCGAACGTCGCTGTGGTGGGGGTGGACCCGACTCGCTAGCGTGGTCATCGCGCTTCCTTCGATTCGTTCCGCAACCTCGGTGGCGGAAAGTCTCTGAATGTCCCGCTGTCTGCGGCATTGAGCACGATGCTTCCTAAGTCACCTAAATGAGTTCTCCACGACTTCTAAAAGGATCCTTGGAGGGCGGCCCGCAAATGTGCCGAGCAGACACAAAAGCACCCGATTTCGTGCGGAAACGGGTGCTTTTGCGGCTGCTGGCGCTTAGGCCGAAGAGCCCACAGGCAGCCGCTTGCGCCGCCTGGACCGGACCGCAGCCAGTGCCTGGTCCCACGCCAGCATCGTGGTGGCCTTGAGGTTGGCCGGCTTGGCGCTGTCCTTGGAGAGCAGCGCTGTCGCGGCGGCCTTAGTGGCCGTCGACGCCTTCGACAGGTGGCCGGAATCGAACGGCGGTTGCGGATCGTATTCGATGGCGAGCTGGATCGCCTTCGCGCGGCTTTCCCCGGCCATCTGTCCGGCCAGCCACAGCGCCAGGTCAAGTCCCGCAGATACACCGGCACTGGTAATGACGTTGTCCTGGTGGACTATTCGCTCGTCGCCGACGGGAGTGACGCCGAACGCCTTCAGCGCGGGAAGTGCGATCCAATGCGACGTCGCGCGCTTATCTTTGAGCAAGCCGGCGGCAGCCAGGATCACCGAACCCGAACACACCGACGTCGTCCAGCTGGCGGTCTGGTGAGCCCGCCGCAGCCAGTCGAGCAGCTTCTCGTCGCGGGCATGCACGGGAGTCGACGGGCCACCGGGCACCAGAATCACGTCGGGACAAGGTGTTTCATCCAGCGTGTGCGTGGCGCCGAGCAGCAGGACGCCGGAGTCGGCGGTGATCGGGCCGGCCTCATGCCAGACGAACCGTACGTCGGCATGCGGCAACTGCCGTAACACCTCGTAGGGGCCGATCATGTCCAGCGCGGTGAATCCGGGGTATGCCACGAAGGCGATTTGGGTCATCTGGTTCCTTTCTAGCTGGGGCTCTTCAGGTTTCAGGCAAACGCTTTGCGGTACTGGTCCGGCGAGACGCCGATACGACGAATGAAGTTGCGCCGCATGGTTTCCGCGGTGCCAAAGCCACAGCGGGCGGCAATCGCCACGACGGTGTCGTCGGACTCTTCCAACTGCCGGCGAGCGGCTTCGGTCCGGATGCGTTCCACGTACTGGCCGGGCGCCTCACCGACCTCGTCGGTGAACACGCGGGTGAAATGGCGTGGGCTCATCGCCGCGCGGCGGGCCAGCTCGTCGATGTTGTGCGAACCACCCGGTTCGGCCTCGATGGCCTCCTGCACCTCGCGGATGGGGGCTCGCTTGGCCCGCGGCATCCATACCGGCGCGGCGAACTGCGTCTGTCCACCGGGACGGCGCAGATACAGCACCAGCCAGCGGGCAACGGTTTGGGCCACCTCGGTGCCGTGGTCATCCTCGACCAGCGAGAGGGCGAGGTCGATTCCCGAGGTGACGCCCGCGGCCGTCCACACCGTCTCGGAGCTGCGGATGAAGATCGGGTCGGGGTCCACGTCGATGTTGGGAAAGTCGCGGGCCAGGCGTTCGGCGAAGGCCCAGTGTGTGGTCGCTCGGCAGCCGTCCAGCAACCCTGCCTCAGCCGCGAGGAACGCGCCCGTGCAGACCGTGACGAGACGTCGGGCCGTGCGCGCGACGTCTTTGATCCAGCTCACCAACTCGGCGTCGGCTCGTGCGGCATCGGTGCCGGCGCCGCCGGGGAGCATGACGGTATCCACCGGGTCGCTCGGGTCGGGTAGCGGTTCTGCCATGAAGGCCAGTCCGGTCGCAGTGGTGACCGGCTGGCCGGCGGGCGACACGATCGAGACCTGATATCCGCCGCTGGTGAGCAGCGACGCGGCGGTGAACACCTCATGCGGCCCTACCAAGTCGAGCGCCTGCACGCCGGGGAAGCCGACCATGAGCACCGTTCGAGCCATGAACCCAGTGTTGGCCAGCACACCGCATGGCGTCTACGCCATGCACCCCACCATTTAGGACATCGCCCGGGCCGGACCTGCCCGTCGGGTTTCCGCTCGGCCTTGGCAGACTGTGCCCCATGGCACAGATAACCTTGCGCGGAAATGCGATCAACACCGTCGGAGAACTGCCCGCAGTCGGATCACCGGCCCCAGGCTTTGCCCTGACCGGAGGCGACCTCGGAACGGTCAGCAGCGATCAATTCCGCGGTAAATCCGTGTTGCTGAACATCTTTCCGTCCATTGACACACCGGTGTGCGCGACCAGCGTCCGGACCTTCAACGAGCGCGCCGGCGCGACGGGTGCGACGGTACTGTGCGTGTCCAAGGATTTGCCGTTCGCGCAGAAACGGTTCTGCGGCGCAGAAGGCACCGAGAATGTCGTGACCGCCTCCGCGTTTCGCGACAGCTTCGGCGAGGACTACGGCGTCACCATCGCCGATGGTCCGATGGCCGGCCTGCTCGCCCGCGCGGTCGTGGTGATCGACGCCGACGGCAACGTCGCCTATGCACAGCTGGTCCCGGAGATCGCCCAGGAACCCGACTACGACGCCGCGCTCGCCGCGCTTTCCTAGGCCGAGAAGACGCAAAATCACCCTAAAAGCGCCATTTTCGGGCGACTTTGCGTCTGCTCGCGCTAGGCGCCGCGCGGGTCGATGATGTCCCGGAACGTTTCGGCCGGGCAGACCGATGCGCCCATGGCCCGGACGCGGTCGGCCAACACCCGGTCCGACGTCACGACCCGAATCTCATCCGATCGCGCGTCACCTGCTAATAGCCGGACGATCTCGTCGTCCGCCGAGTCGGCGCCGGCCCGAGGTGCGTGCGCCACCTCGATTACCGACGAATGAATGGCGGTGGGCCGCTCAAACACGACCGCCACGTCCTCGCCCGCCGCTGATGCCCACCGGTCGAGCTGGTCCACCAGCACGACCATCGCGCGGTGACGATCCTTCCACCAACCGTCCGGACGCGTCCCGATCACGTTCATGCCGTCGACAACCCACCGCACGAGGGCCCCGTTACTCAGCGCAACGCCGAATCACAAATACTGCAGCAGTCGCCCGACGAACGCATCGGGATGCTCGCGGTGCATGAAATGGCCGCCCGGAACCTCCTCGACGATGTACTCGTTTTCGAACATCCGAGCAGCACCGCGATAATCCGCCGGCGTGACGATCGGATCGTCCAAGCCCGCGAATACTACCGTAGGCACGGTGATTCGCGATTTCAGCGATGCGCTCGGGATGGGGGAGAGCTTTCGGTAGTAACCGAATGCCGCGTTCAGGCTCGCCGGGTTGGAGAAGCTCGCGCGCACCGCGTCGAACTCGGACGGATCGGGTCCCCATGTCGGTGACCAGCGCCGGTATATCGCGGGCAGGGCGGCAAAATCATTGCGGGCAAATCTGTTCGGCGCTCCCGGAAGCTTGTACGCGGCGAAGTGCCGGGCGCCCCAGAGCTTCTTCAGCGACGGCTTGAGCGCTGCGGGATGCGGAATCCCAACCACGAAAAGCTTTTTCACGCGGTCCGGACCGAGAGCAGCGGCACCGTATGCGGCCGACGCGCCCCAGTCGTGCCCGATCACTACGGCGTCAGGAGCGCCGAGCGCTTCGATCAGCGCGAGCGGATCACGCGCCAAGGTCTCTTGATCGGGGTCACGATCCGGGATCGCGGTGGGGTGGTAACCGCGCATGAACGGACTGACCGCGCGATAGCCCTTGGCAGCGATCCGCGGCCGAAGATCGTCCCACGAATGCGCAGTGTCCGGGAATCCGTGCAACATGAGCACGAGGGGGCCGGAGCCCTCCTCCAAATACGCGAACTTCAGTCCGTTCGCATCGACGAATTGGATCGCGTCGCTCATGAGTTGGGAACACTACGCCGGTCGCGCGAGCAGACGCAAAGTCCCCATTTCGTGCCGGAATTAGGGGATTTTGCGTCTGCTCGGCGATCCCGCCCCAGGCGGTGGATGCTATAACGCAACGTATGGCCGAGCCGCTCATCACGCATGTCTCCGACACCGCCCGCTGGACGGCGCTGCATCGAGCCACCGAGTCGGCGCGACCCGACGCACTGTTCAACGACCCGTTCGCCGAACGTCTCGCCGGTGAGCATGGCCGCGCTATCGTCGCCGGGACCCCGCGCACCACGCGCAACGGCTGGTGGCTGGTCGCGCGGACCAAGATCATTGACGACACGATTATCGACGCGATCGCCGACGGCTGTGACCGGGTGCTCAACTTGGCCGCCGGATTGGACACGCGCCCTTATCGTTTGGACCTTCCGGCCGATTTCGAGTGGGTAGAGGCGGACCTGCCCGCACTGCTCGCGGAGAAGACCCAGGCGCTTTCCGACCAGACGCCGCGCTGCCGGCTGACCCGGACCGCCGTCGACCTGGCGGACCCGGCTGCCCGCGACGCCTTCTTCGACGACGCCCTCGACGGCGCCGCCCGAGCGCTGGTGCTGACCGAGGGCCTGCTGATGTATCTGGAAGATCGCGATGTCACCGCGCTTTCGCAGGCGATCAAGCGTCCTGAGGTGGCCTGGTGGATGACCGACTTCGCCGGTCCGGGCCTGAAGAAGATGATGAACAAGAAAGTGGGCAGCCTGGCGGCGAACGCGCCGTTCAAGTTCGCCCCGGAGAACGGGTTGGCCTACTTCGAAGAGCTGGGCTGGCGGACGGTGGAGGTTGAGTCGTCCTTAATGGCGGCCCGACGATTTCGCCGCTTACCGTTGTCGATGCGCCTGGTCGCCCGGCTGCCCCAACCCGATCCGCGCCGCCCAGGTAAACGCCAGCCCTACAGCGCCGTCGCCCGATTCACCCACTAACCGACTACCAGACCCGTACGTAGTCGACGAGCATCTGCGCGGGATAGCTACCCGGCCCGGGATCGCCGCCGCCCGAACCGGCGACCGCAAGGTTCAACACCGGAAACGCGGTATAGCCCGGATCGTTGAACGGCCAGTCCGGCAGCGAGCTTGCCGGCACGTCGAAGTAGGGTGCCGCGCCGTCGGTGTAGTCCCGCCAGAAGCGGATACCGGCCTGATCCCACTGGCAGCGCCAGGTGTGCCACCCACTGTCCAGCGCGACGTTGTGGGTCTTCCATTCGCCACCGTTGGATTTCGCGTGGACGGTGGTCGCCGAGGGCCAGCTGCCGTTGCCGTACCACTCGATGATGTCGATTTCGCCGCGATCCTCGTTGCCCAGCCACCAGGCGGGCCAGCATCCGGCGGTCAGGCAGTCGAATTTGATGCGGGCTTCCCAGGTGTGGCCGACGCCGCCCCGCCATGGACTTTGAACCTTGCCGCCGTAATAGGTCGGGCCGTCCTTCGCCGCGCGCAGGACAAGGTTGCTCTTGCCGTCGAGGAAGACGTTCTGCCGATCGTCGCGATACTGCCCAACGTGCTCGGGCAGCTCCCAATACGTCGGATCTTTCATGGTCTCGCGGGCCCGCGCTACGGTCCACTTCGACGGATCGGGTGCTGAGCCGGCCGGCCCGTCGAACTCGTCCTGGAAGATGTAGGGCCCGGATTGGCCGCTGGGTGGCGCTGCAGGGGCCGGCTGACGTCCCCGGTCAGCAGCGGCCTGGGGGAGCGGGATCGCGGCGGTCAGCGCCGCGAAGCCCGTCATCAACATCATGTTGCGACGATCCATCTCGGGCATAAGCAAAGCACCATAGCAGCCAAGGCCGCACGGCGTGAAAACGCGAATTCAGATTTGGGCCCACACTGATTTGGTTTTCAGGTAGGCGTCGACGCCCTCATAGCCGAATTCATGACCCCAGCCGGACTGCTTGTAGCCCCCAAATGGCACCGCGTGATCGAACACCAACTGGCAGTTGAGCGTGACGGTTCCGGCTTCCAATCGCTTGGCCAGCCGATGTGCCCGGCTCAACCTGTTGGTCCAGACCGTGGCGGCCAGGCCGTAGGTGGTGTCGTTGGCCAGGTCCACCGCTTCGTCGTCGTCGTCGAACGGCAGGACGGTGACGACGGGCCCGAAGATCTCCTGCTGATACAGCCGCATGCCGCGGTCGACGTTGGCGAGGACGGTCGGGTGGACGAAGTAGCCCTTCCGGTCGAGTCGGTGCCCGCCGGTCACCACCTCGACTCCCTCGTTCTTACCCTCGTCGAGGAAACCCATGACCCGGTCGAGCTGTTTGGCACTGATCAGTGGGCCGCTGACACAGCCCTCTTCCTCGGGGCCACCCAGCTTGATCGAATTGGCAACTGCCGCAATGCCTTCCACTACCTGGTCGTATACGCCGCGCTGCACGTAGATGCGCGACCCGCACACGCAGCCCTGACCCGAGTGCACGAAGATACCCATCGCCGCCATCGGGATGGCCTTGCGCAGGTCGGCGTCGTCGTAGATCAGCACCGGCGACTTGCCGCCGAGTTCGAGCATGACCTTCTTCAGGTTGCCCGCAGACGCCCGCACGATCTCCTTGCCGACCTCGGTCGAACCGGTGAAGGCGACCTTCTCCACGTCGGGGTGGGCAACGATCGCCGCGCCGGCCGTGTGGCCGTAGCCGGTCACCAAGTTGACCACGCCGTCGGGGACACCGGCTTCGGCGATGATCTTGTCTAGCAACACAGAGGACAGCGGTGTTTCCTCGGCGGGTTTGACGACGCTGCTGCACCCGGCGGCCAGTGCCGGCGCCAGCTTTGCGCTGGCGTTGAAGATCGGGCCGTTCCACGGGAAGATCAGCCCCACCACGCCGTACGGTTCCTTGCGGGTGTAGACGTGCATGTCCACATACCTGTCCGACGCGATACCGCTGGTCTTGACGTCGTAGGCGTCGCCGCGGATTTTGCTGCACCACCCCGCGTAGTAGCGGAAGAACTCCGACGCGGTACCCACGTTCAGTTGCGCCTGCCGTAGCGGCATGCCGGTGTTGAGCGCATCGATCCTGGCGAGTTCGTCGGTGTGCTGCTCGATCAAGTCCGCGATGCGCCACATGACCTTGGCCCGCTCGCGTCCGGGCAGCCCGGCCCACACGCCCGACTTGAAGATCGCCCTGGCCCGCCCGACCGCTTCGTCGACCGCCTCGGCGCCACCGTCGGTGAACTCGGTGATCGGTTCTTCGGTGGCGGGATCGATGATCGGGATGACGTCCCCCGTCCCTGGGCGCTTACGTATTTCGTCCAATACCGTCTGCAACGCCACCATCGATCCCTTCCGCGCTGGCCCGATCCAAGATGCTGAGCACTTGCTTAGCATCGTGCGGTCGCGCGGTCAAGGTCCGTCTCCACCCGGTTTTTGGTGCGGTATCTGCCCCGCGAGCCGACCTATGCTGAGGACCTCACAACCGAATGGATCACGTCATGTCTTCGCTACCCGCCACCACTCGCACCCGGTTTCCGGACATCAGTTCGCGCGCGTGGGAGCATCCCGCCGACCGGACCGCCCTGTCCGCCCTGCGCCGGCTCAAGGGATTCGACCAGATACTGAAGCTGATGTCCGGGATGCTGCGGGAGCGCCAACACCGGCTGCTGTACCTGGCCAGTGCCGCACGCGTCGGGCCGCGCCAATTCGCCGACGTCGACGCGCTGCTCGACGAGTGCGTGGACGTTCTGGACGCGCCGACCAAACCGGAGCTCTACGTCGTCCAGTCCTCGGAGGCCAACGCCTACACCATCGGCATGGACCAGCCGTTCATCGTGATCACCTCGGGCCTGTATGACCTGATGACGCATGACGAAATGCGGTTCGTGGTGGGCCATGAGCTCGGTCACGCGCTGTCCGGTCACGCGGTGTACCGCACGATGGTGATGCATCTGATGCGGCTGGCGCGGTCGTTCGGCTTCATGCCGATCGGCGGCTGGGCGTTGCGCGCGATCGTCGCCGCCCTGCTGGAGTGGCAACGAAAATCCGAGCTGTCCGGAGACCGGGCCGGATTGCTGTGCGGCCAGGATCTGGACACCGCGATCCGGGTGGAGATGAAACTCGCCGGCGGCAGCCGACTGGACAAGCTCGACTCCGAGGCGTTCTTGGCGCAGGCGGCCGAATACGACCGGTCCGGCGATATGCGTGACGGGGTGCTCAAGCTGCTCAACCTGGAGCTGCAGTCGCACCCGTTCTCGGTGCTGCGGGCCGCCGCCCTGACCAGATGGGTGGACACCGGCGGCTACGGAAAGGTGATGTCCGGAGACTATCCGCGACGCGAAGACGACGGCAAAGCCAAATTCTCCGACGACTTCGGCGAGGCAGCTCGCCATTACAAGGATGGCTTCGACCAGTCCGAGGATCCGCTGATCAAGGGCATCCGCGACGGCCTGGGCGGCATCGTCGACGGCGTGGGACGGGCCGCAACCCATGCCGCAGATTCGTTGGGCCGCAAGATCACCGAGTGGCGTAACACGTAACCCCAACCGGCGAGCAGACGCAAAATCGCCTCAAAACTAACAGTTTTGGGCGATTTTGCGTCTGCTCGGCGCGGTTAGGTTCCCTTGTTGTAGCGGGTCAGGAAGCCGACGGCGGAGACGGCGGCGGCGACACCGATGACGCCCCACAGCACGAACTGAAAAACCAGCGCTCCGAAGAACACACCGAATGTCAGCGCGATGTAGAGCAGCCAGATCAACCGGATGACACTCCATGCCGCGAGAATGGCAGAACTGATGCCGATGTACAGGCTGCGCTGCCGGTCGACACGGTTGATCTGTTCTTCGATGCTGGCGGGCACGATTTTCATTTCGACTTTCTCCTTTGGTTGGCGTCGCCTCGTTGGCGTCGTCGTTGCGGCCAGTACAAAACGCGCCGGCAGCTACCGATCCCAAGAAACGAGTAGCGTTACGCAGCCGAACAGGTAGAACTACGCAGGCGTTGGCGCCCGTCGGGCAGTGATGCTGTCCGGGTGACTGCACAACCAACCTTGATGGGCTTTCCCAGCCCCACCGACCTGCACAACCGCACCCCTGCCGATCGCGACCGCGCCATCGACGTCATCCGCATCACCGGCCTGCTCTGCGTGGTGTTCGGGCACACGGTGATGGCGATCAGCGTCATCCGCAATGGCGTATTCATCTGGGACAACTTGCTCACCACATCGACCGTGTTTCAGGCACTGACTTGGGTTTTCCAGATCATGCCGCTGTTCTTCTTCGCCGGCGCGGCCGCCTGCGTGGCGTCCTGGCAGCCCGGCACCAACTGGGGCGGATGGTTGATGAAACGCTGCACCAGGCTGTTTCGGCCGGTGTTCTACTACCTGGCATTTTGGGCCGTAGCGCTGACGATGCTGTATCCGGTTCTGCCCCAACATGTTTACCAGCCGGTCGCCGGCGTCAGCATTCAGCTGCTGTGGTTTCTCGGCGCCTATGTCCTGGTGCTGGCGGCGATGCCGGCGATGTGGCGGATCACCAGTACCGCGCGCTTTACCGCAGCTGTGGCGGCGGTGTACGGCGGGATCGCGGTCGTCGATGCCGTCCGGTTGCACTGGGCCTCGGCGGCACCTTTGGGCTATCTCAACCTCGCGGTGTGGCTGATCCCGGCCATCTTCGGTGTCGGCTATCGACGCCAGTTGGTCACCGGGCGTGCCGCGCTGGGCACCGCCGCGGCGTTGTTCGCTGTGAATGTCGCTCTGCTGCACTGGGGTCCATACGAGCTGAGCCTGGTCGGCATCGAGGGCCAGCGTCTGCCCAACATGAGCCCGCCGTCGCTGTTACTGGCCGGGCACGCAATCATCTTGAGCGCGCTGGCCATCGCGGCGGCCCCGGCTATCGGCCGATGGGCGCAGCGTCCACGGGTGTGGTGGTGGACCGCGATCGGCAACTCCGGAGCCATGACCCTGTACCTCTGGCACATGCCGGCGCTGCTGGGTGTGCACCTCCTGTTCGACGGCTTCGGACGCCCGCGCTATCCCGGCCGGCCGGATTTCCTCGGGATCAGCATCGAGCAGCTTTTCCTCATGGCCGGCATCGTCGCGTTGCTCTTCGTGGCGCTGCGGCCCCTGGAGAACAACCCGCTGCCGGGGTGGGACGGCATTGCACAGATCACCTCGCGGTGGCGGGGCGGTGCGGTCGGCGCGCTGCTGTGCGTCGCCGGGGCGGCGACATTGGCGGCGGTCAAGTGGGGCCTCAAAGACGACGGGCTCGTCTGCGTCGCCGTGATGGTGACCGCGCTGGTGGCCGCACGGGCGTTGGCGGGCAGGCCCTATCCGTCGACCGGTCCGTTCATCTCTGCCTGGAACAGGCGGTATTGCTCCGCGCGGCCGGGCCGGTGCCGAACGATGAGCCAGCCGGTCGCTAACACGATGAACCACAACGGAAACCAGGCCAGCGCGATCGCCGTTTCCCGTTCGGTGCACAGCGTCCAGATGACGAACGCGAAGAAAGCAAGGATGAACCACGACATCGGCACACCCGCGGGCATCCGGTATATCGAGTCGGCATGACGTCGCGGGTGCAGGCGACGATAGACCAGATAGCTGACCACGATCATCGACCAGACGAACATGAACAACAGCGACGCAACGGTGGTCAGCAGCGTGAAGGCGCCCATCACCGAACCCTGCAAGTACAGCAAGGGTATCGAGGTCAGCAGCAGCGCAGCGGTGACCAGCAGGGCGAGCGCCGGCACGCCGCCGCGGTTGAGCCGGCGGAATCGCGCTGGGGCGCTGCCCTCGTCGGCCAGGCCGAAAAGCATTCGGCCGGTGGAGAAGACGCCGGAGTTCGCCGACGAGGCCGCCGACGTGATGACCACGAAGTTGACTATCGACGCCGCCGCGCCGAGCCCGGCCAGCGCGAACATCGTCACGAACGGCGACTGTCCGCCGGCGAACTGCCGCCAGGGGACGACGGCCAAGATCGCCAGCAGCGCACCGATGTAGAAGATCGCCACCCGCAGCGGCACGGCGTTGATCGCGCGGGGCAGGGTGCGGCGTGGGTTGGCGGTCTCGGCCGCGGCGGTGCCGACGAGTTCCACACCGACGAACGCGAAGAACGCGATCTGGAATCCGCTGACCACGCCCATGAACCCGGTCGGGAAGAACCCGCCGTCGTTCCACAGGTTTCCGAAGCTCGCGCGATGCCCCTGTGGCGAAACGAAATTGGTCGCAAGCAGGATGCCGCCCACGACGATGAGTGCCAAGATCGCCGCGAGCTTGATCAAGGCGAACCAGAACTCGATCTCCCCGAAGTTGCGCACGCTGAACAGATTGAACGCCAGCACCAGCGCGACGGTGACCGCGGCGGGTAACCAACCCGGCAGCCCGGGCCACCAGAACTTTGAATAGCCCGTTATCGCAACGATTTCCGCGATGCCGGTGACAATCCACGCGAACCAGTACGACCAACCGGTGAAGAATCCCGCCGCGGGCCCCAGCAGGTCTGCCGTGAAGTCGACGAAGGACTTGTAGTTCAAGTTGGACAGCAGCAGTTCGCCCATCGCCCGCAAGACGAAGAACACGAAGAACCCGATGATCCCGTATACCAGCAGCACGGCCGGGCCGGCGTGGGAGATGGTCCGGCCGGACCCCAAAAACAGCCCGGTGCCGATGGTTCCGCCGATCGCGATCAGCTGGATCTGACGGTTGGAGAGGTCGCGATGCAGACGGGGAACGGCATCGTCGGTTGCCAGCGATCGGGCGGTCGCCATTGCGAGGATCCGTACCGTCAGTGGCCTACCCGGACGTCTTGACCATGAGTTTGCCGACGTTCTTGCCGTCGAACAGCATATTGATCGCCGTCGGCAACTGCTCGAAGCCCTCGATGACGGTCTCGAGCGGGGTGAGCTTGCCTTGGGTGATCAGGCCGGCGATCTCGCCGATCGCCTCGGGGGCGCGGCCGAAGTGATCGAGGACGATGAAGCCCTGCACCGTCGCACGCTGAATCAGCAGGTTTCCGAATGCGCGTGGCCCGGGGGGCGGGTCGTCGGCGTTGTAGCCCGAGATCAGGCCGCAGAGTGCCACGCGTGCACCGATGTTGAGGCGCGCGAAGATCGCGTCCATGATCGGCCCGCCGACGTTCTCGAAATCGACGTCGATGCCGTTGGGTGTCGCGGCGGCCAGTTGAGCGGCCCAGTCTTCGGCGCGATGGTCGACGGCCGCGTCGAAGCCGAGCTGCTCGGTCAGCAGCGCGCACTTCTCCGGACCACCGGCGATCCCGACGACGCGGGCGCCGTCCGCCTTGGCGAGCTGGCCCGCGACGGACCCGACCGCACCCGCCGCGGCCGACACCACGACCGTCTCGCCCGGCTTCGGCTTGCCGATGTCACGGATTCCCACCCACGCAGTGAGCCCGGTCATGCCGAGCGCACCCATGTAGGCACTCGGTGAGACGCCCTCGGCGACCTCGACCGGAAGCAAAGGCATTGTGTCCGAGGCGACTACGTATTCCTGCCAGCCGACCAGACCTTGCACGATCTGGCCGACCGGATAATTCGGGTTCTTCGAAGCGACAACCTCGCCGAGCCCGCCGGCACGCATCACCTCGCCGATGCCAACCGGAGGCAGGTATGTCGGCGTGTCGTTGATCCACATGCGGTTGGTCGGGTCGAGCGAGATCCAGTCGACGCGAACCAGTGCCTCCCTGTCGCCGATCTCGGGAACCGGCTCCTCGCTGAGTTCGAAGGTGTTGGGGCCGATGCGTCCCGAGGGGCGCTCGCGGAGCAGGAAGCGACGGTTTCGATCGGGCATGAGCGCACGTTACCGGACCGTGCCGGCTGCGGCGGGCGAGCAGCGGCAAAAAGCACCTGAACGGGCCTTTTCGAGGCTTTTAGGTGTGCTCGCCGGGCGAGAAAATTCCGGACTTCACGGCGAAATCTCAGGATCGCAAAGGTTTGGTCACAGCTTTACCCGGGCATCATTAATCAGGTTCGAAAACCGCATTGTCGCGGGATTGACGGCCGCACATCGGGAGCGGCAAGCAATATCGGAGAGTGGCGGATCGTGGCAAACGCATCAGGTGCGACGGTAGTTTTCCTTCATTCACACCCGGCCTGGGCTGCAGCTCACCGGCGTGAAGCTAGGCGGATGGAAGCCATGCGCCGCCATCCCTCGTTTCTGGCCAAGCAGAGTGGTGCTCCAGGACAAGCCGGCGATTCGAAGCCGATATCCACCGGCTGCGCCTCGCAGGCAACACGTCGGACTGGCCGGCGCCATTTGGTCGCAGTGGACAGCATCAGCGGATATCGCTGACTGAACACGCCTAATTCGATTCCCTCGTAACCGATTTCCGGGCGTATCTTGCCTGTGACCTTTTCGCGATAGCGACAATGGACGCTGATCTTCATGACAGCGCTCGCGGTTGTTGCCGCGCTGGTGACTTCATTGTTCATCGGCTACCAGTTCGGCCGTCGTGCCGGCTCGGCACCTCCCAGCTGGAAGCAACGAACGAGCCGGGTGGCGCTGGGTAAGCGCGCCGTCTGCCTGGTCGTGCTGATCACCGCCCGACGAATCCAGCGACAACTCCCGGCCCGCCGCACGCTCGAGCGGATGATATTGCTGCGCAGCGCTCCGCAACGCCTGCTCCGGTTGGTTTAGCCCGTATCAAAGCTTCCCGGCGACGAAGTCGGCGGCCTGATTCGCCATTCCGGCCTGGATGTAGGCGTTGGCGAGGTGCTGCGGCCAGTTCTCTTTCCAGGTGTTCGGATCGGCGGGGTTGCAGACGGGGTCCGCGCCGTGGCACAGCTCGATGGTCCGGTCGTTGTAGACGGGGTTGAAATTGGTGATCGGACCTACCCACTGGCTGCCGTTGCCGAACAACGCGACAGCGGCGATGTGCTGATCGGCGCCCGCGGGCAGCGGATTGTCGAAACCAAGCGCGGAGATTGGCACGGCGAGCACCACGTCGGTGACCGCGGCGCCCAACGAGTAACCACCCAGCACCAGCCGTGTGTCCGGGCAGTTGTTGATCATGTACTGGACGTGCTGGCTCATGTCGTTGGCGCCGATGTCCACCTGGGTGTCGGCGGGGTATCGCACGGCATACGAGCCGAAGCTTCTGCCGCCCACCTTCGAGCTGAGCGCGTTGATGAACGCGTTGCCCAGGACGCCGGGCCCGGGCGATTCCAAGCGGCCGCGGGCGAAAACAACCTGCACCTGAGGACAATTCGCAGCGACGGCCCAGGGCGCCGCGCCGGGCAGACCGGGCGGCAGCACTGCGGCGCCGAATGTCAATGCGGCGACGACGACAGCGGGCGCCAGGGCAACGACAACCGATATACGGGCAACCAGTTTGCGCACAGCAAGATGGTAAAGCCATGCTGCCCGCGCCGCTGGGGGTGGGAAGTTTTGACCAGCCGACCGCGACCGGATTTGACCCCAATCGCCTCCTGACGGCCGGCCTGGCTTTGCTACCATCTCGCGGTGCACCATTGTGCTGCGCCTCGTGGAGCCGGGGGACAGCGATCCGTTACCAGACGCGACGTCCTCAGATATTCGCTTTCCGTTCCCACTGCGTTGGGTCTGGCAACGCTGGCCGGGTCACTGCAAGGGCCGACGGCATCCGCTGCCAACATGAGGTTGATCGACTTTGCCGAGCGCAGGATTCCGCCGGAGGAGATCAAGTCGGCAGGCTACGACGGCGTCGTGAACTATGTGTCCGAATCGCGGCCCGGCGCCAATTTCGAGGCAAAGCCGCTCACCCGCGAATACGCCACTGCGCTGCGCGCGGTGGGCCTTCATATCGTGAGTAATTTCCAGTACGGCAAACCCGGTTGGTCGGCGCCCTCCGATTTCACCCGCGGATACGACGGTGGTGTGGCGGATGCTCGCACCGCCGTGGCGCTGCACACCGCGGCCGGGGGCCCGGATTCGGCGCCGATCTTCTTCAGCGTGGATGACAACATCGACCTCGATACCTGGAACAACGTCGCCGTCAACTGGTTCCGAGGAATCAACTCGGCGATGGGCGTGGAGCGCACCGGCATCTATGGGCACGCCCATGCGTGCGGGTGGGCGGTGCGAGACGGCGTGATCGGACACTCGACCTCTGCCGGGCACCGCTGGGCGTGGCAGACCAGGAGCTGGTCAAATGGGGAACGCGAGCCCACCGCGGTGCTCTATCAGGGAGTCATCAACGGCCCGGTTCTGGGCGGGATAACGGTGGATGTCGACGACGTGCTGGCGCCGGACTTCGGGCAGTGGGCCCTCAACCGCTAGCCCTCCGCCGAACAGACGCAAAATCGCCGGAAAGGGCCGCCGTTTTCGCGGAATTTTACGTCTGCTCGCCAAGGCCCCCCGACCGGTCATACTTAGCCGGTGGGCGACTACGACGACGGCGTCGTGGACTTTCTCCGCGACGCGGGGCGAATTGCCATGGCGCATCAGGGGTTTACGTCGTTTAGATTCCCGAAGAACAGCATGGGCGCGTTCCACGAGGCGGCGAAGCTGGGATTCCGCTACCTCGAGACGGACGTTCGCGCCAGCCGAGACGGCGTAGCGGTGATCCTGCACGACCGCATGCTCGGCCATGCGACGGGAGTGCCCGGCGCTATCGACCAGCTGGAGTGGCGCGACGTCCGAAAAGCCGATCTGGGTGCGGGAGAACCGATTCCCACCCTGGCAGACTTGCTGGCCGCATTGCCGGATATGCGGATCAACATCGATATCAAAGCAGCGTCGGCGATCGAGCCGACCGTCTCCACGATCGAACGGCTGGCCGCACACGACCGCGTGCTGGTCACCTCGTTTTCCGATCGCCGCCGGCGGCGGGCGTTGCGGCTGCTGTCCAAGCGGGTGGCCAGTTCGGCGGGCAGGGGAGTGTTGCTGGCGCTGCTGGCGGCGAGAACACCCGCCAGCCGGGCCTATGCCTGGCGGGTGTTGCGTGACAGCGACTGCGTCCAGCTGCCGCCGCGGCTTGGCCGGGTTCCCGTCATCACGCCGGGAATGGTTCGGGCTCTTCATGAATCGGGCCGTCAGGTACATGCGTGGACGGTGGACGACCCGGTAACCATGCATACGCTTCTCGACATCGGCGTGGACGGCATCATCACCGATCGCGCCGACCTGCTACGCGATGTCCTCATCGACCGCGGCCAGTGGTGGCAGCAATAGCGCGCTGACGTGCGACACCCCGCGAGCCGGAGCTCGCGGGGTGTCGCATGGTCGGGTTTTACTTGAGGTCGAACCGGTCGTTGTTCATGACCTTGACCCAGGCCGCCACGAAGTCCTCAACGAACTTGCCGTGGTTGTCGTCCTGCGCGTAGACCTCCGCGAGGGCGCGCAGCACCGAATTCGAGCCGAAGACAAGGTCATTCGCGGTCGCGGTCCACTTGAGCGCGCCGGAGGAACGATCATGGCCCTCATAGACGTTCTCCGCGGTCTCCGACGCCTTCCACTCGGTGCTCATGTCGAGCAGGTTGACGAAGAAGTCGTTGGTCAACGCCCCGACGCGGTCGGTGAACACCCCGTGCTTGCTGCCACCGTGGTTGGCGCCGAGCGCACGCAGACCGCCGACCAGCACCGTGAGTTCCGGAGCTGTCACACCGAGCAGGTACGCCCGCTCCACCAGCAACTGCTCCAGCGGCGCCTTCTCACCCGCCCGCACGTAATTGCGGAACCCGTCGGCGCGCGGTTCGAGCACCGCGAACGACTCGACATCGGTGCTTTCCTGCGAGGCGTCGGTACGCCCGGGCGCGAAGTGCACCGTGATCTCATAGCCCGCGTCCTTGGCGGCCTTCTCCACCGCCGCGGAACCGGCCAAGACGATCAGGTCGGCCAGCGAGATCTTCTTGCCGCCCGACGCCGATGCGTTGAAGTCCTGCTGGATCTTCTCCAGCACGGGCAGCACCTGGTCCAGTTCGGAGGGCTCGTTGGCCTCCCAATTACGTTGCGGCTCAAGGCGTAACCGCGCCCCGTTGGCGCCGCCGCGCTTGTCGGTCCGCCGGAAGCTCGACGCCGACGACCAGGCCGTCTTGACCAGCTGCGGAACGGACAGGCCGGAATCGAGCACCTTGCTCTTCAGCGCAGCGATGTCCTGCTCGTCGACGAGCTCGTGGTCGACGGCCGGAACGGGGTCCTGCCACAGCTGCGGCTCGGGAATCCATGGCCCGAGATAACGGGTGATCGGTCCCATGTCGCGGTGCAGCAGCTTGTACCACGCCTTGGCGAAGGCCTCTTCCAGCTCCTCGGGGTGATCCAGCCAACGCCGGGTGATGTCGCGGTAGATCGGCGACTCACGCAACGAGATGTCGGTGACCAGCATCGTCGGAGCGCGTCCCGGCCCACCGAACGGGTCCGGGATGGTACCGGCGCCGGCGCCGTCCTTGGCCGTGTACTGCCAGGCTCCGGCAGGACTCTTGGTCAGCTCCCACTCGTAGCCGTACAGCGTCTCCAGGAAGCTGTTGTCCCACTTGGTCGGCGTGGGCGTCCAGACCACCTCCAGGCCGCTGGTGATGGCGTCCTTGCCCTTGCCGCTGCCGTAGGAGCTCTTCCAGCCGAGCCCCTGTTGTTCGATCGGGGCAGCCTCCGGCTCGGGACCGACGAGGTCGCCGTCGCCGGCGCCGTGGGTCTTGCCGAAGCTGTGCCCCCCGACGATCAGTGCCGCGGTCTCCTCGTCGTTCATCGCCATCCGGCCGAACGTCTCACGAATATCGATCGCGGCGGCGATGGGATCCGGTTTGCCTTCGGGGCCTTCGGGATTCACGTAGATCAGACCCATGGTGGTCGCGCCGTAAGGCGCCGCGAGCTCCCGATCGCCGGAGTAACGCTTGTCGGTGCCCAACCACTCTTCCTCTTCGCCCCAGAGGACCTCTTCGGGTTCCCAGACGTCCTCGCGGCCGAAGGCAAAGCCAAAGGTCTTGAAGCCCATCGACTCCAGGGCGACATTGCCGGCGTAGATGATCAGGTCCGCCCAGGAGATCTTGTTCCCGTACTTCTTCTTGATCGGCCAGAGCAGCCGGCGCGCCTTGTCCAGGCTGGCATTGTCCGGCCAGCTGTTGAGCGGCGCGAAGCGCTGCAGACCCTGACCGCCGCCACCGCGGCCGTCGTGGATGCGGTAGGTGCCGGCGGCGTGCCAGCTCATCCGGATGAACAGACCGCCGTAGTGGCCGTAGTCGGCCGGCCACCAGTCCTGCGAGGTGGTCATCAGGGAGATCATGTCGGCCTTGAGCGCATCGAGGTCGAGCTTGGCGAACTCCGCGGCATAGTCGAAGTCCTCGCCGAGCGGGTTGCCCTGCGGCGGGTGCGGGTGCAGGGTCGAGACGTCAACCTGGTCGGGCCACCAGTCCCGGTTCGTCAGCGGCGCATGGGCTTTCGGTTTGGGCGATTCGATTACCGGGTTTTCGCTCTCGCTTCTGCTAGCCGTCCCGGTGTCTGGCTGCGGTGGGCGGCTGTCGGATGTATCAGATGACACAGCATTCCTTCCAGGGGTTGGGTGAATCAGATTTAGATCACGGCTGTGATCGGGAATCGGCAGTCGAGCAGTCGGGGCACAAGCCCCAGTAAATGACTTCGGCCTCGTCGAGAACGAAACCATCCAGGACGTCGTCGGTGTCCGCCGGGGTCAGGCACGGCGCTTCGCCAACAGCGCAGTCGATGTCGGCGATGACCCCGCAGGACCGGCACACCAGGTGGTGATGGTTGTCGCCGACCCGGGATTCGTAGCGGGCGACCAGACCAGAGGGCTGGATCCGCCGAACCAGGCCCACCGCGGTCAGCGCGTTGAGCACGTCGTAGACGGCCTGGCGGGAGACCTCGGGCAGGCCGATCCGCACCGCCGAGAAGATGGTCTCGGTGTCGGCATGGGGATGGGCGTTCACAGCTTCTAGCACGGCGAGCCTGGGCCGGGTCACGCGCAGATCAGCCGACCGCAGCTGCTCTGCGTAATCCGTTGAGGACACCCCACCAATATGCGCCGTTTTCTGGAATGAGTCAAGACTTTGTGGAGCGCGTCGGCGTCAGCGCTTCAATGCGCTGCCCTGCCGCCACTGGTCCCAGGTAAGCGTCCAGTCGCCGTTCTGCTCGAGTTTCAACGGTGGTCCGCCGCTGTTGCGGACCTCGACCACGTCACCCGGTACCGAGAAATCATAGAACCATTTCGCGTTGTCGCCGTTGAGGTTCAGGCATCCGTGCGAGGTGTCGGTGTGGCCCTGCGCCCACACGGTGGCGTCCAGTTGGTGCAGATAGATACCGTCGGTGCTGATTCGGGTGGCGTAGTTGATGGTCTCGCGATACCCGAGGCGCGAATTCTTCGGCAGCCCGAATGTCGAAGAGTCCATCACGACGGGGTTGCCCTTGTCGAGCACGGTATAGATTCCTGGGGGAGTCCAGAACGACAACGTCCGTCCACCGATCGTCTCGGTGCCGCCCATGCCCATCGACGTCGGCATCGTGCGGACCAGTGCGCCATTGTTGAAGACGCTCACCATCTTGGTGGCGTCGTCGGCGATCGAGATGTGCGCGTCGCCGATCCGGAACGATACCCGGCTGTCTTCTTGCCCGAATAGGCCGTTCCCCAACGAGATTCCGTAGATCTTGGCTTCCGCAGTCACCGTCGTGCCGGGCGCGTAGTAGTGCTCTGGTCGCCAGTGGGCGTTCTGGTCGTCGACCCAGAACCATGACCCTTGCACCGGCGGGTTGGTGGTCACCACCAGCTGTCGCTCGGCGGCGGCGCGGTCGGCGATTTGCTCGTCGAAATGGGCGACAACCACCGTTCCGACGCCGTACGTCCCGCCTTCTTGCAACGCCGCCTCCGACGTGGTGGTGAAGGACACCTTGGTTTGGTTGGACGGCTGCAATGTGGAAAACGACGAAACTTGAGTCGCCGCAGCGCCATTGGGCCCGCGGCTGGTGACAGTCAGCGTGTAGGTGCGCCCATAGCCCAATGGGACGACGGGCTTCCAGAAGGTGTTGTCCGGCGTCATGACGCCTTCGATCGGCTTGCCGACGTCGTTGACCATGCGGACCTCGACCAGGGTCCCCACATCGGCCTTCACCGCGACGTGCGCCACCGGGTCGACGTTGTGCGCGCCGGGGCCGGGTGTGATCGTCACTCGCGCCGGCCCAGCCGGTGCCGGGGTATTGCCGCAGTGACGGCCGTTCGGGCAATGGGGCTGCGAGGCAAGCTGGACCGCGCCGGCCACGCCGACGACGACCAACACGCACAGCAGCAACCAGCGTGACCGGTTCACTCTGAATTGCCGCACCGGCCCAACCCTGTTCTTGGACGTCATTTGTGCTTCCACATAACCGGCGACATCGTTCCTGAAACCGCGCGCTTATTCGCCCGTTCACAACCCGGCCACGGCCCCGGGCGAGAGATCATGACGGCATGGCCGACGACGAACTCGACAGTCTCTATTCGGTACCGCCGGACGCTTTCACTGCGCAACGGGCCACATTGGCTGCCAAAGCGAAGGAGCGCGGTGATGCCGTGGCCGCCAAACGGATCTCTGCAGCGCGCAAACCCACGACGGCGGCCTGGGTGGTCAACCGGCTCGCGCTGCAGCAGCGGGAAACCAAGCAGCAACTTGCCGACCTGGGTGAGCGCCTGCGCGCCGCACACGCAGCGATGGACGGCGATGCCATTCGGGATTTGTCTGCCGAACAACACTGGCTCATCAACAAACTCGCCAACGCCGCATTTCAGGCGGCCGACATAAAGAATCCTTCCGCGGCGGTGCGCGACGACGTGACCCACACGCTGCAGGCCGCGATCGCGGACCCCGACGTCGGGGAGCGGCTTGGCCGGCTGACTAAACCCGAGCGGTGGTCCGGTTTCGGCGCGTTCGGCGATGCCGCTCCGCCGCCGCCGAAAGCCTCTCGCGAAACCACCAATAAGGCGCCCCAGACGACGGCACCGGCACACCCGTCGCGGCCAAGACCGGCCGAGCCGCCGCGCGACCGCAAGGCCGAGGCAGCCGAACGGCGGCTGCAAAAGCTGAGAGCGGCCGTAGCCGGCGCGGAGCGCGCCAAGGCACACGCCGACGACGAACTGTCCAAGCGGGAAACCGAACGTGCTGCCGCTCAGCGGCTCCGGGACGACGCCCTGGCTAGCCTGCGAAATGCCGAGCGCGAGCTGACAAGCGCCGAGCGTCGCTATGACAGGGCACGGCAGGCCTGCCGCGCCGCCGCGGAGTCGTTGCGTGAGGCAAAAGCGCAGCTCAGGAGGGCGTGAGAGGGCGCTGATGGTCGACGGCCACGTTTCCCCGTTTGCCGCCGGGGTACTAGCCTGCTGTGACTTCCCTATGGCTTGCCGATCGAACCGAACCTCCCTGGACCGCAAACCAGATCGACGAAGGCCCCCGGTCCGCTGACGTCATCGTCGTCGGCGCGGGGATCACCGGGCTGATGACCGCGGTGTTGCTGGCGCGGGCAGGCAAAGAAGTCTTGGTGTTGGAGGCCCGCACCGTGGGAGCCTGCGCCACCGGCAACACCACCGCAAAGATCAGCTTGCTGCAGGGCAGTCATATGTCGAAGATCCTGCCCAGGCATGGCCTGGGCACTGCGCGCGCCTACGTGGCGGGAAATCGCGAGGGTCAGCAGTGGGTGCTCGACCACTGCGAGACGCATGGCGTGGCGGTACAGCGCGAGGATGCCTACACCTACGCCCAGTCCCGTAAGGGTGTGCTGTCGGCGCGCGCTGAACTGGCGGCGTGCGAAGCGGTGGGCCTACCGGTCAGCTGGGAGGACGACGCCGACGTGCCGTTCCCGTATCACGGCGGTGTGCGGCTGCCCGACCAGGCGCAGTTCGATCCCATGCCCTTCCTGGACTCTTTGGTCGTCGAGTTGCTCAATCGCGGCGGACGCCTGGTCGAGCACACCCGGGTACGCAAGGTGTCCAGTAAAGGCAAAACCTTACGCGCACAAGTTAATTCACCCGCACAGCAGGAGATCGAGGTCGACGCGAAGCAGATCGTCCTGGCCACCGGAATCCCGATCCTGGACCGGGGCGGATATTTCGCCCGAGTCAAGCCCAGTCGCTCGTACTGCTTGGCGTTCAAGGTGCCCGACGGCACCATCACCCGGCCGATGATGATCTCCACCGACTCGCCGACGCGTTCGGTGCGCTATGCGCCGTTCGGCGACGGGGAGCGGCTGCTGGTCGGTGGCGCCGGCCACACCGTGGGCCGCAAGAAAAGCCCGTCAAAGGCGTTGGAAGAGCTGTCGTCGTGGGCACGCAAGCACTACCCGGGCGCCATGCAAACACATTTCTGGTCGGCGCAGGACTACACCCCGATCGACCAGCTACCCTATGTCGGGCCCATCCTGCCGGGCAACGAAAGCATCTTCGTGGCAACGGGTTTCAACAAATGGGGCATGACCAACGGCGCGGCCGCGGCGTTGGCGCTGGCCAGCCGCATCCTGGGCGGGCGGATGGACTGGTCCCGCGCGTTCGCCAGTTGGAGCCCGCACGAGCTGACGGGCCTCACCACGGCCCTGCAGGCCAACCTCGAGGTCGGCTTCAACTTGACCAAGGGCTGGATCACTCCGGCGATCCGAACCGCCCGCCGCGACCCGCAGCAGGACGAGGGCGGGGTGGTCAGCGGACCGCCGTGGCACCTGGAAGCCAGGTGCCGGGTGGACGGCACCGAGCACCGCGTCTCGCCGGTGTGTCCACACCTCGGCGGGATCGTGAACTGGAACGACGCCGATCAGGCATGGGAATGCCCGCTGCACGGATCGCGGTTCGCGCCAGACGGCACACTATTGGAGGGGCCCGCGACCCGCGATCTCACCGCGAGCGCGTCTTCCGACAAACGAGCCGGCGCGATTCGATAAGAGACCACCCAGCGACCGGCGCCTGATCGCGATCATGCATCCCCTTTGGGTCCATAGGCGGCGGCGATATCCGGCGAATCGAGCCATCCCGAGTATGTCGGCCGCGAGGGCCACCCCTCGGGCGAATCGAGCCATTCCTCCTGACGACCCCACGGAAGTATGTCGATGAGCCCGAACGTGTGACTGAGCTGCTCGGTGCCGCGCCCGGTCGTATGCCAGGTGCGGTACACCGTGTCGCCGTCGCGCAGGAACACATTGACCGCGAACCCGCCGCCGGGCGGCGCGTCCACGTCGGCGGAAAACGGGCTCTGCGACGACGAATACCACTGCATCTGGTTGCCGACCTTGCGCTTGTAGGCGACGGCTTCTTCGATTGGGCCGTTGGTGACGATGACGAACCTGGCGTCGTAGTTGTCCAGGAACTCCAAGCGGGTGAACTGCGAGGTGAATCCCGTGCAGCCCCCGCATTGCCACTCCGCGCCGTCGGTCCACATGTGGTGGTAGACGATCAGCTGCGAGCGGCCCTCGAACACGTCGGCCAGCCGGACGGGTCCGTCGGCGCCGATCAGGGTGTAGTCGGGCAGTTCGACCATCGGCAGCCGGCGTCGCTGCGCGGCGATCGCGTCCAGTTCGCGGGTGGCCGCTTTTTCTCGTTTGCGAAGTTCGTCCAGCGCGGCGCGCCAGGTCGGAAGATCGACGACCGGCGGCAAGGCCGCTGCGTGCTCCGAGGACATGGAATTCACCTTTGCTGTCGAATGCCGGTTTGTAAAAAGTGTTGACCGCTGGTGGGTCGGAAATTCATCGCTGCCCGGCTCGACAGCGGATTCACGGTTCGGCGGCAAAGGCTTGTACAGTTGGCTGGCGCCGCGTTTGTCAAGCGTTAACCCCGATGACATACCGCATTCAAAGGAATACGGCTGTTTTGCTGGCCCGCTTGTCGCGGCGGCGCCGGTATGCAGTCGTCGAAACCGCGCCGTGGGGGCCTCGAGTAGATCGGAGGAAACGACATGGACTTCGCGTTACTGCCGCCCGAGATCAACTCCGGCCGGATGTATGTCGGCGCGGGCGCCGGGCCGATGTTGGCGGCCGCCGCGGCCTGGGAGGCGTTGGCCGCCGAGCTGCATTCGACGGCAAGCGCGTATCAGTCCGTGATCAGCGCCCTCACCGCCGGGCCGTGGCTGGGTCCCTCGTCGGCGGCGATGGCCGCCGCGGCCTATCCCTACGTGACCTGGGCGCGGGCCGCCGCCGCGCAGGCCGAGCAGACCGCCACCCAGGCCGGCGCGGCCGCCGCCGCCTACGAGACCGCCTTCGCGGAGATGGTGCCGCCGCCGGTGATCGCCGCGAATCGCAGCCTGCTGATGGCGCTGATCGCGACCAACATCTTCGGACAGAACACTCCCGCGATCGCGGCCACCGAGGCGCAGTACTCCGAGATGTGGGCGCAGGATGCCGGGGCGATGTATGCCTACGCGGGTTCGTCGGCGTCGGCCGCGTCGCTGACGCCGTTCAGCGAGCCGCCCTCGGACACCAACCCAAGCGGGCAGGCGGGCCAATCCAAAGTGGTTGCCCAGGCGTTGAGCACCTCGGCCGGTCAGGCGCAGGGCGCGGTTTCATCGGCGCAGCAAGCATTCTCGGCGGTGCCCAGCGCTCTGAACAGCCTGGCGGCGCCGGCGGCTGCACCCGCCGCGCCCCTGGCGCCCCTTGACGTGCTCAACCTGCTGGGCAGCCTGAGCAGCATTTTCGTCGACCCAGAAATAGGCGCTGCGGGGCTTGCTGTCGGCACGGTGGCTCTGCCCTACGACGTCGGCGGTTACTACGTGGGTGTCCACACCGACGACATCGTCAGCGGCTGGGCGGGAATTCAACCCTGGCCCGGGACCGGCTCCGCGCCGCCGACGAACTTCCCGGTGATCACCAACCCGGGCTCGGTGTTCACCGCGAGCATGGGAGAGGCGAAGACGATCAGCGGGCTGTCGGTCCCGCGCGGCTGGGCTACGGCGTCACCTGAGTTCCGTCCCGCCGCGTTGGCGTTGCCGACGGCGGGCGCGGGCGCGGCCGCAGAAATTTCGGGCGACGGCGTCGGCAGCCTGTTCGGTCAGATGGCCGTCGCCAGCATGGCCGGACGGGCGATGGCCGGCACCGGCGGGTCCGGTGCCGGCGGCCGTCGGGAGCGGGTGGGGGCGGCAGTGTCCAAGCCGAAGGGTGCGGGTGAACCCGGGGAACCGGGCGAGCCCAAGTCCTCGCCCGAGCCGGCCGCGTCGCCACCGAGCCCGGCGGGCGGCCCGATCACCAGCATCGCCGCCGAATTACGGGAATTGGCCTCGCTGCGCGACGCGGGCATCCTCACCGACGAGGAATTCAACGAGCAAAAGAAGCGGCTGCTGCCGCATTGAGCGTCACCGATGTACGCCCGTCGCGGCGCGCATCAGCTGACCAAGGTGCTGGAGCGCACGTGCGAATTCGTGTTCGGACGGTGTGCCGTAGCCGATGACGATTCCCTGTTCATGTCGACCGGCTGCATGCCAGAAGGGGGTTAGGCCGGTGACGGCGACTTTGCGTTGCTGCGCAACGGCCAGCACGTCGGCCTCCGAAACGGGGTCGGGAAGCAGGGCAACGGCATGCAGCCCGGCGGCGATTCCCTGGACTGATACCGACGGTGCATAGCGGGCCAGGGTCGCGACGAGCATGTCGCGGCGATTTCGGTAACGGCGCCGCATGCGTCGGATGTGTCGGTCGAGAACGCCTGATTCGATCAACTCCGCGAGTGCCAGCTGCGCCAGCACATCGGTGCCGCGATCGGCTCGGCGTTTGGCCTCGATCACCGCGTCGACGAGGTCGGTGGGCAACGCCAGCCAGCCCAGCCGCAGACCGGGGGCCAGGCTCTTGCTGGCGCTGCCCGCATAGATGACGCGCTCGGGCGCGAGTCCCTGCAGGGCACCAATGGGATGGCGGTCATAGCGGAACTCGCCGTCGTAGTCGTCTTCAATCAGGTAGGCGCCGCGGTCGGCGGCGATCCGGGTGAACGCGGTGCGCCTCACGGCGTCCAGTGTGGCGCCCAGCGGTGCCTGGTGCGCCGGGGTCAGGACAGCAGCGGCGGCGGACGCGCTGAAGCATTCCGGCCTGGCACCGCGGTCGTCGACGTCCAGCGGGACGACGGCGAGTCCGCTGGCGCCGGCGATCGCGCGATGATCGGGAAGGCAGGGGTTCTCGCAGGCGATCGATCTAGCTCCGCCGTCGGCCAAAGCGTCACAAACCAACCGCAATCCCTGCGTGAAGCCACTGCAGATCACCATGTGCTCGCTGGTGGTGAGCACTCCGCGGACACGACCCAGATAGCCGGCCAATACGGCACGCAAGCGCGGCGATCCGCGCGGGTCCGCGGGGCCTAGTTCGGCGTGCGGCGTACGGTGCAGCGCCCGTCGCAGCGCGCGTAACCATTCGTCGCGGGGAAACATGCTGAGGTCGGGGCGACCGAGGCGGAAATCGGCAACGGGACGTATATCGGCGCGTTCAGCGCTCACCGGTGTCGGCCGGTGACGCCCGTGAGCCACCTCGGTGGCCGCGCCGGGCCGGGTCCGCAGATAGCCTTCGGCAGCAAGCTGCGAATACGCCTCGACGACGGTTCCGCGGGCCAGACCGAGCTGCGCGGCCAGTGCCCGCGAGGAGGGCAACCCTGCGCCGGGCGCGAGTCGTCCGTCGCGGATCGCTTGCCGCAACGCACCTTCGAGCGCCGCACGCCGCCCGCGCGCCGGTGGCAGGTCGAGATGCAGGTCGATTCCGCCGACCGCACTGGTCCACAAATCCGGCATCGAATTGGACCATACCGATGAACCGATGCTTTCGTAGCATTGCTGAATGGTTGATCTAGCCGACCGCCGTCTTGACCGCACGGCGAGTTTCACCGCCGAGTTCAACGCGGCCCAGCGCGCCGCGGAAACGTTGCGGCCGCCGACTCGTCGCCTGCTCGACGATCCGTACGCACGACATTTCGTCGAACACCCGGTGTTGCGGGTCATGCTGGCCCGCGCAGGTTGCGCCGATGCCGCACTTCGCCTCATCGACTGGGTTTGGGGCGGATTGCACGCCCACATCGTGCTGCGGGCCCGCTACGCAGACGATGCCTGCGCGGCCGCGATCAGCGCGGGCATCGACCAGCTCGTGCTCCTCGGCGCCGGCTTCGACACCACCAGCCTGCGGCGGGCCAACGCGCCGATCCGGATCTTCGAGGTTGACGCCCCCACCACCCAGGCCCGCAAACGCCACGTGATAGAGCACCTACGACCGACGCACTGTAACTCCGAAACAGTCTGGGTGCCATGTGATTTCGAGCGTGACTCACTACGGGAGCGCCTGCTCGCCTGCGGGTTCGACGACGGCAAGGCAGCCGTGATCGTCTGGCTCGGAGTCACGCCCTATCTCACCGGCGGCGCCATCGATGCAGCGCTCGGCGACATCGCGCGGCTCAGTGCGCCGGGCAGCCGTCTGATCGTCGACTACATCCGCGCCGGTGTCGTCGCGGCGGGCACCCAGTGGCGAAGCGCGAGTCGCGTTGCCCGCACGGTGGCCCGGCGCGGCGAACCGTACCGCAGCGATTTCACCGAGGCCGCCCTCAACGACCTGCTCACCGCCCACGGCTTCCAGCCCCACGAGCACCTGACCGTCTCTGCGCTGTTGCGGCGCTACGACCCGGCGAACAGAAGCGGATTGGCCGCCGACGACTGGCTGGCAGTCGCGACCGCCCAACGCCGGTAGATTCCGGGAACCGGCTGCGCGACCATAGAGTCCGGGCACGCGGAGGACTGGACATGATCATCGGTCGCCTACCCCACAATCGACTCGCGGCGGCAACCGCTGCCTTCGTCGCCTACACCGCGGTGATGCTGGTGCCCGATCACATCATGCGGCAGACCGGCGGCCCCGGAATCATTCCATTTGAGTTGGCCGGCAGCGCTTCTCGGGCCGAAGACATGATGGCCCGGTGGGGAGCAAAGGGTCAGCGGGCCGCGCGATTGTCGCTGTGGCTGGACTTCGGGTACATGGCAACCTATGGCACGCTCACGGCGCTGCTGGTCGACCGTGCGCGACGGCGCCGCGGCCACCCGGCCGCGCTGCCCGCCCTGATAATTCCGGCAGTTGCCGGCGATGCGGTAGAGGGCTTCGCGCTGCTGCAGGTACTCAACCGCACCCGCATCGCCGCTAATGCGCGGCGCGCGCGAACCGCTGCTTACCTCAAGTTCGCCGTTCTTGCCGGCGCGATCGGATACGTTGCCGCCGACGCACTCCTGCCGCCTCGCCGACGCTAGTTGTTTGGGATTCGGCGCTGCGGTGAAAGAAATAGCTACCTCTCGTCACGAAGGGGACCTAGTCACAAAGGAGAACCATGAGGCGAATTGCACCCGCCACGATCGTGCTGGCCATGCTGTTGTTCAGCGGATGTTCGGCCTCACAGGTCATCAATACCGGCGGCGACACCAAATGCAAGGACTTCACCAGCCAGGACGAGAAGAAACAGAACGAAGAAATCAGCAAGATGCTCAAGGACAAGAGCGGCGCTGACCCCAGCAGTCTGGAAATCTCGACAACCCGCGCGTCGGTGACCCTCTACTGCCAAACGGTCGGCAAGCCGGACAGCAAGATCTCAGAGGCACCACACGGCTGAGCGCTCACGTCGGCGCCCACCCGATCAACGCCACTTGATGCCGCACCCTATCGACGGCCGCTGATCGGGGTTGACCGGCCGCCCGGCGAGCACGGCGTAGACCGCTGCCCGGACATCAGCGGCCGTCACCGGGACGTCGTTCTTCGGGCGGGAGTCGTCGAGCTGGCCGCGGTAGACGAGCTGACGCTGGCCATCGAACACGAACGTGTCGGGTGTGCAGGCCGCCGAGTAGGCGCGGGCGACGTCTTGGGTCTCGTCGTAGAGGTACGGGAATGTCCAGCCGTGACGGCGGGCCTCGGCGACCATTTGCTCGGGTCCGTCTTGCGGGTAGGTGACGACGTCATTGCTCGAGATGCCGACCATCGGGACGCCGAGGTCGGCCAGGTCCCGGCCCAGCGCGGCCAGTCCCGCGGCGACGTGCTGGACATACGGGCAGTGATTACAGATGAAGGTGACGACGAGCGCGGGCCCGGTGAGTTCCTCGAGGCTGACCGTCGCGCCGGTTGCCGGCTCGGGCAGCGTGAACGACGGGGCGGGAGTGCCCAGGGCGAGCATTGTGGACTCGACGGCCATGTGCGCCAGCGTAGCCGCGAGAGTGTCGCCGCGACACCTCGCGCGCGGCGCCGCGGCCGCGATCAACCGCTTGTCGGCAACACCTGAGGATTGGCGATCCGGATAGGCGTTCCGTCCAGCCATGCCGCGACGGCCTCGACGGTGTCCGCGTAGAAGGCGCCGAGCATTTCCCGAGTGACGTAGCCCAAGTGCGGAGACAGCGTCACGTTCGGTAGCAGTCGTAGTGGATGGTCGCGCGGCAGCGGTTCGACGTCATAGACGTCGAGCCCCGCGCCGGCGATCCGCCCATGCCGCAGCGCGGAGATCAGAGCGGCCTCGTCGACGATCGGGCCCCGGGAAGTGTTGATCAAGTAGGCATGCGGGCTCATCAAGGCGAACTCGGGTTCGGCGATCAGCCCTCGGGTGCGCTCGGAGAGCACCACATGAATGGAGACGACGTCGGATTCTTTGAATAGCGCCGATTTGTCCACCCGCCGGGCGCCGACCGCCGCGGCGTCCTCCTCGGTCAAATTCTGGCTCCACGCAATCACTTGCATGTCAAACGCTTTCGCGTATTTGGCCATGCGTCTGCCAACCCGGCCGAGGCCGACCAGCCCGAGCGTTTTCCCCGCCAACGTCACGCCCACCGTCGCCTGCCACGCGCCGTCACGCAGGCGTCGATGTTCTTCGGCCAGGTGACGCACCGTTGCGATCAGTAGCCCCCACGCCAGCTCCGGGGTGGCGTCGCGGACGGAGCGGAATCGCGGGCCCGCGAAGTCCGAATGCGCCACCAGGATGCCGCGTTCGGTGGCCGCCGCGATGTCCAGGTTGGGCAAGCTCCTGCCGACGATGGTGATGAGTTTCAGGTTGGGCAACCGCTCGATCAGCGTGCGCGGGAACGCCATCCGCTCGCGCACCGTGCAGACGACGTCGAATGGCCGCAATGTGTCCGCGGCCTCTGCCTCGGCGAGATGTCTTTCGAAAACGGTTATCTCCGAACGCCTCTGCACTGGCGACCAGTCGGCGAGGTCGAGGGCCGCACCGGCATAATCGTCGAGTATCGCCACCTGCGGCATGTGATCTCCGTTCGCGTCAGCCGGCGCCCGGCGCTTTCGGCTCCAAGGTCGTGGAGGTCACGGTGGTCATCTTCGAAATCAGCCACGCAGGACCGTGCTTCTGCATTATTAGCCGATAGGAGAGGTAATTCACTGCGGGTTGGTCGCGCGTCTGCGGTGTGGTGGTGGACGTATTGGCGTAAATCAACGCGGTGGCATCGGATTCAGCGAGCGATTCGACACCGGCTCCGACGACCTGCGCCGTGCTGTTGATTTGAGCTTGCTTGTTCGCGGGAATAATCGCGTCGACGAACTTGGAGTATTGCGCCTGAAAATCACCCGTGAGGTAGCGGGCCGACCTTTGGGGCAAGCGGTCGATGTCGTCCGGCGTGTAGCTCCACAATGCCACTATCGCTTCTGTTGCGGTTCGGACCACCGCAGCTTTCGCATTCGCTTGCGCTCGGTCCTTGAGGTAGAGCCGCGTTGTGGGCACCGCGAATGCAACTGCCCCGATCACGATTACCAGAGGTACTGCCAAGATCGCGATCGCACGCGCGTAGGGTCTGCGGCCCGGCCGCTGTGGTAGAGCACCGCGGGATGCCTCAGACGGAGTTGGCGACTGCCATTGCACAGGCGTGGTGGCGGGTGGTCCGACCGGCACCTCCCACCCGAGCGCCGATGTTCTCGGGGGTTGAGTCGGCTCGTCAGGCGATGGTTGGAAAGGTGGCGCCGTGAGCGCCAACCGGGCGGCTTTGGCGAGGTCCGTTGCGGATTGATATCGATCCGCTGGATTTTTCGCCATGCCTTTGGCAATCACCTCGTCCATGGCTGGCGGTACTTGCGCCACCATCGTTGACGGACGTGGCGGGGGAGCCGTGATGTGGCCCGCGATTTGCCGCTCAATACTGTCTCCGGGGAAGGGCTGCGTCCCGGTCAGGCACTCGTGCAGCACGCACGCCAGGGCGTAGATGTCGGCACGCCAGTCCGCCTCCGCGCTAAATCGCTCCGGTGCCATATAAGCCCAAGTTCCGATCACGTTGCCACTCGCCGTGAGGCTGGTTTGATCGGCGGTACGGGCGATCCCGAAATCAATCAGGTAGGCAAAATCATCCTCGGTAATCAGGATGTTCGATGGCTTGACGTCACGGTGCACAAGGCCCACCTTGTGAGCGGCCCTGAGCGCTGCGGCGATCTGTTCAATGATCATTACCGCACGGGTAGGGCTCAGCGGTCCTTCCGCAAGGAGCGAATGCAGGTCGCGGCCTTCGATCAACCGCATATCGACATACAGTCGTCCGTCGATTTCGCCAAAGTTGTGGATTGGCACCACGTGCGGCTCAGTCAGGGCGGCCGCGGCATAGGCCTCGCGGCGAAATCGCTCTTCAAAGTCCGGATTGTCGCGCGAGTTCGGTG
Organism: Mycobacterium sp. NGS66; assembly: GCF_059812225.1. NCBI lineage: Bacteria > Bacillati > Actinomycetota > Actinomycetes > Mycobacteriales > Mycobacteriaceae > Mycobacterium > Mycobacterium sp. NGS66. Next base: position 16,586 of record NZ_JCALCG010000012.1, on the reverse strand, counting down.
ACAGAACCTTCACCGCTACCACACGGTTCGTCACGGTGTCATGGGCGCGCCACACCTCGCCCATTCCGCCGCGACCCAGCAATTCGAGCAAACGGTATCGCCCGAATGGGGCCCCCTCCACGCCGTTACCTCGCATCCGCGCCTAGCAGATAATGATCGCTACCATAAGCCGACCGCAACGTGGGCGCACTCGAATCCGGCATGCCGCCCAGTGCCCCATCGGGGTGTTTCCTGGATACGTCAGCGTCGATAGCGACCATCAGAAACCCGCGGTTCGGGCGCTAACCCTCACGAGATGGCCTTCGATAGCTGAATCGCATTGCATTGCAACGCTATTCACGCACAATAAAGTTATTGGAGCTCGCCAACGCTTGATCTACCTGCACGTTGACTAGTTAGCAACGCGGCCATCGCGGGTATTTTCGCGAGGATGGGGTGGGTTACAGCACACGCGGTCGCGATCTTCTCGGGTCTGCTGGCCGCGTTTTGGGCCGCGGTCGGCATTGTGGTCCGTCAGCGGGCCGCGCAAGCGGTCCCGGGCGACGAGGCGATGTCTGCGACGATGGCGACCGCCTTGGTTCGCCAACCGTTGTGGTGGGCGGGAACGGTTGCCGCCGTCGCCGGTTACGTATTCCAGGCGCTGGCGCTGGCGCACGGATCGTTGCTACTGGTCCAGCCGCTACTGGTGTCGGCGCTGCTGTTCGCAATGCCGTTGAGTGCGCGGCTTTCGCGCCAACGCATCAGCTGGGCCGACTGGGGCTGGGCGGTGCTGTTGACGGCCGGCCTTGCGGTCTTCGTCCTTGTCGGCCAGCCCCACGAGGGCCATAACCGGCCTCCGATACCGGCGTGGACCCTTGCGCTGGCGGTCGCGGTGCCGCTGGTGCTGGTCTGCGTCGTCGCGGCCCACCGCACCGCCGGCCGGGTGCGCGCCATGCTGCTCGCGGTGGCGGTGGCGGTACTGCTCGGCATGATCGCGGTCTTGACCAAGATCTGCACGCACCGCTTCGCCATCGGCGGATGGCATGAACTCCTGACCGTTCCTGCGCCTTACCTGCTGGTCGGCTTGGCGGTAACGGTCACCGTGGTGCAGCAGTCAGCGTTTCACGCGGGTGCGTTGCAGACGTCCGTGCCGATCATGTTGGTGGGGGAGCCGATTGTCGCGGTCCTGCTCGGCGTTGTCGTGCTCGGCGAACATCTGACGGCGAGAGGACCGGCTGCCCTCGTCCTGGTGCTGGCCGTCCTCGCGATGGTGGCGTCAACGGTCGCACTGGGCCGCGATCAAGCGCCTGCGACGGGTGAATTTACACAGCAGCGAGGTCTTTCCGAAGCGGCCGTACCCATCGACTGAGCGGTCAAGAGCGTAATTCGGTCGGTGCTCAAGCTCCGGCGAACCACGCAGTGGTCACCGCGCGGGTCTCGGGCGGCGGGAACTGGCTAGTGGGGGAACCCAATTGGCCGACCTTGACCGTCCACACCGGCCCCGAGCGGTCGACGCACGTCCCGGGGCCCTCGCTGGGAAGCCACAGGACGGCGAGGTCGCCGCAGCCGTACACGCCGACGTACCCGTCGCTCCGCCCGCCCCAGGCGCCGCCATTGCGAAACTGGCATCGCGTGCCATTGTCGAGCTCAAGCGCGAACGGGTCCGGTGTGACGGGGTGCTGCACTGGCGGGAGCGGACCGCCGTAAGTCACCCGATGCAACAGCTTGTCCCAGGGATTGTCCATGCACAGCAAGGATCCGGGCGTCGATGGCCAACAGGTGCCGGCGCCTGCCGCACTCGGAGAGCAGTAGTAGACGTCATCAGCGACCGCCGACGGCGACGGCGTGGTGCAGTCGGCGGCTGCGGCCACGTTCCCCCGCGCAGGAGCCTCCCGATATCCGTTGATCGGCTGGCCGCCCGCCCCTACTGCCACCGTCGTGACGACCTGGGTAGGCGCCGGATCGGCAGTCGCCGGACCGGCCGCTGAGAACGCAGCTACCGCCGTGACCGCAAGCGGCAGAAGGACACTTCGCGACACGATGTCCACGCGCCAAAGTTACTCCGGCAAGCAGTCGGGCGTAATGGCTTAGCGCGCTGGACCGAGCTTGTTGACCGCGAAGGTGGCAGCCTGGTTTGTCATCCCGGACTCGATATAGGAAACGTGCGCGATGATGTTCCCGCCGCCGGAACAGATCGGATCGTCGGGAGCGCACAAACTGATCGTCTTTCCGCCGTATTGCGGGCTGATTGTCGGCAGCGGCCCGCCGCCCCACAGCATGCTGGAAAATCCGCTGGTCGGCTCACCGAAGAGGGCCACGGCGGCGACACGGTTGGCCACCGAAGCCGGCATCTGGTTGCTGGCCAGATTGATCACCGTAGCGCCCTGCGAGTAGCCACCAAGGACAAGCTTGCTGTTCGGGCAGCTGGCGACGGTGTTCTGGATGTAGCCGCTCGCATCGTCTGCGCCGGCCGTCGCGCTCGCGTGATAGTCGTCGTTCGCGGGGTAATTGACCGCGTAGACCCCGACGGACCGCCCCTGCGCCTGCGCGGTAAGCGAGTCAACGAAGGCCTGGCCGATGTTGCCCAGGCCGGGCTCCTGATGGGTCCCGCGAGCGAAGACCACCGTGACGTCCGAGCAGGGATCGGCTGAAGCGACAGGACTGGATAGGGGCGTGCTCAGCAGCGCCCACACCGTCATGACCAAGGCCCCAGCGATGCGGGCAACACTGCGATCAATCATGGGGAAATGCTGACATACCGCCGTCGGCGCCGCCGTCGGGGGCGTCCGAGACGCACCAGCGCTCGGCGCCGACGGGTAAAGCACCAGGTGAGCGACGCGTCTACAGCTGCGCCCAAACGATCTTGTCCTGAAGGTAGGTCTCGATGCCCGCCTTACCTGATTCGTGACCCCATCCGGATTGCTTGTATCCGCCGAACGGCATCGAGTGGTCGTACTGCATCTGGCAGTTCAATCCCACCGTTCCCGCCTTGAGCCGCTTGGCCAGCCGATGCGCGCGGCCCAGGTCTTTGGTCCAGACCGTGGCGGCCAGCCCGTAGGTGCTGTTATTCGCCAGCGCGACGGCCTCGTCCTCGTCGTCGAACGGCAGGACGGTGACGACGGGCCCGAAGATCTCCTCTTGGAAGAGTCTGCTCGAATCGGGATCGACGTTGGTGACCACGGTGGGCTGGACGAAGTATCCCTTGCGGTCCAGGCGACGTCCTCCGGTGACGAACTCGGCGCCGTCGGACTTGCCCTGTTCGAGGTAGCCAAGCACGCGAGTGAGTTGCTTTTGGCTGATCAAAGGACCGATCATGGTGCCTTCTTCTTTGGGGCCGCCGAGCCGCAGCGTATTCGCAATGCCCGCAATGCCTTCTACCACTCGCTCGTAAACACCACGCTGCGCGAAGATGCGCGACCCGCACACACAGGCCTGCCCGGAGTGGACGAAGGCGCCGAACGCCGCGATGGTCATGGCTCTCTTCAGGCTGGCGTCGTCGAAGATCAGCACGGGGGATTTGCCGCCGAGCTCCAGCGTGACCTTCTTGAGGTTGCTGCCCGCCGAAGCGTGCACGATTTCTCTGCCGACTTCCGTCGACCCGGTGAACGCAACCTTCTCCACGTCCGGGTGTGCGGTGATGGCCGCACCGACGGTGTGCCCGTAACCGTTCACCAGGTTCACCACCCCGTCAGGAACTCCGGCTTCGGCCAGTATTCTTTCGAGCACAATCGCCGAAAGTGGTGTCTCCTCTGCGGGTTTGACGACGCTGCTGCAGCCCGCGGCCAGCGACGGCGCGAGTTTTGCGCAGAAGTTGAAGACGGGGCCGTTCCACGGGAAGATCAGGCCCACCACGCCGTACGGTTCTTTCAACGTGTAGGCGTGCATGTGGGAATCGACCCCGGTCAGCCCGCCGGTGTTCACGTCGCGCGCGATGCCGTCAATTTTTGTGCACCAGCCGGCGTAATAGCGAAACCACTCGGCGCCCACCTTGACCTGCATCTGCGCTTGGGCGGGATACATGCCGGCGTTGAGCATTTCGAGTTCGGCGAGTAGCTCGGCGCTCTGGTCGATGAGGTCGGCCACCCGCCACAGCACCTTGGCTCGGTCGTAGTCGGGCAAACCGGACCACACTGCCGAGTCCGCCGTTGCTTTCGCGCGAGCGACGGCGTCGTTGACGGCCTCGGTTCCGCAGTCGGTGAACTCGGTGATCTGGGTTTCGGTGGCCGGATCGATCACCGGGATCACCTCACCGGCGCCGGGCCGTTCCCGCACTTCATCCAGCACAGCCTGCACCGTCATCGGTATCTCCTTCTTGCCTCACGAGTCGACCGTGGCAGAAGTTACGCGCTTAACCACGCGCTGTCTACCTCGGTCTGCGAAAGGACAAGATGTCCACACCTCAGGTACGCCTGTGCCAAAAGACCGTTGCGCAATCGGTGGGTACCAGCTATAACTTGGAAGCGCAGATGAGATCTACATCACACTGATGGGCGCGGTGTGGTGCGGCTCTCATTCGGGGTTCCGCCCACGGGTGGCGGTCGCATAGCGCGGCCGGGGAGAAGGGAACGGCTTCGGTGCCAGAGACAAGGCCGGGCGCGCGGCGATTGAACCTCGTGCAGGCCAACAGCAAGCCGGCCGTATCGCATACGGAAGACCGTGCTTGGTTCGCGCAAGCACGCTGCGCCACAACCGATCCCGACGAACTCTTCGTGCGGGGCGCCGCGCAGCGCAAGGCGGCGGTCATCTGCCGCGACTGCCCGGTGGTGCAGCAGTGTGGGGCGCACGCGCTCGACAACCATGTGAAATACGGCGTCTGGGGAGGCATGACCGAGCGGCAGCGCAGGGCACTGCTCAAACAGCATCCCGAGGTCGTCTCGTGGGCGGACTTTTTCAACGCCCACGGTGTGCGCTCGGTCGGCTAGGCGACCGCTGCGATAGCAGCCGTTTTCTCATTGCGGTAGCGTTACGACACTGAAGCCGAAAGCCTTCGACGCTAAAGCCCTTGTGGCACAGGCAAATTCGTCATACAGTCGCACCTGCCACTTGAGTACCAAGAAAGCGCGGCATGCCGCGCACTGCGAAGCGATGGCGCCGGTGATATCAACTTTGCAAGTAAAGCAATCGAACCCTGCGCCCGAGGAAAGTATTTATGGCACCCACAGTGCGTCCGCGCCGATCCGCCCTCTATCTGCCCGGCAACAAAGCCCGCGCATTGGAAAAAGGGAAAACGCTGCCGTCGGACGTGTTGCTTTTCGACCTCGAAGACGCCGTCGGGCCCGACGCCAAAGCCGACGCGAGGCAGAACGTATGCGAGGCGGTGTCGTCAGGAGGCTACGGACAACGTGAGCTCGTGGTGCGCATCAACGGTCTGGGTACCGACTGGCACGACGATGACCTGAGGGCCGTGGCTGGGTCATCCGCTGACGGCGTGTTGGTGCCGAAAGTTGGTGGCGGCGAACAAGTTCGAGCGTTGGTCACGACACTGCAGACACTCGGCGCACCGGAAGCGATGCAATTGTGGGTCATGATCGAAACGCCCGGCGCCTTTCTGAGAGCAGAGGAGATCGCCTCGGCCAGTGATCGTTTGGCCGGTCTGGTCGTCGGTACCAACGACCTGGTGAACGAGCTGCACGGGCTGCACGTACCCGGGCGTGCACCGGTCGTGCCCGCGTTGGCGCTTGCGGTGTTGGGGGCAAGGGCGGCCGGAAAGGTCATCTTGGATGGCGTGTTCAACAACATCACCGACGAGGCCGGTTTCCGAACCGAAGCCCGCCAGGGTCGCGAGATGGGTTTCGACGGCAAGACTCTGATCCATCCGTCTCAGCTCACCCCGGCCAACGAGGTGTTCGGTCCTACGCAAGAAGAGTTGGCCGACGCCCGCAAAATCGTCGCGGCTTATGACGAGGCGAGGGCAGCGGGGCACAGTGTCATAACGGTCGATGGCCGCATGATCGAGAGCCTGCACGTGCGTGAATCACAGCGGATTCTCGCCCTGGCTGAGCTCATCGCCGAAAAGGATGAGTCAACCCCGGATGACTAGTTTTTGCTGCGCCGTTCGACCCACTGCGTGAGCGCCTCCTCGAGCGCCGCTGCGGAGCTCACACCTGCGGCGTCGGCGGCCTGCTCGAATCGCTCGACCAACTCCGTCGGGACCGAGGCGTTCAGCTTGGACCGTGCCGGTTTCGGCTTGGGCGGCGGGGAAACGGGCACGTGCTGCGCGGCGGTCGCGTCCATCGTTTCGCGCAGCGCGGGTATCTCGTCGAGCAAGCGGGCAAGGTCGTCGCGCTCGATGCGCAGCACCTCGGCCGGACCGGTAGTCGTCACCGTCGCGGAGCGCAATTTCCCACGGCGAAGCGCGGATTCGCCGATTACCTCCCCGGGGCCCAATACGGCGATGCGGTCCTCGCCGACATACACCCCTACTTCGCCGCTGAGCATGATGTAACACGAGTCCGACGGAGTCTGCTCCTGAATCAATGGCCACGGCGCGGAACGCGTGATGTGGTGCGCTGCACCGACGAGACGCTGCAGCTCATCATCGGAGAACTTGTCGAACGCGGTGAATTCGCGGAGTCGATGAACGTCTTTCTCAATTCCCTGCTCGTCTACCTTCATGGTGAGCTCCTGATGCGGGATGTGAACCGTGATATCGAGGAGCCTAACGCGGAAATTGCACCCGGACGGGCAGAATAGCGACCGACGAATTCGCTAATCGCGGCCGGCCGCCGATCGGCTCAACTTTCGGCATGCGGTGTGGGACTTTGCGCAGATTCCCACTTCGACTGCAATGACGTCCTGACGGTATCGCCGGCGTCGAACTCGAGCTGGAACGTTTCACCGCCGTCGTCCTGGAGCGTAACGACATATCCGGCGTCCGTGGCGTCCTTGAACACCACTTTGTATGACCGCTCAGCAGAGCCGCGGACGATGACGATGATGTCGCCGGCGGCGACGTGCTCGATTCGCTCAACACCTGAGACTTCAGACATGTCGTCGACCGTAGTCGATGCGCAGTCGAACACCGTCACATATCGATGCCCTGGCCCGTCTAGGGATCGAGGAGGGACACACTGATCGCGAAAGGCGGGGATCATGAAACGCTTGGGCGCGCTCGCGCGGACATACCTATACGCGGTCGCCGGCCTGGTCGGGCTGACCACCGGTGGCATCGGGATATGGTGTCTGGTCGGGCCACGGTCGTTTGCGGCGGCCGTCAATTTCGGACCGCATGTGCATTTCCTGCACGACGTCGGCGCATTCCAGCTGGGCCTCGGTATCACGTTGCTGCTTGCGCTGATCTGGGCCGACGCATTGGCCACCGCGCTGGCGGGGTTCATCGTGGCGAACACCGTACACACGGTGAACCACGTAATGGACCTTCGGCTGGGGGGCTCGGCAGCGCAAGCTTGGCTACTGGGCGCGGTGTCCGTGGCGCTGGTTGTGGCATTCGTGCTGCGGCTGCAGCAGCTCGGCTATGTGCTGGGCAGAGTCGGCACCGCAACGGATCCGGCGCTGGCGCCGTTCGTGCGACAGAAGACCATCAGCCTCACCACATTTCGCAAGGACGGCACTCCGGGCTCAAGTCCGGTCAGCATCGTGGTCGACGGTGACCGCGCCTACTTCCGCAGTTTCGAACGAGCGATCAAGGTGCGCCGCATCCGTCGGAATCCGCACGTGGAATTCGGGCCGGCTACCGGATCCGGAAAGCCGACGGGCCCGGCACAGGCCGGGTGCGTCCGGCTGCTGGACGGCGCCGAGTCTCGGGGGGCGGCACGCTTGTTACGGCAGAAGTATCCGTTGCTGCACGGCGTCTTGGTGCCTACCGCACACCGGCTGATGCGGTCGAGGTTCGGTCGCACGGTGCATGCGGAATTGGTGCCGTCGCCTGCCACGAGTGACAAGGCGGTCACGCGGGCATCCGCCGGAGGAGGGGAGTGGCAGTCCGCCCGTTAATCCGGCGGCTCTGTCTCCGAGCCCCGGGTCGCCGCCTCTTCGCGGTCGCTAGGTTTGCCGGGAACGCCTTGAGCTTCGCGTTCCCCGGCGACCTTCTCACCGAGCTCATCCACGATGTTCTCTAGCTCTTGCGCGCGGGTGAAGTTCTCGTTGTCGGGTTGGGTCATAAGCGCTCCGATCGGCTCCACATTTTCGGGCAGCGACCCTCAACGATGCGGGTCCGGGACTCCCATACCCGCGCGAGGGAGCGCCGACACTCAGGCCGGCTCCAGCTCGAGGTAGGCATGGATGGTGGTTTGCCCTGTCGTGGTGTAGATACGCACCAGATCAGCCAACCCGTTGACCACGAACAGTCCGCGCCCGCGCACGGTGTCGCGCTGATATGGCCGACGCCCGGCCAGCGGGTCGTCGAGATACGCGTTGTCGAGGGCCTCGCATATCAGATAGCCGTCGCGCCGCCACAACGCGAGCTGGCATGGTGCGCCATCGTGCTGAACGCTGCTGGTAGCCAACTCGTTGGCGATCAGCTGCAGATTGCTGGTTATCTGCGCCGGCACGTCGAACCACTGTCCGTACGCAGCAACGAACTGGCGCAGCCCGCCCAGATCCGTCAACCGGTTGACGTTGTAGGTAACCGCCGCCGGATCGCTGGCCAGCGGGCGGTTGTAGTTCTCCCAAACGGCTGTCGGCGCGAACGTCGCACTGTCCTGCTCGGGCATCCCTGCCCGCCACAGCACCGGGTGGGTGCTGTGCGCGTCGGTGATTGCGGTGGGTTCTAGGCAGCTGACGTCGTACGGGCAGAGCACGGCGAGGTCGCATCCGGCGAACGCTGAGTTGATCAACGCCTCATGCTGCACGCATGCGGGGTACTCCGCCTCTGATCGGCCAGGCCAGATCGGCTCGCCGATCATCCTGACCGACTTCGGGGCGTGCCTCTCGGCGAAGGCGCTCAACAGCCCACCGAGGATGCGGCCCGGATTGCGGCCCGCGTCGGCCATATCCGCCATAGTGACGAAGACCGTTGCGGCGCCTAGCGCCTCCCGCAACAGCGCCAGATTTGGTCCGGGTACTGCCACCAGCACTCGCTGATCAGCCTTCAGCCCTTCGTAGATGAACGGCAGCACGCCATCGACGTACTCCTGCTCGGATTGGTAGAACAGTGCCGGATGCAGGAAGGCACCGAGATCGAGTTGTGCGGCCGTCGTCATTGCTACGCTCCACGAAACAGCAGATGTCCCAGGCCGCGGTCTTGACCTTGCCACCGTTGAGATGCGGCAACCGCCCCGAAACCTAGGTTATGGGTAGCACAATACGCTTTGGCCTCAGTGCCAGAAGTTAGCCATTCGGGACTGCGTGAGTGCGCGCCAGATCTCAGCAGCCCTCCCAACCCTTTGGACGTCCGATACTTGGTGGGCCGGTACGCCCCTCGGCGTTGACGAGGAAGCTGAGCAACCGATGACTTGTGTACTCCTTTGGCCCCTCGACGACGTTGATCGCTTGCATGCCCTGTCCGCCGACATAGCCTTCGTCGATGGTGTACTCCGGCCCGGAATACGCCGCACGGACTTCTGCGGGCGTCGAGCCGTCGCCGACCCCTCGGTCGGTCTTGGTACCGAACGGAGTTTCAATTCCGGTCACCCGGCCGCTGCTATCGGCAATCCATACCTTCAACGCGCCGACGGCGATCTCGCCAATGACGGTGCAGTTGAAGAAATGGTGCTTTGGGGCCGATCCCATTACCGACGTCGCTTCGGCTTCGGTCATCCCAATCCGCAATGATCCGTAGCCACTGATGCTTGCCCCGTCGGTGGCAGACGGCGCTTTCCCGGTGGCCGATGTGGTCGACTCGCCGCCGAACAGTTCAAACGCGAAGACGACCACGAGCACCAGCACCGCCACGGCTGCGGCGCCGATGAACCACCGCCGGGCTGTCGGTTGGCTGGCTTTTGGTTGACGAAGTGCGTCAGACAGATTGGGGCCGAACCGAGGTGGGGGCGGCGGATACATCGGCAACCAAAACCGCCAACCCGGTGGCGCCGGAGGCCAGGACGGATCGGGTTTCCAATCGGGTGTCGGCGTCCACTCCGCAGGGACGGGCCACCCGGGCGGGGGATTGAACCGCGTCATGCCGCCGCCGACTGTGTTCGGCGGTGGATATGGCCCGGATGGAGCGTTGGGCGGAGGAGCCGTCTGCGCACGATTGCGATCGAGGTTTGCCGGGGCGCCTTTCCACATGGATGTGAGGCGCTCTTTCAGCCCGCGGGCTTGGTCCGGGTGTCGCAGTAGATAACCGCCGAATCCGATGACGATCAAGATGGGCACCAGAAGCAAGGCTCCACCGGCACCATGGCCGAAAGAGAAGAAGAAGTGTCTGGTGTGGTGCGAGCCGCCCCTGCGCGCAACGAATTGAACTGCCTCGGCCATATTGTGGGATCCGGTTGGGCCGGGTAGGGACCAGATCGCGTCAAGTGTCAAAGACATGCCCGCACAACACCTTTACTTCAATCAGGCATTCGCCGTTCTAAACACAGCGCACGATGGATCTTTTACGTCGGCCGCTTGCTGAACGCTCCGGACGCCGACGGGTCGCGTTGTTGGAGTTCCTTGAGCAACCGGTCGCCGAAGGATTTGTACAGGCCGTACCCGTCAATACGCTTCGTGAAGGGGACAGGGATGAAGTTGACCCGGACGCGTCGCCAGGTCCAACTGTCAAGGTGCGTCGACAAGAAAGTCCAGCCCGACGGATCGGAGCGTAGCGCGATGTGAAAGTCCAGGGGATGGCAGGTCAGGCCGCGCACCGTGAAATCCGCGCGCCCCGGTGAGGATCCGTTGACCTGAATGCTGGATGCCAGGCCGCGCACGCCGTTGGCAATGTCCACTGCGAGGCGTATCGCTTCGTCAGCGGGTATCCGGGCTTGCGCCCGCAGTCCGGCTGTCTCGTGGTAACCGTGTCTGAAAAAAATGGCCCAAATAGCTATCGGCACAACTAATGCCACGAGCTTGAGGACAGGGCCGCCGGCCAGAAACAGAATCAGCGCGATGAAGCCCCCAATGGCTGCCACGAGCGCTTTCTTGCGGTTCGCTGGCACCGCTAGCCACTGTGAGAACTTGTCGCCCGAGAAAGCCGGCTCGGCCATGCCGCGCTGTGGCTGTGCGGTTTGGCCGAAGTGAGCCGCGGCTTGCCGGTGATATTCAGCATGCGGGTCGGCCCGGTAGGATCCCATTTCTGCTCTTACCCCCCTTGCTCGCGATAACGTCAGCGGCGAGCGTGATGTGCTTGTCCCCCAAGCGAGGATTAAACCCCTCCGCGCCCGCTGTCGGTGGGTAATCGGGAAAATTCGCACGTTCGGTCGACAGGGAGTGTGGCGCGGACGCCAGCTACCGGACTGCGCCGCAAGTCATTTCAGCGACGGCCGAGAATGCGGCAATTTACCAAGACAAACTAACCCGACAGCGCCGTCCGCGCGGCTCTCCGCGGTGCGACGGACATCAGCAGTGCGCCATCGGGACCGCCGGTGAAAGTCAGTTCCCGCCGCAGCCGTTGGCCCGGCAGTAGGTCAAGCTCGAACCGCTGGGCTAGGGCGGCGACGGCGAGGACGGCTTCCAGGTTGGCGAACCCGGACGCGATGCACATGCGCTTGCCGGCCCCGAACGGAATATGTGCGCGGCGTAATGCGGGATCGAAGTTCGCTTTGAGGAACCGCGCCGGGTCGAAGCTGCTCGGGTCCTTCCATACCCGCGCGTTGTGGTGCACGCCGTGGATGAGGATCGCGACATGCGTGCCCGCTTTGATCGGGTAATCGCCAAGCATGTCGTCGCCTTTGGCCACCCGGGCCAGACCCATGATGGGCGGATATACCCGCATCGCCTCCGCGACGACGGCCTGGGTCCACGGTAGGTTGTCGACGTCGGCGACGGTAGGCTCGCGGCCGCCCAGAACGTCATCGAGTTCGCGGCCCAGTCGGGCGCGTGCCTCCGGGTTCTGTGACAGCAGATACCAGGTCCAGGCGAGCGCGGCGGCGGTGGTTTCAAAACCCGCACCCAGGAAGGTCATCAGTTCGTCGCGAATCTCCAAATCGGTGTAGCGGTAGCCGGTTTCGGGATCCTCGGCGGCGATCAGCAATGCCAGCAGATTGTCGCTGCGATCGATCGCTCCGCTGCGGTAATCGGCGATCAGCCCGTCGATAAACCGCTCGATGCGGCGCAGGCCACGCATGGTGCGCGGCGCCGTGAGACTGGCGCCGAAGCGCAGCATGTTGATGGCCAGCCGCGGTGAACGCGCCGCGAATGAGTCGGGACCATGTCGGGCAAGACGATCGGCGATCCACCGCAGCGGCCGGGCCACGCCCCCGATGAACCCGTATCCGAATAGTGTTAGCAGCCGGGCGAAGTCGAGCCGCATTTGCTCCGCGAGTTCCCCGGTGAGATCGATGCCGAACATCGTGCGGGCGATGATGTCCATCGTCAGGTAGTTCATCTCGGCGGCGACATCGATCGGGCGCCCGGCCTGAGCATGGGCATCCCAGCGTTCGGCGGCCGCCACCGCCGCAGCGGTCATTTGCGGTGCCAGGCTGTCGACTTGGCGCTTGGCGAATAGCGGTTGAACCAGCCGCCGGTTACGTTGCCACAGTTCGTCATTGAGATCGGTGACCAAGCCGCGACCGAATGCCACGGCGAGTAGGTCGTATTCGGCGTTTTTGCTGTAGTTGTCCTGGTTGGACACCAACACGTGGCGGGCGATGTCAGGATCGCGGATGATGACGAACTTCGCCAGGGGAGCGCGGGCCACCACGATGTCGTCCTGCCCCGGTAGCTGGGCAGCGAAGTCGTAGATGGTATGCCGGTAACCGGCCCACAGCGCCTTGAGCGCCAACTGCCACGACCGTAACCAGCCCACTTGGGTGTGGTGCCAGCGCACAAAAGCCGGTGCCCAACGCGGGGGATGCAGTTCTGCATGACTAGTCATCAACGGACCTCGCTTCCATGAATCGAACCAAGATGCGATACCGCCGGTACTGGGTACTTGGGATACGGTACCGCGGGTACCGCCGAGACGCTAGACCGAATTCGCGGCGCCGGTGGCCGCTCGGCGCTCGACTCGAATTGAGCGTCCGCTTCGCGCCACGAGGTCACTGCCGGAGGGGCAAGTCAGGGATGAAAGCTATTCGTATACCGATATTTTCGGCACTATCGCTGTCTACTGACCCCTGCCAGACGTATCGGCTGAGCGGCGATCCGGACGAACAGCAGGAGATTTACCGCGGCGCATTTTGGCCAGGCCGTCGATGATCAAATGCAGACCGAGCGCAAATTCCTCATCCAACGGCACAGGCAGGTAGTCGGCCACGGCCTGAGTAGCGGGGAACATCTGCGGATCGAGCTGGCGAAAGAGTCGGGACAACTCGGCATTGCCGGATTCGTGGTCGCTGAGCTGGATAGCAAAGCCCAGTACATAGCGGGCCACGGTCGCATACGAGCGCGCCGCGTGCTGTGGCGTGAATCCGTTGTCGAGCATGACGGCTAACAATCGTTCGCGGTGCGCCATCGCGTTAGGGCCGATCGGCGCCTGTTCCACAAGCAGCGGTGCCACGTTGCGGTGGCGGTGCAACACCTCAAACATGGCTTGTGCGAACGATTCACAGGCCCGCTGCCAGCCCATGGCGGCAAGTTCATCCGCGTTGAACTCCACCTCACCGAAAACCCGGTCCACCACCTGGGCAATCACCTCGCCCCGGTTGGCGAAGTGGCGATACAGCGTTGCAGTTCCCGACTCCAGCCGCTGCGCGAGTGTCCTCATCGACAGCGCGTCCGCGCCTTCCTCATCCACGATCTGCAGCGCCGTGTCGATGATCCGATCCGGCAGAACCGGCGGGCGTCCGCGAGGGCGGCGGGCGACGGGGCCTCGATCGGTAACGCGTGCGGGGGACACCCGGCCAGTATGGCGACTCTTGACAGGCGCCGCAATATCGGTAACGCTGTATCCATAATTGTGGGCGCACCAGAAAGAAGGACGGCTGTTCATGCTCTTACCGCTTGCGACGGAGCCATTCACGGCTCCCACCGACCGCGACATGCTCCCGTCGGAGCGGCGCGAATTCGTGCGGACTCATCGCACATGCGTGTTCGGCTACCGCCGGAAAAACGACGGCCCGGGTATGTCGGTCGTGTACTACATTCCCTCCGACGACGACGAGCTTCTGGTGTCGACGATGGCCGGCCGAGGCAAGGCTCGTGTGATCGCTCGCGACGGCAAAGTGAGCCTCTGCGTGCTCGACGAGCGCTGGCCGTTCGCATATCTGCAGGTGTACGCCGACGCGGTGATTGAGAACGACCCCGAACTGGTGGTCGACGTCATGATGGCGGTTGCCGGACGGATGTCAGGCCAGCCGCTTCCCGATGAAGCTCGTCCGCACATCGAGGCGATGCGCGTTCAAGAGAATCGCGTTGTGGTCCGTTGCCGCCCGTATGCGACGTTCGGCCAGCCACCGCGGCATCTGCACCGAAATGATCAAGAAGAACGGGTTACCCATTGGCTTTCTGGCACCGTGCCGTGGGACGCGTCAGACCCTGGGTAAAGGCAGCTGACGAATGAGCCGCACCCTACTGCGTGGCGCGCAGGTGATCACCATGTCACCCCGGCGGCCCGATGCAGAGCGCGTCGACATCCTCATCGACGGCGATCGCGTCGCCGACATGGGCAAGCGCCTTGACCGCACCGAGACCGAAGCCGTCGATTTGACCGGCCGCATCGTCATTCCCGGGCTCATCAATGCGCACCTGCACACTTGGCAAAGCGGACTGCGTTCTGCGGGCGCCGACTGGACATTGCCGGAATATCTGCATCGCATGCATGGTTGCGTTGCAGGACATTACACCTCCGACGATATCTACATTGGCAATCTTGCCGGTGCGCTCAACCAAATTAACTGTGGCACAACTACTCTCGGAGACTGGTGTCATAACAATCCCACTCCCGAACACACCGACGGCGCCGTCGAGGGCCTGCAGAAATCCGGCATTCGTGCCGTCTTTCTGCACGGCACACCAAACAGGGCAGCCGACATCGCTCATCCGCTGGACGAGGTGGACCGGCTACTTGCCGGTCCGGCCAGTGCGCACGACCTGCTCACCGTCGGCATGGCGATCGGCGGGCCGCAGTACTCGACGCCGGATGTGACCCTGGCCGATTTGCGTGCTGCCAGTAACCGCGGCCTGATCGTGTCAATGCATCAAAGCGGCGGCCAACCGGCGGCTGCGTGGGACGCTGCACGCGCAGCGGGGTTGTTCGGGCCGCACACCAACGTCGTGCATGGTGCGGGTCTTACCGGCCAGTGGCTCGACACACTGGTCGACATGGGCGTCAGCTTTACCGCCACACCGGAAAACGAACTCAACCATGGCCACGGCGTTCCCATCACCGGAGAACTCTTGCAACGGGGTGCAGCGCCGTCGTTGGGCACCGACACCGAAACCGCCGTGTCCGGCGAAATCCTCACCGCCGCACGGATCGCGCTGGCACATCAGCGCGGTCTCGACCACGAGAACCACCGGAAAGCAACGGGCCTGATGTGCACGAGGCCGTCGGTCACCAGCAAGCAAGCATTGGCGTGGGCGACCGTCGAGGGAGCACGAGCCCTCGGCTTCGCCGACCGGGTGGGTAGAGTGCAGCCGGGCATGCAGGCTGACTTGGTCGTCATCGATGCGCGCGCACTGAACCTCTGGCCGGCCCACGACCCGATCGCCACCGCATTGAGCGCAAGCGTCGCCAACATCGAAGCAGTGATGATCGGTGGCCGTTGGCGCAAACGCAATCACCGTCTGATCGACGCAGACCTCGATAAAGTAAAGAGCCGGCTGCAGGAATCTGGAGAACGGCTTGTCCGCCAGTTGAGTTCAGCGAGCAGCACCTGACTTCGGGGTTGCCGGTTCGTGTCGCTGCCTGACTCGACAGGTGCGGCCAGGCTCTCTGCGACTAGGCGAGGGGGGGAATCGCTTCCTTGCCGCCCGATCCGCATCTTGCCGCCCGACCTGCAGGGGTGGACGCCAAAATCTCATCAAGGTTTCAGTTGGGCAAAGGTACTGCAGCTCACCCGCGATGCGACGGCCGATATCGGCTGTTGGCTTTAGTGTCGGCTGCTATGGCTGGTGTAGACAGCTACGTGAAGCACTGGCGCACAGCGTTTCCCGCAACCGTGTCCATATTGATAGCAGCCGTCCTCGGACTCGTCGTCAGCCCGGTAGCTCACGCGGCTGCGGCCGCGGCGACCTTATCGGTGTCATCCACATGGCAGACCGGTTTCATCGCCCACTTCACCGTCACCAACTCGAGCACCGTGCCGCTCAGCGATTGGAAGCTTGAATTCGACTTGCCGGCAGGCGAATCCGTTTCACACACCTGGAACAGCACCGTTACCAGATCTGGCACGCACTATGTTCTCAGCCCCGCGAATTGGAATCGCATCATCGCTCCCGGAGGAACAGCCACAGGTGGTTTCCGGGGCGTGCTGAGCGGTACCTATGTGCCACCGTCGAATTGTGTGCTCAACGGGCAATATCCTTGCAGCTAGCGGCTACTGAGTACTGAGGCTCGGCGCTTCTAAGACCCAGCCAATCCGAGCCGCATAGTGACTGAACCAGAAAACTTTTCTCCCTGC
>NZ_JCALCG010000011.1:0-209245 GCF_059812225.1 Mycobacterium sp. NGS66 | reverse complement strand
CAGTCATGTCTCGGGACATCGTTGACAGGTGTCCCGAGACATGGTTTACACCTCAGGTTTGTTTTCGGGGGAGTTTCCGGGTTTGACGCCGCGGGGTTGGTAGTCGCGGGTGGGGTCGAGTGTGAGTTTGCGGATCAGGGTGCCCGTGCGTTGGTCGAGGACGCGGATGTCGAGGTCATTGATCAGCACGATGACTCTGTTGCCTCGTAGGTGTTTGGACAGGCCGATGTGGTGCAGGCGGCTGTTGTAGCGCAGGGTGATCACTCCGGCCGCGTCGATGCGGTCGTGGCGCACCCGGAAATGCGGTGGGATCTGGTAGCCGCTGGGAAAAGCCTTGGGGCGGGCGGTGAATGCCTGGATGGGGGGTATGGCGGTGCAACGCTCGGTGGGGTCGCACGGTGTTGTAGTAGACCAGGAATTCGTCGAGTTGGTGCTGTAGCTGGTCGATGGTGGCTGCTGGGGGTTGGGCGCGGAGGTATTTTTTGAGGGTTTGGTGGAAGCGCTCGATTTTGCCGCAGGTTTGTGGATGGTAGGGCCTGCTGGTCAGGTGCTTGACGCCGAGGGTGCCGAGCAGGACTTGCAGGGCGCTGCGTCCACCGCGCCGTGGTGTGGCGGTGAAGATGGCGCCGTTGTCGTTCAACACGGCCGCCGGTGTGCCCCAATGGGCGAATGCGCTGGTGAAGGTGTCAGTGACGTCGGGGCCGGTGATGGTGGGCCGGGCCAGGCTGGCCGGGGCGACCCGGGAGTGGTCGTCGAGGAGGTTGAGGATTTCCGCCGGGGTGTTGTCGGCGAGCTGCCAGTGGGTGACGTCGGCTTGCCACAGTTCGTTGGGTTGGGCGGCAGTGAAGCGTTTCCAGGCCGAGCGAGGCCGTTTGTGCGGTTGGGGCAGCACAAATCCTCGCCGGGTTAGGATGCGCCAAATCGTTGATATTGCGGGCACTTTGGGCACGTCAGGGTCACGCGCCAGGTGTGCGGCGATGGTGGCTGCGCCAGCGTCGTAGCCCTGTTTTGTCAAGGATTTGCGCAGCCGCACGATCTTGTCTTCGAGTCCGGTGTCCACGCCGCGGGGGTTGTGGTGGGGCCGACGCGAGCGGGGTTCAAAGGCCGCGGCGCCCTCGGCGTGGTAGCGGGTGACCAGTTGCTGGACCCAGTAGCGCGAGACGTCGTAATCACGGGCTACCTCGGTTTTGCTGCGTCCCTCCAGCACGACGGCGGTGATAATGAGCGTCGTGAAACCAGACACTGCCGGGGGCACTGCTGGGGTGTATTGCCTCGGCTGATGCTTGACAGGGGCACTGCTGGGGCACTGCTGGGGCACTGCTGGGGCGCTGCGGGCTGGGCACTGGACACGGGCCGCCGGCCATCCACCTCTCGATCGCTAGTATCAGCTATAAAGCTGGCTAGTTCCTGGTCAGAAAACGGGCTATATTCATGCCCATGAAGTCTGTACCGCTCACTGAAGCCAAAGACAAGCTTTCCGCGCTCGTTGACGAAGCGGACACGACCCACGAAATCATTCAGATCACCCGGCACGGCCGCGTGGCAGCGGTCCTCATGTCCGCCGACGATCTTGACTCGCTCAACGAGACGCTGCACGCTCTTCGAACTCCGGGTGTAGCCGACGAGCTCGCCCAGGCCGACGCCGACTACGCCGCCGGTAACATCGTCAGCGGCGAGGAAATTCGCCGACGCTACGGCCTGAAGTGAGCCAACCGAATCCATCGTGGTCTGTTCAGCTGTCACCATCGGCGGCGCGCGCCCTAAGCCGGCTGCCACACAAAGTCGCCAGCGCCATCGCCGAATTCGTCACCACCACGTTGCCCGCCGAACCGTACCGGTTGTCCAAGCCGCTGCGATTCGAGTTCGAAGGGTGGCGCGTGGCGCGCCGCGGCGATTATCGCGTCACGTTCCGCGCGCTCGAGGACGACCGAGTGCTCTACATCGGCCGCATCGAACACCGCGAGCACATTTACCGCCGCTAGTCACTTCCCTGCCTGCCACGACGGGCCGCGGCACCAACACGCCACCTTAAGGACGTATTGGCTCTGGAGTGTGGATCACCGCGGCCAGCGGCTCATCTTCCGGTTGGTCGTCGACCTCGGGCAGCAACACGGTCAGTGGAGGGATCGACCGGCCCGGGCTGAGCGCGTGCGAGCAGGTCGTCAAGCACCCGGGCAACTTCGGTCTCGTTTCCATCGTCTTGGCCTCGCGCGGCGGTGACTGTGCGTGCGTGGCGCCAGGTGAACTCAGCTAACGGCGCCGACACCCTCGGCAAGGGTGAAACCGCGACCGCCGTGAACGCGCGGGACTCATCGTGCAGCGCGTGCACAAAAACGGCCCGGAGTCCACCTATAGTAGAGAGTGCTATAGTTGGGCGGTGAGCGGTCGGAGTGACGTCTTGCGGACGGTGATGCACCAAACAGGCACCACCCAGTCCGAGTTGTCTCGGCTCAGCGGTGTGCACCAGCCCAGCATCAGCCAGTTCCTCTCCGACAAGGTTGAACTCAGCGATGAGCAGCTCGACCGACTGCTCTCCTGCATGGGGTATCGACTCGAAATCACCCGCCAGCCAGTCACTCCCAAGCTGACACGTTCGGAACGCCTCTCGTGGAAACTGCACCGCGAGCTGGCCAGACACCTGACGCGGTCGACTCTCATCCAGTGGCAACCCACGATCGAGCGCAACCTACGACGATTGAGGTCCGGCGTCACCGGCCAGCCACACATGAGAAACCTCGACCGCTGGGAATCGCTCGTGAGAGACGGCGACGTACCCGGCCTTCACCGCGTCCTCACTGGACTCGGCCGCGATTGCATCGAGATGCGCGAAGTCTCACCACTGGGCGGACTGCTCCCCGATGAGGAGCGCATCCGCATCCTACGCACGGTGCGCTGATGCGGCGCGACCAGCTCGAGCACGCTATCCGGACTGCCTGTCAAATCACCGGCCTGACAGAAGTCATCATCGTGGGCTCCCAAGCGATCCTCGGCACCTACACCGAAGATCAGCTGCCCTTCTACGCCACCAGGTCGGTGGAAGTCGACGTCCTGCCGATCACCGACGACACGGGTGAAATCGCCCGTCTTGCAGATGAACTCGAGGGAGCAGCGGGCGAGTTCTCCCCGTTTGAGCAGCTTCACGGTTTCAGTATCGACGGCGTGGACCTGCAGACCTCGGCACTGCCCGACGGATGGCGCGATCGACTGGTGAGGTCCAGAACGAGAACACCGCCGCCCCATCGGGCGAACCTCATTTCATCGGATGGTGCCTCGACAAGGAAGACCTGTGTGTCGCGAAGCTGTGTGCCCTGCGAGAGAAGGACCAGAACTTCGTCGACGCACTGATCGCTGCCGATCTTGTTGACCCGCAAGAGATCGCGACCCGCCTCGTGACCGTACCCGAACGCTATTGGAGAGCATCCCAACGCGCAGCCGCCTGGCTCGCTCACCGAACGAACAGCGCTGAGTAGCTCGTGAAGCCGGCAGACAGCCGCAACTGCGGCCGCTCCGACGAGCATTAACTTGGGTCTGTGGGCGACGACGACACGAGCAGCTGGACGACGCCGTCGGGGACCAGCGAAGTGCGCACCTCGACGCATTGCCCGGCGGGTGATATCGCGGGGCTGCACTGCTCCCAAAATTTTTGCCGTTGGCTCTGCGTCCACGGCTGAAAAGTGCGAGTGCGTCGCGCCATAACCGCAGAATCAACTTCGGCGTCACCTGCCAGGCGCGGCGACACTCCAAGCTCTCAATACGTCGTCGACGCGATCGCGCACCCGGTCCCGAGCCTCGTCCCGGTCGACGCCCGACATCAACAACTCGTCGTAAGCCGTGTCGACGTGCCGAACAGATGCCACAACGGCGAGGTGAACCGCATCCGGGTCGAGCGCCCGGCCGGCCGCGCTGCGCCCGATGCGGCCGCTGCCGCGCATTGCGGCATACCGGGCAATCGCCTCCGCCCTGGCCGCGGGACAACCGGGAAACAGCTTGCCAATTGCGGCGGCGAACTCGTCCTGGAACTTCGCGTCTTCCGATTCCCGGCGCACTCTATCCCGCTCGCGGTGGCGTGCGCGGGCCTCGGCATCGGAGAGGCACTGTTCCTCCGCCCGCTCGAGGGCCTCCGCTTCGACCAGGATCCCCTGCCGCTCATAACGCCTGCGGCTACGACTCCAACGCACAACGACTGCCGAAAGCTTGCTGTTTGCCTTCGCACGCCTGGTCAGGGCTGCATCGCCGGATGGCAGGAAGACGAGATGGCCAAGGTCCGCACAATCCACGCAGAGCGGGCCGCGGTCTTCCATCTTCAGGAAGTTGCCAGTGCCCGCACAGGACGCGCACGTCCAGTCCTTGAGCGGCATTATCACCAGGAGATCCGACGGATGCTTGTCTGGTTTGGTCACCTGATCTGGCATTGAGAACGTCCTCACACCGATTGCTTCCCGCCATCATGCACTATCGATATTCGTGAGCTCGCTCCTCTGGGATCAGCATGCCTGCCTGCCGTTGCAGCCCGATACAGATGTCGACCCGCTGACCCGCTATCAGCGTCGGGACGGCGCATTCGTATCAGTCAATGTCGGGTATTCGCCACACACCTTCAACGACACGATGACGCTGCTGCGGCACTTTCGCGCCGCCATCGATGCACACCCGCATCTAGAGTTGGCGGCCGAAATCGACGACGTCGCAACCATCGCGGCTGCCGGGCGCATCGCGGTGGTATTCGACCTGGAAGACTCCCGTCCCCTCGACGACGACCTCGACAACCTGGCCACCTTGGCCCGGCTCGGCGTGCGTACCCTGCTGCCGACCTACAACCACGCCAATCGCGCCGGCAGCGGGTGTCTCGATACCGACGATGGCGGTCTCACCGCGTGGGGCCGTGCGATCGTCGCCGAGATGAACAGGGTCGGGATCGTCCCGGACGGATCGCACTGCAGTGCCCGCACCGGCCTCGACATCTGCGAAACCTCAACCGGTCCAGTCATATACAGTCACTCGTGCATGCGCTCGGTATGGGACCACCCGCGCAACATCACCGACGACCAGGCCCGCGCCTGCGCAGACACCGGCGGAGTCATCGGAATCACCGGCGTCGGCATCTTCCTCGGACCCAACACCCCCAGCCTCGACGCGATGACACGGCACCTCGAATATGCCGTCGACCTTGTCGGTATCGACCATGTCGGCATCAGTTCGGACTTCTCGTTCGACTACGCCGACTTCGTCGACGAGCTCATGCGCAATCCCCAACTGTTCGACGACAGCTATACCCGTTGGGGGCCGATCCAGTGGATGCCGCCGGAAACGCTGCTGACGCTCGCCGACCACCTCAGCAGCCGCGGGTGGGCCGACACCGACATCGGCGCCGTGCTCGGCGGCAACTTCCATCGCGTCGCCCGTCGCGCGTGGCACTGACGTCACACCACCAGCGGGCGCGGGAAGTCAGGTGAAAATCGTTGCGACGCGGGCAATCAGCGCCGCGGCGGCTCGCGGACCCGCCTCGACGGGCTCTGCGTGAGCGAGGGCATTATGGTACTCGTGTCCAATAAGAGCAGCCATACAGCCACCTACGGGCAAAAGTCTTGGGCACGAACGGTTTTCATCGCTACAGCTACTACGCGTCGGTTCGCGCTGGCCGCTGCGGCCGGCTGGCGATCAAGTCGTAGGGAGTTTCTCCGGTGCACGCGCGAACCGGATGGACATGTTTGTCAATGGCTGTGGCTGGTAATGCCCCCTGGGAGGCTGACGCGTTAGCCGGCTGATGCGTCCCTCTAGGTCCCGTCGGTTCAGCCCGAGAGCCGACGGGGCCGCCACTAGCTTTCGACGGATCCGATCTTCCAACGTCCGATCTGTTGTACCGTTGTCGCATATGGAAGGCTGGACGGGCTCGGCGCCGGTGTGGATCCTCGCTGGCTACCAGAGCGACTTCGCCCGCAACCTCACCAAAGAGAATCGCGACTTCGCGGCTTTGACCACAGAAGTGGTCGAACGCACGCTGGACTTCGCCCGGGTGGAGGCCGCCGATATCGGAGTGGTCCACGTCGGCAACGCGTTCGGTGAGATGTTTGCCGGCCAGGGTCACCTAGGGGCGATGCCGGCCACCGTCTGTGACGAGCTGTGGGACACCCCGGCCGCGCGGCATGAAGCCGCATGCGCGTCGGGCAGCGTCGCGGCGCTGGCCGCCATGGCGGACTTGCGGTCGGGCGCATACGACAGCGCGCTGGTCGTCGGCATCGAACTGGAAAAGACGGTGCACGGCGACACCGGAGCCCAGTATCTGGGTGCCGCCGCATGGACCGGGCATGAGGGCGCCGACGCCCGCTACCTGTGGCCCTCGATGTTCGCTGCGGTCGCCGACGAATACGACCGCCGCTACGGCCTGGACGACACCCACCTGCGGGCTATCGCGCAGCTCAACTTCGCCAACGCACGGCGCAATCCCAACGCGCAGACCCGCGAGTGGACGATCCCCGATCCCATCACCGACGATGACGCGACCAACCCGATCACCGAAGGCCGGTTGCGCCGGTTCGACTGCAGCCAGATGACCGACGGCGGAGCCGGAATAGTCCTGGTCAACGACGCCTACCTGCGCGATCATCCCGATGCGCGCCCGCTTGGACGCATCGAGGGCTGGGGGCATCGCACCGTCGGGCTGGGCCTGCGGCAAAAACTGGAGCGGTCCGCTGACGACCCTTACGTGATGCCGCACGTGCGCGCCGCGGTGCTCGACGCCCTGCGCCGCGCGCAGGTTGCGCTCGACGACGTCGACGGGTTCGAGGTTCACGACTGCTTCACCCCGAGTGAGTACCTCGCTATCGACCACATCGGGCTGACCGGTCCCGGAGAATCGTGGAAGGCCATCGAAAACGGCGAGATAGAGATCGGTGGCCGGTTGCCGATCAACCCCAGCGGCGGACTGATCGGCGGCGGTCACCCGGTTGGCGCTTCGGGTGTGCGAATGTTGCTCGATGCGGCAAAACAAGTCAGCGGGATGGCCGGCGATTATCAGGTCGAGGGCGCAAGAACGTTCGGCACCTTGAACTTCGGTGGCAGCACCGCCACGACCGTCAGTTTCGTCGTCAGCAGAGGACCATGAGATGGATGTTGAGCTGGTCGGCAAGTATCTGTCGACGCTGCCCGAGGACGACGACCATCCGTATCGCACCGGTCCCTGGCGGCCCCAGACCAGCGAGTGGGACGCCGACGACCTGACCGCCGTCGACGGAGAAATCCCCCACGACTTGGACGGCATCTACCTGCGCAACACCGAGAACCCGCTGCATCCGTCGTTGCAGACCTACCATCCGTTCGACGGCGACGGCATGCTGCATGTCGTCGGCTTCCGCGACGGAAAAGCCTTCTACCGCAATCGTTTCATCCAGACCGACGGCTTTCTGGCAGAAAACGAGGCGGGTGCAGCGCTGTGGCCGGGACTGGCCGAGCCGGTCCAACTGGCGAAACGTGAAAAGGGTTGGGGCGCACGCACCCTGATGAAAGACGCGTCAAGCACCGACGTGGTCGTGCACCGCGGAGTCGCGCTGACCAGCTTCTACCAGTGCGGCGACCTGTACCGGATCGACCCGTACTCCGCCCAGACGCTGGGCAAGGAAACCTGGCGCGGCGGCTTCCCGACCGACTGGGGCGTCTCGGCGCATCCGAAGGTCGACAACAAGACCGGCGAGCTGTTGTTCTTCAACTACAGCAAGCAAGAACCGTACCTGCGTTACGGCGTGGTGAGCCAGGACAACGAACTGGTGAACTATGTCGACGTGCCACTGCCCGGGCCGCGGCTGCCGCACGACATGGCGTTCACCGAAAACTACGCGATACTCAACGATTTCCCGCTGTTCTGGGATCCGAGACTGCTCGAGCACGATGTGCACCTGCCGCGCTTCTATCCCGACCTCCCGTCGCGGTTCGCGGTGCTGCCACGCCACGGCGGCACCGCCGACATCCGCTGGTTCGAGGCGGACCCGACGTTCGTGTTGCACTTCGTCAACGCGTATGAAGACGGCGACGAAATCGTGCTCGACGGCTTCTTCGAGGGCGATCCGCAACCACTCGACACCGGTGGGACGAAGTGGGACAGGCTCTTTCGATTCTTGGCGCTGGACCGATTGCAGACCCGTCTGCACCGGTGGCGGCTCAACCTGGTCACCGGCACGGCGAAAGAGGAGCAGCTGTCGGAGTCCATCACCGAATTCGGCACCATCAACCCCGCCTACACGACGGCCGGCTACCGCTACGTTTACGCCGCTACCGGCAAGCCGGGCTGGTTCTTGTTCGACGGGTTGATGAAACACGACGTGCTCACGGGAAACCAGGAGCGCTTCGGTTTTGGCGGCGGTGTATATGGCAGCGAGACGCAAATGGCACCGCGGCTGGGAAGCGCCGGGGAGGACGACGGTTACCTCGTCACGCTCACCACCGACATGAACGCCGACGCGTCCTACTGCCTGGTCTTCGACGCCGCCCGGGTGAGCGACGGGCCGGTTTGCAAACTTCAACTGCCGGAACGCATTTCCAGCGGAACTCATTCGGCGTGGGTCGCCGGCGCGGAACTACGGCGCTGGGATACCGCGGACTCGGCGGCCAGTGTGGTGGCGCTATGAACATGCACCCGCCCCGCCGGAGGACGCACTGGCCCAGGGAGTTGGCGTCGATCGGTGCCATCCGTTTTGCGCGCCGATCGCAGAATTTCGTTGAAACGGTGCGGTTCTACCGCGAGCTGGTAGGCCTCCCGCTCTTCGAAACCTTCGAGGCCAGTTACGGCAGTAACGGCGCGATCTTCGGCCTGCCCAGCTTCAACCTGACGATGGAAATCGTGGAGGCGGACGACGGTGTCCCGGTCGACCACCATGAACAGCTATGCCTGTATTTCCCGGACCGTGAGGCACAACAGGCGGCGATCGCTCGCCTGCGGCAGGCGGGCGCGGAACCCGTCGAGCAGCACCCGTACTGGGAGGCGACCGGCGCCGTCACTTATCGGGACCCTGATGGCCGCGAAGTCGTGTTCGCGCCCTTCGTGTTCGGTGTCAACGAGCCCGACACCAGTGCTGTCTCCGGCAAGCACGAGTTCCCGTCGGGCTGAAACTCACCGTCTATCGCGACGGGAGGTCACTGCCACGATCACCGACCAAACCGAACACACCACCGCGAAGAGGGTGGCTGCCGCGCCTATGTAGAGCCCGTACTGGGGCGACACCTTGGGATTGATGTTGATTTTGTAGTACGCGATGAGCACGGCGATCAGCAGCGAAATGACCACTGCGGCAATCGAAGCCATGATCATGGACAGGCCGCGGGCGACCATCGCGCCGGCCACCAGCAACGTCGACGCCAGCAACACGATGAGCTGACCGGTACCGAAACCCGGCTCCAGGTACATGTGGTGGGCGCCGCCGATGGCGTTGGCCCAGCCCCCGCCGTTCTCCGACGTCGTCACCCAAGGCAGCCAAGCGCTCACCGAGACGACCAAGCCGAAGAACGCCACCAGCCAACCGGGCTGCAGGCGGCGAGTCATGATTGCGAGGTTAGTCGACGACTACGACCGAGAATCGCGACCGGCGCTTAACTCTGTAGCGACGAGAGATTGAACACCGCGCCCGTCGGGTCGGCAGCGCTGGCGAGACGTCCGTAGGGAGTGTCTTCGGCCGGTCGTAGCACGGCACCGCCGTTATCACCGATCACCTGCAGCGTCTTGTCGACGTCCTCGGCGCCGAAGTAGATCGTCCAATTCGACGGCACGCCTTCGGGCAGGAACCCTACGCCGTCCATCACGCCGAGTAACTGCTGGTCGTCGAACCACGCTGTGGTGTAACGGAATTCGTCAGTGTCGGAAACGGACTCGGTTCGCCACCCTAAGACAGTGCGGTAAAAGTCGAGGGCGGCTCGGTAGTCACGTGTGGTCAGCTGGTGCCAGACGGGTGCGCCGGCTTCGCCGACCAGCTCGAAGCCGAGATGCTCGAGCGGCTGCCATAAGCCGAACATCGCTCCCGACGGATCGGTCGCCATGGCCATGAAGCCCTTGGCGGGCACCTCCATGACTCCCATGCAGGTGGCGCCGCCGGCAGAGGTCACCGCCGAGGTGGTCGCGTTGATGTCGGCGGTGTGGAAGTAGGTGCTCCAGCCGTCCGGAGCCTGAGTCTCTGGCTTGTTGGCCATCAGCCCGGCGACGGGGTGGCCGTCTTTGGCGGCGTTGACGTATCCGCCGTATTCCGGTCCGGCGGACTCGAATGTCCAGCCGAATACCCTGCCGTAGAAGTCTTGGGCACGCTCGACGTTCGACGACATCAGGTCGATCCAGCAGGGGGCGCCCAGCGGCGCGTGGTTTCGGGCAGGCACGATGATCTCCTCGTGGTGTCGGTGGGTCCCCAAGCGGGGTTCACCGATATGGACTGGCGTCGAACCGGAAAATCACCGCAGTCCGGGACTTTGGCTGTGAATCCTGGGCTTCGCGTGTGCAGACAGGGCGGAAAATCGCGCCGATCAGCACCCTCTACTCACAGCGAAAACCCTGGCTTCACAACGGAAAACACGCGCACGAGCAGATCAGTTTATGACGCCACGTTGGCCATTCGAACCTGGGTCGGGCCCGGCGAAAACCCTGACGAAGTTCTCCAGCGATTCGCGAATGTCGGTGCGCAGCGCCGCGGCGACGATCATGCCGATCGGGCCGAACAACGCCGGACCGCCGAGGTGCACGTTGAAGCTGACGACGGAGCCGTCGTCCTTGGGGGCGACCTTGGCCATCAACTTGACCTTGACGCCGCCCACGCCGTCGCCGTTGAGCGTCATGGCCGCCGGCGGCTTGTAATGCACAATCGTCCATTTGATCCGATTGGGCATGCCCTTGACCTCGACGTAGGACTCGATCACCGTGCCCTTCTCCAGGACGTCGGGCAACTTGCCGCGCCAAAGCCGGTGGATGGTCAGCCAGTCCTTGTACCGAGACAGATCGGAGGCGTGCTTCCAGGCCTGCTCGGGCGGCAGCGGTACGTCGATGGATCCAGAGAGTTTGGCCATGCGCTCAGTTCTGCTGATCGCCCGACTCGCCTGGGCCACCCGAACCGGCGGCCTTCTTGGCCTCTTCCTGCACCTTGTGGATGGTGTCGGAATACTTGCCCTTGGTCTTGTCGTCCACGAACTCGCCAGCCTTGTCGATCGCGGTCCCGACCTTGTCGGCGTTCTGCGACAACAGATCCTTCGCCTTGTCCAGAAAACCCATATACGTCCTTCCCCCAGGTGTGCCGCTTGCGGCAACTCGTTTGGGGGTGATGGTAGACGAAGCCAGCACGGCGACCTGACCGGCTACCGCCCGGTGCCTTGAGAAACCGCCGCGATTATCCTCTGAGCCTGGTTACGATTTCCACGTGGCGGGGGAAGAAACTTGAGCGTTTCGTGGCGCGAGACCGCTAGCGAAGAGTGCCAGAACGATTTCGACAAGCTTGTAGACCAGGGCATCGATACACGTACTACAATCTCCAGCTCCTTGCAGCAGCTGATTAGCAGTGGACAGATTAAACTGGTCAGAATGGCGCTAAACTGATGCCTCCTACTCCCGACTGGACTCGTGCACATGAGCGCCTTTCCGCCGATATAACGAAAACAGCCAAGAAAAATGGGTTACCCTTCCGAACGAATGCCGACCTTATCAATACCAATGAACGATACCCCAGTCTCATCCCTGTGCTTATCGACTGGCTAAAGAATACCGAGCAAAAGAGCGGCCTATCAGATCCCGTTGACGTACACCGGTTTCGGAACGGCCTTTATCGGTCCTTGACAACCATCGATGCGATGGGAACAGAGGCGGTGCCACTGCTATTTGACAGTTTCTATCTCAGGCCTCCCGCACCGCCCACGACTCTAGCCGCAATCGGAAATGCGCTCAAATATTTGGCGGCGCCCAACGACTATGACCGTATGCGCGAAATCGCCATCGACCGCTCACTGGGCTCGGGCCGCGCACCCATAATCGAATGGCTACTGCGGGCAGATCCCGACGATGCTCTCCCGGTTGCGATCCGTGAACTTGAGGACGCTTCCGTCCGCCCATACATCCTGCGCTCGCTGCGAGTCATCAAACACCTGCCGGCGTCGCTGCGTTCAACCATCGAACCTTTCCTTGACGACCCCGACAGCGAGGTACGCCTTCAAGCGAAACGGACACTGGCCAAACTCGGCAAGTAGAGACAACTAATGCCTCCGAACCCAGCGTGGCAAAAAGCTCACCAACGCCTTAGTAACGATATCTCAAAGGCCGCCAAGAAGGCCGGATTGCCCTTCAGGACGATCACCGATCTAATAAATACGAACCAGCGATACCCAGCGCTGATACCAGTCCTCATCGATTGGCTGAAGAACGCCGAGACGAAAAGCGGTCTGTCCGATCCGGCCGACCTCCACGATTTTCGTGACGGGTTATATCGGTCGTTAACCACAATTGACGCGATGGGCACCGAAGTTGTGCCGCTGCTATTCGATAGTTTCTACTTGCAACCACGGGCGCCCGAAGTCATCCTTGCGAGAATTGGGACGGCGCTGAAGTACCTTGCGGCGCCCTCCGACTACGCACGCATGCGCGAAATCGCCATTGACCGCTCGCTGCGCTCCGGCCGGGCACCGGTAATCGAATGGCTACTGCGGGCAGATCCCGACGATGCTCTCCCGATTGCCATCCGTGAACTTGAGGACGCTTCCGTCCGTCCATACATTCTGCGCTCGCTGCGTGTCATCAAACACCTGCCGGCGTCACTCCGTTCAACCATCGAACCATACCTTGACGACCACGACAGCGAGGTACGCCTTCAAGCGAAACGGACACTGGCCAAACTCGGCAAGTAGACGCAGGCTGCCAAGTCTGGAAACCACTAAGTCAATCCGCGCTGTCGTCGCAGAACGGCTACGTCGGCGGCGATGAGCTGGTCGATGCGATCACGAAGTGTTCGCGCCGTCACCGGCACCGCATGGCCGCGGTCCGAGGTGTAGACATAGTCGCCGTCACCTCTGATCCGCACCCAGACCACAGCGTCCCGTGCCCAGTCCACTCCGCGCACCTCCGAAGGTCCACAACGCGACTGCACGATTCCCAGAAGGATCACGTTGTCGTAGTCGAGAATGGTTGCGCGCGAGGATGACCCGGCATTGACGCGGATGCTGACGTCATAGTCGTCTTCGTCATCAGTCACGTCAGCGGGTTTGTCGATGAAATGGTCGAGGAAGCCGGGGAGCACGATCGCCGGACGACTGCCAGGCTGCGTCAATTTGGCCATACCAGCGACCGCTGCCCCCAAGTCGAGAGGCGAAAGACGGTATACATCAACCACATCTGTCGCTGGGTGCTGCGCAGCGATAAAGCCTGCTTCGCCGGCGCGGTGGGCAAGCAGGCGGATATCCGGAGTGTTTTCGGTGAAAGCTTTGACGCGACCCTCGACCCAGATGTCGGCGCAGCCGTAGGTTTCCACCCATGGCCGAAGCGGACTGAGTTCTTCGTCGAATCGGTCGCCAAAAGGCGGCAGTTTCTGCGCGATGTCTCCCCAGTACGGATCCCGCCTCGTCCGCCAGAAGGGATATGGCACACCGTCGCCGTTCCCAGGGCACATGCCGATAAGATCGACCAACTCGGCGCTGCCGAGCGGTGTTAGTCGGACAGTGCTCACAGCTCGAAACCTCCTTGTGGATCCGAAAGCGTTGTCCGCCAGCGTGATGTCACCATTCAGTGCACTGCCTTCCCATCCTCCTATAGGAACCCGGCCTGCCGGTCGCCCTCGCCATCGCTCAGACCGGCGATCAGCGGATGAACGTTCCCAGCTTGTCGGAGTCGTAGTACTCGAGGTTCAGCGTGTTATCGGCAAACACGGCTTTGGAAATCGTTCCAGTCGGGGCATTTTCGGTCACCAGCTCGAAGGTGAAGGTGTCACCGTCCCAGTGCGTCAAGGGGTGCGTCTGGTTCTTGGGCCCGAGCGAGAGCTGAAGCCCGCCGTCGCGTTCGGACACCACCGCCGGACCCCAGTAGTCGTTGACGTAAACGCCGACGTATTCGCTGAGCGGTCGAGCCGGTGCCGGATTGGCGGGGGGCTGCTTGCCCACCAGCGATCCGTCCGGGTTGTTGATCGCCGCGATGCCCTGCTTGTACAAAGCCGACCAGTCCTCCCGAACCTGGCCGTACTGGACCAGATCCATGAATTGCGCGGTGAGCGTCTCCGGTATGCCATACGGTGCGGCGTTGGTCAGGGCGATGATGCCAAGGTCCTCCGACGGCATCACCACGAAGTTGGTCGCTTCCCCAAGGGTGAAGGCGCCGGAATGGCTGTACGTCGTGCGGCCCGACGAGCTCACCGACACGGCGAACCCGTGACCGTAGAAACTGGCCCGCTCCTTCGGCGAGGCCGGTCGCGTCGAAACGGCCTGCGGGGTAACGGCGGGAAGCAGCGCCTCGGGCGCCGCGATCCGCTGGCCGTTGTAGGTTCCATTGGCCAGCACCATGGTCAGCCAGCGAGCCATGTCGTTGACCGACGAGCTCACGCCGGCCGCGGGTGACTGGGGATCGGGATCCCGCTGGAAGCGCGGCTCCCATTTGTCTCCCACCTTGACGTGGTTCACGGCGTGGTTGGGCCGGGCAAGGAAGTCGGCGAATCGCGAGCTTGTCGACGCCATCCCCAACGGGCGGTAGAGCACCTCGTCGGACAGTTCTTCCCATGGTTTGCCCGCCGCGGCCGCGACCGCTTCAGCGGCGGCCGTCAGCCCGAAGTTGGTGTAGGCGTAGCTGTTTCGGAACGGTGCCAGCGGCAAGTAGCGTAGTCGCTCCAGTGATTGGCGCCGATCGTAATCCATGTCCTCCAGCGCGTCAGCGGCGTGGTCTGGCAGCCCGGAGCGATGCGAGTACAGGTCGGCGACGGTGACATGATCGGTGACGTAGCGATCGCTGAGCGCGAACCACGGCAGCTTGGATGCCACCGGCATGTCCCAGCTGACCACCTTGTCGGTTACCTCGTGCGCCACCACTGTTGCGCCCACCGATTTCGATATCGATGCCAATTGAAAGACGGTGTCGGCGTTGACTTTATTGTCCGGGCTACTGCCGTTCCTGACGTCCTTGACACCAAAACCTTTGGCATAAACCGTCTTTCCACCATGGACGATAGCCACCGCCATGCCCGGGATGCCCGAGCTTTTCATCAGGTCGGCGACGAGGCCGTCGACCTTGGCAATCGCGTCGTCGATGCGGCCGGCCGGGATTTCCAGTCCCGACACCTCGTTGGGCGGTCCGGTGAGGTAGGGCCGATTGGCTACTCGTGACGTGCATCCCGTCAGGGTCAACAGTGCCACCATGACAGCGGCCATCGCCGCGCGTTTGGTCATGGCCGAACTTTAGCGAGCAGACGCCACCAACTCGGGCTATAACCGCCACCACGGGTTGACGCGCAACGGTCCGGCCGGATCGATCCGCTGACCGGGCATGGGCACCGCCACCTGAACGTCCGCGGTCTCGGCGGCCTTCAGCAACCGCTCGACCGGCTCGGCCCACGGATGCGGCGCCAGCCGGAAAGTGCCCCAATGAATCGGCACGAGCAGCCCCGAACCCGAGTTTGTGACATCCAGGTGCGCCCGCACCGCCTCCTCAGGATTCATGTGGATGTCCGGCCACGCCGCGTTGTACGCGCCAATCGGCAACAACGTCAGATCGAACGGTCCATGATCGGTGCCGATGTCCGCGAAGCTCTTCGTGTAGCCGGTGTCGCCGCCGAAATATGCCCGGTGATCGGACCCGATGAACGCCCACGACGCCCACAACGTGTTGTTGCGGTTGAAGGTTCGTCCCGAAAAGTGCCGTGCCGGAAGGCAAATCAGGGTGAGCTCGTCGACGCTGGCGCTCTGATTCCAGTCCAATTCGACGACGCGGTGCTCGGGAATGCCCCACGCGCGCAAATGCGCGCCGACCCCCAGCGGCACGAAGAATGCGGCCCGCTGCATCCGGGCGAGCGCGACGATCGTGTCGTGATCCAGATGGTCGTAGTGGTCATGGCTGATCACCACCGCGTCTACTGCTGGCAGCCCCTCCAGTGGCACCGGCGGGGGATGCAGCCGCCGCGGTCCAACGATGTCCGACGGCGAGCAGCGGTCACTCCACACCGGATCGGTGAGCACCCGGTACCCGTCGATTTCCACCAGCGCCGTCGCATGACCGAACCAGCTGACGGCAAGCGGGCCGGCATCACCGCGATAGATCTGTGGTGAGGCCAGCGGGATCGGCGCTGTCGGTCGGCTCGCACTGCGCGGACCCAACATCTCCCACGCGATCAACCGCAACTGCTCGCGGTCCAGGACGAACGGGGTCGCGGGGTCGAGGTTGACGAAGACGCCGTCCCGGTAGTTCGCCGACTGCTCGCAGACCGCGCGGATCGACGCCGAGTCGGCGCCCCGCTCGGTCTGCACGCCGTGCACTGCCCGCAGCAGCCAGCCGCCGGTGGCCAGTGAAGCCGTGCCGGCCACCTTCCGCAGTGCGGAATGCATTGTGCCTACGCTCCTCGGAACTTCGGCGGTCGCTTCTCCACCCGCGCGATCTGCGCTTCGATGACATCCTGGCTGGCCCAGGCCTTGTCGAAGAGCTCCTTGTGCTCCGGCCAGGCCTCCTCGATGGAACCGTCGTCGTTGAGTACCCGCTTGGCGTGCTGAAGCGCCAGCGGCGCCAGACCAGCGACCTCGGCGGCCCAGGCCTGCGCGTCGGCCAGCGTCCCGAGCCGGTTGGCCATCCCGGTGTGCAGCGCCATGTCGGCGGTCAGCTTTTCGGCGGTCAGCAGCATCGCCCGCGCGCGTCCGTGACCGACCAGCGATGACAGCCGGCGGATGCTCCAATTGTCCAGCGCCAAACCGTATTTCGATGTCGGGAATTGGAAGAACGCCTCCGGCGCGACGACCCGCAGATCGCACTGCATGGCCAGCTGCAGACCCGCACCGATGGCCGGGCCGTTGATGAAGCCGATGATCGGCAGCGGGGTCGCGTCCATGACCTTGTGCAACTCGATAAGCCGGTCCGGGTAGTCGGCGGCAAACGCGTCGCCGCTCAGGTCCGCCCCGGCGCAGAACACCGTGCCCTGGCCGGTGAGCACGATGACCCGAGTGCTGCCGTCGCCGGCCTTCAGCACGGCCTCGCGCAGCTCATCGACAAGCTGGGAATTCAATGCATTGCGGCGCTCGGGGCGCTGCAGCTCAATCGTCATAACCGCTTCGGCCTGGGTGACACCGATCATGGGGGCCAGGATATAGAAGCCGATTCCGGCCGGCCGATCGCGTCAGTCAACGGCAGCGGGCCCTTCCACGCCCTTTAGCCTCGTCGGGTGAGCCATATCACTACCGGCCAGGTGCTGGACGCGGTCCTCGACATGGGGTCTTTCCTCAGTTGGGACGGCGAACCGCCGGCAATACCGATATCCGGCTCCTACGCCCGCCAGCTCGCCGACGCCCGAGCCGCCACCGGCCTGGACGAATCGGTGCAGACCGGCGAAGGCCGGGTACACGGGCGCCGGGTGGCGGTGGTGGTCTGCGAGTTCGGCTTCCTGGGTGGCTCGATCGGAGTGGCAGCGGCCGAACGCATCACGTCCGCCGTGCAGCGGGCCACCGCCGAGCGGCTACCCCTGCTGGCCTCGCCGAGCTCGGGCGGCACCCGCATGCAGGAGGGCACGGTGGCGTTCCTGCAGATGGTCAAGATCGCCGCGGCCGTCCAGCTGCACAAACAGGCGCACCTGCCCTACTTGGTCTACCTGCGCAACCCCACCACCGGCGGGGTATTCGCGTCGTGGGGCTCGCTGGGTCACGTGACGGTCGCCGAACCGGGCGCGTTGATCGGTTTCCTCGGACCCCGGGTGTATCAGCTGCTCTATGGCGAGCCGTTCCCAGCCGGCGTTCAGACCGCCGAGAATCTGCAACGACACGGGGTGGTCGACGCCGTGGTGCCGGTCGAGGATCTCCGCGCAACGCTGGACCGTGCGCTGACGGTGATCGCCGACGCTCCCGGCGCCGCGCCCGCCGCCCAGCCGCCCCAGCCGGTGCCGGACGTGCCCGCGTGGGAGTCGGTGACGGCGTCGCGCCGCCCCCAGCGGCCGGGGGTGGCGCATCTGCTGCGGCACGGCGCCACCGACCAAGTGCTGTTGTCGGGCACGGGTCGGGGCGAGGCGGCTACCACGCTGCTGGCGTTGGCGCGCTTCGCCGGCCAGCCCGCGGTGGTGCTGGGTCAGCAGCGGGTCACCGGCGGAATGGGCGCTCGGGTCGGGCCCGCGGCACTGCGCGAAGCCCGGCGGGGCATGGCGCTGGCCGCCGAACTGCGTCTGCCGCTGGTGCTGGTGATCGACACGGCAGGCCCGGCCCTGTCGGCCGAAGCCGAAGAGGGCGGGCTGGCGGGCCAGATCGCCCAGTGCCTGGCCGAGCTGGTCACGCTGGATACTCCGACGGTGTCGGTGCTGCTCGGGCAGGGCAGCGGCGGTGCCGCGCTGGCGATGGTCCCCGCCGACCGGGTGCTGGCCGCGCTGCACGGCTGGCTGGCGCCGCTGCCGCCCAAGGGCGCCAGCGCGATCGTCTACCGCGACACGGATCACGCGGCCGAACTGGCTGCGGCGCAAGGCATTCGGTCGGCGGACCTATTGCAGTCAGGCATCGTCGACGCCATCGTTCCGGAGTACCCGGATGCCTCCGACGAGCCGATGGAGTTCTCCCGGCGACTGTCGCGGGCGATCGCCACCGAGGTTCATGCGTTGCGGGCGATACCCGATGCGGAACGCCTGGAAGCTCGGCTGCGGCGCTATCGCCGCATCGGGCTGCCGCCGTCGGGCGGCGAGACTTGACTACTCACACACCACGCGGCGCTCTCCGCAACAATCGCAGCATGCCCTCTGTGGACGTAACGGCGCCCGAGCTTGCCCGTCGGGATCGCGGTGCGCTGCAGGCGGTCAACTTCTTCATGGCCGACATGGAGGCCGGCATGGGTCCTTTCCTGGGCGTGCTGTTGGCCACTCGCGGCTGGTCGACCAGCACGATCGGCGTGGTGATGACGCTGGGCACGATCGTCGGGATGATCGCGGCGGCACCCGCGGGCGCGCTGGTCGATGCCACCAGGCACAAGCGGGCATGCGTGATCGCGACCGGTTTGGCGGCCGTCGCTGCCTCTGCGGCGATCCTGGCGTCGGGTTGGTTTTGGGTTGTCGCAGTCGCCCAGGCAGTGATGTGCGTGTCGGGCGCCGCCATCGGCCCCGCGGTGATGGGCATCACGCTCGGTGTGGTCGGCCAGCGTGGCTTCACCGCCCAGAATGGCCACAACCAGGCTTACAACCATGCGGGCAACATGGCCGGGGCCGCCATGTCGGGGCTGCTCGGCTGGTCATTTGGATACGCCGGAATCTTCTGGCTGGCAGCGGCTTTCGCGGCGGTGACGATGTCGGCTGTGCTGTCGATACCCGCTGCCCGGATCGACCACCACGCAGCGCGCGGCGAGGCGCCCGCGCAGGACGGGGTTCCGGTCAAGGCGGTGCGAGTGTTGGCGCGGTCCGGGCCGCTGCTGGCGCTCGCCGCCGCGCTGGTGCTGTTCCACCTGGGTAATGCGGCGATGTTGCCGCTGTATGGACTGGCGGTGGTGGCCACCCACGCCAACCCGTTTGTCACGGTCGCCAGCACCGTCGTCGTCGCTCAGGCAGTGATGATCGTCGCAGCGCTGGCCGCGATGAGGATCGCCCAACGACGTGGCTATTGGCTAGCCGTGCTGATCGCCTTCAGCGCGTTGCCGGTTCGCGGATTGCTGGCCGCCGGGGTGATCACGACGTGGGGAGTTATTCCGGTGCAGGTGCTCGACGGCATCGGCGCAGGCATGTTGTCCGTCGCGGTGCCGGGCCTGGTGGCCAGGATCCTGGACGGCACCGGCCACGTCAATGCCGGACAGGGCGCGGTCATGGCTGCCCAGAGCCTCGGTGCCGCGCTGAGTCCGCTGCTGGGCGGGGTCGTCGCACAACATCTCGGCTTTCCGGCTGCGTTCCTGATGCTGGGCGGACTATCCGTGGGATCGCTGGTCATCTGGATCTGGTTCGGCTCCGTGCTGCGCCACGCCGGCCGACCCGAAGCCACTCTTCCCGCTGCCGTCGACGAGACCTCCGCAACCCAGCGGTGATCCTCCCACGCCCGCAACCGATGATCCGGCAAAATGGGCGCCATGGACACTGGTGCCACCTCGCCTCGGGTCTTGGTCGTCGACGACGACTCCGACGTGCTTGCCTCGCTGGAGCGCGGTCTGCGGCTATCCGGATTCGAGGTGTCCACCGCGGTCGACGGTGCCGAGGCCTTGCGCAGCGCCACCGAGACCCGGCCCGACGCGATCGTGCTGGACATCAACATGCCGGTGCTGGACGGGGTCAGCGTGGTCACCGCGTTGCGAGCGATGGACAACGACGTGCCCGTTTGCGTGCTCAGCGCGCGCAGTTCCGTCGACGACCGAGTGGCCGGCCTGGAAGCCGGCGCCGACGATTACCTGGTCAAACCGTTCGTGCTGGCCGAGCTGGTCGCGCGGGTGAAGGCACTGCTGCGCCGCCGCGGCTCCACCGCGACGTCCTCGTCGGAAACCATCACCGTGGGCCCGCTGGAGGTGGACATCCCTGGCCGACGCGCCCGGGTGAACGGCGTCGACGTCGACCTGACCAAGCGCGAGTTCGACCTGCTGGCGGTGCTGGCCGAGCACAAGACCGCGGTGCTGTCCCGCGCGCAGCTGTTGGAGCTGGTGTGGGGTTATGACTTTGCCGCCGACACCAACGTCGTCGACGTCTTCATCGGCTACCTGCGCCGCAAGCTCGAGGCCAACGGCGGTCCCAGGCTGCTGCACACGGTCCGCGGGGTCGGATTCGTGCTGCGCATGCAATAGATTGATCCGAACCAGTAAGAACCGGTGATGAGCCTTCTGTCGCGGATTGTTGCCCGTACGCCTTCGTTGCGTACCCGGGTGGTGGTCGCGACGGCCATCGGCGCCGCCATCCCGGTGCTCATCGTCGGCACCATCGTCTGGTTCGGCATCACCAACGACCGCAAGGAACGCCTGGACCGCCGGCTGGACGAGGCCGCGGGTTTCGCGATCCCGTTCCTGCCGCGCGGCCTTGACGCGATCCCGCGTTCACCCAACGACCGGGGCGCCATCATCACGGTCCGCCGCGGCGACACGGTCAAGTCGAGTTCCGACGACGTCACCCTGCCCAAGTTGCAAGCCGACTACGCCGACACCTACGTCCGAGGGGTGCGGTACCGGGTGCGGACGGTCGAGATCCCCGGACCCGAACCCACGTCGGTGGCCGTCGGCGCCACCTACGACGCCACCATCGCCGAGACCAACAACCTGCACCGACGGGTGCTGCTGATCTGTGGGTTCGCCATCAGCGCGGCCGCGGTATTCGCTTGGCTGCTGGCCATCTTCGCGGTGCGCCCGTTCAAACAGCTGGCCCAGCAGACCCGCAATATCGACGCCGGCGACGAGGCGCCCCAGGTCGAAGTGCACGGCGCGAGTGAGGCCATCGAAATCGCCGAGGCGATGCGAGGCATGTTGCAGCGCATCTGGGACGAACAGAACCGGACCAAGGAGGCACTCGCGTCGGCCCGGGACTTCGCCGCGGTGTCCTCCCACGAGCTGCGCACGCCGCTGACCGCCATGCGTACCAACCTCGAGGTGCTGGCCACCCTGGACCTGCCCGACGACCAGCGCAAGGAAGTGCTCAACGACGTCATCCGCACCCAATCGCGCATCGAGGCCACGCTGAGCGCGCTGGAGCGCCTGGCCCAGGGCGAACTGTCCACCTCCGACGACCACGTGCCGGTCGACATCACGGACCTGCTGGACCGCGCCGCCCATGACGCCACCCGCATCTACCCGGACCTCGACGTGTCGCTGGTGCCGTCGCCGACCTGCATCATCGTCGGGTTGCCGGCCGGGTTGCGGCTGGCCGTCGATAATGCGATCGCCAACGCGGTCAAGCACGGCGGCGCCACCGAGGTGCAGCTGTCCGCGGTCAGCTCACGTGCCGGCGTGGAGATCGCCATCGACGACAACGGCAGCGGCGTGCCCGAAGAGGAACGCCAAGTGGTGTTCGAGCGGTTCTCCCGCGGGTCGACGGCGTCGCATTCCGGCTCCGGCCTCGGCCTGGCGCTGGTGGCCCAGCAGGCCCACCTGCATGGCGGGACGGCGTCGCTGGAGAACAGCCCGCTGGGCGGTGCGCGTTTGGTGCTGAGGCTTCCCGGGCCGAGCTGAGTCATCACGGGCACACTGGAGCAATGGCCAACGGCAGTAAACCGACCGACAGCGAGACCCTGGCGCACATCCGAGACCTGGTCGCCGAGGAGAAGAACCTCCGCGAACAGTTGCAGCGCGGCGAAATCGACGCGTCCGAGGAGCACGACCGGCTGCGCCGGCTGGAGACCGAGCTGGACCAATGCTGGGATCTGCTACGCCAGCGACGGGCGTTGCGCGACTCCGGTGGTGACCCGCGCGAGGCCAGCGTGCGGCCGGCCGACGAAGTCGAAGGTTACCTCGGCTAGCCGATGACTCGCGGTGACGGCGCGCGCGACGTCGATGTCGTCATCGTGGGCGGAGGCCACAATGGCCTGGTCGCGGCCGGTTACCTGGCGCGGGCGGGCCTGCGGGTGCGGTTGCTGGAGCGGCTGGCACATACCGGCGGGGCCGCGGTGTCGGCCCAGGCATTCGACGGCGTCGACGTTTTGGTCTCGCGCTACTCCTATCTGGTGAGCCTGCTGCCGTCGCGCATCGTCGACGACCTGGGCCTGCCCGTGCGGCTGGCGCGGCGGCAGTTCTCGTCGTATACCCCGGACCCGGCGACCGCCGGCCGCACCGGACTGCTCGTCGGGCCGCACTCCGACACGTTTGCCGCCATCGGCGCCGACGCTGACCGCGCTGGATTCGCCGGCTTCTACCGACGCTGCCAGTCGCTGACCAAGCCACTTTGGCCGACCCTGGTCGAGCCCTTGCCCACCCGTGCACAAGCCCGCCGCCTCGTCCTGGAAAGTTCGGACGGGGCGGCTGCCTGGCGGGCTCTTGTGGACGAGCCGATCGGGCACGCGATTGCCGATGCCGTGGGCAACGACCTGGTCCGCGGAGTGATCGCCACCGACGCGCTGATCGGCACCTTTGCCCGGCTCGACGACGAGTCGCTGCGGCAGAACATCTGCTTCCTGTACCACGTGCTGGGCGGCGGCACCGGCGAGTGGAACGTCCCGGTCGGCGGCATGGGCTCGGTGGCCGCGGGCCTGACCGCCGCAGCCACCCGATACGGAGCCGAAATAATAACTGACGCTGAGGTTTTCGCTGTCAGCCCAGAAGGCGAGGTGCGCTACCGCACCGGCGACGACG
This sequence comes from Mycobacterium sp. NGS66, assembly GCF_059812225.1. Lineage (NCBI taxonomy): Bacteria > Bacillati > Actinomycetota > Actinomycetes > Mycobacteriales > Mycobacteriaceae > Mycobacterium > Mycobacterium sp. NGS66. Next base: position 185,856 of record NZ_JCALCG010000011.1, on the reverse strand, counting down.
AACACGTCGTCACCGGCCGCTTCGTCCTCGCCGGCGTCGCACCCACCGTGCTGGCCGAACTGCTCGGTGAACCGGCGCCGACGGTCGCCCCGGGCGCACAGGTCAAGGTAAACATGGTGCTCCGCCGGTTGCCCCGTCTGCGCGACCCGAATGTCACTTCGCAACAGGCCTTCACCGGCACGTTTCACGTCAACGAGACATGGACTCAGCTGGACGACGCGTACTCGCGGGCGGCCGCTGGGCACCTGCCGAATCCCCTTCCCTGCGAGGCATATTGCCATTCGCTGACTGACCCCAGCATCGTGTCCCCGGGGCTACGCGAGTCCGGCGCTCAGACGATGACGGTGTTCGGGCTGCACACACCACACCTGGTCGGCACCTCCGACACCCTGACCGAGTCAGTCTTGGATTCGCTGAATTCCGTTCTGGTCGAGCCGATTCAGGATCTGCTGATGACCGACGCGCACGGTCGGCCATGCATCGAAACCACGACTACCGTGGACTTGCAACGCACGCTGGGGATGACGGCCGGCAATATCTTCCACGGCGGGTTGTCGTGGCCGTTCGCCGACGACGACGATCCGCTGGACAGCCCGGCGCGGCAATGGGGCGTTGCCACCGCCCACGCGCGAATCATGTTGTGCGGCTCGGGCGCTCGCCGCGGCGGCGCGGTGTCGGGCATTGGCGGGCACAACGCCGCGATGGCGGTGCTGGCTTCCCTCGCGAGCAGACGCAAAAGCACCTAGAAACAGGTCATTTAGGGTGCTTTTGCGTCTGCTCGGCAGAAAAAACTAGCGGCCGTCGATGGCGACGTAGTTCCGCTCGGTGTAGCCGGTGTAGATCTGGCGCGGACGGCCGATCTTGCTGTCGCCCTCGTCGTGCATCTCGCGCCAGTGCGCAATCCAGCCAGGCAATCGACCCAACGCGAACAGCACGGTGAACATCCGGGTCGGGAAGCCCAGCGCCCGGTAGATCAGGCCGGTGTAGAAGTCGACGTTCGGGTACAGCTTGCGTTCAATGAAGTAGTCGTCGGTCAGCGCCGCTTCTTCGAGCTGCTTGGCGATGTCCAGCAGGTCGTCGTCGCCGCCGAGCTTGGACAGGATCTTGTCGGCCTGCTCCTTGACGATCCGGGCGCGCGGATCGTAGTTCTTGTAGACACGGTGTCCGAAGCCCATCAATTTGACACCGGCTTCGCGGTTCTTCACTTTTCGGACGAATTCGCTGACGTCATCGTCGCTCTCGCGAATCTCCTCGAGCATTTCGAGCACCGCCTGGTTGGCCCCGCCGTGCAGCGGGCCCCACAGCGCGTTGATGCCGCCGGAGATGGAGGTGAACAGGTTGGCGCGCGACGAGCCCACCAGCCGTACCGTCGACGTCGAGCAGTTCTGTTCGTGGTCGGCGTGCAGAATGAACAGCATGTCCAGCGCCCGCACCACCTCGGGATCGGGCTCGTAGGGCTCGGCCGGGAAGCCGAACGTCATCCGCAAGAAGTTCTCCACCAGCGACAGCGAGTTGTCCGGGTAAAGAAACGGCTGGCCGACCGACTTCTTGTACGCATACGCGGCGATGGTGGGCAGCTTGGCCAGCAGGCGGATGGTCGACAGTTCGACCTGGCCGTTGTCGATAGGGTCCAGCGCATCTTGGTAGTAGGCCGACAGGGCATTCACCACGCTGGACAACACCGGCATCGGGTGTGCATTGCGCGGAAAGCCGTCGAAGAACCGTTTGAGGTCCTCGTGCAACATGGTGTGGCGCTGGATCCGGTGGGTGAACTCGGCCAGCTGCTCGGTGTTCGGCAGCTCGCCGTAGATCAGCAAGTAGCTGACCTCGATAAAGGTCGACTTCTCGGCGAGCTGCTCGATGGGATAGCCGCGGTAGCGCAGAATGCCGGCATCGCCGTCGATATAGGTAATGGCGCTTTTGCACGCGGCGGTGTTGCCGTAGCCGACGTCGAACGTGGTGTATCCCGTCTTGGCCAGCAGCGGGCCGAGCGCAATGCCGTCATTTCCTTCGGTGGCGTGCACTATCTGCAAGTCAACCTCGCCCCCCGGGTACCGGAGGTTGGCGGTGTCGTCGTTGTCGGCCACGAGAACCCCTTTGCGCTATGTTGACAGGGCTGCCGCACCAGGTGCGTCTAAGTGCGTATAGGTGAAGGTAGTCGTTATCGGGGCGCCGTGTCTGCCCGGGGTGGAAAGTGGTCGCGGGCGGACCGAATCCAGTGAATGGGCCCACACCCACGCCCTCCTCGGCGCACGGCCACACCAAGACTTGGTGCCACCAAGACGCCGGCGTCACCGCTCATTGGGGCAACCGAATCAGGGCTGCAGGCGCTCGATGCGATCACCGATAACCCGGATCCGGTTGTGGACCCGGTTCTCGCGGCCCTGCCAGAACTCCACCACCTCGGGGGCGATGAGATATCCGCCCCAGTTCGGCGGCGCCGGGACGTGCTCGACGTCGGCGAACCGGGCCGTCACCTCGGCCAGTTGGTCGAGCAGGGCAGCGCGAGAGGCGATGGGGCGCGATTGGTGAGACGCCCAAGCACCCAGTTGTGAGCCGCGCGGCCGCTTCGACCAATACTCCTCGGTGACCCGGCGGTCGACCTTGCTCACCGGTCCGCGGATGTGCACCTGCCGTCCCAGCAGATACCACGGGAACGTCGCCGATGCGTACGGTGTCGCGGCCAGTTCGGCGCCTTTGTCCGAGTCATAGTTGGTGAAAAACGTGATGCCGGTCTCGTCGGCGCCCTTGCACAACACCGATCGGCTCACCGGCCTGCCCGCGGCCACCGTCGCCAGCACAAATGCGTTCGGCTCGGCGATGCCCGCCTGCTCGGCATCGTCAATCCACTTGCGGAACAACGCAAGCCAACCATCCTCGAGCCAGTCGTTGTCCAGATCCGGGCTGCCGTCTTTCTCGGCCGCCCCGTATTCCACTCGCATCCGCGCCAGGCGCTGTTCGTCTGGGCCAGCCATGACGCCAACGCTACCGGCGGGTGCTACCGGCCGGTAGCATCCGCCCGAAACGCGGGTGCGAGAATTTCCCTCATGACTGTGGTCCCCCAAGATTTCGTCCCTGGGCTCAACGGCGTGGTGGCCTTCACCACGGAGATCGCCGAGCCGGACAAGGACGGTGGCGCGCTGCGCTACCGCGGTGTCGATATCGAGGATCTGGTCAACCAGCAGATCACCTTCGGTGACGTGTGGGGCCTGCTGGTCGACGGCAAGTTCGGTAACGGCCTGCCGCCGGCCGAGCCGTTCCCGCTGCCGATCCACACCGGCGACGTACGGGTCGACGTGCAGGCCGGGCTGGCGATGCTGGCCCCCATCTGGGGATACAAGCCGCTGCTGGACATCGACGACGACACCGCCCGCGAACAGCTGGCCCGGGCGTCGGTGATGGCGCTGTCCTATGTCGCGCAGTCCGCCCGCGGTATCTACCAGCCCGCCGTCCCGCAGCGTGTCATCGACGAATGTTCAACAGTCACAGCACGTTTCATGACCCGCTGGCAAGGCGAGCCGGATCCCCGCCACGTCGAGGCGATTGACGCCTACTGGGTGTCGGCCGCCGAGCACGGCATGAACGCCTCGACGTTCACCGCGCGGGTGATCGCATCGACCGGTGCCGATGTGGCGGCTGCGCTGTCCGGGGCGATCGGGGCGATGAGCGGACCGTTGCACGGCGGGGCGCCCGCTCGGGTACTTCCGATGCTGGAAGAGGTGGAGCGCACCGGCGACGCCCGCGGCCTGGTCAAGGGAATTCTGGACCGCGGCGAGAAGCTGATGGGCTTCGGGCACCGGGTCTACCGTGCGGAAGACCCCCGGGCGCGGGTGCTGCGGGCTGCCTCCGAACGGCTGCGCGCACCACGACACGACGTCGCAGTTGCGCTGGAACAGGCCGCCCTGTCGGAGCTGCGGGAACGTCGGCCGGATCATCCGATCGAAACCAATGTCGAGTTCTGGGCCGCGGTCATCCTGGACTTCGCCGGAGTACCGGCCAGCATGATGCCGGCAATGTTCACCTGCGGTCGTACCGCCGGATGGTGCGCCCACATTCTCGAGCAGAAGCGACTTGGCAAGCTGGTCCGCCCGTCGGCCATCTACGTCGGGCCGGGCCCACGCAGCCCGGAGTCCGTCGAAGGCTGGGACCGGGTGCTTACCGGCGCAAAGGCCTGAAGCGCGGTCTCGCCTCCGCGGGTGAATCCTGGGCGTTGCGCGTGAAGCCAGGGCGGCGAAATCGCCGTGGACCCCGCCATATGTTCACCCGCGAGGCCGTGAGTTCACGGTCTATGTTCACCGCCGCGTACGGCAATTTGTCGGTGCCCCCAGATTGAATGGCAGCTGTCGCGATGACTTCTCATCGCGTGCACGGTCAATACCCGTGAGCCCGTGCCAGAGGCTGGTCCGGGATAACCGACAGTAAGGAGAACACGATGGCGATCAATGTTGAGCCCGCTCTTTCCCCACACCTAGTCGTCGACGACGCCGCCGCGGCAATCGACTTCTATGTCAAGGCTTTCGATGCCGTCGAGTTGGGCCGCGTTCCTGGCCCGGACGGCAAACTGATTCACGCCGCCGTCCGCGTCAACGGCTTCCTTGTCATGCTTGCCGACGACTTCCCGGAAATGTCTGGCGGGAAGTCGATGACTCCGAAGTCACTGGGCGGAACGCCGGTCACCATCCATTTGACCGTCACCGACGTGGACGCCAAGTTCCAGCGGGCCGTAGACGCGGGCGCCACGGTCGTGATGCCGCTGGACGACCAGTTCTGGGGCGACCGCTACGGGGTGGTCGCCGACCCCTTCGGCCACCAGTGGTCGCTGGGACAGCCGGTGCGCGAGCTCAGCATTGAAGAGATCCGGGAGGCGATGGCCGCGCAAGCCGGCAGCCAAGCCGGCTAAGTCGCGGACAGGTCACGCAGTCGGGCGGTCAGCCGTCGTCGCAGCGGGGGCGCCGGCTGCGCGGCCGCCGCGGCGGCCAGCATGTCGTCGACCTCGGTGAACTTGTTGCGGGGGCGGCCATCGGCGCTGCCACGCGCAATCTCGGCGGCGTCGATGGCATGCCATCCGGCTGAATCGAGTGCGTCGGGCTGACGAGACCGCACCAACTTGGCCAGTTCCGCGGGCCGGGCCACCGGATCGGTCAGCCGGCCGGCATTGAAGTCGGCGACCAAGCTCTGGACGGTTTGCAGCGAACAGGACTTGTTGGTGCCGATGAAGCCGGTCGGTCCGCGCTTGATCCAGCCGGCGACGTAAGCGCCGGATACCGGCCAGCCCGAGCCGGGGTCGACGACGCGGCCAGCGTCGTTGGGCACGGCGGCAGCCTCCTCATCGAACGGTAGATCGCGAATCGGCTTGCCGCGGTAGCCGATTGACGTCAACACCAGGCCAGCACCGAGCTGGCGCAGCTCGTCGGTACCGGTGAGCGTGAACTCGACGCCGATTGCCCGCTGCGGCCCGAGGACCCGCACCGGCGTGAGCTGGTACGCCAGCCGGACCCGCGGGCGGGACGCCGGCGCCGACGCGGACCCCAGTTTGCTGAGGATCTCCAGCTTGTTCTTGGTCAACGGGTCCGACACGGTGGCGAGGTCGCGCGCGACCAGCTGGTGATCGGCGGCGTCGAGCACCACGTCGCGCGCACCGGTGAGCCCGATCAGCTCCGGCAACGTGAACGCCGACTGGGCCGGGCCGCGCCGCGCGGCGATCACCACCTCGCGCACCGCGGAGTTGCGCAACGCCTGCAGCGCACGGTCAGAGATGTCGGTGCGGGCCAGGTCGTCCGGATCCGCGGTCAGCACCCGGGCCACGTCGAGTGCGACGTTGCCGTTACCGATGATCACCACCCGCTCATGGCTGAGATCTATTGGCAGATGGGCAAAGTCGGGATGCCCGTTGATCCAGGCAACCACCTCGGTGGCGGTCGCGGTACCAGGCAACCCCATTCCGTCGACGTCCAGCCGACGGTCGTCGGGCGCGCCGACCGCATACAGCACGGCATGATGATGCGCCAGCAGATCGGCATGGCTCAGGTGCTTACCGATCTCGACGTTGAGATAGAACCGGAAGCGACGGTGACTGGCCACTCGGTCGAAGAGCCTGGTGACCCGCTTGGTGCTCTGATGATCGGGCGCCACTCCGGCACGCACCAGACCGTAGGGCGTGGGCAGCTTCTCGAAGACGTTGACCCGCACGCCATGCTGGACCAGCAGTTCGTCGGCGGCGTACATCGCGGCGGGCCCGGACCCGACGATGGCGACAGTCAGCGGCCGCGACCGTGCCCGCACCTCGGCGGCCGGGATCACCGGGGCCAGCTTCGACGTCGGCGGCAGTTTCACGTCGGCGGGTCGCTCCGGATAGAACGACGCGTTGATCTCGACGAACGGCAGCTGCTTGGGTTCCAGCTTGGTGTCGGGTGCGATCGCCCCGACCGGGCACGCGCTCACGCAGGCGCCACAGTCGACGCAGGCGACGGGATCGATATACAGCATCTCCGAAGTCGCGAACCCCGGCTCATCCGGCGACGGGTGAATGCAATTGACCGGGCATGCGAAAACGCAAGATCCGTCATTGCAGCACGACTGGGTGATTACGTGCGGCATCAGCAGTTAAACCCTGTAATACTCGCGGATTTACGCGGCCGGCACAGCGGCCAGGTGCTGGCGCTGCGGCTCGCTGCGATAGCGCGACGGCTTGCCGTTGATCTTGCAGATCCGCCACATCAGCCGAGCGGAGCGGGTTTCCATCAGCCCGGTGTCGTAGGCCAACATCCGGACGTCGGAGAACATGTCGCGCAACCACTTTCGGGACTCCGGCGACCGGAAGAACAACTCCTTCTTGACCGATCGCGGAATATCGAACTCCTCCCAGAACGCCTTGGGCGGAATCAATATGGCGTTGCACAGTGTCCGCATCGTCAGCGGGAAGTACAGCGAAACCCAAAAGCGCTGCCGTCGGGTCAACTTCGGTAACCGCCTGCGCAGGAACTCATGCGCGAACGAAATGTGCCGCGCCTCCTCGGCCACGTGAATGGCCATCACCCGCTCCATGATCGGGTGCAGCGACTTGCCCTCCCGAAGCACCTGCTTCTGGGTGTGGTCGATGGGCTCTTCTCCGGCAAGCACGCCGATGAAGAACGCGACCGGCAATGGCCCGGCCACCAGCGGCACCAGCGGCGAAATCCAGCGCAGCCGCCTCGGCATTCCCGGGACATCGGCGCCGATGCGGTTGACCATCTCCTGGAACATCATGGTGTGGTTGCACTCTTCGACCGATTCGTGCAGGCAGTACCGGTACTCCGGGGATCCGTTGGGCACCCAGAAGGTGTAGTTCATCAACCCGCGGATCAGGATGGACTCGAAGTGCAGCCCCACCTTGGCCACGTTGGCCTGTCGCCACATGCCTATCTTGATCTGGCGTTCCAGCGGCTGTGCCTGGTACCAGGGATGACGGCCCAACGGGTCGGTCGCCGGCAGAATCCACCGAGGATCATTCTCGGTGACCTCGAATTCCGGTGACTCCCAGTCGATATCGGTGTATGGGTTGAAGTTTCGCCGCACAGACCCCTCGGACAGTGTGGCGAGCATGTCCACGTACTCGGTGTCGTCGCGCACTTCCATGTTGCGGCGCCACCGTCGAACCATTCGCGTCCTGGCCATTCAGCCCTCCCCAATGAGGTTTACGTTGGGACGTGTACCCAAGACGGTACCGGCGGTACCGCGAATTCACCAGACTGGCTCAACCCACTGTGGGCTGACCAGTGGTCACTCGCTGCGAGTGGTTCAAGTCACATCTGCGACGACGACGAGCGGCCCGCTGCCCCAGCGCCTCTTGACCGCTCACTACCCTGGTGCCCATGGCTGAGCCCCTCCAGATTCCCGACGACATCAAACCGCGCGACGGCCGCTTCGGGTCGGGCCCATCCAAGGTCCGGCCCGAACAACTGCAGGCGCTGGCCACCTCCGCTGCCGCCCTGTTCGGCACGTCGCATCGGCAGGCGCCGGTGAAGAATCTGGTGGGCCGGGTGCGCTCGCGGCTCGCCGAACTCTTCTCCATACCGGATGGATATGAGGTCATCCTGGGCAACGGCGGCGCCACCGCCTTTTGGGACGCCGCGACCTTCGGCCTGATCGACCAGCGCTCACTGCACCTGGCCTACGGCGAGTTCAGCTCCAAGTTCGCCTCCGCCGTCGGCAAGAACCCGTTCGTCGGCGACCCGATCGTCATCAAGGCGGACCCGGGCAGCGCGCCGGAGCCGCAGACCGACCCGTCCGCCGACGTCATCGCCTGGGCGCACAACGAGACCTCGACCGGGGTCGCGGTGCCGGTGCGCCGCCCGGAGGGGTCAGGGGATGCGCTGATCGTCATCGACGCCACCTCCGGCGCCGGTGGTCTGCCCGTCGACATCGCCGACACCGACGCCTATTACTTCGCGCCGCAGAAGAACTTCGCCAGCGACGGCGGCCTGTGGCTGGCCATCATGAGTCCGGCCGCGCTGGCCCGCGTCGAGTCCATCGCCTCCTCGGGTCGCTGGGTTCCCGACTTTTTGTCGCTGCCGATCGCCATCGAGAACAGCCTGAAAAACCAGACGTACAACACCCCGGCCATCGGCACGCTGGCGTTGCTGGCAGAACAACTCGACTGGATGCTCGGCAACGGGGGCCTGCAGTGGGCCGTCAAGCGGACGGCCGACTCGTCGCAGCGGCTGTACTCGTGGGCCCAAGACCGGCCCTACACCACGCCCTTCGTCACCGACCCGGCGCTGCGCTCGCAGGTGGTGGGCACGATCGATTTCGCCGACGAGGTGGACGCGGCCGCCGTCGCGAAGGTCCTAAGGGCCAACGGCATCGTCGATACCGAGCCGTACCGAAAGCTCGGCCGCAACCAGCTGCGGGTGGCGATGTTCCCCGCGGTCGAGCCCGACGACGTCAGCGCGCTCACCGAATGCGTCGACTGGGTGGTTGAGCGGCTCTAGTCCGGCGAGCAGACGCAAAATCCCCTAAATCCGGCCCGATTTAGGGGATTTTGCGTCTGATCGGCAGTCCCGGCTCAGGGGGCTCCCGCGTGTCACCAAGGTCAACGACGTCCCGCGCACTAGAGTGCGCACCTAACAGGTCCGTGCTGACCCGCACGAAGCCTGCGAGGAGATGCCATGCGGGAACTCAGAGTCGTCGGGCTCGATGCCGACGGGAAAAGCATCATCTGCGAGGCAGATAACCCCGCAGAAAGGTTCAAGCTTCCGGTCGACGACCGACTGCGAGCGGCCCTGGACGGCGAACCGGCGCAGCCGGAGCAACCGCACCTCGATATCGAAGTCACCAACATGCTGAGCCCGAAGGAAATTCAGGCCCGCATCCGCGCGGGCGCGTCCGTGGAGCAGGTAGCCGCGGCGACGGGCTCCGACATCGGCCGCATCCGGAGGTTCGCCAACCCCGTTTTGCTGGAACGCTTCCGCGCGGCGGAGCTGGCGACGGCCGCTCACCCGCTGCTGGCCGACGGCCCGTCGGTGCTGACGCTGCTGGAGACCGTCAGCGGCTCGCTGATGGCGCGCGGCCTGCAGGCCGACCGGCTCAGCTGGGACGCCTGGCGCAACGAAGACGGCCGCTGGACGGTCCAGCTGACCTGGAAAGCGGGCAGGTCGGACAATCGCGCCCATTTCCGCTTCGCCCCCGGCGCCCACGGCGGGACGGTCAGCGCGATCGACGATGCCGCCAGTGAACTGATCGATCCGGACTTCAAGCCTCCGCTGCGGCCGGTGGCACCGGTGGCCCACCTTGCCTTCGACGAGCCGGCCAAGCCGGAAGCCCCCCAGCCGCAGCAGCAGGTGAGTGGCCGACGGGGCAAGCCGCCCGTGCCGGCCTGGGAGGATGTGCTGCTGGGAGTGCGCTCCAGCGGGCAGCGTTAGCCGCTTCCCATCAGTACAAGCAGCGTCAGCCAAGCGCCGGCGACGCCTACTGCCGCCCCCAGCACAAACCATCGCAGCACCGGGGTGCGTCGCCAGCCCCACAAGGTCGGCGCCAACCCGCCAACCGCCACGATGTTGAGCCCCACGGCCAGCAGCGGATGCACCCTGATCAGCCCGAGACTCAACACCACCATTGCGGTTGCGATGACCGCGGCGACGAATCCGGCCACCGTCAAACCCGTTGCCCACGGCGTGGATTGGTCCGTCACGCGCCGAGCCTAACCCGCTCGTAGAAGGCCAGCGCCGCCGCCGTCGCGACGTTGAGCGAATCGGTGCCGCGCGACATCGGGATGCGCACCCGCAGATCGCTGCGCCGTAGTGCGGCCGCGGTCAGTCCGGGCCCCTCGGCCCCCACCAGCACCGCAACCCGCTGCTCGCGGACCGCCGCCATCGCCTCGGCCAGCGGCCGGGCATCGCCGTGCGGCGTCATCGCCAACAGCCGAAAGCCGCTTTGCTTCAGCTTCACCAGGTCGACGGGCCAGTCCGTCGCACGCGCGTACGGCACCAGCAACGCGTGACCCATGGAAACTCGGACCGCGCGGCGGTAGAGCGGATCAGCGCAGCCGCTGCCGAACACCACCGCGTCGACCCCGAGTCCCGCCGCGTTGCGGAAGATCGAGCCCAGGTTCTCGTGGTCGTTGACGCCCTCGAGCACCGCGACCGTGCGGGCACCGTCGATGACCTCGGCAATGTCGGGTTCCGGCACGCGGCGCGCCGCGGCCAGCACGCCCCGGTTGAGATGGAAACCGACTACCCGCGCCATCACGTCGGCGGAGACGCGATAGTACGGCGCTTCGGCGCCGGCCAGGTCGTCGCGAAGTTCGGCCAGCCTGCGATCGGTACCCAGCAGTGCGAACGGAGTGAACCGGGAAGCCAGCATGCGCTGCACCACCAGCACACCTTCGGCGATCACCAACCCTTTACCGCTGGGCAGGTCGGGACGACGGTCGACGCTGTTCAGGTCTCGGAAATCGTCGAGCCGTGGATCGTCGGGATTGTCAACGTCGAAGACGTCGCTCACGGGCGTCCGTCGGCCCTGTCGTCGACTAGGGCCAGCATCAAATCGGCGGCGCAGCGCAGAATTTCGCGCTTTTTGTCGTCCAGCGTCGCCAGCCGCTCGGCCAGCCACTCCTGACGGGCCCGTCGCGCCGCTTTGACCAGCTCGGCGCCGGTCTCCGATACCGAGACCAGCACCTGGCGACCGTCCACCGGATGTGGGCTGCGGTCAACGAAGCCCATGTCGGCCAAGGACGCGACGACTCGGGTCATCGACGGCGGCCGCACCCGTTCGCGGAGCGCCAGCGCCCCGGGCGTCATCGCCCCCTCGTTGGCCAACGTGGTCAGCACCGACAGCTGGGACAGCGACACCGGCGACTGCGGATTGCGGAACCGCAGCTGACGCGCCAACCGCATGACCGCCAACGACAAGTCGCTGGCCAGGCGGGCATCGCTGTCAGGCACAGCGCGAGGTTACAACGGAAGCTGGCAAAGAACACCGGAAACGGGGACGACGGACTCCGCACCTTGGTCAGGTCGCGAAAGCATACTCACGGTCGCCCAGCTAGATTTATCGCAATGACTGTCGAACCACCGCCATTGCCGCCCAAGCTGCTCGCGGTGTGGCCGGTCATCTTGGTGGGCGTGCTGGGCTGGCTGGTGGCAGCGGCCGCCGCGTTTTTGGTACCCGCGCTGGCGAGTTGGCGTCCGCTGACAGTGGCCGGGCTGGTAACCGGAGTGATCGGTACCAGCATCTTCTTATGGCAGCTCGCCGCGGCAAGGCGTGGCGCGCGCGGCGCGCAATCCGGACTTGAAACATTTCTCGACCCGAAATAGCTTTCCCAAAGCCATTCACCGACAACGTATTCCGGGAGGACCAGTGGTAGCACCGCTGCTACAAGCGCAGATCGATATCGACGCGCCGGCGTCGAAAGTTTGGGAGTTGATCTCCGATTTCCGGCGGATGCCCGAATGGAGCCCGCAGTGCCGCTGGATGCGACCCTTCGGTCCGCTTCGCCAGGGCACCCGCACGCTGAACTTCAACCGGCGCAACCGCCTGTTCTGGCCCACCACGTCCACCGTGATCGAGGTGATCCCGGAGAAGAAGCTGGCCTTCCGGGTGGACGCCAATCGCACGGTGTGGAGCTATGAGCTCGAGCCCAACGGCGAGGGCACCCGGGTGATCGAGAGCCGGCACGCCGAAAACGGGGTCAGCGCGTTGTCGAACATGTCGGTCAACGCCTTCTTGGGCGGGACGACAAACTTCGAACGCGAACTGCTGGAAGGCATGAACACGTCGCTGGCAAACATCAAAGCCGCCGCCGAGCGAGGTTAGCCCGTCGGCTCCTCGCCTGACGGCTCTCCCGGCGGTGTCTCCACCATGTCCAGGACGCCGTCGTCGTAGGGCTCATAGACCGGCGAGCCAGTGCCCGCCGGAGCCGGCGTGTCGGAGTGGGCGCCGCAGCCGTACTGCTTGTCGACGACGTGCCCGTCCGCGGACAGCTCGTTGCCGCACACCCCGAACATCGCGCCCAGCGACCCGGCCAGCGGCAGGAAAAAGCCGCAGTCGCGGCACACGCGCTTGGTCGATCGCGCCATCGCCGACGACGGACCATAGTCGCCCTCGTGCCACCGTTGGGCGGCCTCGGCGCGGCCCCAGGCGCTCATCACCCACCGCCGGCCCAGCCCGACCTCGGCGGCCGTCTCGTCGACCTGCGGGTCACCGCTAGCGGTATAGCCGGGAACCAGCCGGGGGTCGTCGACGGCCGGCGCGAGCAGGTCACCGGGGCTCAAATCTCCCGGCCGCACGCGTTGCTCCCAGGGCACCCATTCGGGAGCCAACAGCGCCGTTGGCCCCGGGACCAATACCACTTCGCTGACGGTGGCGTGGCCGGCACCCGGATATCCCGCGACGACGACCGCCCACTGCCACCCTTGGTAGCCCGGCAGACGCGCCAGGAAGCGGTGAGTTGCGGCGGCGGGGCCGTCGTACCCGACGCCCAGGTACTCGCCCACCGTCTCCAGCCCGCTGAACTCCGCGATGGCCGCCCTGGCCTGGTCGACCGCACCGGTCAGGACCGCTGCCAGTCCCTCGGGCCACTCGTCCACAGTTGACACGGCGGCTTCCTCGATGGGTCCGCTCACACTGCGCCTTTCTGTCCCCGCTGTAATCAAATGCATCTTTCATACTGCCGAAAACCACATGGGCGAGCCACACCTGGCCACTTGCCGACGCATATCGGCGGCATAGGACAGAATTGAACGGTGTCTGGACGGCGGCGTGATCACCCGGGTCCCGCGGCCCCCTATCCGGGCCGCCGGCCCCGCACCGGACCCGCCAACCAGCACCCGGGCATGGCGAACTACCCGACCGACCCACCCATCGAAGCCGACTATCGCCGCGCGCGCCGCCCACCGCCGCCGCCCAGTGCCAATCGCTATCTCCCGCCGCTCGGCCAGCAGCAACCGCGGCGCGAGCGCAGCGTGCCACCCCCGCCGCGCGAAGCCTCTTCCGGCGAACGGATTACCGTCACCCGCGCCGCTGCCATGCGCAGCCGCGAAATGGGGTCGCGGATGTACTGGATGGTCCAGCGGGCTGCGACCGCCGACGGCGCGGACAAGTCCGGGCTGACCGCTTTGACCTGGCCGGTGGTGGCGAATTTCGCCACCGACGCGGCAATGGCGGTGGCACTGGCCAATACGTTGTTCTTCGCTGCGGCCAGCGCCGAGAGCAAGTCCAAGGTGGCGCTGTATCTGCTGATCACCATCGCGCCGTTCGCGGTGGTGGCGCCGCTGATCGGCCCGGCGCTGGACAAGCTGCAGCACGGCCGCCGGGTCGCGCTGGCAGCGTCCTTCGCGCTTCGCACGCTGCTGGCAGTGGTGCTGATTTGGAACTACGACGGCACCCACAGCAGCTACCCGTCCTGGGTGCTGTATCCATGCGCGCTGGCCATGATGGTGTTCTCCAAGTCATTTTCGGTACTCCGCAGCGCTGTGACGCCCCGGGTGATGCCGCCAACCATCGACCTGGTCCGGGTCAACTCGCGGCTGACCATGTTCGGCCTGCTGGGCGGGACAATCGCCGGCGGCGCAATCGCGGCCGGGGTCGAGTTCGTCTGCAACCACTTACTCAAGCAGCCCGGCGCCTTGTTCGTGATCGTCGGGGTCACCCTTGCCGGCGCAGTTTTGTCGATGCGGATTCCGCGCTGGGTGGAAGTGACCGCAGGCGAGGTGCCAGCCACGTTGAGCTACCACCGGGATAGCCCGCACCCGCACAGCCCGCCGCAACAAGGGGGCGGGTCGTTGCGACAACCGCTGGGCCGCAACATCATTACCTCACTGTGGGGTAACTGCACCATCAAGGTGATGGTGGGTTTTCTGTTCCTCTATCCGGCCTTCGTCGCCAAGGCGCAACATGCCACCGGTCTGGCCCAGCTCGAACTGCTTGGCATGATCGGCGGGGCAGCCGCGATCGGCAACTTCGCCGGAAACTTCATCAGCGCTCGCCTCAAGCTGGGCAGGCCGGCGGTGATGGTCGTGCGCTGCACGATCGCGGTCACCGTCGCAGCGCTGGCCGCCGCGGTGGCCGGCGACCGAGTGGTGGCCGCGATCGCGACCCTCATCACGTCGGGCGCCAGCGCCATCGCCAAGGCATCGTTGGACGCCTCGCTGCAGCATGATCTGCCGGAGGAATCGCGAGCATCGGCATTCGGCCGTTCGGAGTCGATGCTGCAGCTGGCGTGGGTGCTGGGCGGCACCGTCGGGGTCTTGGTGTACACCGAATTGACCGTGGGGTTCACCGCGATCAGTGCGCTGCTGATCTTCGGCCTGGCGCAGACCATTGTCAGCTTCCGTGGCGAGTCGTTGATCCCGGGCCTGGGCGGTAACCGGCCGGTGATGGTCGAGCAGGAGGTCACCCGGCCCGGGGCCACGCACTCCGGGGTGCACAGGTGAAACGCTGGATGGCCGTGCTCGCGGTGGTGGCGCTTGCCGCGGCGGCGGGGATCGGAGCGTGGCTCTGGGCGCGCAAGCCGGGCCCGCAGCGACCCGAGATCACCGTGTATTCGCATGGCCACCTGACGCGAGTGGGGCCTTACATATACTGCGATGTACTACTCAAGGACTGTGAGAATCCACAGACGCTGGGCGAACTGCGCGTCACCGGACAGTATCCGGTGCAACTGTCGGTACCCGAAGCAATATCTCGTGGGCCTTGGCGACTGGTCCAGGAATACGAAGACCAGCAGCGGTATCAAGTCCCCAACTACAGTTCCAGCTGCCCATTCTTCCGGCCCGGCACGCGGCTGGCGCTCACCATTCCCACATTCGACCCGCACCGAGGCCGGCTGACCGGGATCGCCGTACAGTTGCTGACATTGGGCTGCGCCTACCACGCGGAATGGTCCGTGCGACTTGTCTATTGATTAAGCTTTGGACGAATAGGCGCCAGCGGCCGCAGGCCCGCGTGTCGAGCGTAAAATGGCGGCGTTGGCTGTGAGCTTATGGCGTTGGGTGTGAGCCGGCGGCTTTCATTGTGAACTGGCGGCTTTAATTGTGAACTGGCGGTGTAGATTTGGCGATTTTCCCGCCCTGGGTTCACGAGCAAAACCCTAACTTCACAGCCAAAGCCAAGACTTCACAGCCAACATCAACGACAGAACCTCTGTAGCGTCAACACCGGTGCGAGAGCACCTACGCCCCGTGACCGGCTGGCACTCGCTCACCCTCGACCGTCGGACCCGGAGCGGTGCCGTCTCCGAAAGGCCTGCCGCCCAATGCTTCCCGACCGTGTGGGGCCAGCCACCCAGACAGGTCGGGGCCCTTCGGCACGATTCGGGTGGGGTTGATGTCGGCGTGCACAATGTAATAGTGCTGCTTGATCTGAACGAAGTCGGTGGTATCGCCAAATCCTGGCGTCTGGAACAGATCCCGAGCATAGGCCCATAACACGGGCATCTCGGACAGCTTGGTGCGGTTGCACTTGAAATGCCCGTGATACACCGGGTCGAAGCGGGCCAGCGTGGTAAACAGGCGCACGTCGGCTTCGGTGATGGTGTCGCCGACCAGGTATCGCTGGCCGGACAACCGCTCACTCACCCAGTCCAGCGCGGTGAACAGCCGGTCGTAAGCCGCTTCATACGCCTCCTGCGAGCCGGCGAATCCGCAGCGGTACACCCCGTTGTTGATCTCGGTGTAGATCCTCTTGCTCACCTCGTCGATCTCGTCCCGCAACGGCAACGGGTACAACTGCGGTGCCCCGTCGCGGTGATAGGCGGTCCATTCGGTGGAGAAGTCCAGGGTGATCTGAGCGAAGTCGTTGGTGACCACCGCTCCGGTGGGAATGTCGACGATCGCGGGGACGGTGATGCCTTTGGGATAGTCCGGGAAGCGCTTGAAGTAGGCGTCCTGCAACCGCGGGATCTTGAGCACCGGGTCCACTCCGCCCGGGTCAAGGTCGAACGTCCAACTCCGCTCGTCATGGGTAGGACCGCAGAACCCAATGGAGATAACGCTTTCCAGGCCCAGCAGCCGCCTGACGATGATCGTGCGGTTCGCCCACGGACAGGCGCGGGCGACGATAAGCCGGTAACGACCCGGTTCTACCGGATAGCCGTCGCGGCCGTCGGCGGTGATGCGCGTGGTGATGT
Source organism: Mycobacterium sp. NGS66 (assembly GCF_059812225.1). Taxonomy (NCBI): domain Bacteria; kingdom Bacillati; phylum Actinomycetota; class Actinomycetes; order Mycobacteriales; family Mycobacteriaceae; genus Mycobacterium; species Mycobacterium sp. NGS66. Next base: position 169,253 of record NZ_JCALCG010000011.1, on the reverse strand, counting down.
AATTGGTGTCGCGGGTGAATTCACCTTGGGCGGCAATGTAAGTGGCCACCGCGACCTACAGGGTCGCGTCCGTCGGCGACACCGTCAGAAACCGCCGGGCCACGTTGGTTTCGGTAGACGGACCCGGCTCCCAGTGCGCGATCCACGGGCCGGTGCCCGCCGACTGGTCGATGATGCCCTCCTCCAGCCAGGTGTAGCGGCCCTCCAGCACTGCGTCGGTCAGCCGAACGTCGCTGCTGTCGGTATTGGCCCACAACGCATGGAACAACGCCTCCACCCGAAGCGTCGATTGCTCGCAGAATGTTTCGGCCAATTCATAGGCCTGCCGTCCGGCAGCGGGGTCCGCGGCCCGCATGGCTTCGGCCCGCACGCACGCCGCCGACATGGCGAATAGTTCGGCGCCGATATCGACGATGCGTCCCAGGAATCCTTGCTTTTCCTCAAGCTTGGCCTGCCAGCGCGCCATGCCGTAAAAGGTGTTGCGGGCCAGTTTGCGTGCGGAGCGCTCGACGAATCGCAGATGCGACGCCAATGGCCCGAATTCGCTGAACGCCCGGGGACGCTGACCTTCACCAAAAACCAGCTGCGGCAACCACTTTGCGTAGAATCCGCTGGCGCCCACCGCTGCCGACGCCTTCTGCCGCAGGTCCGCTTTCGGGTTCGCCAGATCGCCGGCGGCGGTCAGGTGTGCGTCCACGGCCTCACGTGCGATCAGCAGCCGCATGATCTCGCTGGAGCCTTCGAAGATGCGGTTGATCCGCAGGTCTCGCACCGCCTGCTCCACCGGTACCGCACGTTCGCCGCGCGCCGCAAGGGATTCGGCGGTCTCGTAGCCCCGCCCGCCGCGGATCTGCATCAGCTCGTCGCCGATCAGGCACGCCATCTCGCTGGACCACAATTTGGCCAGGGCGGCTTCGATCCGGATGTCGTTGCGGCCCTCGTCGGCCATCTGAGCGGACAGTTCGAGCACGGCGTCGAGCGCGAAGTTGGTGGCGGCGATGAAGGAAATCTTGTTGGCGACGGCTTCGTGCTTGCCCAGCGGCTTGCCCCACTGCACGCGCTCCTTGGACCATTCCCGCGCAATTTTCAGCGACCATTTTGTCGCCCCGGTGGCGACCGCGGGTATCGACAGCCGACCGGCATTCAATGTGGTCAACGCGATCTTCAGACCATCGCCCTCCCGGCCGATCAGGTTCTCGCGGGGCACCCGCACGCCGTGCAACCTGGTGACGCCGTTTTCGATGCCGCGCAGACCCATGAACTTGTTGCGACGCTCCACGGTGATCCCGGGCGAATCTGCCTCCACCACAAACGCGCTGATGCCGCCGCGGTGTCCCTCGCTTCGCGGCACCCGGGCCATGATCACCAGCAGGTCGGCGACCACGCCATTGGTGGTCCACAACTTGACGCCCTCGAGTTCGTACGCCTGCCCGTCATCCACCGGTGTCGCCGTCGACGCCAGGCGCGCCGGGTCGGAGCCAACGTCGGGTTCGGTGAGCAGAAACGCCGAGATGGCGCCGGCCGCACACCGCGGCAGGAACTTCCGCTTCTGTTCTTCGGTGCCGGCGAGCTTGAGCGGTTCGGGCACCCCGATCGACTGATGAGCCGACAGCAGTGCACCGAGACTGGGATGGACCGTCGACACCATCATCAGCGCGCGGTTGTAGGCGACCTGCGACATCGCCAGGCCGCCATATTCCGACGGGATCTTCATGCCGAAGCAGCCCAATTCGGCCAAGCCCTTGACGTATTCGTCGGGAATCTGAGCGTCGCGCTCGATGACGGAGCCGTCCAGGGTGTCGAGGAATTCTCTCAGCTTCCCCAGAAACTCCCGGATCCGAGCCTCCTGGTCCTCGGACGGCCTGGGAAATGGATGTATCAGGTCCAGCGGAAAGCGGCCGAGGAACAGCTCTTTGGCGAATGATGGCTTGTCCCAGCCACTTTCGCGAGATTCTTCGGCAAGAGCTCGTGCTTGCTCCGCGGTGACCTGGGCTTGCTGCGCCATCGACGCCTCCTCGCTGACGAATCACATTAAGGCATGGGTACCCCGTACCTGCCCGAATGTTACGCGTCAGTAGCTTCAGAGTGCACGCACTCGAGCCGGCTCGATCGGCGTCGCCGGCTCGCCCCGTCGCCGGCCGCGAAAGCAGGCGGTTAAGCCTCGAACTCCCGGGCTACCGCTTTGACGACCTCGGAGACCCGCCGGGCCGTCTTGCGGTCCGGGTAGCGCCCTTTGCGCAACTCGGGCTGCACGGTGCTCTCCAACAACGTGATCATGTCTTCGACCATGCCGTGCAGCTCGTCGGGGCTGTGCTTGTGCTCAGCAGGCGTCTCGCGCCGCGCCCTGGAAAGGCTGGGCGGCGGATCGATCAACTTCAAACTCAAGGCCTGCGGGCCGCGGCGTCCGGACGCCACCCCGAACTCCACCCGTTGGCCCGTCTTGAGGCCTTCGACACCCGCGGGCAACGCCGACGAGCGCACATAGACGTCCTCGCCGTCCTCCTGCGACAAGAAGCCGAACCCCTTCTCGGGGTCGTACCACTTCACCTTGCCGGTCGGCACTGCTCTCACCTGCTTTGTCTGACGGATCGTTACTATGGGCAACAGAATGAAGCGTCCCGCTTGCGCAGGACGCAATGTGGTTTCCGATCCTACTCGGATGGCTGCTCGCGAAGCACCCCTGTTTATTACGTACTCGGTAGGGTGGCAATTACCGCGGGAGGAAAGATGCGCCTGATCCTGAACGTTATCTGGCTGGTGTTCGGTGGCCTCTGGATGGCCCTCGGCTACCTGCTCGCGGCGCTGGTCAGCTTCCTCCTCATCATCACCATCCCCTTCGGCTTCGCGTCTTTGCGCATCGCCTCATATGCGTTGTGGCCGTTCGGCCGGACGATCGTGGACAAGCCGAGCGCGGGAACGTTGACGCTGATCGGCAACGTCATCTGGGTGGTGTTGTTCGGGCTGTGGCTGGCGATCGGACATCTGGTGAGCGCGGCGGCGATGGCGATCACCATCGTCGGTATCCCGCTGGCGCTGGCCCAACTCAAGCTGATCCCGGTGTCGCTGTTGCCGCTGGGTAAGGAGATCGTTCCAGTCGACTCGACTCGAAACGAGCGGGTGGCTGCATGACGCTGACCGCATTGGGTGTCCCCACCGTGCGCCGCACGTCGGAGCATGGCGCCGAACGTGAGATGCCCAGCAAGGGACCCTTACTCGACACCTTCGGCAGGGCCGCCACCGACCTGCGGGTGTCGCTCACCGACCGCTGCAACCTGCGTTGCAGTTACTGCATGCCGGCCGAAGGCCTGGACTGGTTGCCCCGCGAGCAGCTGCTGCGGCCCGATGAGCTGGCCCGGCTGATGAACATCGCCGTCACCCGGTTCGGCGTCACCAGTGTGCGGTTCACCGGGGGTGAGCCGCTGCTGGTCCGCCACCTCGAGGAGGTGGTGGCTGCGGCGGCCAGTCTGCGCCCGCGCCCGGAGATTTCGCTGACCACCAACGGTGTGGGGCTGGCAGGGCGGGCCGCGGCTCTTGCCGCTGCGGGTTTGGATCGGGTGAACGTGTCCCTGGACAGCGTGAACCGCGACCATTTCACCGCCATCACGCGGCGGGACCGGCTCGCCGACGTGCTGGCCGGCTTGGCCGCCGCCGCTGCCGCCGGGCTGACGCCGGTCAAGGTCAACGCCGTCCTCGATCCGCACACCGGCCGCGAGGACGTCGTCGAGCTGTTGCGGTTCTGCTTACAGCACGGTTACCAGTTGCGGGTCATCGAACAGATGCCGCTGGACGCCGGACATCAGTGGCGGCGAGGCGCCGCGCTGAGCGCCGACGACGTGCTAGCGGCGCTGCGGCCGCACTTTCGGCTGCGGCCGGACCCTGCGCCGCGGGGTTCGGCTCCGGCCGAACTCTGGCTCGCCGACTCCGGACCTGGCACGCCGACCGGGAAATTCGGCGTCATCGCCTCGGTGTCACACGCCTTTTGTTCGACCTGTGATCGCACCCGGCTGACCGCCGACGGGCAAATCCGCAGCTGCCTGTTCTCTGCCGAGGAGACCGACCTGCGCGGCATGCTGCGCGGTGGGGCCGACGACGATGCCATCGAGGCGGCGTGGCGTGCGGCGATGTGGGCCAAACCGGCCGGCCACGGCATCAACGACCCGGACTTCGTGCAGCCGAAGCGGCCGATGAGCGCAATCGGGGGCTAGCCATCCGTGAGTCGTGCCGTGGAAGAAGCACCCGGAATCCAGGTGACCGTCCGATTCTTCGCGGCCGCCCAGGCTGCCGCCGGCGCTGAGTCGGAGACAGTACGCCTGGGACCGGGTGCCACGGTCGCCGACGTGATCGACGGCCTGGCCGCGCGGGACGGTCGGCTCGCGACGGTGCTGAGTCGATGCTCCTACCTGTGCGACGGGATCGCCGTGCGCGACGTGACCACAACGTTGCGATCCGGCGCCACAATCGATGTGCTACCGCCCTTCGCCGGCGGATGAAAATGTGAAATATCTCACGTAACGGAACGATAACGACGCGGACACGCTCCGATTTCGGGTCGTTCTGACCTGCGCAAATGGCGAATTTTCCTGGCGATTTAGCAGATGTATTCGCGGAAAACGCCGGGTTTCGCAAAAAGTGACGGGACAAACAGAACCCGCTACCGTCTCCGATGGCTCGCCAAGCTGACCCGTGGCGATCCTCCCTACCTATCGCGCCGAGCTCCATCCAATAGGCGGGGATACCGACCGTGGATGGAAGCGGGGGACCCAACCGGTTCACCGCGATCGGACCGGAGCCGCTACGGCTCCTTGGGGTGAAGCCTGCGCGGTGTCCTTGCGGACGTCGCGATGGCCGGGTGGCCTCTCCAACCCGAACCCGACAGCTGACCTCGCAGGCGCGTAGCGAGAGGAATACCCGTTTTGAGTGGACGTCATCGCAAACCCACTACTTCAGGCGTCAGCGTCGCCAAAATCGCCGTCACCGGTGCTGTAATCGGTGGCGGCGGCATCGCTTTAGCGGCCCAAGCGGGCGCGGCCACAGACAGCGAATGGGACCGGGTGGCCAGCTGCGAGTCCGGTGGCAACTGGGCGATCAACACCGGCAACGGGTTCCACGGCGGCCTGCAATTCACCCAGGGCACCTGGGCAGCGCACGGCGGCACGCAGTACGCCCCGTCGGCGCAACTGGCCAGCAGGGAACAGCAGATCGCCGTCGCCGAGCGTGTGCTGGCGACTCAAGGCCGTGGCGCCTGGCCGGTGTGTGGTCACGGCCTGTCCGGCCCGACCCCGCGCAATGTCCTCCCGCAGCCCGCAGGGCTCAACACGCCGTCCGACGCGCCCGCGGTCAACGGCGACGCCGCGCCGCCGCAGGACGCGCCAGCGCCTGACGCTGCTCCGCCACCCGCCGCGCCGGCGCCGGTGGTGCAGCTGGCCGGCAACGACCAAATCGCGCCGCCGCCGGACGCCCCGCCACCGGCAGACGCCCCGCCCGCGGACGCACCACCCCCGGCCGACGTGGCGCCCGCGCCGCCGGCCGACGCACCGCCTCCGGTGGACCCGGCGCCGCCTGCCGACGCACCCGTCACGGCGGATGTGCCCAAGGCCGTCAGCGGTGAGCCGCGCGGAGCCGAGACCGTCGCCTACACCAAGCGGCTGTGGGAGGCGATCCGGGGCCAGGACGTGCAGGGCAACGACGCGCTGGACGCGCTGGCTCAGCCGTCGATGATCTGAACTACCGCCGCCGAGCAGACGCAAAATTCCCCCAGAACACTGGTTCTGAGGGGATTTTGCGTCTGCTGGCGCGGGCTAGGCCTGATGGTGGCGACCCGTCCCCCAGCTTCGCGGGGGTGCCCCCAGCGCCCGACTGCGCCGCGCTCGCGATCGCCACTAAGCCTGATGGTGGCGACCCCGTCCCCCAGCTTCGCGGGGGTGCCCCCAGCGCCCGGCTGCGCCGCGCTCGCGATCGCCACTAAGCCTGATGGTGGCGACCCGCTTCGCCCGGCTGCGCCGCGCTCGCGATCGCCACTAGGCCGAGTTCACCCACTCGTCGGTCCCGTCGTCGAAGAACTGGTGTTTCCACACCGGTAGCCGCGCCTTGATCGCGTCGACCAGCTGGGCGCAGGTGGCGAACGCCGCCTGTCGATGATCCGCGGCAACGGCAACCACCAGGGCCGCGTCGCCGATCTGCAGCACGCCGATCCGGTGGCTGGCCGCGACCGCGCGCACCCCGCTGGCCTGCTCGGCGATTTCGGCCACTGTGTCGGCAAGAACCTGCGCGGCCGTCGGATGCGCCGAATACTCCAGCCGGGTCACCCCGCGCCCATCGTCGTGATCGCGGACCATTCCGTCGAACCCGACGATCGCCCCGGCGGATTGATGACTCACCAGATCTTCATGCTCGGCCAGCGAAATCGGCTGGTCGGTCAAGGCGGCGCGCAGGACCCGCGGCGTCATTGCTGGTGATCCCCGCCCGCGAGTTGATCCAGCGCGTGGTCCACCACACCGTCGAGCACGCTCAGGCCGTCGCGGACGCCGCCCGACGAGCCGGGCAGATTGACGATCAACGTACGCCCGGCTACCCCGCATACGCCGCGCGAGAGCACCGATGTCGGCACTTTCGGCAGGCCGGCGCGACGGATCGCATCCGCCAGCCCAGGAATCATGTAGTCCAGCACCGCGACCGTCTGATCCGGTGTGCTGTCGGTGGGGGAAATGCCGGTGCCACCGGAGGTGATGATCAGGTCGACGCCGGCGGCCAGGGCGTCCTGCAGCGCCTCCCCGACCGGCTTGCCGTCGGCCACAACCTGCGGCTCAGTTGGCGAAAACCCGCGCTGGCCAAGCCATTCCGCGATGATCGGACCACATTTGTCGGTGTATACGCCGGCTGAGGCACGAGTCGAGGCAATGATGATCCGTGCGGTTCGCTCGCTCATGACGGTGTCCAGGTTCCGTGCCGGCCGCCTTCTTTGCGGAGCACTCGAATCTCGTCGATACGCGCGGCCGGGTCAACCGCCTTGATCATGTCGTAGAGCGTCAGCGCAGCAACGCTGACCGCGGTCAGCGCCTCCATCTCCACTCCCGTCCGGTCGGTGCTGCGCACCGTCGCGGTGATCTCGATGTCCGCCTCGCCCACCGCGAAATCGACGTCGACGCCGGTAAGCGCCAACTGGTGACATAACGGGATCAGGTCGCTGGTGCGCTTGGCCGCCAGAATGCCCGCCACCCGCGCGGTGGCCAGCGCATCACCCTTCGGCAGCCCGCCGGTGGAGATCAAGGCCACCACGTGCGGCGTCGTGCGCAAGGCACCCGCGGCGACCGCGGTGCGCCTGGTGGCCCCCTTCTCGGTGACATCGACCATGTGCGCTGCCCCCCGCTCATCCAAGTGCGAGAGCGCGTCGAACTGGGATTCGACTGAGCCGCCAGCCCCAGAAGCCTGCGAGGGGCCATCGGCCCGGGAGGAACCAGCGGCCCGAGCCATCCCGAGACCTACCGGTTGACGACCGTGACCGGGTGAAGGTAGGGCAGTTCGTCGGATGGCAACGGAAACGCCAGCTCACCGAAGGGCGACAACGCACCGGTCCGATCGGTCACCAGTTCGCTCACCGCGTGGTCGTCCGGATCCGTCGTCGGCCAGCCGTTGTCGACGTATCTGGTTTTGCGCGCCTTGCCGTCAGTAGTGTCAGCCACGAGCTCCATTCTGACAGGTCAGTTGCGCGCAGAGTACGCGAAGGGGCGATCACGACCGCCGTCGCCGCCATCTCGGCGGGCCGTGGCGGGTCGTCGCGACGGCTGACTTTTCAGCTTCGCTGACTCAATTACGCTGGTCGGCAATGACTGACAACAGCCCGCATATCCCGCTGGGATCCTGGCTGGCCGAACTGCCCGACGAACGGCTGATCCGGCTCTTGGAGCTACGGCCGGACCTTGCCCAGCCCCCGCCCGGCAGCATTGCCGCGCTGGCCGCGCGTGCTCAGGCACGACAGTCGATCAAGGCCGCCACCGACGAGCTCGACTTCCTGCGACTCGCGGTGCTGGACGCATTGCTGGTGCTGCATGCCGACAGCACGCCGGTGCCGACCGCAAAGCTGCTGGCGTTGATCGGCGACCGGGCTCCGGAAACCGAGGTCACCGCTGCCCTGGACGACCTGAGGCATCGCGCCCTGGTTTGGGGCGACAACGCCGTTCGAGTGGCCGGCGACGCCGGCACAGGATTGCCCTGGCATCCGGGGCAGGTCACGCTCGAGGACACCTCCCAGACCGAGGAGCAGATAGCCGAGCTGATCGCCGATCTCGACGAGGCGCAGACGGACGTGCTGGAGAAACTGCTCGAGGGCTCCCCGATGGGCCGCACCCGCGACGCCGCGCCCGGTGCTCCAGCGGACCGGCCGGTGCCGAGGCTGCTGGCGATGGGCTTGCTGCGACGGGTCGACGCCGACACGGTGATCCTGCCCCGCCACGTCGGGCAGGTGCTGCGCGGCGAGCAACCCGGGCCGATGCAGCTGACGGCACCCGATCCGGTGGTGTCGACCACCACAGCTGAAGACGTCGACGCGACGGCCGCCGGAGCCGTCATCGATTTGCTCCGTGAGCTCGACGTCCTACTCGAAACACTGAGTGCCACACCGGTTTCCGAGCTGCGCACCGGCGGAATGGGGATTCGCGAAGTCAAGCGGCTGGCCAAGTCGACCGGCATCGACGAGCCGCGGCTGGGCCTGATACTCGAGGTTGCGGCCGTCGCCGGACTGATCGCCAGCGGCATGCCCGATCCGGAACCGGCCCATGGTGATCCGCCATATTGGGCGCCGACGGTGGCCGCCGACCGGTTCGCCGCGATGTCACCGGCCCAGCGCTGGCAGCTGCTGGCCAGTACCTGGCTTAACCTGCCGAGCCGGCCGGCGCTGATCGGCAGCCGCGGCCCGGACGCCAAACCCTATGGCGCCCTGTCGCATTCGCTGTACTCGACCGCCGCCCCGCTGGACCGCCGGCTGCTGTTGGGCATCCTCGCCGAGTTGCCCCCGGGTGCCGGCGTGGACGCCGCCACGGCGTCTGAGGCATTGGTTTGGCGCCGACCGCGCTGGGCCAGGCGACTGCAGCCAGGCCCCGTCGCGGACCTGCTGACCGAGGCGCACGCGCTGGGCCTGGTGGGCCGCGGAGCCATCAGCGGGCCGGGACGGGCGCTGCTGGCAGACGCCGTCGATCCCGACGCGGCCATCGCCGCGATGACGCGAGCAATGCCCAAGCCGATCGACCACTTCCTGGTGCAGGCCGACCTCACCGTTGTGGTACCCGGACCGCTGCACCGCGATATCGCCGACGACCTGGCCGCTGTCGCCAAGGTCGAATCCGCAGGCACCGCAATGGTGTATCGGGTGAGCGAGCAGTCGATCCGGCATGCCCTCGACATCGGCAAGACGCGCGAATGGATGCACGCACTTTTCGCCAACCATTCGAAAACGCCGGTGCCACAAGGACTCACGTATCTCATCGACGATGTCGCGCGTCGGCACGGCCAGCTGCGCATCGGTATGGCCGCGTCGTTTGTCCGATGTGAAGATCCGACGCTGCTGGCCCAGGCCGTGGCCGCCCCCGCTGCTCAAGAACTGCAACTGCGCGCCCTTGCGCCGACGGTGGCGGTCTCGCCGGCACCGATATCCGAGGTGCTGGCCGGGTTGCGAAGCGCAGGTTTCGCGCCGGCCGCCGAAGATTCCACCGGAGCCATCGTCGACGTCCGGCCTAGAGGAGCGCGGGTACCCACGCCACAACACCGTCGCTCCTACCGCCCACCGCCACGCCCTGGAGGTGACACACTGAGCGCCATCGTCGCGGTATTGCGCAAGGTGACCGCCGCGCCGTTCGGCAACATCCGGGTCGACCCGGCCGGGACCATGTCGCTGTTACATCGCGCGGCGCGGGATCAGCAGACGCTGTTGATCGGCTACCTCGACGCGGCGGGCGTCGCCACGCAACGCGTGGTATCGCCGATCAGCATTCGCGGCGGCCAGCTGGTGGCCTTCGATCCGGCGTCCGGTCGGCTGCGCGACTTCGCCATCCACCGCATCACGTCGGTGATGTCGGTCGACGACTGAATAATGGGCTTATTCGCGCCGGCGATGAACGACAAAGAGGGGTGGCGCCATTGCGCGCCGACGACGATGCAGTGGGGGCACCCCCAGCCGCGCAGCGGCGAGGGGGACGGAGCGCATGAGGAGGAGTGGCGCTAAATGAGCGACGGGCCGTTGATCGTGCAGTCCGACAAGACGGTACTGCTGGAGGTCGATCATGAGCTGGCCGGCGCGGCACGCGCTGCCATCGCGCCGTTCGCCGAGCTGGAACGCGCCCCCGAACACGTCCACACCTACCGCATCACGCCGCTGGCACTGTGGAACGCCCGTGCCGCCGGCCACGACGCCGAGCAGGTCGTCGACGCATTGGTCAGTTTCTCCCGCTACGCGGTGCCTCAGCCGTTGCTGGTCGACATCGTCGACACCATGGCGCGTTACGGCCGCCTGCAGCTGGTCAAGAATCCGGCGCACGGCCTGACGCTGGTCAGTTTCGATCGCGCGGTGCTCGAGGAAGTGTTGCGCAACAAGAAGATCGCACCGATGCTCGGCGCCCGAATCGACGACGACACGGTCGTGGTGCACCCCAGCGAACGCGGCCGAGTCAAACAGATGCTGCTCAAAATCGGCTGGCCTGCAGAGGATCTCGCCGGCTATGTCGACGGTGAGGCGCATCCGATCAGCCTGCATGAACAGGGCTGGAAGCTGCGCGACTACCAACAGCTGGCCGCGGATTCCTTCTGGGCGGGCGGCTCGGGGGTGGTGGTGCTGCCGTGCGGCGCCGGCAAGACGCTGGTTGGGGCGGCCGCGATGGCGAAAGCACAAGCAACCACGCTGATTCTGGTCACCAATATCGTGGCCGCTCGACAATGGAAGCGTGAGCTGGTAGCACGAACGTCGTTGACCGAGGACGAGATCGGCGAGTACTCCGGCGAGCGCAAGGAGATTCGGCCCGTCACCATCTCGACCTACCAGATGATCACCCGTCGCACCAAGGGCGAATACCGGCATCTGGAGCTGTTCGACAGCCGCGACTGGGGCCTGATCATCTACGACGAGGTGCATCTGCTGCCCGCACCGGTGTTCCGGATGACCGCCGACCTGCAATCCAAACGGCGGCTGGGGCTGACGGCCACGCTGATCCGCGAAGACGGCCGCGAGGGTGACGTGTTCTCTCTGATCGGTCCGAAGCGCTACGACGCACCGTGGAAAGACATTGAGGCGCAAGGTTGGATCGCACCGGCGGAGTGCGTGGAAGTCCGGGTCACGATGACCGACAACGAGCGGATGATGTATGCCACCGCCGAGCCCGAGGAGCGCTATCGGCTCTGCTCTACGGTGCATACGAAAATCGCGGTGGTCAAGTCGATCCTGGAGAACCACCCCGGCGAGCAGACCCTGGTGATCGGCGCCTATTTGGATCAGCTCGATGAGCTGGGCGCCGAGCTGGACGCTCCGGTGATCCAGGGTTCGACGAGAACGCGTGAACGCGAAGCACTTTTCGACGCCTTCCGCCGCGGCGAGGTGACCAGACTGGTGGTGTCCAAGGTGGCGAATTTCTCTATCGACCTACCGGAAGCCGCAGTGGCGGTACAGGTTTCGGGAACATTCGGGTCGCGCCAAGAGGAGGCTCAACGGCTGGGCCGGCTGCTGCGGCCCAAGGCCGGCGGCGGGGGCGCCGTCTTCTACTCCGTGGTGGCCCGGGACAGTTTGGATGCCGAGTACGCTGCGCACCGGCAGCGGTTCTTGGCCGAGCAAGGTTACGGCTACATCATCCGCGACGCCGACGACCTTTTGGGCCCGGCCATCTAGGGCGAGCAGACGCAAAATCCCCCGACACACCGTGTTTGCGGGGGTTTTTGCGTCTGCTCGCGCCAACCTACAGCGACAAGATCGTCGCCGACGCCGTGCCCGGTGCGCCGTAGACCTGCGCCAGACCGACGCGCGGGTTACCGGGTACCTGTCGTTCGCCGGCCTCACCGCGCAGCTGCCGCACCAGCTCGTGCACCTGCCGCAGCCCGGATGCACCGATCGGCTCACCGTTGGCGATCAGGCCGCCGTCGGTGTTGATCGGCAATTCGCCGCCGATCTCGGTGGCGCCGTCGGCTACCAGCTTCTCCTGCTCGCCGTCGGCGCACAGACCGGTCTCGGCCATGTGGATGACCTCGGCGCCGGCATCGGTGTCCTGTAGTTGGGCGATGTCGACGTCCTCGGGCCCGATGCCTGCAGCCTCGTAAGCGGCCTTGGCCGCATAGACCGTCGGCGAAGCGTCCTCGTCCAGCGGAGCGAACGTCGCGTGCACTTCGTACGCCCCAAAACGTCGGGTACGAATCTCGCTGGCGCGCACATAAACCGGCTTATCGGTGAACTTGTGCGCCATGTCGGCGCGGCACATGACGACCGCGGCGGCACCCTCGTCGGGCGCACAGAACATGTACTGCGTCAGCGGGTAGTTCAGCACCGTCGAGTTGAGGATCTCCTCCTCCGGAAGTGCCTTGCGGCGGAAGGCATTCGGGTTCAGTGAGCCGTTGCGGTAATTCTTGGCGGCGACCTTGGCCAGGGTCGCCTGCGAAATGTTGTGGTCGTGAATGTACTTGTTGGCCTTCATTCCGAAGAACTTGGTGGTGACGAACTGCCCGTTCTGGGCATACCACTGCGGCAGCGCCAACTTGGCGGGATCGTCGGTAAACGCACCGCGCGGGTGCTTGTCGAGACCGATAGCGATGCCGATGTCGTATTTGCCCAACCGAATGGTGTCGGCGGTCTGCTGAATGGCGCTGGCGGCGGTGGCGCAGGCGTTGAACACATTGGTGAAGGTGATGCCGGTCAAACCGACCAGGCGAGTCACCGCGTCGGGGTTGGACACCTCATGGCTGCCGCCGAAGCCGAACTGGATGTCCTTCCACTGCACGCCGGCGTCGGTCAACGCTGACTGAATGGCCTCGGCACCCATCTGCATGGCGGTCTTCTCGAACCTGCCGAAGGGATGCAGGCCGACGCCGATGATGGCCACGTCGTTACTCATCGCAGAATTCCTTTGCATAGATGATGGCGACCCGCTTCGCCCGGCATGGATAGATGATGGCGACCCGCTTCGCCCGGCTTCGCCGCGCTCGCGATCGCCATCAGACCGGCCGGAAAGCGTAAGTGAGGATCTCGTTGCCGTCGCTGTCGGTGGTCAACGGCACCATGGTGAGCTCGACTTCCTGGCCGAATTGCAGTTTGGCCGGATCGTTCTCGGTGAGCCGGCCCTCGACCCGGATCACGTCCCCTAGTTGGATCAGGCCGATGCCGAACGGCACGAAGTCCTTTCCGGTGGGACCGGCATACGGCGGTCCGGGCGGGAAACCCTGGGTCGTCCAAGCGACGACGGTCCCCCGACGCGGCAACAGCACCTCGCTCATCTGCCCGATGCTGCAACGCGGACACCACTGCTGCACTGGGAAAGCGGTGGCACCGCAGGCGCCGCAGCGACTGCCGATCAGTTGGGGATTCTCGTCGGGCCAGGTCGAGATTTCGGGGGCGAGTGCCTTCTGCATCGAGCGATCCTCCAGCGATCCGTCACAGCCGCCAACACAACGGGCTCCCCAAAAGGTACAACAGCATTCCATAAAAGTGGAAATCTCGTTCTCCTACGATGTCCCCGGTGCTAGTTTGGCCTCCGAACACGATTTGAGGAGAGCCCATGCCGGTCACGGTGATGCTGGAACTCAGGCTGAAGCCCGACGCGGTGCCCGCCGCGCGTGATCTCATGCGCCGGACGCTCCAAGACACCCGGGCATTCGACGGCAACTTGCGCACCGACGTACTGGTCGACGACGACGACGAGGCGCACTGGCTTATCTATGAGCTCTGGGAGACCGTCGAGCATGACGAGGCCTATCGTGCGTTTCGCGCCGGCGAAGGCCGGGTGACCGAGCTTCCCCCGCTACTTGCGGCGCCTCCGGTCAAGACGCGGTATACCGCCAGCGATATCTAACTCAGCGCGGGAATCACTTCCCGTTCGAACAGTTCGATGCCCGAGCGGTCGTAGGCGGCTTCGGGGAAGTAACAGATCGCATACTCACACCCGAGGTCGCGGATCTTGGCCAGCCGCTCGATCACCTGCTCCGGCGTGCCCGTTGTCGAGTCTGGAACACCCGAGACCATCGAATCTGCCACCGCCTCAGGCACATACCCGGCCAGACGGTCACGCACCCGCTTCAGGCGGTCCCGCACCTCGGCCTCGGTCGAACCGACGACGGCGGTGAAGTTGGCCGAGCGCACGATCGCATCGAAGTCGGTGCCCAGCTTGCTGCAGTGCTGCGCCAGCACCTCCGACTTGTGCGCGAATGCATCGGGCTCCGGCGTGAAGTTCGTGTACTGCGCATACTTGGCGGCGATGCGCAGGGTCACCTTCTCCCCGCCGCCCGCAATCCACAACGGAATCCCATTAGCCTGCAACGGCTTTGGCGCAACGATCGCACCGTCGGCCTGGTAGTGCTGGCCCTTGAACGTCACTTTGCCGTCGCGCCAGGCCTCCCGCATGATCTGCACACCTTCGTCCAGCCGGCCCAACCGGACACCGGCGGCTGGGAAGCCGTAACCGTAAGCGCGCCATTCGTGTTCGTACCAACCGCCGCCGATACCCATCTGGATGCGGCCCCCGGAGATGATGTCCGACGTCGCCGCCACCTTCGCCAGGTAGGCGGGATTGCGGTAGCTCATCGCCGTGCACATCTGGCCCAGCTTGATGCGCGACGTGCTCGCCGCGTAGGCCGCCATCAACGACCATGCCTCATGCGTGGCTTCGTCGCTGGGCAGCGGCACGGTGTGGAAGTGGTCATAGACCCACAAAGAGTCCCAGGCGCCGCTGTCGGCATAGGTCGCCAGGTCACGCATCACCGCCCAGTGCCGCTCGGGTTCGATGCCGACCAGATCCATTCGCCAACCCTGCGGAATGAAGAGACCGAAGCGCATGGCGCTAAATCTAACCCGAGCACCGACGCTCCTGGAATGGAGTCCACGCGCCCGGGCCGCTGCGTTCTATGCTGACCGAAAGCGCCAGGAGGCCGTCATGCGGATTCTGATCTCGGGGGCCAGCATCTCCGGCCCTGTCCTGGCGTACTGGCTCAGCCGCTACGGCTTCGACGTCACCATCGTCGAGCGCGCACCGGCATTGCGGAAGACCGGCGGCCACGCGGTCGACCTGTTCCGGCCGGCGATGGAGATCTCGGAAAAGATGGGTGTGCTGTCGAGAATCGAGGCGCTGGCCACCGGGACCGACACCGGGCGAATTTACCGCGAGGGCGCGCGGCGGCCGGTCCGCGTCGATATCACCAAGGGCGTCGGCGCCGTATCGGACCGTCACGTGGAGATCATGCGGGATGACCTGAGCGAGGTGTACTACGAAGCCGGCCGCGACCACGTCGAGTATCTCTTCGCAGATTCAATCGTGGACATCTCCCCCGACGGAGAGGTGACCTTCGAGCAGGCGGCGCCCCGCAGGTACGACGTCGTTGTTGGTGCCGACGGGCTGCACTCGAACGTCCGGCGCCTGGTCTTCGGCGAGGATGCCGGACAAACGCAATTTCTCGGCGGATACCTGGCGGTCCTATCCGCGCCGAAAACCCTTGCGCGCGAGAAGGAAATGGTCGTCCACCTCGGTGCCGGCCGTCTCGCCGGAATCTACACCGCGCAACCGCTGGACGATGCACGGGTACTGTTCATGTTCCGCAGCAAGGAAGAACTCCAGTATCACTACCGAGATGCCGTGCGGCAGAAGGAGTTATTGCGCTCAGCGTTCGCGGGAATGCACACCATGGTGGACGACTGGCTCGCCGAGCTCGACAGCACGCCGTCGTTCTATTTCGACTCGATCACCCAGTTGCAGTTGGACACCTGGTCGCGCGGACGGGTCACGCTGGTCGGCGATGCCGGTTACTGCCCCGGACCCGCCGTCGGCGGCAGCACGAGCATCGCGGTGCTCGGCGCCTACATACTTGCCGGCGAACTGGCCCAGTCCGCCGCGGACTATACGCGCGCATTCTCCGCCTACGAGCAGCAGATGGGCGATGCGGTGCGCCGCAGCCGCGCCTTTGCTCGCGGCGTGGCCAAGAGCCTCGTTCCGAACTCCCCAGCCGGCGTGTGGGCACTGACCCGCGGCGCCCAACTCATTTCACTGCTGCCCGCCCGACTGACCCGGGTGGCGGCGAAGCTGAACACCAAGGGTGTGCGGCTCTACGACTCCATGCAGTTCAAGGAGTACTCACCCAATTGAGCGCGGGTCGACCTTTTGCGTCTGCTCGCGCTCCGAATACGGTTGGGGTATGGCCTCCAAGCACACACTCTTCCGGATCTTTTACCGAATCGGCTTCACCCCGTGGGACGGTCACCCGATCGCCCAGACCCTGCGGAACTTGGTCGAGGGAACCGATCACACAGCTCCGCTGCCCGCGGGATCGGCCGTCGACATCGGATGCGGCACCGGCGACTCGTCGATTTACCTTGCGCGACACGGCTGGAAAGTCACCGGCGTTGATTTTGTGCCGAAGGCGCTGGACAAGGCCCGCGCCAAGGCAGCGGCCGCTGGCGTCTCCGTCGACTTCGCCCACGCGGACGCCACGCAGCTGAGTCAGGCCGGGATCGGTTCGGGCTTCCAGCTGATCGTCGACAACGGCTGCCTGCACAACATGGCCGACAACGATCGCGACGCGTACGTCCGTGAGGTCAGCGCCGTCGCCGCGCCGGAAGCCAGGCTGTTGATCGTCGCGTTTCTCCCCGGCGGCAGGTTCGGTGTGCGGGGAATCGAACCCGCCGAGATGGAACGACGATTCGCCTCCGGTTGGACGCTGCTGTCTTCCGGCGAGGAGCGAGAACTCGACCGCGAGAAGACGCCTGCGCGGCACTACCTCTTTCAGCGCGCCTAGCCCGGTGAGCAGACGCAAAATCCCCCGACACACCGTGCGTGCGGGGGATTTTGCGTCTGTTCGCGCTAACTCAGCGACTTGGGCGGGAGGAAGCGGTCGCCGTACTTTTCGGCCAGCTCGCGCGCCCGCGCCACGAAGGCCTCCTTGCCCGTACCGGCCGGACCCTGGTAGCCCACGATGAACTGCGCGCTACCACCGGTCCACGGCGGAAACCCGATGCCCATGATCGAGCCGATGTTCGCATCGGCCGTCGACGTCAGCACGCCCTCGTCAAGGCACTTTTGGGTTTCCAGCGCCTCGGCGAACAGCATCCGGTCGATCATGTCCTGCAGCGGCGGCTCGGACGACCCGGACTTGAACGTCTCCCGCAGCCCCGGCCACAACCCGGAACGCTTGCCGTCGGGGTACTCGTAGAAGCCGGCGCCCTTCAGACGACCCGAGCGCCCGAGCTCAATCATCTTCTCCACCACGGCTTCTGCCGGATGCGGCTCATAGGTACCGCCGGCGTCTTCGACACCCTTGCGGGTGGCCACCGCGATCTTGTGCATGAGCTCCAGGTTGAGCTCGTCGGACAGCTGCAACGGCGGCGCCGGGTAACCGGCCTGCGAGCCGGCCTGCTCAATGCTGGCCGGCTCCACACCCTCGCCCAGCATCGCCAGCGCCTCGTTGACGAAGGTGCCGATGACCCGCGAGGTGAAGAAACCGCGACTGTCGTTGACCACGATCGGCGTTTTGCCGATGGCCAGCGTGTAGTCGAACACCCGGGCCAGGGCTTCGTCAGACGTCTTCTCGCCCTTGATGATTTCCACCAACGGCATCTTGTCGACCGGCGAGAAGAAGTGGATCCCGATGAAATCCTCCTGCCGCTTGACACCGGTCGCCAGGCCGGTGATCGGCAGCGTGGAGGTGTTGGACCCCAGGATTGCGTTGGGCTCGACGATGTCTTCGATCTCCTGGAACACCTTGTGCTTGAGTTCCTGGTTCTCGAAGACGGCTTCGATCACGAAGTCGACGCCCTTCAAATCGGCGGGCTCGGCGGTCGGATGAATTCGCGCCAACAACGCGTCGCTCTTCTCCTGCGTGGTGCGACCCCGCTCGAGGGCCTTGGCCTCCAGCTTCTCGGAATAGCCCTTGCCCTTCTCCGCGGCCTCCAGGCTTACATCCTTGAGGACCACGTCGTAGCCGGCCTTCGCCGACACGTAGGCGATGCCGGCGCCCATCATGCCCGCACCCAGCACACCGATCTTGTTGATCTTGACCGGTTCGATCCCGTCGGGCCGCGAACCACCGTTGTTGATGGCCTGCAGGTCGAAGAAAAACGCCTGGATCATGTTCTTGGCGACCTGGCCGGTGACCAATGACGTGAAGTAACGACTCTCGATGCGGCTGGCGGTGTCGAAGTCGACCTGCGCGCCCTCCACCGCGGCAGCCAGGATCGCCTTCGGCGCCGGCATCGGCGCACCCTTGATCTGCTTGCGCAGCAACGCCGGGAAGGACGGCAGGATGGACGCCAGTGCCGGCGACGACGGAGTGCCGCCGGGCATCTTGTAACCCTTTTTGTCCCAAGGCTGTTCGTGCGCGTCGGGGTTGGCCTTGATCCACGCCTTGGCGGCGGGGACCAGCTCTTCGACCGTCGGCAGCACCTCG
Organism: Mycobacterium sp. NGS66; assembly: GCF_059812225.1. Classification (NCBI taxonomy): domain Bacteria; kingdom Bacillati; phylum Actinomycetota; class Actinomycetes; order Mycobacteriales; family Mycobacteriaceae; genus Mycobacterium; species Mycobacterium sp. NGS66. The sequence goes on along the minus strand of NZ_JCALCG010000011.1, from coordinate 150,647 downwards.
TCGATCAGGCCGAGCTCCTTGGCCTTGGCCGGCTTGAAGCGGGTGCCCTGCGACAGCACGCTGACAAAGGCGTTCTGAATTCCCAGCATTCGCACCGTGCGCGTGACACCGCCGGCACCGGGCAGCAGACCCAACGTGGCCTCCGGGAAGCCGAACTGCGCGCCCTTGACGTCGGCCGCGATGCGGTGATGGCACGCCAACGCGATTTCCAGGCCGCCGCCCAGCGCAGCGCCGTTGAGCGCCGCAACCACCGGCTTGCCCAGGGTCTCCAGCGTGCGCAGCTGCTTCTTGACCGTCTCGACCAAATCGAAGGCTTCACCGGCGTTTTCCGGCCCGATCTGGATCATGCTCTTCACGTCGCCACCGGCGAAGAACGTCTTCTTCGCGCTGGTGATCACCACACCGGTGATCGAATCCTTCTCGGCGACAAGGCGATCCACCGCCTTGCCCATGGACTCGATGTAGGCCTCGTTCATGACGTTGGCCGAACCCGACGGGTCGTCCAGAGTCAGGGTGACGATGCCGTCGGCATCCTTGTCCCACTGGATTGTGTTGTCGACCATGTACTTAAACCCTCTCGATGATCGTCGCGACACCCATGCCGCCGCCAATACACAAAGTCACCAAGGCGCGCCGGGCATTACGGCGCTCCAGCTCGTCGACCATGGTGCCGAGAATCATTGCGCCCGTTGCTCCGAGCGGGTGGCCCATGGCGATGGCGCCGCCGTTGACGTTGAGCTTCTCGTCGGGAATGTTCAGGTCCTTCTGGAACTTCAGCACCACCGACGCGAAGGCCTCGTTGAGCTCGAACAGATCGATGTCGTCGACGGTCAGGCCGGCCCGGTCGAGCACCTTGCGGGTGGCCGGCGTGGGGCCGGTGAGCATGATCACCGGATCGGCGCCGCTGGTGGCGGTGGCCACGATGCGGGCACGCGGGGTCAGCCCCTGCGACTTGCCGGCTGCCTCGTTGCCGATCATCACCAGGGCTGCTCCGTCGACGATGCCCGAGCTGTTGCCGCCGGTGTGCACGTGGTTGATCTTCTCGACCCAGTGGTACTTCTGCAGCGCGACGTCGTCGAACCCGCCCATCGCGGCCAGGCCCTCGAAGGCCGGCTTCAGCTTGGCCAGGCCCTCCATGGTGGTGTCGGGCCGCATGTGCTCGTCGTGGTCGAGGATCAGCAGGCCGTTCTGGTCGCGGACCGGCACCACGGACTTGGCGAAGTAGCCGCCCGACCACGCCTCGGCGGCCTTCTCCTGGCTGCGCAGCGCGTAGGCGTCGACGTCCTCGCGGGAGAAACCTTCGATGGTGGCGATCAGGTCTGCCCCGATGCCCTGCGGGACGAACATGACGTCGTAGTTGGTGGCCGGGTCCAGCCCCATCGCGCCGCCGTCGGATCCCATCGGCACCCGGCTCATCGATTCCACGCCGCCGGCCAGCACCAGGTCATCCCAACCGGAGCGGACCTTCTGGGCGGCCGTGTTGACGGCCTCGAGGCCCGACGCACAGAACCGGTTGAGTTGCACACCGCCGGACGTCACCGGCATGCCCGACGCCAGCACCGCGGCACGGGCGATGTCGCCGCCCTGGTCACCGACGGGGGAGACGCAACCCAGGATGACGTCGCTGATGAGGTTCTCGTCGAGGTCGGGATTGCGCTTGCGCAGCTCCTCGATCAGGCCGACGACCAGGCTCAACGGCTTGACTTCGTGCAGCGAGCCGTTCTTTTGCTTGCCACGCGGCGTACGGATGGCCTCGTAAATGAAGGCTTCTTCGGACATGGGGGCTTCCTATTCACAACAGGGATTTCAGATCCGTCTTTAGACAAGGTCCAGTACTGGCACCCTAACAGCAGCGTCGGCCAACCTGTTGGTTGGGCGGGTTTTGGCCGGTCAGCGCCCCGGTCCGGTCCCACGAATGTGCGGCGGGCCGCACATTCGCCACCGACCGTGCAGCTGCCCGCACGCTCGATGGGGCCAACGGCGCTTAAGCTCGACGACCATGACGGTGTCGCGGCTGCGGCCCTACGCCACCACGGTGTTCGCCGAGATGTCAGCGCTGGCCGCCCGCATCGGCGCGGTGAACCTCGGACAGGGCTTTCCCGACGAGGACGGGCCGCCGGAGATGCTCAAGGCCGCCCAAGACGCCATCGCCGGCGGCGTCAACCAGTACCCACCTGGCCTCGGCATCCTGCCACTGCGCGAGGCGATCGCCGCCCAGCGCCAACGGCACTTCGGCATCGACTACGACCCGGAGGCCGAGGTGCTCGTGACGGTCGGCGCCACCGAAGCCATCGCCTCAGCGGTCCTCGGGCTCGTCGAACCCGGCTCAGACGTTCTGCTCATCGAGCCGTTCTACGACTCCTACTCGCCGGTGGTGGCGATGGCCGGCGCCCGGAGAGTGCCCGTGCCGCTGGTCCCCGACGGTCGCGGCTTCGCTCTGGATACCGACGCCCTACGGCGCGCGCTCACACCGCGGACCCGTGCGCTGATCGTCAACTCCCCGCACAACCCGACCGGCGCGGTGTACAGCGCCACCGAGCTGGCCGCGATCGCCGAAATCGCTGTAGCCGCAGACCTTTTGGTGATCACCGACGAGGTATACGAGCACCTGGTGTTCGACCATGCCGAACACCTACCGCTGGCCGGTTTCGACGGGATGGCCGAACGAACCGTCACCATCTCCAGTGCGGCCAAGATGTTCAACTGTACCGGCTGGAAGATCGGATGGGCTTGCGGCCCAAGGCAACTCATCGCCGGAGTGCGCGCGGCCAAGCAATATCTGAGCTACGTCGGCGGCGCTCCGCTGCAGCCCGCGGTGGCGTTGGCGCTGAATACCCAGGATGCCTGGGTGACGGCACTGAGAACCCGGCTGCAGGCCAGACGCGATCGACTGGCGGCGGGCCTGGCCGACATCGGCTTCGCGGTCCACGACAGCTACGGCACCTATTTTCTGTGCGCCGACCCGCGCCCGCTGGGCTATACCGACAGCACCACATTCTGCGCAGCCTTACCGCAGAAAGTCGGGGTGGCCGCCATCCCGATGTCGGCGTTCTGCGATCCGGATGCGGCCTACGCCGACATCTGGAATCACCTGGTACGCTTCACCTTTTGCAAAACCGATGACACTCTCGACGAGGCGATCCGGCGCCTGGGCAAGCTCCGCAACGCTACTTGCGGTTCATGACGAAGTCGCGCAGCCCCTCGGTGGCCGCGCTCAACACCTTCTTACGCGCTCGTTTCACCAGAAACTCCGGCAACGGCGCCGACGGCTCCAGGGTGATCTCGAACCGCACCCGCGTGCGGTCCTCGCCCTCGAGGTGCATGGTGTACTCGACGTGCTGGCCGTGCTGGTGCACGGTCCGCTGCGCGTCCCACACCATCCAGTCGGGCCCCCAATGGAATTCGAGCACTTGCTGATCGACGATGCCGATCACCTTGACCGTGACTTTGGCGTGGTACGGGCGCCCGTCGGGATAGGTGTCGATGACCTCGGCGCGCTTGTGCACCGACGACCACACCGGAACCGAGCCGATATCGGCGAGCGCGTCCAGGATCACTTCCGGCGGCGCATCAATGATGATCTCTCGCGACGCTTGTACTGCCACTAGTCCAAAATTAGCAATCCGACCGCTGCAAAAGACACGACGATCAGTCCTCGCTGTTTTGGACGGCCTCTTTGTTCGCGACCCACTTTCGCAGGCCCTCGGTCGCGGCGTCCAGCACAACCTTGGTCGCACGCTTGACGATGAAACCCGGAATCGGCCCCGACGGATCTACCGTGATATCGAATCGCACCCGGCTCTTGTCCACCCCCTCGGGCCGGACCTGGTACTCGATGTGTTGACCACGCTGCTGGAACGTCGCTTCGACGTCGTACACCACCCAGTCGGGACCCCAGTGGTATTCCAGTATTTCGTTGTCCACCAGCCCCATGATTTTGACGGTGGCCTTCACGTGATGCGGCTTGCCGTCCGGATAGCGGTCGAGCACCTCCACCCGCTTGTGCAGTGGCGACCATTCCGACAAGACATCGACTTCGCCCAACGCCTGCATGATCACTTCCGGCGGCGCGTCAATCACAATTTCCCGCGATGCTTGTACAGCCACTGATGCCAAACTAGCACCACTGGTGCACTTATTTAGTGCAATTACTTGGTTACCAGTCGATTTCAGCGAGCGGCGTGGTGGTGGCCGGTGGTGGCCCGACCGGTCCGGCCGGTGTCCGGGAAAATCGGGGCGCGGGTGCGGCCTGGACTACACCGTGGGCGGTGATCACCGTGGACCGCGCCTTCAAATGCTCGTTGTCGCCGGCTTCGCTCCAGGTCAACACCGGCGTGACGCACGCGTCGGTGCCGGCGAAGATCTGCGTCCACTCCTCGCGGGTACGACTGGCGAATCGTTGGGCGAACAGATCGTGCATCCGGGGATAGGACCCGATGTCCAGCTGGCTGGGCACCTCGTCGGGCGTCAGGCCGAGTCCGGCCAGCAACGCCGCGAAGAATTGCGGCTCGATGGCGCCGACGGCCATGTACTTGCCGTCGGAGGTTTCGTAGCAGCGGTAGAAGGGAGCGCCGCCGTCGAGCAGAAACGACTCGCGCTCGTCGCGCAGCGCCCCGGTGGACTTCATGGTCCACATCATCTGGGCGAGCACACTGACCCCGTCGACCATCGCCGCGTCGACGACCTGGCCTTTGCCCGACCGTTCGCGCTCGTACAGCGCGGCAACGATGCCCAGCAGCACCAGCATCGAGCCGCCGCCGAAGTCGGCGACGAGATTCAACGGCGGCATGGGCGGCCGGTCGCGGTAGCCCAGCGCCGACAGCGCCCCCGTCTGCGACAGGTAATTGATGTCGTGACCCGCGGTCGGGGCCAGCGGTCCGTCCTGTCCCCACCCGGTGATGCGCGCAAAGATCAGTCGCGGGTTGACCGCCGCGCAGTCCTGAGGCCCGATGCCCAGGCGTTCGCACGTTCCGGGCCGGAAACAGTCGAGCAACACGTCGGCCTTGGCGGCCAGCTCTAGCAGCGTCTGCGGCTGCGTCTTGACGTCCAGGTCGACGATCCGCTTCCCGCGATGCAGCAGGTCGCGATCCTCGGACGGCATCTGCAGCCCGCCGGGCCGGCGCACCCGCACCACGTCGGCCCCGAGGTCGGCGAGCACCATGCCCGCGTGTGGCCCGGGTCCGATTCCGCCGAGTTCGATCACCCGGACGCCGGCCAGCGGCCCCGCGTCAACCATGCGGCTACTTACCCTTCTTCACCTTCAACACCCGGTCGCGCAACCCTTTGGTCGCCGAATCGATCGACCCCTTGACGGCGCGCTTGAGCACGAAGCCGGGCAGCGGAACGTTCGGGTCGACGGTGATCTCCATCTTGACCAGGGTGCCGTCGTCTTGGGGGACGAGGGTGTACTTGCCGTCCTGCGACTTCTGCTGTGCTGAACTGACCAGGGTCCAGGTCACCTCGTTGCCGCTCCAGGTGTAGGCCACCACTTGCTCGTCGGTGATACCCGCCGTCCTGACCTTCATCTTGACTTTGCTGGGCCGGCCGTCGGCTCCGGTCTCGAGAATCTCGGCGCTTTGATGGGGCTCGGACCACTCCGGCATCGCTTCGAAGTCGGCGATGACGTCCAAGATCTCCTCGGGACTGGCTTCGATGACGATGTCGCGGGATTCTTTGATTGCCATGCCCGCACCATAGCGAAACGGCGTCCCGACGGGCACGGTTTCGACGGCGTACCGTCGTGCTCGTGACTGATCCGACCAGCGACGCCGACTACACCGTCGGCGATTATCTTCTGGACCGCCTGGCCGAACTCGGCGTCTCGGAAATCTTCGGTGTGCCCGGCGACTACAACCTGCGATTCCTCGACCACATCGTCGCGCACCCGGCCATTCGCTGGGTGGGAAGCACCAACGAGCTCAACGCCGGCTATGCCGCCGACGGGTATGGACGCCTGCGCGGAATGTCAGCTGTGGTAACGACATTCGGCGTGGGCGAGCTTTCCCTGGCCAATGCGATTGCCGGAAGCTACGCCGAACACGTGCCGGTGGTGCACATCGTCGGCGGCCCGTCCAAGGACGCCCAGGGTACCCGTCGGGCACTGCACCACTCGCTCGGCGACGGCGACTTCGAGCACTTCTTCCGGATCAGCCGCGAAATAACCTGCGCCCAAACGAATCTCATGCCGGCAACGGCGTGCCGAGAAATCGACCGGGTCCTGATCGAGGTACGCGAGCAGAAGCGGCCCGGATACATCCTGATGTCCACCGACGTGGCACGCTTCCCCACCGAACCACCCAGCGCAGCGCTGCCGCATCCAACCGGGGGCACCAGTCCGCGCGCGCTGTCGCTGTTCACCGAGGCCGCCGCAAAATTGATCGGCGACCACCAGTTGACGGTGCTCGCCGACTTGCTGGTGCATCGGTTGCAGGCGGTCGACGAGCTGGAGGCGCTGCTGGCAGCCGACGTGGTCCCGCACGCCACGCTGATGTGGGGCAAAAGCCTGCTCGACGAGAGCTCGCCCAACTTTCTGGGAATCTACGCCGGAGCGGCCAGCCATGAACGGGTGCGCACGGCAATCGAGGAGGCGCCGGTGCTGGTGACGGCCGGGGTGGTGTTCACCGACATGGTCAGCGGCTTCTTCAGTCAGCGAATTGACCCCGGCCGCACGATCGACATCGGGCAGTACCAGAGCAGCGTGGCCGACGAGGTGTTCGCACCGCTGGAAATGGATGCGGCGCTGCGCGCGCTGACCACGATCCTGAAGGGGCGCAACGTCACCTCTCCCCCAGTTGCCGCGCCGCCCGCGCCTCCGCCCACGCCCACACCGGCGCGCGATGAGCCGCTTACCCAGCAGATGGTGTGGGATCGGCTTTGCTATGCGCTCACCCCTGGCAATGTGGTGCTGGCAGATCAGGGGACTTCGTTCTACGGCATGGCCGACCACCGGTTGCCGCAAGGCGTCACCTTCATCGGTCAACCCTTGTGGGGCTCAATCGGTTACACGCTGCCCGCCGCGGTCGGGGCCGCGGTGGCGCATCCGGAGCGCAGGACGGTGTTGCTGATCGGCGACGGGGCCGCGCAGCTGACCGTGCAAGAGCTGAGCACCTTCTTCCGCGAAGGCTTGAGTCCGGTGATCGTCGTGGTCAACAATGACGGCTACACGGTCGAGCGGGCGATCCACGGAAAGACGGCCCCCTACAACGACATTGCCAATTGGAACTGGACCGAGATCCCCGAGGCCCTAGGGATTGCCAAGCACTTGGCATTTCGGGCGGAGAACTATGGCGAACTCGACGACGCGCTCAGCGCCGCCGCCCAGCATCGGGACCGCATGGTGCTGGTCGAGGTGGTCCTGCCACGGCTCGAAATCCCGCCGCTGTTAGCGCAACTCGTGGGACCCATGTCGCCGCCGCCCGGACGTGGACATTAGCTCGCGCGCCCTGCGCCCTGAGCACGGCGGCCGCCCGGTAGACCACCTCGACGCCGAGATCGACTGGCGTGACGCCTCGCATTTTTCCGCGCTACCGTCGATCTCGATGCAACCATGCTTCGGTTTTGCCCGCGCTCGCCGAGGTGATCATCGCGCGGACTGTGCGCCGGCATCGCCCACAGTCGGCGCCCGCCCCGCACGCTTGCGCGACGGCCTTTGTCGTCGATGCCCCCGCGGCGACGGCCTCGCTCACCATCTGACTGGTGATTCCGTTACACAGGCACACCCACATCAAACTCACTCCGGCTGGATGCGCATCATGTCGAAGAACCGGCCGACGAACAACGGCGGGTAGGCGCCCACGCCTGCGCCGGTCATCCATTGCGCCGCGGCGTCGGGATGCTCTATCCACTCCCGTGCGCTGTCCTCGTCGGGAAACTCCTGCAGGATGAAGACCTCGTCGTGGTCGTCGAAGGCCTGGAAAATCCACGTCTTTCGGATGCCGGCCGCGACAAACCGGTCCATCGCCGAATGCACCCCTGCGATCAGCGTCCCGACGTTGTCGACGGACGCCATAGCGGCCACCACGACTCCCGGCGCTGCCGGCGCCGAAGGTTTCGGCTGCGGCCCGGCAACGATCTTGTCGACGATCGCCCCGGCGAAGACCGCGGGAATGTCGTCGACGCCGACGGCATCGAACCAATCGAAGAAGACCCGCGAGCGCAGCAGCTCAACGATCGGCTCAGGGGTGTGCACCCCGATCATCACCAGCACCCGGCCGTAGTCATGCGTTGAGGTGTAGACCATTACGTAGTGCGCGCCGATGTCGGCCAGGGCGGATTTGTTGTTCTGCAGCAGCGGCCACACTCGGCTCGGGTCCGGCACACGGTAGTCCGATGCGATCACCATCGACTGAATGATGCCGGTGCTCAATGCAGTTGACCCTTCACCCGTTTCGGGTCACTCTACCGGGCATGGGCTAACGCAACAGGTCTTTGACTACCTTGCCGGTGGCATTCAGCGGCAGCTCCTCGAGAAACTCCACCGATCGGGGCACCTTGAATCCCGCCATCCGCTCGCGACACCAACCGATCAATTCGTCGGCATCGAGATCGCCCTTGCGCACGACGAATGCCTTGCCGACCTGTCCAAGCCGTTCGTCGGGCACCCCGATCACCGCCGCCTGGGCGACCGCCTCGTGACTCAGCAGAAAGCCCTCGATTTCAGCCGGGTAGGCGTTGAATCCGCCCACGATGAACATGTCCTTCTTGCGGCCCACCACGCGCAGGCGACCGGCGTCATCCAGGTTCCCCAGATCCCCGGTGTGCAGCCAGCCGTCGGCATCGATCGCTTCGGCGGTAGCTACCGGATCGTCGAGATAGCCCTGCATGACGTTGTATCCGCGCACCAGAATTTCGCCGTCGTCACCGATGCGCACCTCCACACCGTCGCAGGGCAGGCCCGCGGTGGTGGCCACGTCCTCGAAGGAATCGCCGGGCCGGGACAGGGTCACGTTGCCGGCCTCGGTCAGGCCGTAACCGGTCATCAACGTTCGGAACGGCAGTTCGCCATGAATGCGGCGGACCAGTTCGACCGGGATGTCGGCAGCCCCGGTCACGCCGGCCCGCAAGGTCGACAGTTTGGACTTGTCGCGCACGGTCAGTAACGAGTGGTACAGCGTGGGTGGGCCGGGAAGCATCGTAATGTGTTCGCGTGCAATGAGATCCACGACCGTGTCGATGTCGAAGACTGCGACTGGCAGCATCGTGGCGCCCCGCAGGAAGGAGGCAACCAGTCCCGCCTTCAGGCCGAACGTGTGGAAGTACGGGTTGATCATCAGATAGCGGTCACCCTCGCGCAGGTCCGCGAGTGTCGCCCACTCTTCGTACATCCGCAGCGTCTGTTGGTGATTCATCATCGCGCCCTTCGGGCGGCCGGTGGTGCCCGAGGTGAAGATGATGTCGGCGACGTCGGTGCCCGCCACCGACCGTTCGAACGGCGAGCCGCTGGACAAGAAGCCTGACTTCAAATCGATCACCGGCGTGCCGGCGGGCGCGGTGTAGTCCTGGCCCAGAAAATCCTTTTGCACCAGTACGACTTTCGCGCCGCTGCGGGCGATGATGTCGCCTGCTTCGTCGGCCTTGAACCGCGTGTTGACAGGGACCAGTACGCCGCCCGCGGTGAGCAATCCGAACGCCGCAATGATCCACTCGGCGCAGTTCGGCGCCCAGATCGCGGCCCGATCGCCCTTACCGATGCCTAGGTCGGCGAAAGCCCCAGCGGCACAGCGTATCCGCTGTATCAATTCGGCGAATGTGAGGCGCAGCGGACCGTCGACAACCGCCTCCGCGTCACCGAAACGGTCCGCCGCGCTCAAGACCATCTCGGGGATGGTCTCCCACCGTGCGCTATTCGTCACACGGTGACGAGCCGACCAAGGTTGCCGCCCATGATCTTTGCCTGATCCTCGACGGGCAGGTGCGACAGCGCATTGACGTAGTAGGTCGGCTCCGCCAGGCCTTCCGGATGCGGCCAGTCCGAGCCGTACAGCACCCGGTCCACGCCGACGAGGTTGACCAGATCGTCGATGCCGTCCTCGAAGAACGGGCTCACGTGGATGCGGTTCTTGACCATCTCGACCGGATCGCTCGGGAAAACCTCCGGGGCCTTCCGGAAGACCTCGGCCAGCCCGTCCAGCAGCGGGGTCATCCACTTCGAGCCGGCCTCGACAATCGCGACCTTCAGCTTCGGGTGGCGGTAGAGCGCGCCGTGAATCACCCAGGAGCCCACCGCATCCTGGATTGGCCGCCACTCGTTGAGGATGCCCATCGCGTTGGTTTGGAAGGGCAGCATCTCTTGTTCGGCGCCGTCCCACTCGGAGGTGTAGCGGGAGTAGCCGCTGTCGCTGGAGTGCATGCCCACCAGCACGTCGTGCTCGACGACCCGCTCCCAGAACGGGTCGAACTCCGGCACCGCGAACGACCTCGGGCCGCGGAAGCCGGGGACCGGCGCCGGGCGGATCAGGATGGCGCGGGCGCCGCGCTTGACCGCCCATTCCAGTTCTTCGATCGCCTTCTCGACGATCGGCAGGGTGATGACCGGGGTGGTGAAGATCCGGTTCTGGTAGTTGAAGCCCCAGACCTCATCGAGCCACTGGTTGAGCGCGTGGATCAGGACGTGGACGGCGACTGGGTCGTCGCGCAGCCGCTCCTCGAGCAGGCTGGCCAGCGTCGGGAACATCAGCGTGCGGTCAAGGCCCAGCTCGTTCATCTTCTCCAGGCGCGGGCCGGGCTCGAAAAACGCGGGGATTGCGCGCATCGGCTCACCGAACAGCTCGCGCTTGCTCTTACCGTCCGGGTTGCCGTACTTGAAGTACTCTTCCCAGGCGCCCGGCCGGGCGACGACCTCGAAGGTCGGGTTCGGAATGTAGTTGCTGATGTGGCCGCGGATCGCGATCTTGGTGCGCCCGTTGACCTGCACGTACTGGACGAAGTCCTTGTACTCCTTCGGCAGGTACTTTGTCAGCGCCTCTGGCGGCTCGTAGAGATGGTTATCCGCATCAAAGATGGGGAACGGGACGTCCTCCCGATGCGACAACTGACCCATGAAATTCTCCTTCGCGATTTTTGAGAATTGTATTCTCTAACGACCGTGGATCGCAACGTCGCCCGGGACCGGGAAACGGTCAGCACGTCCCGGCGACCTTGAAGGTGGCGGTTTCCGGTTCGTTCGGTTTGTCGGCCTTGGATCCGTGGGCCGTACCGGAGATCTTGAATTTGCCTCCGCTGAAACTTGTCTGCGCCGCGTCGCTTCCGTCGCCTTGCGAGTACATGCCGGTAAAGCCGCCCACATTCTGAATGCGCACGGACTGAGCGGTAACGGGCTCGTGGCGTCCATCGAGCAGCACTTTGGCTCCGGAGAAGTCGCCGCCGATGTCGATCGTCCGAAGCCACTCCACCTGCGTGCACTTGACTTGGTTGAACTTCTTCTCCTTGCCGTCGACGGTCACCGACGCTGTGCTGGCGCTGGGGGCCGGAGGCTGTGTAGCGCATGCCGCCAGCGAGACGACGGCCCCCGCCGCCAGCGCGATCCGGATCCACACTGGGCGCCTCCTTGTAGCGGAACGTTCTCGACCTGCGGCGATGATGTTATTCTCCATCAGAGAGAATGCCAATATCAGTTGTTCTCATCCGGAGGAGCAATCGCCCATGGTGGACCTCGAGGCCGACGATCTCGTCCCGGGGTTGGCGGTGCTCACGATCGATCGCCCACATGCGCGTAATGCGATCGCGATGGACACCATGCATCAGTTGGAGAACGCCCTCGACGCGGCAACCGGCGCACGGGCCTTGGTCATCAAAGGCGGCGGCGATCGGGCTTTCGTGTCGGGCGGTGACCTCAAGGAGTTGAGCGCACTGCGCACCGAGGAAGACGCCGCAGCGATGGCCAAGCGGATGCGCTCGATCTGCGACCAGCTCGCGAGCTTCCCGGCTCCGGTGATCGCTGCGTTGAACGGCCATGCCTTCGGTGGCGGCGCCGAGGTCGCCGTCGCCGCCGACATCCGACTGGCGGCCGACGACATCAAGATCGCCTTCAACCAGGTAGAGCTGGAAATCATGCCGGCGTGGGGCGGCGCCGAGCGGTTGGCCGACCTGGTCGGAAAGGGCCGAGCGCTTCTTCTGGCAGGCACCGGACGGGCGTTGGACGCCGCCGAGGCCGAGCGAATCGGCCTGGTGGATCTGGTATTCCCCCGCTCTGCATTCGACGAGGGCTGGCGATCGGTCGCCCGGTCGCTGGCCCGTCACCCGGCGAGCGAGATAAAGCGCGTAATCAACGGGGTTTCACCGGACGAGGCAATAGCGTCTTTTGCCCGGCTGTGGGTTGCCGACGCCCATTGGCGCGCCGCAGAGCAGGTAATGAACCGCACCGCGAGTTCGCGGCGGGCTGGGGGCTTGCCGTAATTTCACTGGCGAGTTGACGGGGAAGTTGTCGCGCTCGACGACGAAGCCAGCGGCGCTTCGCTGCGCAACTGGTGAACCACCCACGTTTGCGGTACGCCGGAGACCGGCTGTGGCTCGCCTTCCAGGCGGCGCAGATAGTTCTCCACCAGTGCCATGGTCTCGGCGTGCCCGCCAGACATGCCGATCGCTTGCTCGAGCACCAGCATTCGCGACAGGCTGGTCATGAACACCGTCCACACCACCGGTGGCACGTCGCTACGGTCGACCCCGTAGCGCTGCAGCGCAGCCGTCACTGCTTGCCGTTGCTCCTCACGGAAACGTTCTGCGTAGTAAGCGATTTCGGCTCGCAGCTCCTTGCGATGATTCGCCAGCGCCATGAATTCCATCGAAATCCGGGTGAATGCGGGATCGGTGCCGAACCGCCACAACGCCCACAACGGCTGGGCCGATTGCAGCGCCTGGGCCTGCACCCGAAGACCTTCTTCGGCGCGGCGGCGAAAGACTTCGAGGAACAAGTCCTCCATCGTGCGGAAGTAATAGTGCACCAGCTGAGGTTTCAGCCCGGCCTTGTTCGCGAGACGTCGCGAGGTCACCGCGGCGTAGCCCTCCTCGAGCATCAGCTGTTCGGCCGCGTCGAGCAGCAGGCCGCGATTCTTCGCGTCCGGCGCGCCGATCCTGCGGGCCCCGGAAGACGATGCCATGCCTTTTCTCCGTCCCTCGACGCCTTCATCGACATTCCGAAATCACCTTGCCAAAGCGTAGCGAGCGGGTCCCGTCGCCGGGGCGTGGTGATCTTGACCCTGACATTACCGCCATGCTAAGCAGGTGCTCAGCACTTTCGATCTCGCGATCGGGCGGCGGTGGCGCTTGCCGCCGAACACCACCGGCGACCTAGCCCAGGGGGACGCAATTCGATGAGCGACTACGACTCGATCGACTTCTTCACCGATCCGTCTCTGGTTCCCGACCCGCACCCCTACTTCGACTATTTGCGCAGCAAGAACCCCGTGCTGCGGCTACCGCATCATGGCGTCGTCGCCGTCACCGGATACGAAGAAGCCACCGAGATCTATAAGGACCCCGACACGTTCTCTAACATCGTTGCGCTAGGCGGCCCGTTTCCCCCGTTGCCCTTCCAACCGGAGGGCGACGACATCAGTCCCCAGATCGATCAGCACCGTAGTTACTTTCCGATGTTCGAGCACATGGTCACGATGGACCCCCCGGACCACACGCGCGCTCGATCGGTGTTGAGCAAGCTGCTGACCCCGAGCCGGCTGAAGCAGAACGAGGAGTTCATGTGGCGCCTGGCCGACCGCCAGCTCGATGAGTTCCTCGCCAACGGTGAGTGCGAGTTCATCTCCGAATACTCAAAGCCGTTCGCCACGTTGGTGATCGCGGACCTGCTCGGCGTCCCCGAGGAGGACCACAAGGACTTTCGCGCCGCCTTGGGTGCCGGCCAGGTGGGCGCCCTGGACCACAAATTCATCGGCATCAATCCGCTGGAATGGCTCGACGACAAGTTCTGCTCCTACATCGAGGACCGGCGGCGCGAACCACGCGGCGATGTGCTGACCTTCCTCGCGGAGGCGAAGTACCCGGACGGATCGACACCACCGGTGATCGAGGTCGTCCGCTCGGCGACGTTCCTCTTCGCCGCCGGACAGGAAACCACGGCCAAGCTGCTGAGCGCCGCCCTGCAGGTACTCGGCGACCGGCCGGACATCCAGCAACAATTGCGCGAGGACCGCAGCTTGATTCCCGGGTTCATCGAGGAGTCGCTACGTATGGACAGCCCAGTCAAGAGCGACTCGCGGCTGGCGCGCAAGGCAACCACCATCGGCGGTGTCGACATCCCCGCGGGCACCGTGGTGATGATCCTGCCGGGTGCCGCCAACCGCGACCCGCGCCGGTTCGAGAACCCGCACGAGTTCGACTTGCGCCGCAAGAACGTTCGCGAACACATGGCATTTGCCCGAGGCGTGCATTCATGTCCCGGCGGTCCGCTCGCCCGCGTCGAGGGGCGTGTCTCGATCGAGCGGATCCTGGACCGGATGCCGCACATCGAAATCAACGAAGCCCATCACGGCCCAGCCGCCGAGCGTCGTTACACCTACGAGCCGACTTACATCCTGCGGGGCCTGAGTGAATTGCACCTCAGATTCACCACCGCCGATTCAGTAGCGTCCGTGGGCTGAACGTACTGTTGCGACCTATCGAGATCGACGCCAGCGCTAAGAAGTGCGAGTGACTTGCGTGCTACCGTCGATCTCGCTGCCGATCAACGACTCAGGGAACTACCCGACCTGCATGCCGATGAAGTAGCAGCCGAGCAGGCTGGCCGCGATAAGCACGACCCAGGCGTCGGTCAGCCGGCACAGCAAGACCGGAGCCTGCCGCACTTCCATGAATTCTCGAAAGATGATGCGCACCTTGATGACTGCGATCACGATGACGCTTGACGTGACGACAGCGCTGGCGGTGTTCGACCGAGCGAAAGAATGATCTATTCCCAGATACGCCAGCGTGAGCGACGCCAGCACCACCCACACGATCAGCAGCCTCTTGTTGAATTTGATCCCGATCACCTCACCACGTAGAGCAACGCAAAGATGAGCACCCAGAGGAAGTCCACGGTGTGCCAATAGGTGGCGCATGTCTCGACAAGCTGCTGGTCCCGCCGGGCCGGGCTGCGAAGTTGATAGACCACCACCCCGAGCACGACGAACCCGATCAGCAGGTGAACGAAGTGGATTCCGGTGAGAAAGAAGTAGTAGGTGAAGAAGTCGTTGCTGTCGAATCCGTTTCCCGTGCGGGCCAGGCGGGCCCACTCGAATACCTTGAGAATCAGGAAAATTGCGGCGAATCCTCCAGTGAGATAGACGTCCCGGAGCGCATTCCGGAACGCTCCCGCGCGCGAAGACTGAACGCAGCGCGCCACTGACCAGGAGCTCAGCAGCAACACCAACGTGTTGAAAACGCCGATCCGTAAATCCAGCTGCGCCTGGGCATCCAGGAAAAGCTCAGGGCTTCTGGCCCGGTAGAACAGATAGAAGCCGAAATACCCTGTGAAGACCAGTGTCTCGAACAATACGAACGCCCACATGTCCGGCTGACCAGGCACGAACCTGGCTCGTTTGCTCGCTTCGGCAACTTCGGACATCAGGCTGCCGCCTTGTGCTTCCGCGGCAGGTCAGGTAAGGGCCCACTGGCGAAGTCTTCCCGGCGGATCATCAGAAACAGCAGGACGATGAAAGTAACTTGGTAGACACCGAACACGACCATGTCCAGCCACCAAGCGATCTGACCATTCCAGGCCAACACCCCCCGCCGAAAAATCCAGCAGGGTGCTACGACGACCTCGGTGAGCGCGTTGCACAGATTGAGATAGCCGAACCACTTTGGGAACACCCGATTCTTGTCGAGCAGAATCGCAAGCATCCAGATCAGCGAGCCGATCAGGAACACTCCCATGGTCCCGTCGAAGGACAAGAATGCAAAATCGTAGAGCCAACCGACCGCCTCAGGGTCGCGCTCTGGCCGCAGTGTCCCGACGATAAGCGCAATACAGAGCAGGAACAGGCCGGGAACCGCGGCGAGCGAGTAGATAACCAGATACGAGTATGCGAACGCCCGGCTGACCGACATTCGTCGCATGGAGTATGCGATGAGAGCGTTGTTGATCGCGGTCACGCCGCCGATGGCGAAAATGACGCCGAAGCCAATGGGTATCCCGAGCTGGCGTTCATGGAACCAATGGAGTTGCGTCGCTAGGTCCCACGTGGGCTGCGGAGGCGGTTGGACTTGCGCCACTATGAAAAACACCGGAAAGAATACGTTGTAGAAGACAAGCAGCGTCCACCAGGCCAACCACAGCTCGCGCTTGGGATTGTGCCGCAAGTGCCAGGCGACCCGGCGATGCAAGGGACCCGATGGCGCGGCGGCCGGGGATGCTTGCGGTGTCAGCACCGCGCTCATGCGCTGACCAGTTCTTCTCCACGCCGGCGATACTCGGCGCGCTCACGATAAACGGCCTTTCCCACTGCAACGCCCATCACAGCGATCCAGACTGCAATGGCAACGTTTTTCACCCAGAACGACAGGAACCCGTCCCACGCCAGCGGCCCGGTCAAGGCTGCGCCGACGAAGGCTGCGGGCACCAGCGCAAGCGCCACCAACAGATTGAAGTGGGCCACCCAATGCTTGAAGATCGGGTCCGGCTGATCGTCGAAATAGATTGCCAACGCCAGGATCACGCTTTGCCCGATCAGAAAGGGAACCAGGATCGTGAAGGTGATCCAGCCCAAATCGTTGAGCAGCTGCGTCAGCTCGGGACGCCGTTCCGGGCGAAACGCAGCCAGCAGCCAGCAGATGTCGGCGATGAGGAACAAGGTCGGACCACCGGCCACGCAACCCAGCATGGCGTAGGAGAAGATCGGCGTCCGATGTGCCATTCGGCGGATCTGGATAACGATCAAGGTCAGAAACGGGACCAGGCAGACGCCGAACCAGTTGAACAGGATCATGCTGTACCGAACCTGCGGAAGATGGGCCGGATCGCTGTAGAACGCGGCGACCTGGTCCGCAGACATGGTGGGTGACATCGGCGGATGGAAGCCCGGAAAGAGGAAAAAGCTGGCAATCCAAAGGATTCCGGTCACCGGCAACGTCCAGAGCAGGATGACTTCACCGTCGAGGCGTCGCAGTGCAGCGTCCGAAGATCTCGGCGATTGCCGACCTTCTGCATCGTTGTCGCCGCTGTCGGTGATCTCAGACATCAAGGACTTCCTTCCGGCGACAAATCGCACCGCTCCCCTCGGCTGTCAGCCGAAACTAGCCGATCGGCTAGCCAGGGTCAATACCTGTCGTCTAGTCTCGTTGTGTGGCAACGGCACGACAGCCCATCACCGACGGGACCCTACGGGTCGTCCAGCACAGCGCGGCCCGCACACGTGTCCTCGATGCCGCGCTGGATCTGTTCGCCCAGCACGGTGTCAGCGGTACCTCGCTGCAGATGATCGCCGATGCGGTGGGAATCACGAAAGCGGCTGTGTATCACCAGTTCCGGACCAAGGAGCAGATCGTGCTCGCCGTCACCGAGCGCGAACTCAGTCGGCTGAGCCCGGCGCTCGAGGAAGCCGAGGCACATGGAGATGGGCCCGAAGCGCGAGATGCGCTGTTGGTACGGGTTGTCGAGATGGCGGTTCGCGACCGCCGGCTGGTGCGGACCCTGCAGTTCGATCCCGTCGTCGTCCGATTGCTGGCCGAACACGAACCATTCCAACGTTTCATGGAGCGCCTGTATCGAGTGCTGCTGAGCGACGCTGGCCTGGACGGGCAGATCGAGGCGGCCATGTTCTCCGGGGCGATCAGCAGCGCAGTCATGCACCCACTGGTCGCCGATATCGACGACGACACACTGCTGGACCGCCTTACCGACCTGAGCCGGCGCCTGCTCGGCCTGCATCGCACGCCCCACGTCTCGGGTGAACGCCGCCACGAGAATCGCGCCTAGCGCTGAGACTGTGATCAGCAACGTTCGGGTCTTGAAAACGCAAGGGCGGTGCTAATATCCGCTGAGTAGAAATCCGATATCGCGCAATGGAGACCGGCGCATGGTAACTACGAAAACGGTGCTGGCCGCGGGGCTGGCGATGCTTTCGGCCGCGACGAGCCTGACGGTGCCGCCGTCGTCGCGCGCGGACGACAACCCCGTCATGCACCACGTGAAATACACCGTGACGGCGGACCATCCGATTTACGCCGATATCTATTACCTCGACCAGGAACCGGAGAAGTTCTCCGACTACAGCCACAACCCGTACCAATTCGTGCCGAACATCCACGCCGACCTCGCCCCCGGCAAATCATGGAGCTACGAGCTCGATCTGGCCAAACCAGAAGTGTGGGCGATGGTCGTTGCCAGCACCGGTACCGAACCCGGCACGCCGCAGTTGCACTGCACTCTCACCGTCGACGGAAAGGTCGTCGTCTCCAAAGACGGCCCCAAGGGCGTGCTTTGCTCGATCCGTAACTGGTAGGCCAGGAAGCTACGTATCGCCGCGAACCCAGGTCGTATGACCCTCGTGGGCAATGCAAACCAGAAATAGGCCATCGGGCGCCTGCGCCACATAGTTCTGCCACTGGGTGCAGTCAGCGCCCTCGTCCTTGATACCCGCCATCGGAGGCGACCGGAACCATCGCGGCTCGTACCTCCTCGGCGACCCGCAGAACATCAGCCGTCCGGGTTGCGAGGCAAAGGAGACGTAATAGTCCGCTGTTCCGAAGACGTAATAAGTCGTGTTGTCACACGGCGCCCCGAGGACCTGATGCGGCATGATGCCGGGGGTGCAGGCGGGGTAATCGCATACGGTCGGCCCGGCGACGGCCGGCGGCGCCGCCAGCACACAAGCGCCGAGCAACGCGGCAGCTATTGCCACGATGAATCGCACTCCATTACTTTGCCACACCCAAAAAGAAACTGAAAAGAGAATTCTCGTATTTCGAGAAGAATCGGAACGTCACCCACCGACTTGCCTTAACAAAGCAGTATCTTGCACCCCAAGAACCACGGAAGCGGGCGCGCGATGGCAGCGGAAAGCCATTGTCCGCAGGTGATAAGCTGCTTCTCCGTGCATGATGCGGACTGGCCAGGAGGTCACCATGCGGTCGCGCAAGCGTTCGCCGGAGGCGCCTGACCCTTCTGAAGACCGGAGGGACGCAACCGATCCCGACGGACCACAGTCGCACGGCGAGCTCGACGCCGAGGCCCAACGGCCCACCGCGGAAGCGGAAGACGAAGTTGCCGAGGCTGAAGCGCGAGCGCAGGCGGCTAAGGCACGTGTCGAACGGCTGCGTCAGGCGGCCGAAGTCGTGGATGCGGATGAAGACGTCTCGCAAGACGACGAGACCCATCCCGCAAAGGGAACCCGGAAGCGCCTGCGGCGACTGCCCCGTCCCCGGCGACCGCGGTGGCTCCGCCGTCCCAGCCGGAAAGTGGTAATTGTCGGTGCCGGCATCATGCTCACCTCCGCCTCGATCTGCGCGAGCGGCTACATCGTGTGGCAGCACCGCACGATCATGCACAATCGGCAGCTCACCGCCGAATACGCTGCGGCAGCCCGGCAACGGGTCACGACGCTGATGTCGATTGATCCCAACCATGCCAAGGAGGACTTCCAGCGAATCCTCGACGCCTCTACGGGCGACCTCAAGAGCCAACTGTCAGTGATGTCGGCACTGATGGCCAAGCAGGCGGAGGAATCGAAGGTCAGCAGCACGGTGGCGGTCCAGGCCGTCGCGGTCCAGTCGGTGAGCGACAATTCGGGAGTCGTCATTGTCGCGGCGAAATCCGATGCGACCGGGCCGGATAACGCGAAACACCCGGCCTTGTGGCGCATCAGCGTCACTCTCAGTCGGGACGGTGGTCAGCTCAAGATGTCGAAAGTCGACTTCCTGCAATGACTGTCAAGCATGAGTCATCGCCAGACAGCACCGAAGAAGCCATCGACGGCACGGAGACCCTGTCCGCCGACGAGGACCCGGGACAACAAACTCGCAAGGGATCAACTCGGTTCGGCAGGCTGGTCGTACTGCGGCGTTGGGCCAGCTGGTGTTTGGCGAGATGGCTTGCGATAGTCATGACGGGCTTGGTCTTGACCACGGTGGCCGTCACTGTCTACTTGTTCGTCACCATGTACCGCCCGGATCGCCAGATCGACAATACGGCTGCGCGCCAGGCGATCCAGGCAGCCTCCGATGGTGCCGTAGATTTGCTGTCCTATTCCTACGCATCTCTGGACAAGGATTTCGCTAAGGCGAAGTCTCATCTCACGGGCGACTTTTTGGCTTATTACGGCAAATTCAGCGATACGCTCGTCGCGCCGGCTGCACAGCAAGGACAACTGACTGCCACCACCAAAGTGATTCGGGCCGCCGTTTCGGAGCTACATCCCGATTCGGCGCTCGTGCTGGTGTTTGTCGACCAGACCACGGCAAGCAAGCAGAAACCGCAACCCGTCAAGGCGGACAGCAGCGTGCTGGTTGCGCTGAAGAAGGTCAACGGCTCTTGGCTGATCGCAAAGTTCGACCCGGTCGCATGATCGCGGCAGAATCTTTGCGGTTGGAACGGCTGCCTGCTCCGCCGATGCGGTGTAACGTGGTGGCTCGAAAACGCCGGAACCGACGCCCAAACGCTGCGATAAGTACCGTCGGATCAAGCGCGTCGAGGAGCACCTGATGCGTTCATTTGGAACACTCACCACCGCAATGCTCTTGTCTGCCACGGTGTTTGGCGCTTTGATTCCGGCCCCCACGGCCAGGGCAACAACCAAGGAAGATGTCGCCATCAACGGTACCTTCCGCGCCACGTCCATCGGTGATTGGGCCAAGACCAACGACCAGTACCACGGTGAGGGCACGGTCATCCAGACATTGACGATCAGCTCGTCATGCGTCACGTTTCAGGAATGTCATGGCACGGTGACCAGCGACCAGGGGTGGACCGCGCCGATGTACATGCTCGACGGGATCATGTGGTACGTCAAACGCGATGTGCCGAACTGGGAGCGGTGCGAGGATGGTACCGCGTTCACCGGGCAACAGACCCTCTACTTCTACCCGGTGAACTCGTATGGCGAATTCACGCTCGGATCACCAACTTTCGCCGGAAAAGACAAAACCGTCGGTCCAAGCGGTGCCTGCGGGCAAAATAGGCCGCTTGATCTGACCATGCCGCTACGCCTGGACAAGCTGTCCTGAGCGGACCTTCCGGCGGCATCAGCTGGGAAGCATGTCCCGCCACGTCTTGGGCGCTGTCGAGGTCACGAGATCCGACTGCTGGTACAACTTCCCGTCCGGGCCGACATACCGACCAGTATGCGAATCGTATTTGGCGAACACGACCGAGGGCCCCGGATGACTGGCCCCACCACCCAACGAACTGGGGGCAGCCTTCGGACCGGCACCGTTGCCCGGGTTGGGTGTTGCGGGGTCGGGCGGAGGAGGCGGTGCTGGTGCGGGAAGTTCCCCCGGTGCCGGCACGTCCAGTGGTGCTAGCGCCGGCGCTATCGCCAAGGGTGGGAGGTCGTCCGACATCGGCGATAACGGTGCCGTAGGCAGTCCCGAGGATGGCAATGGCGGGGCGGCGTATCCCGGCCCGGGCGGTCCATATGCGCCCCGCGGCCCTGGCGGTGTGCCGCGCGGAACCGCCCCCGGCGGCAGCGGTGTCCCCTCGACCGGCCCAAAGATCCTGTCGTTCACGGTAACCCGGTCGTCGGGCGGAATGCCCTGGGCGAGCAAATTGGGATCCAGCGGGGAGGGACCGAGCACATGCTGGCGCATCGACAGCGGCATGTACGGCTGGTCGCTGTTGCAGATTTCGACGGTCGGGGCGCGCTTGCCCGGGTGACCCATGCAGGGATAGTTACGGGCGCCGCGAACCGAGAGCGGTGAGTCTTGCGGGAGTTTGCAATACAACCCGTCTGGGGTGTCGATGTCGCTGGTGTCGTCCGGGGATCGCCATTGGTTGGGTGGCAGAAAGCCGACCGTGCAAATAGGCGGGTCATCGATTGTGAGTGCGAAGTCGCCCTGGGCCATACCGTCCGTATTGTGCAGGGGGCTAGCAGCTTCCTCGATAGCAACCGCGTTGGGCAGCAACACCAGCAGCTGCTCCAGCGACGGGTGGTAGGTGACGCCGATCTGCCCGATGGTCGTCAGGTTGGCCAGCAATATCGGCAGCGTCGGCTTGATTTGTTCGAGAAGCCGGGAGGCCTCGTTGGCGGCCTCAGGACCGTTTCGCAGCAAGGTGCGAATGCGCGCATCGTCGTTGGCCAGCACTTCCGAGATGCCGGCGAGGCTACGTGCCCACGTTCTGATCGAATTCGTGGTACGCGCTTGCGAATCCAGCAGCGGCCCAGTGTCTTCGGTGAGGGTCCGAGTGCGATCTGCGATGCCGTTGGCGTCGCGGGATATTGTCGCGAAGGAATCGAACAGTGACCCCAAGTCGTAGCCGGCGCCGTTGAAGCCACGGAACGACTCGTCGAGCAATTGGCCGAGTTTGGTATTCGGGATGCTGTTGACCAAGGCACTGACCTGATCGAGCATCGGCCCAACCGGTTCCGGAATCTTTGTGTCACGCATAGCGATTACCGAGCCGTCGTGGAGATAGGGCGGCGAATCGGTTCTGGGCCGCAAGTCCACGTACTGTTCGCCCACCGCCGAGACGCTGAGCACATACACACCACACTGCTCAGCGGGACCCGGGCGCTCCGGGCACGCTTTGAAGTCTGCCGGGATCTTGGGTGAAGTATTAAGCGACAGCGTCGCTTTCGCGCCGTTCTCGGTCAAACCAACCGAGGTGACCTTGCCGATCTGCACTCCGCGGTACGTCACATTGGAGAACCGGTACAGGCCACCGGCAGCCGGCAGGTCCAGCGTAACCGTCATCCGGCCGATGCCCAGCAGGGTCGGCGCTTGGATGTAGAACAGGACCATCGCGATCACGCCGATGGTCCCGACGATCGTGAAGATCGCCAACTGGATCCGGACGAAGCGCGTGAGCATCTATCCGCCACCTCCCGTCGGTGCCGCAGGCGGCGGAGGACCAGGCATCGGTGCCGCAGGCGGCGGAGGACCAGGCATCGGTGCCGCAGGCGGCGGAGGACCAGGCATCGGTGCCGCGGGTGCCGGAGGCCCGGGCGGGGGAGCACCCGGCGGCGGAGGCCCGGGCAGGGGAGCCACCCATGGTGGCCGCACGCTGGAATGCAACGGATCCAGTGTGTAGTTCAGGTAATACGGGTCCCCGGGCGCCGGTACCAACGGCTGGTCGAGTTGGCCCCAGTGGGTACCCAACATCAGTCCCCGCTTGAGCCGTGGGATCGTCAGATCCAAATCGACATGCAGGTTGAAGTAGTCACCGCGGACCGCCCGGTCGACGAAGTTCTGGGTGAACGGGAACACGAACGCCGACGCAAGCGCCGCGTCGAGCTCCGGGCCGACGTCGGCGAGCCCCTTCAGGGTCGGCTCCAAGTTCTTGAGATTCGTGACCAGGTCGGCCTGGGAGTCGTTGATCAACCTGGTGGCGGTGTTGCTGAAGACACGAAGTCTGTCCAGGGCGGTCGTCAGGCGCGGTCGCTCCCTGACCAGCACGTCGAGCGCCGGCGGTATCTTGCGCAGCGCCTGGGTGAGCACGTCGCGTTGTGCGGCGAATGTGGCGGAAAGCCGATTCAGTGCCTGGATGGAGGCGACGATGTTGTCGCGCTGTTCGTCGAGCGTTCCCACGAACGTGTCGAGACGAGTAAGCAGGTCGCGGAAAGTGCCCTCGTGCCCGGACAGACTGGCGGTGAAGTTGTGGATGATCTCCCCGATCTGCCCAAGTCCCCCGCCGTTGACGACAGCGCCGAGCGAAGACAGCGTCTGCTCGGTCGACGGGTAAGCCGACGACCGACTCAGCGGGATGGTGGCGCCTGGCGGCAGCCGCCGGCTCTCCGGCTGGGGCTTCCCATCGGGGCCGAGCGGGGTATTGAGCTCCACGTGCATCGAGCCCAGCAGGCTGGTCTGACCAACGCTGGCTTCCACGTTGGCCGGGACTCGGACGTCGCGCTTGACCGAAATCTCGACGTCGGCGATCCAGCCTTTCGCGGGGTCACGGGCGACCCTCATCGTGCCGACGCTGCCGACTACTACGTCGTTGACCAGCACCGGCGAATTGGGTTCCATCGTGCCGACATTCGGGATCTGGACGTGGTAGATGTCGGCTCCCGGGCCGCGGCCGACCGCGCCGGGCAAGGGTAATGAGTTCAAGCCGTGGAACGCGCATCCCGTCATCGTCAACATGGCGCAGGAGGTAATGGCGAGCATCCGCCTCGGT
The DNA here is from genome assembly GCF_059812225.1 of Mycobacterium sp. NGS66. Lineage (NCBI taxonomy): Bacteria > Bacillati > Actinomycetota > Actinomycetes > Mycobacteriales > Mycobacteriaceae > Mycobacterium > Mycobacterium sp. NGS66. Next base: position 126,385 of record NZ_JCALCG010000011.1, on the reverse strand, counting down.
GGCATCCCTCGGCCGGTCATGGTTGGGGTCCCTCGGCCGGCAACAGGATGTTCGATACGCTCGGCGGCCCCGGCGGCGGCCCCATCGGTGTCGAGGGTGGCGGCGGAAGCGGCATGGCCGCACCCGGTATCCGTGCCGGCGGCACCGCTCCCGGCGGTCCCACGGGGTCGCCTGGCAGGCCGGTGTAGGCCGAAACGGCCGGCGGGGTCTCGGGTGGGCCGGGTTTCGGGCCCTCGCCACCAGGGGCGAGGCGGGGTTCGGTGTAGAGGATCTTGGTCGGGTCTACCGACTTCTGCAGGAATATGTTGATCGGAATCGGCAGATTGTTGAAGTTGAGCACCCGCAACGCGGGTCCGAGGAACAAGGCGCACAGTTTGGCCGCTTCGGTCGAGGTGACGGTCTCGAGGGCGGCGGTTTGCGAGCAGCCCGGAACGGGCAGCGGAACGATCATGCCCGATGCCACGGGGTTCGCGAAGTCCATTACCCCGAAACCCCCGACGATTGTTCCGGTGTCGGCGTTGTAGTCGTTGAAGAAGTTGCCGAGCGCGTTCGGCGAGGCGTGCAAGATGTTTTCCAGAGCCATGTGCTGATTGACCAGGATCTGTGTGACATCGGCCAGCCGGGCAATCTGCTCACTGGTCTGGTTGCGGCTACCGGCGATGAATCGCTGCACCTCGCCGACCGCAGTCGACAAATCGGTCAGCGCCGCATCAAGCTCGGATCTACTGTCGTTGACCACGCTGGTGAGCGTGGCCAGGCGGTCGTTGAATTGGACGATCTGGACATTGCTGTCGCGGAGCGCGGTGACGAAAGTCTGTAGGTTCTTGATGATGTCGACGATGTTGCCGCTGCCGTTGGCGAGAATGCGCCCCACGCCAGACAATTGAGCGAGTGTTTGCCGCAGTTTGTCGCCGTTGCCGTCGAGTGCATTGGCGGCGCTTTCGATGAACCGCCCCACCGACGTGCCGGATACCCCACTCTTGGGTCCCAAATCCGTTGCCAGCCGCATCAATTGGGTTTTCACCTCGTCCCACTCGACGGGTACGGCGGTGCGCTCGACGGGTATCACCGCGGGGTCCGCCATGGTTGGGCCGCTGGTCCGGTAGGGGGGATTGAGTTGAACATAGCGGGCAGCCACCAGGTTCGAGGCGACGATGATGGCTTTCGCGTTCGCCGGAATGGGCACATCCCGGTCGACCGCGAGGGTCATCTTTACCACGGTGCCCTCAGGGTGGATCGACTTGATACTGCCGACTTTTACCCCAGACACCCGCACGTCGTCACCGGGGTAAATCGCGGTGGTGGTGTGGAAATAGGCGGTAATTGTCTTCGGGCGGAAGAACTTGTCGTGAACGAGCACCCCGATGCCGGCAAGGACGAGCACTACGAGTACGACGGCGAGGAGTCTGCCCCACGGGCTGCGCGGTATCACTGTGTCCCTCCGACTCTTCCGCCCAACGTACATTCAGGGCACACCGGAATACCGTTGTACGGCCAGGGGATCAGCGTTCGCGGCACCGGCGACGGGTAGCCCGGACCACGAGCGGTGTCGAAGTTGCGGAAGCCCCAGAGATAGTCGAGGAACGGTTGAAAGAGCTGCGGGATCGCGAGGTTCGGGACGAACGCTGAGTAGGCGTACATGCTGGAGATGGCCTCGCCGACCGTGATCTCGAACTTGGCCAGACCCGGCAGTGCTTTGGAAATGTTGTCCCGGTTCTTTTCCAGCATCGCGAGAACCGAATTCAGCTTCTTGAGGGTCGGCGCCAACTTGCTTTCGTTGTCGTGCACCAATCCCGTCAGCTGTTTGGCCACCGCCGAAGTGTTCGCCAGCAGGTCCACGATTTCTTGGCGGCGCGCCACCAGGACCTGCAGCAGATCGTCCGAGTTGAGAATAAGTTTGTTGACCTGCTGGCTGCGTTCGGATAGCACCCCGGTGACATCGCTGGCGCTCTTGAACAGTTCTCCCAGGGTCTGGTTGCGGCCGTTGAGCGTTCGCGATAACCGGGTGAGTTCGTCGAAGGTCGGCCCCAATTGGGGTGCGATCTGGTCGAGCGTCGCCGCCAAAGTGTCCAATGACTGATTCAGCGTCGCGGTGTTGGTTCCCGCAGCGTTGGTCGTAAAGTCGCTGACCGCTTCCGTCAGCGAGTACGGCGAGGAGGTGCGCGAAACCGGGATAACGGCCATCGGATGCAACGCGCTGCTTCCGGCGGACTCCAACGTCAGCATCCGCTCACCCAGCAGCGTCCCAGTCCGGATGTGCGCGGTGGTCTCCGACCCAAGCGGAATGCTGGCCTTGATCGTGAACGTCACCAGGGCATCGCCGTTACGCAGCGCCACCTTTGACACCGAGCCGACTTTCACACCCGACACCGTCACGGGGTTGCCCGCCGCAAGGCCGCCGGCTTCGGAAAACAGTGCCTGGTATCGCACCGCTGTCGCCATTGAGAGCAAGCGTTCCGGCGACAGGCCCACCAGGATGACAAGAACGATCAAGACCGCGCCGATGAATCCGGCTTTGAAAAGTCCAGCTCCGCGATACCTCAGCATTAGGGCTCCGTGCACCTTCCGGCATCTGACCTGAACCAGGGGGCCATCACCGTCTTGCCCTGAAGATCCGTACCACGCAGAGTGATCTCGCAGACGTAGTACGGGATAGTGGCGCCGAAGACGCCGAGTCGGGTCAACTTGCGATAGTTCTTCGGCGCCTTGGCAATTGCCGCGTCGAGACGGTCCTTGTCCTGATCGAGTATCGGCGCCAGCCGGCTCAACTGCTCGATAGTGCCGGCCAACGGCGGCCGTGCGCTGGTCAGCAGATCCGCCAGTGAGGCGGTTCCCCTGTCCAGCGCGTCAATGGCGGCGCCAATTGTGTCGCGGTCGTTCGACAGTCCGCTGACCAGCCGTTCCAGGCGATCGATTGCCTCGGAGAACTTGGTGCCGTCCTTGGACAGCGTGGAGACCACGACGTTCAGGTTGTCGATCAGTTGCTGGACCGTTTGGTCGTTGTCGGCCAGGGCGTTGGAAAACGACTTCGTCTTGGCGAACAACGACTGTAGAGTCCCGCCTTGACCTTGGAAGACCTCCAGCAACGCGGCGGTTAGCGCGTTGACATCCTGCGGGTTCAGGCCCTGAACCACCGGTTTGAGTCCGCCGAGCAGCAGATCGAGGTCAAGCGCCGGAGCCGTGTGGTCGACGGGAATCTGACCGTCCTTCCCCAGACGCTCGGTCGAGCCCGGACCGGAGAGGAGCTCCAGGTAGCGATCGCCCACCAGGTTGAGGTAACGAACCGCCGCCTTGGTGCCCTTTGTGAGGACGATGTTGTTGTCAACGTCGAACTTCACCACGACTTTTTTGTCCGGCCGCAGCGAAACGCCGTTGACCGTGCCCACCCGGATCCCGGCGATCCGCACCGACTGCCCGGTTTTGAGCCGGGACACGTCGGCGAACACCGCCGAATACGGGGTCGTCGCACCCGTCCGGTACTGGCCGAAGATGAAGAACAAAAAGGCGGTCAGCATCGCCATCACGACCGCGAAGATCGCGAACTTGACCAACGTGGCGCGCGTCCTCATCCGGGTTGTCCGATCTGAGCGGAGTTGCGCGGGGGCCCGGCGATCGGCCCGTATAACAGCTGTTTGAGCAGATCGGAGTTGATCAGCAGCTGTGGGTTTCCATACCCGACCGGGTTGGCGCCGATATCGGTAATCAGTTGCGGCGGATTGGTATTGAACGGGATCCTGGGCAGGCCCATGCAATGCGGGCCGCCTGTCGCGGCAACCTTGGGCAGGTTCGTCGGATAACGATAACGTTCGCCGCCCCATGTCAGACTCGCCGAGATGTTGATGCTCGGTTCCGACAACGGCGGATTGTGCCCGATGTATGCCAGCCCGCCAAAGCTGCAGGTGAATACCTCGTGGTATTCGCTGGTCAGATCGGTGGTCGGCACCAGCAAATGCAGCACATTGGTAAGCGCTTGGCGGTTCGTCGACAGGACGTCGTTGCCGATGTCCGCGAAGCCGATCGCACTGACTAGCAACGCATCCAGGTTGTGTTGTTCGTCGACGATCGTCTGGCTGACCCGGGTGGCGTTGGCCGCGGTTCGCACCAAATCCGGTGCGGCGTCGGCATAGGCGTTCGCCACCGCCGGTAAGACCGTGAGGTCATGACGCAGTGCGGGAAGGCTCGGCTCGATCTGGGCCAGGAGGGAATCGAAGTCGGTCAACGCTTGGCCAAGCTGTGAGCCTCGACCACTGAACGCCTTCGCCAATGCCCCCAGCGTCTCGTTGAGCTTCGGCGGGTCGATCTGTTGCAGCACCGAAACCAGTTGCTGGAACACCGTATTGATCTCAACCATGACGTGCTCGCCCCGCAGCGTGTCGTTGGCCTGTAGTCGCCGGGGCGATGGTTTGTCGGGCGGCATCAGCTCGACGAACTTCGCGCCGAACACCGTCGACGACGTGATGTTGGCCAGCACATTGGCGGGTATGAATTTCAATTGCGACGGGTCCATCGCCAAGTGCAGTTTGGCTTCGCCGTTGGGCATCGGCTCGATCGAGGCAACCTTGCCGACCTGCACACCACGCATCTTCACCTTGGCGTCCGGGTTCATCACCAAACCCGCGCGTTGCGCGATAACGGTCACCGGCACGGAGGGCGTGAAGCTTCCTTGGAACAGGCCCACCGAAATCACGAAGATCACGACGATCACCGCAACCGTGGCCAGGCCGGCCAGCGGCCGCACGTATGACCGCGCGCCGAAGTGACGCCCCGGCGAGGCGCCGACCGGCCCTGCCGCGCTGGTGGTTTCGGACCGGTGGATTGGACCCGGGCCGAGATTTCCCGTCACTCTTGCGTTCCCGTCCTCTCCTATCCCGAAAGGTTGAAGTTGCCGTTGCTGCCATAGATCGACAGCGAGACCAACAGAGTTACGGACACCACGACGATGAGCGAGGTGCGCACCGCGTTTCCAGTTGCGTTGCCGACACCGGATGGTCCGCCGGAAGCGAAATAACCGTAGTAGGTGTGGATCAACAAGATGGTCAGCGCCATCAGGACGGCTTGCAGGAACGACCACAACAAGTCGATTGGGTTCAGGAACGTGTCGAAGTAATGCTCGTACAAGCCGCTCGACTGGCCGAACAAGAATGTCGTGGTGAACTGGCTGGCCAGGAACGACAGAATCACGGCGATGCTGTACAACGGCGTGATCGCGAGCATTCCGGCCAGGATCCTGGTGCTCACCAGATACGAAATCGGGCGAATCGCCATGCTCTCCAGCGCGTCGATCTCTTCGTTGATCCGCATCGCACCCAGCTGAGCGGTCACCCCGGCGCCGAAGGTTGCCGCCAGGCCGATCCCGGCGACCACCGGTGCCGCGATGCGTACGTTGATGAACGCGGCCAGAAAGCCGGTCAGCGCCTCGATGCCGATATTGCCCAGCGAGCTGTAGCCTTGGACGGCCAGCGTGCCCCCCGCCGCCAGCGTCAGGAAGCCGACAATCACGACGGTGCCGCCGATCATCGCCAAAGTGCCTGCGCCCATGCTGATCTCAGCGACCAACCGAATGACCTCGCGCCGGTAGTGCACCGCAGCGAACGGAATCCCGGCAAGGGACTTGCCGTAGAAGATCGTATGATCGCCGATGCGGCCGAATACACCGGCCGGCCGATCGAACTGGCGGAAAAGCTTGGGGTAAGCGGCTCGCAGCGTCATTCGTTTACCCCGTCACTTGGCCGTCATCTTGATGCCGACCGCGGTGACGACCACGTTGACGACAAACAGCGACATGAAGGCGTAGACCACGGTTTCGTTAACTGCGTTGCCAACGGCTTTGGCGCCCCCGCCGCCGATTATCAGGCCGCGATAGCAGGCAACCAATCCGGCGATGAGGCCGAAAAGTAGTGCCTTGACGCAGGAAATGATCACCTCGGGCACTCCGGTGAGCAAGGTGATACCCGCAGCGAACGCACCGGGATTGACGTCTTGGACAAATACCGAGAAGGTGTAGCCGCCGAGGATGCCGATGATGACGACGAGGCTGTTGAGTAACAGCGCTACCAACCCCGAGGCCAGCATCCGAGGCGTGACCAAGCGCTGCACCGGGTTGATGCCCAGCACCTCCATCGCGTCGATTTCCTCGCGGATCGTTCGCGATCCAAGGTCCGCGCACATTGCCGTAGCACCCGCGCCCGCCACGATCAAAACCGTCACCAGGGGGCCGACCTGGGTGACCGCGCCGAACGCCGCACCGGCACCGGACAGGTCGGCGGCTCCCAGTTCGCGCAGCAGGATGTTGAGCGTGAAGCTGACCAGAACGGTGAATGGGATCGCCACCAACAACGTGGGAGCCAGCGAGACGCGCGCGACAAACCATGACTGTTCCAGGAACTCGCGCAGTTGGAACGGTCGGCGGAACGCGAATTTGATCGCGTCCGCTGACATCGCGAACAAGCCCCCGACCGCGGCCATGGGTCCGGAGAGGTCCCATTTGAGTTTCAACGACGGCAGTCCCGTCGACCAGCGATCGGCCCCCCTAGTCGCCACCGGCTCGAGATCCTTCCCAGATCGTGGCGGAGAAGGATCCGTAATTCGACGCGCGCACACCAACTGTGTTGTGCGCCAAACCGGCTCCCATCCTCACGCCGGTCCTCCGTTCTTGCGCGTGAGTCTGCGCTTCAAAGGCAATGCAGGCCGGCCACGCCCCCACGTCTTGCAGCGTGCGGCGATTATGACTCATGGCACGTGCGGTCGGTGCCGAAACCGCATAACCGTTATCGCCTGAGTACATAGCCGTCCCACCCGGGTCCTGGCTCGCAGCAGGGGCATTCGACGCGCTCATCTCAACCACTCCGGCCCTAGGTGACGGCGCCGACCGTCTTGAGTTCGATGATGCGGTCCCAGTCCAGCCCGAGTTCCATGAGTATTTCGTCGGTTTGCTCCGCGAACGCCGGGGCCGGACCGGTCTGTGGAGCAGCGACATCGAACTGGACGGGGTTGGCGACCAGCTCGAGTTCGCCTGCGCGAACCAGATATTCATTGGCGCGGATCTGCGCGTCGCCTGCCACTTGCAGGGTGTCTTGCACTGGCGCCCACGGACCCGCAAGCGTGGCAAAGCGTTCGCTCCACTCGGCAAGCGTGCGGGTTGCCATGACTTTGGTCAAGATCTCCACCGCATCTGCGGTATTCGCGGCGATCTTGTCGACGGTGGCGAACCGCGGATCGTCCGCAAGCTCCGGCCGGTCGATGTGCCGGCACACGTCTGCCCAGAACTTGGTGGGCTGCATCATCACGAACGAGATGTAGCGGCCGTCGGACGTCGGGTAAACCCCTACCAATGGATTGATGGGCGACCCGTGGATGCCGGGCGGCGGCGCCTCCAGGCGCTGACCCAGATGGTTGGTCAGCGCCACCGTGTGTCCCAGCGACCAGAGCCCGCTGCCCAGCAGCGACACGTCGACAACGGACGGTTCGCCGGTGCGCTCTCGCCTGAGCAACGCCGCCGCGATGCCACCGGCGAGGTTGGTGCCCGAGATGGTGTCGCCGTATGCGGGCCCCGGCGGCGCGATCATGCCGGGCATCCCAGCGGGGGTGATGGTGGCGGCGGTGCCGGCCCGGCACCAGAAGGCCGTCATGTCATAGCCGCCCTTGCCCGATTCCGCGCCGCGGGGACCGAGCGCGCTGCCCCGCGCGTAGACGATCGCCGGGTTCACCGCCCGAATGTCGTCGACGTCGATGCCGAACTTTTCTCGGGCATCGGGCAGGAAGCTGGTCAAGAACACATCCGAGCGGCGCGCCAGCTCGTAAAGCACCTCCCTGCCCTGGGGCACCGACATGTCCAGTCCGATGCTGCGCTTGGCGCGGTTGGCGTGCTCGATGTTGGGGTTGGGGTCGCCGTCGACCCGCAGCATGCCGGTCTGGCGAAGTCCGCGTTGCGGGTCCCCGGTCACCGCGTGCTCGACCTTGACCACGTCGGCGCCCCATTCGGCCAGCACGGCGCCCGCGGACGGGACGAATCCGTACATGGCGACTTCCAATACGCGGATGCCCTCCAGCGGCCTCATGCCCGGGCCCCGTCAGCCGCCCCGGTCGGAACCGCAAAAGTCTTGCGTTCCAGAAACTCTTCCAGGCCCGCTACCCCCATCTCCCGGCCGACGCCGGACTGCTTGAAGCCGCCGAACGGGCTGTCCGCGCCGAAGTAGTTGCCGCCGTTGATGGAGAACGAGCCCGTCCGGATCCGCCGCGCCACCGCCAACGCCCGGTCCTGGTCACGACTGAACACGGCGCCGGCCAGACCGTAGATCGAGTTGTTGGCAATGCGCACGGCGTCGTCGTCGTCGTCGAAGGCGATCACCACCAGCACCGGGCCGAAGACCTCGTCTTGGGCGATCTCGCTGTCCGGATCGACACCGGTGAGCAGGGTCGGTGCATAGAAGTAGCCGGGATCTATCCGCTTGCCGCCGGTGACCAGGGTCGCCCCGGAGGCGATGGCCCGCTGGACCATGCCGTCCACCTTGTCCCGCTGGCGCTCGTTGATCAGCGGTCCCATGAACGTCTTCGGATCGGCCGGGTCGCCGTGGCGTACCTTGGCGAAGTTGCGCGCAATCATCTCGACGATTTCGTCGTGGTGCTGCCTGGACACCAGTAGCCGCGACGTGAGCGCGCAGCCCTGACCCGCATGGGTGACCATGCTGAACGCCGCGAACATGCTCGCGGCGGCAAAGTCGGCGTCGTCGAGCACGATTACCGCCGATTCGCCGCCGAGCTCCAAGAAGACCCGCTTTACGGTGTGGCTGGCGTCGGCCATGATCCGCCGACCGACAGCGGTGGAGCCGGTGAAGGTGATGACGTCGACGTCGGGGCTTGTGGTCAGCGCGGCCCCGACGGCGGAATCCGACGAACTCAACACGTTGACGACGCCGGGCGGGATCTCGGTGTGGTTGGCGATCAGCTCGCCCAGCGCCAACGTGACGAGCGGGGTGTCGGGCGCGCCCTTGAGCACCACGGTGCATCCGGCGGCCAGCGCAGGGGCCAGCTTGGCCAGTGCGAGCTGGTTCGGGTAGTTGTAGGCGATGATGGCGCCCACCACCCCGGCGGCTTCCTTTTCCACCCAGCGGTGATGCCTCATACCGCGCGATTCGGTCTCGCCTAGGTCCTCGGTGAACTGATAGCGGCGCAGCAGGTCGGCGTAGAAACGCACGATGCCGATGGGCTCGTCGAGTTGGGCCGCGTGGGTCAACATTCGCGTGGCACCGACTTCGGCGATGGTCAGCTCACGCAACTCCTCGGCGTGATCGAGCAGCGCCCGGTGCAACTGGTCGAGGCATCGGATCCGCCATTCGACATCGGTGGGCCAGCTCGTCGTATCGAACGCGCTTCGGGCCGCGGCGATGGCCTGTGTGGCCTCCTCGACGCCGGCGTCCGGCGCGTACCCCACCACCTGGCCGGTGGCGGGATTGGTCGACGGGAACGTGCTATCGGTGGTGACGAGCCGGCCGTCGATCAACAGTCGGCGGGCCGGCGCGCCGTCGTCTGAAATGGGGGCAGCATTGGCTGAAGGCGCTTCCGCGATGGCCGGACCCACGTCCTGCGATGCCATCGAACCCCCTGCCACAGTCACGATAATTTGATTCTCCTCATCGGCGAATCTTACATTCGGCTCTCGAGAATTCAAGAAAATCTCAGGAACCACATCCGCGCCTTGACCTGCGGGAAATCAGACAGATGTCGAGTTGACGGGACTTTCGTCGCAGTTCGAGCACGGTTTTGCCGGCGCCTTGCCCGACGCTCAACTCCGAGAGTAAGGTTCTCATATTCGTAAGGACCGTTCTTTCGGGCGGAGACTCCGCCGGTGGGCGCACAGATTCAGGGGTCGCTGACGTGAAGACCGCAGTTGTCACCGGTGGTGGATCGGGCATCGGTCAGGCCGTGGCGCGGCGTTTGCGTGCCGATGGTCTGGACGTAGCGACCGTCGACCTCAAACCGTCGTCCGACGACGATCGGGCCTTCACCGCCGACGTAACCGATCGAGCCCAGGTCGATGCCGCACTGTCTGCCATTCACGACCGGCTCGGGCCGGTCACTGTGCTGGTCAACGCCGCCGGCCTGGACGGCTTCAAGCGCTTCCACCACATCACGTTCGAGGACTGGCAGCGGGTCATCGACGTCAACCTCAACGGCGTCTTCCACATGATCCAGGCGGTGCTGCCCGACATGGTGGAGGCCGGCTGGGGGCGCATCGTCAACATCTCGTCGTCGAGCACACATTCCGGTGTGCCATACATGGCCCACTATGTGGCGGCCAAGTCGGCGGTCAACGGGCTGACCAAATCGTTGGCCCTCGAGTACGGACCCAGCGGCATCACCGTCAACGCGGTGCCGCCGGGGTTCATCGACACCCCGATGCTGCGCAACGCGGCGGATCAAGGGTTCCTCGGCGACCTCGAACAGAACATCGCCCGGACGCCAGTGCGCCGGATGGGCAAGCCCGAAGACATCGCTGCGGCATGCGCATTTCTGGTGTCCGAGGAAGCCGGCTACATCACCGGTCAGATCTTGGGCGTCAACGGCGGCCGCAACACCTGAGCGCTCCGATTCAGTCGAGTAGGTCTGATCAGCGCCGCCGGACCTTATATTGATTTTCAAGTGCCGAGATGGGAGACGCGTCGTGAAGACATTCGCATTCTGCCTTGCGTTGACCGTGACGGCTCTGACCCTCACGCCGACTGCCCAGGCGGAAATGCAGGTGGGCAACTACCGGGTGGACACCAACCGCGATCCCGGCCACAGCTGGCTGTGGTTGATTCGGCCCTGTGTTTCTCACGCGCCGGACTGCTTACACGTCCAAGCGATACCTCAACCCAATGGGCAAGCGGCGTGGTGGGCTGAAGATGCTCACCTATCCAACGGCACCTACACCATGACCGTCGACGTGCCTGACGGTGTGCGCTGCGTGGTCCAGTTCTTTCCCTCGCACGACGTCTATACCTGGGACGCGGTCTCACTGACCGGTCAAGTGGTTTCCACATACGACACGGGGTGCGGCGGCGGACCCGGGGGCACCGACACCTACCCCTTCTCGCTCGCGCGATGGTAGCCGCAACCACCCTCGTCTACAGGTTTGCGGGCAGCCCCGATTCGGGGGATGGGCAGTACAGTACGAGCGATCCGAGTTGAGCGGACGACGGGAACGGGCGGTAAGCGCGATGACTGAGGCGGAAAAGCCGCCAGAAGATTCGGTCAGATCCAAAGCCGAGGCGATGGCGTTGCTCGAAGAAGCCGAGGCCGAAGCGGCCGAGGCCGAAGCACTCGCGGCTGCGGCTCGTGCCCGCGCACGCGCGGCCAGGCTACGCCGCGAAGCGCTGGCCGAGGCAAAAGCGGAAGCCGCCGAAACTACCGAAGCCGCGGAGGCTGAAGCCGCGACCGTCGAGGCTGGGGCCGAGATCGCCGAAACAACGGAGGCCACCCACGCTGACGACACCGCGGAGGCAGCCGAGGTTACCCAGGACAGCTCTGAGGATGCCGACGAGGACGTCGCCGAGGAGACCGTCGAGGCCGTCGAACCAGAATCCAGGCCGGCCGGATGGCGACGCCGGATACCGTTACTTTCGGCAACCTTGCAAGTGACGGCCATCGTCCTCATCTGCGCCTTTACCGGCATCAGCGGATACATGGCGTGGCAAGACCACCAAGCGACCGAGCGCGAGCAGCGCGCAGCGAATTTCGTCGCGGGGGCCAGGCAGGGCATCATCAACATGACCTCGTTGGATTTCAAGCGAGCTAAGGAAGACGTTCAGCGATTGCTGGACAGCTCCACCGGCCAGTTCAGGGACGACTTCCAGCAGCGGGCAAAGGATTTCACGTCGGTGGTCGAGCAGTCCAAAGTAGTCGCTCAGGGAACGGTCACTGCGGCGGCGTTGGAATCCATGAGTGAGCATTCCGCATCCGTACTGGTCTTGACGACATCGCGGATCTCCAATGCCGCTGGCGCCCAAGACGAACCGCGCGTGTGGCGGTTCCGGGTAACCGTGACCGAAGAAGGCGGGCAGTACAAGATGTCGAAAGTTGACTTCGTACCGTGACGGAAGACATTCGCGACATCGAAACTACCGAGACCGCGGAGGCGGTCGAGCACGATCCAGACGAAGCCCAGACCAGCGGCGACCCGGTGAACGAAATGCCGCCTGAAGACAACGACTCCCCCAAGGCAACCCAACAGGGTCGGGGCAACTGGCCACGCAAGCTGCGCAACGTGAAAGTCGTTCCGTTCGTTTTGATCCTGCTGCTGCTGATATCCGGCGGCGTGACGGCGTGGGTGTACTTCGCGCAGTATCAGCCAAGACAACATACCGATCGGACCGATCCGCGCGTCGCGCAGTTGGTGGTCAAGGCAGCTTCCGACGGAACAGTTGCCTTGCTGTCCTACTCACCCGAGTCGCTCGACAAAGACGTCGCCAACGCCAAGTCGTATCTTTCCGGAGACTTCCTCTCCGAGTACACCAAGCGCATCGAGCAAACGGTCGCTCCGGCGACCAAACAAAAGTCGTTGACAACCACCGCCCACGTAGTGGGGGCCGCTGTGTCTGAGTTGCATCAGAATTCGGCCGTGGTTCTCGTGTTCGTCGACCAGAGCACCACAAGCAAGGACAGGCCCGATCCCTCGATGTGGGCCAGCAGCGTGCTGGTGGGCTTGAGTCGGATCAACGGCAAGTGGCTGATCACCAAGTTCGACCCGGTGTAGTCCGGCGAGCAGACGCAAAATCCCCCGCAAACGCGGCGTGTCGCGGAATTTTGCGTCTGCTCGCCAGTGAAACTCAGCCGCGCGGCAAGCCGAGTACGCGCTGGGCGATGATGTTGCGCTGGATCTCCGAAGTGCCGCCGGCGATGGTGCCCGAGAAGCTGCGGGCGTAGCGCTCGAACCAGCTGGCGAAATAGTGGTCCAGATTCATCGGCGCATACGGGCCGCTCAGCGCGGGGTGGATGAGCCCGTCGGGTCCGGCGGCCGCCAACGCGTGTTCGTATGCGCTCCGCTCGGCCTCCGAACCCAGCAGCTTGAGCACCGACACTTGGGCCACGTCGTCTTCGCCTCGGGCCGTGCGGGCCAACGCCACCGAACCCAGAAGCCGCAGAGCGTGTTTGTCCATGATCGCGGTCGCATAGTGGTCGCGGTCGAGCGCCGTGGCCGGACGGAAATCGGCGATCATATTGTCCAGCCGATCGGCGAAGCCGAGCCACATCATCGTGCGCTCATGTCCCAGTGACCCGTTGGCCACCGCCCAGCCCTGATTGAGCTCGCCAACCAGGTTCTCGGCCGGAACGTGAACATCGGTGAAGAACACCTCGTTGAAATCCAGGTCGTCGGCCGAGCAGATGGACGGGAACGGACGGCACACCACGCCTTCGGTATTGGTCGGAATCAGTAATGCGCTGATGCCCTTATGTTTTGGCGCATCGGGATCGGTTCGGACGAACGTCAGCAACACGTCGGCATCGTGCGCGCCCGAAGTCCATACCTTCTGGCCGTTCACCACGAAGTGATCGCCGTCTCGCACGGCAGCGGTCCGCAGCGACGCCAGATCGGATCCGGCACTTGGCTCGCTCATTCCCAGCGAAGCGGTGATCTCGGCCCGCAGGATCGGCACCGCCCAGCGATGCTTCTGCTTTTCGCTGCCGAACGACAACAACGACGCCGCAACGATATTCACGCCCTGCGGGTTGAGGCTGTGATAGATCCGGCGGCGGCACAGCTCCTCGAGATAGACGAACTGCTGCAGCACCGTAGCGTTGCGCCCGCCGAATTCGGGTGGCTGGCAGGGCAATAGCCAGCCGTTGTCGAACAGCAGCCGTTGCCACCGGCGCGCCCACGCCGGCATGTGCGAGACGGACCGGGGACGCTCCGTGGTTTCGCTTGCGGGAGGGAGGTTTTCGTCGAGGAAAGCCGAAAACTCCGCTCGAAACGCTTCGACGTCGGGATCAAAAGTCAGCTGCACGATATTCCTCGGCGATGAGTGCCCGATGCTCCGCTGCGCCGCCGAGCATCAACTCCCCGGCCTTGGCCCGCTTGAGCGCGAACTGCAAATCGTTCTCCCAGGTGAATCCCATTGCGCCGTGCAGTTGTAAGCCGTGTCGAAACACCAGCGACTGACACTCCCCTGCGGCCGCCTTGGCCATGGCCGCCGCCAGCCGGCGACGGGGATCGTCGGCGGCGATGGTCAGCGCGGCAAAGTATGCCAATGCCCGGGCGCGTTCCACCGCGACGTGCATATCGGCGGCCTTGTGCTGTACCGCCTGGAAGGATCCGATCGGCACGCCGAATTGATGACGGCTGCGGACGTGTTCGATGACCAGATCGAGGATGCGTTGGCAGGCGCCGACCATGGTGATCGCCATGCCGGTCAGCGCAACATGATTGGCCCGCTCACGATCGGCGGTCATTCGAGCGCTGTCGGGCAATCGAACCTGGTCGAAAGACACGTCCGCGACATGCAGCACCGGGTCGAATACCTCCGAGCGGCGCGCCGACACTTGGTCACCCGCGACGACGAAAACCCCGGCGTCCGTCACCACCGCCAGCCGGTCGGCACGATCGCCGTCCAGGACATGGCGTGCGATACCCTGCAACACCCACCCGTCGGGGTCCCGGTGCGCCGACACGCCACTGTGGACGACGGTCCCCGACTCGCGAGGATCGAATTGATCCCCGGCCAGGGGCGCGAATTGGCTCATGGTCGCCAGAAATGGCGTGGGATCGGTGGCCCGGCCGAGTTCTTCGAACACGATGGCCAGCTCTACCGCGCTGGCCGGATCGTTCAACTCGGTCCAGCCCAGGTCCACATAGACCTTCCAGAGCGGATTGGGGTCGACACCATCCTCGACAACGCCACGAACCAGCGAGGGCGGGCATTGCTTGGCGAGGACGTCCCGCACGGTCTGCTGCCATAGTCGCTGGTCAGCGTCGAACTCCAACAGCATGCCGGGCCGCCTCCTGTTCACCGGATTAGGCGAGAATAGCATTCTCGGTTGCGGAAGTAATAATCTCGGAAAGCGGCTATGAGATCGTCGGCAGGGCGGCCAGCAGCTCGTCGGCCGGGCCGTCCCAGTGATCGAGGTTCAGCGCGTCGGCGAGCGGGCGCCGACGCACGGGGCCGTGCCGGCCCTTGGGCCACCCGACCACGACGTGGCCGGCGACTATCCAATCCGAGGGGACGCCGACGGCATCTCGCAGCAGCTGCTCACCGCCGTAGGAAGCCCAGCTGGTGGGACAGGCACCCAGTCCTTGGGCGCGGGCGGCCAGGAGAAAGTTCTGCATCGCGGGAAAAATCGATCCGCCCAGCAACAGCTCGGACGCCGTCGGAAAGTGCTTCTGCGCGAACAAGACCGAGGTGAACTCTCCGGCACGATCGTGCAATTCGTAGGTCGCACGGTAGGTGCGGGCGCGGCGACTGTTGTCGTCGTCGGCGGGTCGGGACATCCCGTAGACCGGCTCGATCACCTTCAGTGCCCGGGCTGCGGCCTCGGCCACCACGGCCCGTTGCTGGGGCGAGCGCAACACCACGAACCGCCAACTCTGCGCATTTGCGCCGGACGGCGCCCAGGTCGCCGCCTGCAGGCACCGCACCAGGGTCGCATCGTCGACGGGCTCGTCGGTGAAACGCCGGATGGTGCGGGCCGTCGACATCACCTCCCAGACGTCGCTGCTGGCTTCCGGCATGGCCCGCCCCTTTCTCGTCGCGCTGCTTGGGCCCCCTGATGCAACCTAGCTTGACGATCAGAGCGAGATCGACTGGGTGGCGTACGATTTCACATGCCGCTGGTCGTGATGTCGTCGTCGCCCATCCAATGGACGAAGCGCTGCAGCGGATACATGGCATCGTGCGGGCTGCCGAGCACATGCGCATTAGCGGTTCCCAACCGGCACAGGCGCTGGGCGCCGGCGCTTGCCAACTGATCTCGCAATTGCGCCTTGCGCGCGTACGGATACACGCCGATGGTCTGAGTAGCGACGTTGACGTAGCGGACCGCATCGTCGAGTGATTCGACCATCACCACGTTGGACGTCTTGCTGGTCGGCTGGAACTCCACCGGTGAGTTCGAGAGGATCACCAAGCCGCGACCGTCGAACCCACCCCAGGTCTTGACGTCACCCATCGCCTCCATCACCTCGACCTCTTCCCGGACTTCGGCTGCCAGCGGCAACCCATACGCCGACGCGAAGTCGCGGTCCACTTTCAGCCGCTGCGCCAACCGGGCACACAGCGATTCGACTTGCGGCCGTTCACCTTCCACGAAGGCGTAGCGGCTGGCCAGGCAGGCTTCCTGATTGAAGACCGTGGTGTCGGCGGCCAAGCGCTCAGCGACATCGGCGATGCTGTCCGGGGAGTCGAAGGCTTCGCGACCGATCATCGAGATGGAGGACTTGGGGTCGAAGGAGATCAACTGGATGCCCGGTCCCAGATACTTGATCACGTTATTGATGGCCTCGCCTCCGCCCCAGGCGACGATCTTGTCGAAATACTGCGGCCGGTACAGGGCGCGCTCGATCACCGCATCCCCGCCCTGCCAGTACACCGCCGACATCGACTGCACCACAGGATGTTTCGGATCTATTTCCGCCATCGTGCGCAGCACCGCAACCGTGGTGAACGGATCACTCGACGGCATCTTGAAGAGGTTGACCGCCTTGACCAAGGCTCCCTGCGCGATCGATGCGACGCACCCCGACGGCGCGTTGCCGGCCAACATGTGCACCATGCGTGGCGGAAAGGCCCGGACCGCGCCCTTGTTGCCATACCCGTCGATGCGCTCGACCCACCCGTCCAGCACCTCGCGGTTGGCGAAGTTCGAATCGACGATGCTCTCCAGCAGTTGCCTGGTCAGGTAATTCGGGGCCTGGCGATAGAGGTTCTCGACGACCCGGCGCGGCAGCGGGTTGGTGGCAGCGATCAGCTCCAGGCATTGCTGTAAGTGCGGGTTACGGTCCAAGTGCAGGCGGTTGCCGGTTTCTACCAAGAAGTCGATGATCTCCGCGAGTTTGACGTCGAGCAGCGGCGGCAGCTGCGATCGTGGCAGTACCAGTGCGTCGAGATCGATTGCCGGAGTGCTGAAGTCGGCGCCCAGGTCGCGCGACGTATGCCGCACCGCATCGCCGTCGACCAGTTTGCCCCGGACGAAGTGCGGCGCCGAGACAATAGTCATGCCACCCACCCTCCGGCGAACAGACGCAAAAGTACCCAAAATTTGCTATTTCTAGGTGCTTTTGCGTCTGCTCGCGCATCCGTACTCATGCCACCCCCCGCACATAGGCGTCAATGGACCCCGCGCAGGTGATCTTGTCTCCTCCCGGCAGGTCCGCATACCGGGTGATATCTCGGCCCACGGTAGGGCCTTGGTGGCCGCATAGGCATCTCGCGAAGCTGACGCGCACCCGGTCACCGCTGATCACCCCGCCCCAGCGTCCTTCGATCGAAGTATCGAAAAACGCTGCCCGAGCCTCGATTTCACCGCCACCGGCGTCCAGCAAGTGTTCGCCGTCGGTATCCAACGGCAGCATGATCACCCACGGCGAGATGTGATAGCGCCCGGCATGGCATAGCGGAAACGTCGCATTGATCTCGCGCATGCTGTACATGTGGTAGAGACGCCCCTCGGCGACGTTGAACGTCTCCAGCACGTATTCGCGGTAATTCTCCGGCAGCACAGCACCTTTGAGTCCACCTGCGACCATCATCGCGTTGTTCGGGTTGAAGTCGTCGCCACCATGACCCTTGGCGCGGATGCCTTCCGCGATCTGATAGAGCGTGGCGAACATACCGGTCGCAAGCAACGGCAGCTCGCGGGCCTCGATCACCGCGTCGACGGCCTTCTTGGCCGACGCGTCCATGTCGGCCGCCCGTTGCGCGGCGATGCGTTCGAACTCCGCGATCTCGTTGGGACGTGCCGTGCCATCGGCCAGCTTTCGCCGCAAGGTGATCATCTCCACCATCGACCCCACCGTGATGGGCTCACCGTCGCCGAACTGATACGGCGGATACCGCGAGGAGAAGCAGTCGACCATAGCCTGGCGGATCGCGTCTTCGCGCGGGGCGGCGAATTGCGGTCCCAGACCAAGGAATTTGCGGTCTTCACCGCGGGTGAGGCCCGTTGCCCACAGCAGCGCCTCGACATTGATCTGCGCCGAGAGTTCGATGTCCCGCTCGGTGCAGGACAGCATGGCCGGCTTCCCGGTGGTCCCGCTGGAGCACGACACATAGTGGCCGACGGTCTCTAGCCGCTCGATCCAGTCGTCGAGAGTTTCCACACCGTCGGTGTCGAGGTCGCGCACTGGTCGGGTTGACACGGTCGCCAGCCACTTGCCCATGCGGTCCCAGCGTCGCTCATTGAGCCAGCCTTCCGCGTAGGTCTTGTAAGTGGTGTGCGCAAATAGCAGCGGAACCAGGTCGGCGGGTTGTTTGATCTGTTTCACGCCAGTCGATTCCGCGCGATTGGCCAGCAGCGGGATCTCGGCGGCCTGGCTCTGCAGTCGCTCGTTGGCTGCCGCCAGCTGCACGGGCAGCAGGTCGGCGGGAGGAGTATCAAAGCAATCGCTTGCGCCGACGAAGTCCGCCAGACGCCTAGTCACAGATGTCAACGGTTACTACCTCTCGACCGGGCATATTAAGTAGACACTGATGTATATTAATGGCCGTCGCCGGTGCGCTGCATCCCAGAGCTGTGCTGCGCGGCTTGTTGGCGGGCAATCCGAGCGTCGTGGATCCTGACCAGCTCGCGGAAGCCGAGGCGCGGATATTGCGGCGCGGGCTGGATTCCCCACCGGTCCTTGGCGGTGTCGACTCCCGCCCCTTCAGGTGCACCGTTGACGGGCGGGCCGAAGAATGCATAAGGGTATTGGCACTCCAACGACTCATTGTTGTAGCGCACCTTCATGAGCTCGCTGCAGATGTCGCGGAATCCCAGTGTCGGGTAGCCATACCAGATGGCGAGGAACGGCAGGGTGAATGATCCCTCTAGGACCAGCCCGACCAGGCAGACCACGATGCCGCGCCTGAGCCATTTGTGCAGACGCGCGTGATATGTATCGGTTCCCAACGGTAGGTCTTCGGCAGGGGAGTCCGCCGTCGGCCTTGCGGCCTTGGATCCGTCCATCAGATCCTCCTTATTCCGAGAAGATTTCGCGGTTGACGGTGTGCAGGTATGGAATGGCGAGGAACGGGGTGATGTACATGATGTCGAATACCCACCAGCCCAGGACGGGGAAAACGATTCCCGCATAACGAATGTCGGCGTACTCCGTCATGTTCATGACATAGCCCACCCAGATCACAACGCCGAACCAGCACGTGACGATCAGCCATTGGTGACCCCACCGCTTCATCCGCAAGAACGCGATTGCGGCGGCGATCCGCATCGGGAACACCACCAAAATGCAGGCGAATTCCCAACCCTTCTCACCCGGCGCACTCGCGCCGCCGATCCACAGTTGGTTGTAGTGCCAAAAGTAGCCACCGTCCATCACGTTGCCGATCGCCGTGTACAGCACGCGGTAGACCAACGAGTGGTTGGCAACCATATCGAGGATCCAGCCCTGCAGGTTGAGGCCGGCGTCCAAGATGACCAGGTAGCCGATCAGGGTGACCATGATCGGTCGTACGGATAAGCCGGCCTTCGATGCTCGTCTCAGCAACGCCAGGCCCCAGAGGAACATGGGCAGGCCGAAGATTCCTGGCACGTTAGCGCCCATCACCAAAGTCCCTGCGACGAGCCATTTGTCGGCGCGATGTTGCGCCCGGCGGCTGTCCTCGATTTGCGTGTCGAGGGCTCCGGGATGGTGGTTGGTCAGCGGCAGATTCACGTCTCCCCCTACCAGTTCCGGGTCGCCCACATGGACAGCTGGATGCTGAACATGACCAGCAGATAGCCGTAGATAAAGATCTGGAAGACGATCAGTGCCCGCTTACGCTGCCGATCTCGATCGTTCATTACATGCCCGCCGCTCAGAAGGTTCCGATGCCGCGCATGATGTAGTACCAAAACCCCACGAGCGCAGCGGCTGTGCCCCATCCCGCGCCGAGGCGCACCAAGTCCTGCCACATGTCGAACCTCCTCATGGATCGATTTACCCCGGTCGTTTACGGAGCCTGAAGACCGCGGCGCGTGTTGGCGACGAAGTCGTCGATCACACGACGGCGCGACGCCTTGGTGCCGTGGATGGTGACGAGCAGTGCGTAGAACCCCAGCAGGAAGAACAGTGCGCTGTGGACGGGGTCGGCTTCCGGGTGGACTTCGCCCCGCTGCTGTGCCCGCTCGATCTCCCGGGCGACCAGCCCGACCAGTGGATGATCCCTGGGCTTACCGAAACCGGGCGGCCGCGTCTGGGAAAAGTGAAGTGCCAGAACGTCCCTGAACAACCGGGCGCCGAGCCTTGATTCGGCCGCCAGGACCAGTCGAACCACTTCGGCCAGGGTCGACGACAGGTCGGGCTCAGTGGAGACGAACCGCCCGAGGTCCGTGGCCAGCCGGCCGACCAGATTGCGCTCGGCCTCTTCGAGGATGTGTTCCTTGGTCGGGAAGTGGAAGTAGAAGGTGCCCCGAGCGACGCCCGCCACCGAGATGATGGCACCGATGTCGGCGTCGGCCACGCCCGATCGCCGGAACTCGGCCAGCGCTGCGTCATAGATGCGCTGACGGGTTTCGAGGCGCTGCGCTTGACGTCCGCGCGGCCCGTCATTGAGTTGCGTTGTCATCAAGAGGCATTGTGCACCCATTCACTGACATTTTTCAATGACATTTTTCAGCGAACGATCCAGCGCTGGCGGCGCGACCTGGTTTTGACTAGCTTTCTGCCCACCGCGTGCAGCGCTCAGCCAGGGTGGCGGCCAGCCATGCTGGTTCGCTATACATCAGGTCATGGCAGGCGTCGACGCAGATCAAGGTGTCGACGCCGCCCAGTGATTTCATGGCGTCGAGCTGCTGTCGCGAGGAGAGTGCGTGGTCGCGCAGCGTCATGATCCACGTCCGGGGCACGCCCTGGGGCAGGCCGCTGCGATCGGCCGGTTCGAAGATGACAGCCGGAGATTCCAGACACAGCCGCGACAGCACCAACGCGCGCTGCTGGCGAGTCATGCCGTTGCAGAACGCGTATCTCGCTAGGGATCTGGGCATTGGGAACGATGCGCGTATCCAACGCGCCGATCGTGCCAATGGAGCCAGGGGTCCGCGCAGCGTGTCCACCACCGACGAACCCTGTGGTGGAACGAACGCGGCCACCAGAACCATTTCGCGCACCCGCGCCGGCCCGAGCTTGGCCACGACGCCCGGCACAGTCAACCCGGCCATCGAATGCCCGACGACCACCACATCACCCAATCCCGCATGGTCGATATCGGCGACCACGGAGTTCACCCAGTCGGCGATCCGCGCACTCGCCAGATCCGCCGGATTGCGCCCGCGACCCGGAAGGTCCACTGCCAATACTCGCAATTCTGGTGTGCGCCTGGCTAATTCGGCAACGGTGAGCTCCCAGCAGTCGGCGGCATGCGCGCCGCCGTGGACCAGTACGAGGCCGGGTAGTGCCATCTGAGTTGCCGGATCACCCGCGGGGCAAAACGCCGCGAAGAAACAGATCGACCGCATGCTGCAAGTGGCGCTCCTCGTCCTCCGGACTGCGATAGATGCCGTAATCAGCCAGCCGCGCGGGGAGGTGCTCGATCAATGCGATGAAATGCCCGGCGGTCAACTCGAGATCCTCGACCTCGATGGTTCTCGACTCCTGGTGTCGCCGAAGCAAGTCCATGACTTGTCGGTGACGCCCCGACCAGGTCATCGAGTGCGCGCTGACGGCGAACTCGGGAAACCGGGCCGATTCGTTCATCGCGATCCGTGTCAAACGCACGATGTCTGGGTCGATTGCGCGGGCTAGCCCGGCGCGCCCGATCGCGACCAGGGCGTCGCGCAGATCAAGGTCGTCGAGTTCGTCGCACGATTCGGGCTCGGTCCTGCGGGTGAGCGCCCAGGGGATGACATCGACGAAAACTGCGCGCTTGTCGGGATAGCGCGCGTACAGCGTCCGCCGCGTGATGCCGGCGGCCCTTGCGATCGATTCCATGGTGGTGCCGTCATAGCCGTGTTTGACGAACGTCGCGGCGGCCGCCTTGCGCAGCTTTTGGTGTAACTTCTTTGCTTCGGCCTGCGTCGGCCGCCCGCGGCGTGCTGTCGGAACCACGACTCGGAAGTATACGAGCTTGTATATATGCTCTGATGGGCCGCAATTGCCGGCTCAGCGCGACGTCGAAGGAGCAGACCGGTGGACCGTGAAGCGTACGACAGGGGACTCGAAGTGCGGTCCGCGGTGTTGGGTGAGGCATACGTCAACAAGGCGCTGGCCGATGCGGACGATTTCACCAAGCCATTGCAAGACCTGATCACCCAGTACTGCTGGGGCGAGGTCTGGGGACGTGAGCAGCTGCCGCGCAAGACGCGCAGCATGCTCAACCTGGCCATGATTCCGATCCTCAACCGGCCCAACGAATTGCGCACCCATATCAAGGCTGCACTGACCAACGGCGTCACCCGCGACGAGATTCGCGAGATCTTCTTACAGGTCGCCATTTACGCCGGCGTGCCCGCCGCGGTCGCCAGCTTTCGCATCGCGCAACAGACCTTCGCCGAGCTCGACGAGAGTTAGCACCGGCCATGGACATCGGGTTTATCGGCCTGGGCAACATGGGCTTTCCCATCGCGCGACGGCTCATCGAAAACAACCACAATGTCGTCGCCTACGACACAAATGCCGCTGCGCTGCAACGCATCCTGGCCCACGGGGCACGGGCGGCGTCGTCGCCTCGAGAGGTCGCCGACAGCGTCGTGACCGTCATGGCCAGTTTGCCGTCGCCGGCGGCGTCGCTGGAGGTGGCAACCGGAGTGATCGAAGGCGCCCGGATCAAGCGGTATGTGGACTTGTCGACGGTCGGCAGTCACATGGCGGTGCAGATCCACGACCTGCTGGCCGAACGGAACATCGTCGCACTCGACTGTCCGGTCAGCGGCGGCGTCAGCGGTGCCGAGAAGGGCACGCTCGCGGTAATGGTGTCCGGCCCGCTCAGCGACTTCCACGTCATCCGACCCGTAGTCGAGGCGATCGGCCGGCCGTTTTATATCGGCGACACACCTGGCTCCGCACAGACGATGAAGCTCGCCAACAACATGCTGGCGGCCAACGTCTTGGTCGCGACGGCAGAGGTCGTCGTGATGGGCGTCAAGGCCGGACTGGATCCCGGCGTGATGATCGACGTGCTCAATGCGGGCTCGGGTGCGACGAGCGCAAGCCGCGACAAGTTTCCCCGCGCGATCCTGCCCCGGACTTTCGATTACGGCTTCGCCACCGGGTTGATGGTCAAGGACGTGCGGTTGTATCTCGACGAAGCCAGGGCGCTCGGCGTGCCGGCTGATCTCGCCGAATCGATCTGCCGGATCTGGGAGTCCACGGTCCGCGACCAAGGCCCCGATTCGGACTTCACATCCGTGATCAAGCCGCTGGAGAAAGCGGCCGGCGTCACGGTCGGCCGAGCGGGCGCAACGCCTGCACAGCCCGACAGCTAATCCGATCGAGGCGCACCGGGCACTCGCCCACACCAGTGAGAATGGTATTATACTCTCCGAAGAATGGCCCTTACGCCAGCCCTAGAATATGACCGTTTACCAGCACCGATGATTAACCGAAATGCTTACCGGAAGTCCATTGATCAACCGCTTGAAAAAATGTTAGGTTGGCTATCATCTGCTCGTGACGGGCTTCCTTTGTCCAGCGAAGCCGGAGGGTGGCGTTCGTGATCGAACACGCTGACGGAATACGCACGCCGGTGATCGATGCAAGCGTGCACATCTTCTTTCCGTCCAACAAGGATCTGCGATCCTTCCTGCGCGAGCCGTTCAAGAGCCGTGGTTTCCCCGACTACGAGATGGACTGGTACGGCGCGCCCGGCAGTGAGTACGCGCCGTACACCGAGGGGCCGGACCGGCGCTATCCCGGCTCGGACCCCGAATTCGTTGCGAACGAACTGTTTTCGAATCGCGGCGTCGACGCGGCGGTCTTGCATCCGATGGGCCGCGGCATCATGCCGGACCGCCATCTCGGCAGCGCCTTGCACGCCGCACACAACGAGATGATGGTGTCGCGCTGGCTGGAACACGACGAGTTCGGGGAGAGATTCCGCGGCACCATCCGGGTAAATCCCGACGACATCGCCGGCGCAGTGCGGGAAATCGAGAAATGGCGTGCGCACCCACGCGTGGTCCAGGTCGGCGTCCCGCTACAGTCCCGGGAGCTTTACGGCAAACCACAATTCTGGCCGCTATGGGAGGCTGCCGCCGCCGCGAACCTTCCGGTCGCGGTGCACATCGAGTCCGGTGAAGGCATCGGGTTTCCACCAACGCCGTCCGGGCACACCCGAACCTACGAGCAATACGTCAGCTTCATGGCGCTGAACTACATCTACCACCTGATGAACATGATCGCCGAGGGCGTGTTCGAGCGGTTCCCCACGCTGAAGTTCGTCTGGGCCGACGGTGCCGCCGACTTCCTGACGCCGTTCATCTGGCGGATGGACACCTTCGGGCGCCCACATCTCGAGCAGACACCGTGGGCACCCCGGATGCCCAGCGACTACCTGCCCGGCCACGTCTATTTCGTGCAGGGCAGCCTCGACGGGCCCGGCGACGTGGAATTCGCCGGTGAATGGTTCGGCTTCACCGGCAAGGACGACATGGTGATGTTCGGGTCCAGCTACCCGCACTGGCAGTGCGGCGATGTCCGCAAGCTGCCCAAAGCGCTGTCCGCCGAGCAGCGCGAGAAGGTGTGCTGGCGCAACGCGGCAAACCTGTACGGGATCGACATAGCGGTCGACCTGGCACGCGGGTAGTCGCAAAATGGACAGAAAGCAAGGGAGATCACGATGACCCTGACCCAAACGCAGGAACGGATACCCGCCGCGGAGCGCATCGCCGTTCGATGTGTCGACTCCGATGTCCACCCGGTGCCCAAGCGCGGCGAGATCACGCAGTACATCCCGGAGCCGTGGCGCAGCAAGTTCTTCTTGGACCACAAGGTCGGCGAGCTCATCTACTACGACGCCCCGGACTACGCGCACAGCTTTGCGATGCGCGTCGACACCTTCCCGCCCGATGGCGAATTCCCCGGCAGCGACCCGGATATGGCGTTTCGCCAGCTGATCATGGAAGCCGGCTCCGACATCGCAATCCTGGAGCCCGGCGGCCGCACTCCGCGCCTACCCGAGGCGCACCAGGCGTATTCGACCGCACTCAACCACTGGCAGGCCAATCATTGGCTCGACAGCCACAACAACTGGCACCAGCGCTGGCGCGGGTCGATCTGCGCCGCGGTCGAAGATCCCAAAGGCGCCGCCCGCGAGATCGAGGAATGGGCCGGGCACCCCTACATGGCGCAGATCCTGATCAAGGCCGAGCCGCGACCGTCCTGGGGTCACCCGATGTACAACCCGATCTGGGCGGCCGCCACCAAACACGACATCACCGTGAGCTGTCACCTATCGCGCAGCAATTACGAGATGCTCCCGACACCGCCGGTCGGCTACCCCAGCTACAACCACGACTTCATGGTCACCTACTCGCTGCTGGCCGCGAACCAGGTGATGAGCCTGATTTTCGACGGTGTCTTCGACCGCTTCCCGACGCTGCGAATCGTGTTCGTGGAGCACGCTTTTACCTGGATCCTGCCGCTGATGTGGCGGATGGACGCGATCTACGAAGCCCGCAAGTCGCGAATGGAAATCAAACGCAAGCCGTCCGATTACGTCAAGGACCACATCAAGTTCACCACCCAGCCGCTGGACTACCCGGAGGACAAGACCGAGCTGACTCGCGCGCTGGAATGGATGGAGTGCGACAAGATCCTGCTGTACTCATCGGACTACCCGCACTGGACTTTCGACGACCCGCGCTGGCTGGTGAAGCACCTTCCCAAGGGCGCCCGCGAAGCCATCATGTACAAGAACGGCATTGCAACCTATCACCTCCCGGAGACCGTTCCGGTCCTCGAGGGTCAGACCCGGGTGCTCTGAATTGACCGAAGAAACCAAGCGGCCCCGCCTCGCACAGGGCCGCGAGCATGTAGTGGCGACAGTGGACGAGATCCCGCCGGGCACACACAAACTGGTCCCAATCGGACGGCACGGTGTCGGCGTCTACAACGTCAACGGCACCTTCTACGCGATCGCGAACTACTGCCCGCACCAGGGCGGCCCACTCTGCTCGGGACGGCCCCGGGGCCGCACCATCGTCGACGAGTCCGCGGCGGGTGATGCGGTCATGGTACGAGACCTGGAGTACATCTATTGTCCTTGGCACCAATGGGGTTTCGAGCTGGCAACCGGCACGACGGCGGTCAAGCCGGAGTGGAGCATCCGGACATATCCGGTACGCGTTGTCGGCAATGACGTCTTGGTGATGGCCTGACAGGAGTATCGGGTGGCTTCTCTCGAGGTGAACGGCGGTAACGTCGTCTACGAAATCCTCGGTGACTCAGGCGAACTCATCGCCCTGACGCCAGGTGGCCGGTTCAGCAAGGAAATCCACGGCTTGCGCCCGCTGGCCGAGGCGCTGGTCGACGGCGGCTATCGCGTGCTGCTGTGGGACCGGCCGAACTGTGGCGCCTCCGATGTCCAGTTCTATGGCCAAAGCGAATCGCATATGCGTGCCGAAACCCTGCACAAGCTGGTCACGGGACTGGGCTTCGATCGCTGCATCCTGGCCGGGGGTTCCGGCGGCGCAAGGGATTCCATGCTGACCACCATGCTGTACCCCGAAATGGTCAGCAAGCTGGTGGTGTGGAACATCGTCGGCGGCATTTACGGCACCTTCGTGCTGGGTTCGTTTTACGTCGTGCCAAGCATTCTCGCCGCCCGCGGCACCGGGATGGAGGGCGTGATGAAGGTCGCGGAGTGGCGCGAGCGCATCGAGGAGAACCCGGCCAACAAGCAGCGGTTCCTCGACTTCGACAAGGACGAGTTTCTCAAGGTGATGCTGCGCTGGCTCAACGCGTTCGTGTCCAAGCCGGGACAGACCATCCCCGGTGTCGACGACGAAATGTTCGACCGCATCAAGGTTCCGACGCTGATCATCCGCGGCGGCGAAAACGACTGGGATCATCCCAAACGGACATCGCTGGAAGTCAGCTGCCTGATCAAGGGATCGAAGCTGATCGATCCGCCGTGGCCGGAGGATGCCTGGGAGCGCGCGTCCGAAGACCGCGCGGCCGGCAGGGTGAAGCACTTCAACATGTTTGACACCTGGGTGCTGGCGGCGCCCCCGATCCTGGAATTCCTGGGCACGTGATGTATTCACCGGGTACGAATATGGACCTCGCAGTTCAACGTTGCCTCCAGCGCCGTATGAATCCGGCTTTCCGGGATGCGTTCGAGGTCTTCTTCGCGCAACGTCACATAGACGACGTCGAAACCCTCGTCGCCCGGCTGGCGGTCGATTTCGCCGGTGAGTCCGAACCCGGACAGCACCCCGTGGGCATCGTCGTCGGTTCCCCTGCTGATGAAGGTCACTGTGCCCGTCTTCGGCAGAGTTCCAAATGCTTTGGCGCACAGGTCAGTTGCAGCCTTCTTGGTGGTGTCGACATCGTCGCTGCCGATCAGCAGCATGACCTCGCGGCGGCTGTCCGGCATCGCCGCGAGATCGTTTTCCACCATTTCCGCGCCGAACTCGGCCACCAGCTCACGGAGCTCCGCCGTGCCGTTGCGTAACTGCTCTGGCGTGAGCACACCGCCCGGGTCGACGTTGACCCGTATCACCGCGGTCCGCATGCGGGATAGCCTAACTGGAGCGACGGCGGCCTGAATCATGAAGACACAAGCAACGATCACGACGGTTTCCGGGCCGGGTTGTGCGCCCCGGCTCTTGGTGCCCGGCGTGGAGGACTACGCGACATACCGGGAACAAGGCGGCTACCAGCCGTTGGCTGACGCAGATGCACTGCTGAGCGAAGTCGAGGCCGGCGGCCTACTCGGCCGCGGCGGTGCCGCGTTTCCGCTAGCGGTCAAATTGCGTTCGGTGCGCGACAACGGGCAGTCGGCAGGCGGCACGGTCGTCGTCGCCAATGGCGAAGAGGGCGAACCGGCTTCGATCAAGGACCGATGGTTGCTGCGCAACCGCCCGCATCTAGTGCTGGACGGGCTGCGGCTGGCCGCGGCAATCGTGGCCGCCGACCGCGCCTACGTCTATGTGTCGGACCAGGAGTCGGCACTCAGCGTCGAAACCGCGCTAAGCGAGTTAGACCCCGGCATACTCGGCTCCGTCACAGTGCAGCTGTGGACGGTGACGCCCGGCTACGTCGCCGGCGAGGAAACCGCAGCGGTCCGCGCCATCAACGGCGGCCCGGCCAAGCCGACGGACAAGCCACCGCGCCCGTATGAAGAGGGTGTCGGGGAGCGCCCTACTTTGGTGAGCAATGTCGAAACCCTGGCCAATCTGCCCTTCCTGCAACGCCACGGCTCGGCAGCGTTCCGCTCAGCGGGCACGTCGGGTTCGCCGGGTACGTTTCTGGCGACCATCACCGGCGCGGATCGGTCACCGGTTCTCTACGAACTTCCCCATGGCATACCGTTCACTGAACTGCTTGCGCTGCATGGAGTTTCGGCCGATCAGCTGCGGGGCGCGCTGATGGGTGGTTATTTCGCCGGACTGCTCAATCGGACAGTGCTGGGTACCCGTTTGGACCATGAGACGATGCGGGGCCTCGGCAGCGGCCTGGGCTGTGGGGCTATCTCGCTGATCACCGACGACTGCCCGGTTGCCGTCGCGGCCTCGGTGCTGGCCTACTTCGACCGCGAAAACGCCGGGCAATGCGGATCCTGTTTCAAC
This sequence comes from Mycobacterium sp. NGS66, assembly GCF_059812225.1. Lineage (NCBI taxonomy): Bacteria > Bacillati > Actinomycetota > Actinomycetes > Mycobacteriales > Mycobacteriaceae > Mycobacterium > Mycobacterium sp. NGS66. The sequence goes on along the minus strand of NZ_JCALCG010000011.1, from coordinate 97,492 downwards.
GGAACGGCGGCGATGGCCGCGGTCGGCGCGGCGCTGCGCGATGGCGTCGCCACCACCGAGGACCTCGACCGGTTGCGCCGCTGGTCGGTGGTGCTGCGCGGCCGCGGCGCCTGCGCGACTTTGGACGCCGCCTGCAACGTGGCAGCGAGCTTGCTGGACCAGTTCCCGCGGGAGGTGGCGGTCCATCTCGACGGTGATTGTCCGGACTGCCGCAACCAGCCATTCCGCGCCGACCGTCCCTACCAGGCTGAGGCTTGGAGGCAACCATGAAAATCCGTTTGGACCGCACTGTGTGCGACGGCTTCGGACTGTGCGCCAAGCATGCGCCTGGGTATTTCTCGCTCGACGACTGGGGATACGCGTCGCTGACCGGGGATGGCGTCGTCGCCGACGAAGACCACGATGACGTGATGCGGGCGCTACTGGACTGTCCGGTGCACGCCATCACTGAGATCGGTGATCGCAGACCGAGCGTGCCGCACCCGGAACTGCACGACGAGGACGATCCAGCGGCGCACGTGCATACCGAATCGAACGAAGCCCAGTGGGGATTCACCCGGTAATCGACCGGGTCACGCCTGCCATTTAGGCACCAGAAAAGCAGGCCATATTGCCCTCCGCAATTCGATATCGCCGGCGATATCAACTTGCGGAATCAGTGGTCGAGTCGTGGAGAGACTGATGTGGCTGATGTGCCTCAGCACGGAGATGCGAGTCAGGCCTTCAGCCGCGCCTCCGCCTCGGCAATATAGTCGCGCGTGATCGGCAATGCGCGGCGGTCGCGGATCTATTGGGCCTGGTAGTTCACCATCGCGCGGTTGAAGAAACCGACCATCGCGCCCGCCAGGTAGAACTCCCACATGCGATAGAAGTGGTCGTCATACATGGCGATGATCTCGGACTAGCCACGCCGGCTCGGCCCGCTCGCGCGCGATCTTGAGTTGCTCTTCCGAGAGCTTTGCCGTCCGCGTCGTAAACACTCAGCTCGCCCTGCTTGATGAGCTTCTTAAAAGCCCGGTCAAACAGCAGCATGAGGCTTATTCTAGGGCTCCGTTACAAAGCTGACGTTTGGGACTCACCAGCTATACGGGCAGCCGAAAGTTAGCCAGCCAGCGCCCCGAGGCGTCTTTACTCGATCTTGACCAGGCATTGAATTCCAGCGCCGACGATTGTCAATGTGAGTACGCTTCCATGGGTGGAACTGGGGGTTTTGGGACCTCTCCAGGTCCGGCAGGACGGCGAACCCGTCAGTATTCCGGGCGCCAAACCTCGTGCCATCCTCACGATGCTCGGGTTGCGCGCCGGTTCGGTTGTCTCGGCCGACACCCTCGTCGAGTTGCTCTGGGGTGAGGATCAGCCGCGCACAGCCGCCAAAGCCCTGCAGACCCACATCTCCTCGCTGCGTCGGACCCTCGGCGACGGCTTTGTCTTGACGGAGGGCGCGGGTTGGACCCTCGCCGACAGCGACGTCGACGCCTCACGCTACAAAGCGGCCGCCCGACTCGGGCGCGCTGCCGCGGCTGCCGGCGACATCGGCCAAGCGGTGGCCCGCTTCGAGGAAGCGCTCGCCCTTTGGCGCGGAATCCCCGAACTGCCCGACACCCGGCGGGGAGCCTCGGAAAAGACACAGTGGATCGAGAGCCATGCCGCGCTAGTGGAGGATCGTGCTGACGCGCTCCTGTTGACGGGGCGCGCCGCGGAAATCATCGGCGAGCTGGAAGCCGCGGTGGCCGACGCGCCCATGCGCGAGCGGCGTTGGGGCCAGCTGATGCTCGCGCTCTACCGCGCCGGCAGGCAGGGCGAAGCCCTTGGCGCTTACCAAAGGGCCCGGACGCTACTCGCCGATGAGCTGGGCGTCGACCCTGGACCGGACCTACGCCGGCTCGAGGCCGCGGTCGTCGCCCAGGACACCGCGCTGGAAATCCCTGCGGCACAACAGCCTTCGACGCTGACTCGGCCGGTGACCTTCCTGCTGACCGACATTGAAGGTTCGACAGCGGCCTGGGAGGCAGACGCCGAGGCCATGGCCGCGGCGCTGGCACGACATGACGAGCTCGTCGAACAGGTCGTCACGTCGCGTGGTGGTCGGTTGATCAAGACGCGCGGCGAAGGCGATGCCACGTTCTCGGTCTTCGAGCGGCCATCGACGGCTGCCGCCGCGGCTATCGAGTTGCAAGAAGCGATCGGCCAAGAGCCATGGGCGTTGCGCGAGCCCATGCGCATCCGCGTGGCCCTACACACCGGGGAGGTCGAGCTGCGCGACGGCGACTACTTCGGTCGGGCGGTCAACCGCGCCGCGCGCCTACGCTCGCTTGCCGAGGGTGGCCAGATCCTGTGCTCGGGTGCTACCGCCGAGCTGGTCATCGACTCACTCCCCGATGACGTCGAGCTCGCCGACCTCGGGATGCGCCAGCTGAAAAATCTCGCGCGGCCGGAGCATGTTTTCGAACTTCGGCTCGCCGCTGCCGAAGTCAGCGCGACGGCGCCGACCACCGATACGCCCATCGACCGTCCCGAGCTTCCCGCAGTACTCGGCGGCCCGGGAACGTTCGTCGGGCGCGGTCGTGAGCTCGAGGGACTATTTTCCGCGTGGCAGCGCGCGCTTGCCGGTGGCACGAACGCGGTGCTGATCGCCGGCGAACCGGGTGTCGGCAAGACGCGCCTGGCCGGCGAATGGTCCCGGCGGGCCTATGACCAAGGCGCCCTGGTGATTTACGGCCGTTGTGACGAGGACCTCGGTGCGCCGTACCAGCCGTTCGCCGAAGCGTTGCGTTCGCTGGTGCCATGCCTTGGTGCCAATCGGCTTCGGGGGCTGCGCGGCGCGGAAGCACTGCTGGCGCTGGTTCCTGGGCTGACCGATGTGCTACCTGATCTAGCCGCGCCGACCCGCGCGGACCCGGACACCGAACGCTACGCACTTTTCGACGCCGTCGTCGCGCTGTTGGGAATCGCCTCTGCCAGCGCGCCCGTCGTGCTGATTCTCGATGACCTGCACTGGGCGGCCAAACCCACGCTGCTGCTACTGCGCCACCTACTGCGCTTCGGCGAGCATCACCGCGTGCAGATCGTCGGCACGTATCGCAGCACCGACCTGGACCGCTCGCACCCCCTCGCAGCCATGCTCGCCGACCTGCATCGCGACGGCACCGCCGAGCGCATTGCCCTCGGTGGCCTGGATGAGGATGACGTGACCGCATATGTCGCGGAGGCGGGCTTCGACGACGAAGAGCTGGCGCGGGCGCTGGCGTCGGTCACCGGCGGCAACCCCTTCTTCCTCATCGAGGCACTGCGCCACGTCGACGAAAGCGGTGGCCATTGGGATCCAAGCACCCTCCCGCAAGGGGTTCGTGAGGCCGTGACCCGCCGACTGACCCGGCTTCCGGCGGAGACGAACAAAGCTCTCGCGGCAGCCGCGGTCGTCGGCAGCCGGTTCGGATTGGAACTGGTCGAGCGCGTGGTCGGGGACGACCTGGTCGACGCCTTCGACGAGGCGTGCAAGGCCGGCATCATCATCGAAGAATCCAGCGGTCATTATCGGTTCAACCACGCCCTCGTCCGGCAGTCGCTGCTTGCCGAACTGCCGTCTGTGCGGCGGCTGCGGTTGCACCAGCGCATTGCCGCGACGCTGGAGACCGAGCCCGGCGCCGACGATGAGTTGCTGGCCGAACTGGCTTATCACTACTTCGAATGCGCGTGGGCCGGGAACGCAGCCAAGGCCGTCGAGTACTGCCGGCGCGCGGCGGACCAGGCGATGGCACGGCTGGCCTACGAAGGCGCCGCCGACCTCTACGACCGGGCGCTGCACGCGCTTGAGGAAATCGACGACGAGCTGCCCGACCGTGACGACCAGGTCGCCGCGCTGGTAATCGCCCGCTGCGAGGCGCTGTTAGCGGCGGGTGACGTCACTTCAGCGGCAGGCGCGGTGGCCCAACTGCAAGATGCGACGCGTGATTCGGCCCGTCTCGCGGCGTGGGCGACGTGCTTCGACGGACAACTCTCGATGTTGATCCATCCTGAACGGCTCGACGAGGTGGAGGCCTCGGTGGGCGCGGCCGCGAGCAAGCTGGCCGAGCTGGACGACCCGGCCGGAGAAGCCATGGCGCACACCGTCCGTGCCGGCTGCCTCACGCGCCTCGGAAGGATCGGCGATTGCGAAATCGCTTTGGACGACGCCCTCACCGCGGCGCGACGCGCGCGCGAGCACCGCCGCGCCAACGCGGTCTTGGCGGGTGCGCCACTCGCGGCGCTGTGGGGACCAAACCCGGTTCCGCGGGCGGGCGGGCGGTGCCTGGATGTGGTGCGGCTGCTGCGAATCACGACGGACTCCCCCGCGGTCGAGGCGACGTCCACGCGGTGCCAGGCGGTCCTGGAGGCGTTTCGCGGACGCGCTGAGGCGGCCCGGCGGATGATCGAGTCGGCCCGGCGCACGGTCACCGAACTCGGTCTGCGCCATGCCTTTCTCGAGGTCCAGCACTTCGCCGGCATTGTCGAGCTGGTCGTCGGAGACCCGGCCGCGGCCGAGCCGCATCTTCGTCAGGCCTACAACGGTTTTCGTCGGATGGGCCTGGACGGCGACACGGCGGAGACCGCCGCGCTGCTGGGTCGCACCTGTCTCGCGCTCGACCGCGTAGCCGAGGCTGACGAATTGTGCAGGGAGAGTGAGCGTCTCGCTGGGCACGCGCTGAAGCCGTCGATCGCGTGGCGGAGCCTGCGAGCGCATCTGCTGTCGCGCGGCGATGATCACGAAGGAGCCCGGCGGACCGCCGAAGCTGCGGTCGCCCTTGCCGAGCGCACCGACCTGCTGGTTGATCACGGCGACGCATGTGCCTCGCTGGCAACGGTTTTGAGAGCTGCCGGGGACGTCGCCGGTGCGCGAGCCGCTGCGGAGCGCGCGGTCGGTCTGTACGAGCGCAAAGGCGCTGCGGCGCTTGCCGAGATGGCGCGCGACATCCTGGGTGCCGAGCGGCCGACAGTCCCGGCGCCGCCTGAATCGCGGGAGCTGGTCCAGCCGGACAATGTGTGTGCGCAAGCAATTGGGCGCCTCGACTCCGCCGTCGACCGCGAGGCGTGGGATGAGGTCGAGCAGCTCATCGCCCCCCTCATTTCGCACGAGAACCGCCGGAAGATAGTCGGCTACCCGCGGGTCGAACTTTCGGCTAGTGAATGGACGCGCATGGGACGACGTGGCCGCAAAGTCGGTCCGATGCGTCATCGTCACGCGGTCGTCGCCGTGCGCGGCGAACGACTTGCTCTAAGCCGATTAGAGATAGCCACTTCAGACGTCAGCCCCACCGCGCCGCGTGATGAGATGCTCGAGCTATTGGGCCTCGACGAAGACGGTCGTATCGCGCTGCAAGTGTTTTTCGACATCGACGACATCGATGCCGCGATGGCCGAACTCGAGGCCACGCACGCGCGATTGGAGGCACAGCGATCAAGTGCCCCACAGATCGAAAACGCGGCGAGTCGGATCAACGATCGGATCGGCGAGCTGTTTACCACCAGCCGCTGGGACGAGATCGGCGCGCTGTTCGCCGACGACGTTCGGCTCGATGACCGGCGGCGAGGACTCCGGCGAGAAAGCAGCGACCCCGCCACGGAAGTTGCTAACCTTCGCGCGATTGCCGACTTGGGCATCATGAATATCTCGGCGAAGCCGCTCGCCCTGAGAGGCAATCGTCTGTGCCTCAGTCATGTAACGTTCCACGGTCGCGACGATTTCGGCACTGAAACGCTGGCGATCACCGAGGTCGATGGCGGGTTGATCGTGGCGATGATCGCGTTTGACCTGGATGATGACGACGCCGCTTACGAGGAGCTGGAAGCGCGGTACCTAGCCGGCGAGGCAGCGCCCTACGCAAGAGTCTGGCAAATCGGAATGGAAACGCTCGGCGAACTCAACCGTCACGAACCTGGACGGAGGATTGCCGACCTTGTGTACACCGATCACCGACATATCGGTTTCGCGCCTGGGGATTTCGGTCGCGCGGTCGAGGAATTGTGGGCGCTCGTGCCCGACGCGCGCTATCGGACAGCTGCGGTATACGCGCTCGACGCCCACGGCATCGTTGCCAAATTCGTCATCGAAGGCACCGATGTCCATGGAAACGAATTGCAGTGGCCCCGTGTGCTTCTCCTTTACGCCGGCCGGGGCGAGACGCGGTTGGAAGTCTACGAAGAGGACGACGTAGACGCCGCCCTTGCCCGCTTCGAGGAGTTGCGCCCGCAAGTGCGGCGGCTGGAAAACGCGGCAAGCCAAGTAATTGAGCACTTCCTGGACTGCTTTGTAGCCCGCAACTGGGATGCGTTGCGTGACAACTTGGCCGATGACATGTCATCCGAAGATCGCCGTCGAGTGGTCAACGCCGGCACCCGGCAGGACCGCGACGCTGAGGTCAAAGATTTCCGACTAGCCGCTGATCTTGGCGTCACCCATGCGACGTCAGACGTCATTGCCACCCGTGGCGAGCGGCTCGTCCTCATCCGTTCACGACTATCGCGCCGCGATCAAGACCCCGAGGGGTTCCGAGTCGATCTCCTGTGGCTCGTCCAGCTAGACGCCGAGGACCGGATCGCTGCCTGGCTAACCTTTGATCCCGACGACTTCGGCGGCGCCATAGCCGAACTCGACGCCCGCTACGTCGCGGGTGAAGCGGCGGCCCACGCGCACACCTGGTCGGTAATCGCTGGAAGCTATGCAGCGATCAACCGACATGAGCAGCCAGCGATTTCGCCCGACTGGGTCAATGTCGATCACCGGCGGGAGACCGCGATGGGACCCGGCGACCTGATCGAATACATTGGAGCGGCCCCGGATCCGAACCAAGACAACCAATCTTATGTCGAGGCCGTGCACCGACTGGACGACTTGGGCGCAGTCATCACTTACGCAGCGCATGAGACTTCGCAAGAGGGCCTGACGGCCGAGTGGCGCGGGATCGGGATGTTCACCGTCGAAGGCGAAATGATCAACCGGACTGAGGTTTTCGACGAACAGGACGCCGACACCGCGATCGCACGGTTCGATGAGCTCAGCCGACCGGCGCCGCAACTGCAAAATAGGGCAAGCCAAATTAGTGACCGATTTCTCGCGTACTTCGCGGCGCGCGACTGGGATGCGATGGCCGAGATGACGGCTGAAGACTTTTCGAGTGACGATCGTCGTCGCGTGGTGGGTGCAGGGGTCCAAGTGGGTCGAGATGCCGATCTCGACAATATGCGGGCGTGGGCTGACGTCGGAGTTAGGAACATGACGTCCACCGTCATCGCAGTCCGGGGAGAGCGTCTGTTCCTGGGCCGTACCCGCTTCTTAGGCGCCGAGCAAGCGCCCGATGCGTTCCACAGCGAGGTTCTTGGCATCGTCGAAGTCGATGCCAAAAACCGTATTGTTGCGCGGGTCGTGTTTGACCCCAGCGACTTCGAGGCTGCCATCGCCGAACTCGACGCACGCTACCTCGCCGGCGAGGCGGCACCATACGCGCGCACGTGGTCACTCGTCACCGGCGCCTTCGCCGCCATCAACAGACAGGAACTCCCTGAGCTGAAACCGGATTGGGTGAACATCGACCATCGACGCGGTGCAGCGTTCGCGCCTGGCGAGATGACCGCATTCGTTCACGACATATTTGCCGACTCGCCGGACATCAACGTCTACATCGAGGCTGTCCATCGCCTGAGCAGCCTTGGAGTGGTCGTTACCCAAAGAGCACATGGCAATTCGCAGAACGGTTTTGAAGCCGAATGGCGCGAGATCGGGCTCTTCATGTTCGACGGCGATCTGCTCAGCCGTTGCGAGTTGTTCGACGAGGCGGACCTCGACGCGGCGATCGCGCGATTCGAACAGCTCAATCGACCGTCACCGCGATTGGAAAACGCCGCAAGCCGACTCGTCGATCGCTATACGACATACTTCGCCGCCCGCGATTGGGACGCGCTGGCAAATTCGCTGGCGCAGAACATGATCGATGATGATCGTCGACACATCGTGAATGCCGGCATCACACGCGGTCGACACATCCAAATCACCAACAGTCAAGCCGTGGCAGAGATCGGCGGCGAAAGAATTACGTCGACCCTCATCGCGACCCGCGGCGAGCACCTCGCGCTATGTCGGTCGTCGATCGTCGGCCGCGGCCAACAATCCGGGGCATTCCGTATCGACTTCCTCAGCGTTGTGGAGGCCGATGCCGACGAGCGGATGGCAGCCCACGTTGCATTCGACCCCGATGACGTCGACGCCGCTTTCGCGGAACTCGAGAAGCGCTACCTTGCCGGCGAAGCGTCCGCCCACGCACACACGTGGTCGCTCATTATGGGCGCCTACGCCGCGACCAACAGGCGCCAACTCCCAGCAATGACACCGGATTGCGCGAATATTGACCATCGGCACGGAGCAGGGTTTGCGCCCGGCGAGCTAACCGCATATGTCCACGACTGGTTTGACGACGCGCCGGACCTCGATGTCTACATCGAGGCTGTCCATCGCCTGAACAACCTTGGAGTGGTTGTCTCCCACACCGCGCGTGGCACCTCGCAAGAGGGCTTTGAGGCCGAGTGGCGCGACATCTTGCTCTTCGTGTTCGACGGCGATCTGATCAGCCGTTGCGAATTGTTCGACGAGGCAGACCTCGAGGCCGCACTTACCCGCTTCGCTGAGCTCAACCGGCCGGGCCCGCGGCTGGAAAACGCGGCAAGCCGAGCAGTCGAGCGGTTCCACATCTGCTTTGAGGCCCGCGACTGGGACGCCATGGCCGAAATGATGGCCGAGGACGTATTGGATGACGATCGTCGGCGGGTGATCAACGCCGGTGTGCGACTCGGTCGGGATGCCGAAATCGCGAACATGCAAGCCATCGCCGGTATCGCGGCCGAGAAACTTTCGTCGACCGTCATTGCCACCCGCGGGGACCGCCTCGTCCTGAGGCGGGTGCAAGTGGGCAGTGACGCGCTACCCGAGTCATTCCAGTTCACTGATGCGCTGCAGATAGTAGAAGTCGACGCCAACGATCGGTTCTCAGCGGTCGTGACGTTTGACCTCAACCAAATCGACGCCGCATTCGAAGAGCTGGAGGCCCGATACATTGCCGGCGAGGCGGCCGCCCACGCGCACACGTGGTCAGTCATCGCGCGGGCCCAGGCCGCAGTAAACCGGCACGAATACCCCTCGACGACATCGGATTCGGTTTATATCGATCATCGACCGGTCGTACGGACCGAGGAGGTTGATATTGCCGCATCTCTTCGTGCCACTTGGGGCCTTGCTCCACAAGTCAGATTCCACCTCGAGGCTGTGCATCGCCTGAGCGAATACGGAGCCGTCGTGACCCAGGTCCTGCAGGGGACCTCGCAAGAGGAATTTGACGCCGAGTGGCGCGTGGTCGACGTTTTCACGGTCGAACATGACCTCATCACCCGCTGCGAAGTATTCGACGACGAAGCCGTTGACGCCGCGCTCGCCCGCTTTGATGAATTGCACCCGCAGGCACCGCGATTAGAGAACGAGGCGGGCAAGATCATCGAGCGGTATCAAGCGTGCTTCACGGCTCGCGATTGGGCCGCCATGGCGGAGCTACTGGCCGACGAGATTGTCACGGACGATCGCCGCCGGGTCGTGAATGCAGGGGTTCGACGTGGCCGAGAAGTGCATATCGCGGATATGCAAGCCACCGTCGACGTCAGCGACCCCACCTTTTCTGCCAGCATCATCGCGACCCGCGGGGAGCGCCTTGCCCTCGCGCGGGTCCGTATCTTCAACCGCGGCATGACCGACGAGGTCGGCGCCGAGGCGCTCGGCATGGTCGAGATCGACGCTGACGTACGGATGGTGGCGATGATTTCATTCGACCCCGACGACTTCGAGGCCGCGTTCGCCGAGCTTGATGCGCGATACATTGCCGGCGAAGCGGCCCCGCACGCGCAGACCTGGTCGGCGATTGCCGGGACGTTCGCCACGATCAACCGGCACGAACTTCCCACGATGACTTCGAATTCGGTTTACATCGATCATCGACCACTCATCTCGACCGAGGCGATTGACGGGGCAGCATTGCTCCGCGCCGCATTGGACCTCACACCCCAAGTCCGCATGTATGTCGAGGCTGTGCACCGACTGGATAACCTCGGGGCAGTCGTGAGCGTTGTGGCTCGCGGGACCTCAGAGGAGGGCTCCGACGTAGAGTGGCGGCCGATCGACATATTGATGTTCGAGGGCGACCGGATCAAGCGCGTCGAGCTATTCGACGAGGCAGACCTCGACACGGCCCTCGCCCGCTTCGAAGAACTGCAGCCGCAGGCGCCACGGCTGGAAAACGCAGCAGGCCGAATATTCGAGCGATACCAGTCATGCTTCACGACCCGGGACTGGCCTGCCATGTCGGAGCTACTGGCCGACGACATTGTCGTGGACGATCGCCGTCATGTCGTGAACGCAGGGGTTCGACGTGGCCGAGACGTGCACATCGCAGACAATCGAGCCGCCGTTGAGATCGGCGCAGAGACAACATCTTCGAGCATCATCGCGACCCGCGGGGAGCGCGTCGCCCTCGCTCATCTCCGTTCCTTCAACCGCGGCCCGGGCGGCGAGGTCGGCGCGGAGATGCTCGGCGTCGTCGAGATCGATGCCGACGAGCGGATCGTCGCGGGTGTGATATTCGACCTTGACGACATCGACGCCGCCTATGAACAACTCGACGCTCGCTACCTCGCGGGCGAAGCGGCGGCCCACTCGCGCACGTGGTCGGTAATCGCAAGGGAATGCGCCGCATTCAACCGGCGCGAGCACACCATTGCGGACTTCATCACCATCGACCACAGGCCGCTCGCGATAATCGACGCGGCTGACCCGCAAGCAGCCGTGCGCACTTTTGATGTCACGCCAGACTTCAGCATCCGCATCGAGGCGGTGCATCGGCTCAGCGGTTTCGGAGCGGTCGCCACCTACACGGCGCATGGGACCTCGCCAGAAGGTTTCGCCGCCGAGTGGCGAATGATCTTTGTTCTCACTGTCGAGGGCGACCGGATCAACCGCTGCGAAGTATTCGACGAGGCAGACCTCGACGCCGCAATCGCAAGGTTCGACGAACTGCAACCGCAGGCGCAGCGGCTGGAGAATGCCGCAAGCCAAGCGGTAACGCGTGAGTGGGCGTGCTTCGCGGCCCGAGATTGGACTGCGATGGCCGAGACAATGTCCGACGACTTTTCTACCCATGATCACCGTCGGGTTGTCAACGCCGGTGTCCTACGCGGTCGTGACGCACATATCGCGAATTATCTAGCGGTCGCCGAGGTCGGGTTCGAGGACATTGCGTCTACCGTCCTCGCGACTCGCGGGCAACGCCTCGCTCTCATTCGTGTTTGGTCCTCGGCCCGTGGCTTTGAACCCGGAGAGACTGGCCCCGAAATGATCGGCGTTGTTGAGGTCGACGCCGACGACCGGCTCACCGCTGCAGCCCTATTCGACCTTGACGACATCGACGCCGCGTTCGAGGAACTCGATGCCCGATACATTGCCGGCGAAGCAGCCGCCCACGCACACACATGGTCGATCATCGCGAGGACCTATGCCGGGTTCAACCGGCACGAATTCCCCTCGGCTACATCAGATTCGGTTTACGTCGATCATCGCCCGCTCCTAACGAACGACGCGAGTGAGTTGACCGCGAACATCCGTGCCACGTGGGATCTCATGCCGAATGTCCGCTTCGTCGCCGAGAGTGTGCATCGGCTGAGCGAAATCGGAGCCGTCGTCACACAGACCCTGAAAGGGATTTCGAAAGAAGGCCTTGATGTCGAGTGGCGGATGGTCGACCTCTTCACGGTCGAAGGCGACCTGATCAGCCGCTGCGAGATGTTCGACGAAGCAGACCTCAACGCCGCGCTCGCAAGGTTCGACGAGCTCAACGGGCAAGTGCCGCCACTTGAGAACGCCGCAGCCCAAACCTGAGCGCGTAGCCGACGCGGCGAACCGCCGTGACCTGGACGGTCTTTTCGCGCTCAGCAGTGCAGGGGGTCTATATCAGGACCGACGAAAAGGCCTGCTAGATGAACTCGAAGGTCCAGCGCGGCGTAAGGCCGTGCGCGCCATGATCGAGACGGTACCCGGCAGCTGGCGGGTCGAGGTGGAGCCCATCGCGATCAGAGGATCTCGCCTCGCGCTAATCTGAACCCGTTGGCGTGACACCGATTTCGACGAGCGGCCCGTAGTCGCCGAGGTCTTGCACGTGACGCAAGTCGGCGACGACGATCTGCTGTGCTACACCGTGAACTTCGATCCCGAGGACATGAATGACGCGTTCGCCGAACTGGCGGATCGCTGGATTGCATCCGATGAGGTCGCACACCCCGAGATCATCAAGTCGGTGCAGCGGTTGACCGAGGTGACCAACCGTCATGACTGGGATGCGCTCGCCACACTCATCGCTGACGCCGCTTACGTCAGCCATCGGCAGCTGTCCAGTCCAGACCTGCAAACGATCACCGGCCACATGTCATCGATCAGGACGATGGCGTCGCTCGTACCCGACTTGTGGGTCGAACTATCCAATGTCCTCACGCATTCGGCGACGGGTCTGATCGCGCACTTGGTCGTGAAAGGCGCGTCGACCGATGGCGTCGCGATCGAGATCCCATTCGTCGTGCTCATGCTCCTCGACGGCAAGCGCGTGACACGTTTCGAGACCTTCGATCCCAACCAGCGCGACTCGGCCCTGGCCCGGTTCGAAGAACTCCACCTCATGTCTCAGCCGCACTGACTATCAACACCACGTCAAACATGGCAGCTCGGCTTTCGAAGTCAGCGAGAGCCTCTCTCTCTCTCTCTGCGAATTCGACTCATCTGTGCGCGAACGGATTTGCTACACGTACGCCTCGATAACCTGACCGTCGTTGAGATTTTCCGTCCATAAAGTGTCACAACGTAATTCGGCGGCACTGCGGACAATCATGGCGTCCCAGAACGAAAGCCGGTGACGACTCGACAAAGTCGCTGCGGCGATGACGTCGTCGGGCAACGGGGAGTGGACGCGCCATCGCACCAGGTTCTTGAGCGTGTCGACCGCGACGTCGGGATCCATCGTCTTTGCGATCTTGCGCGTCGCATTGACGTAGAACTCCTGCAGAACCTGCACGCTGCATGCTCCACGGCGTTCACGCCAGAGGCGATCGACAAGCGCGCTGGCCACTTCGTGCTTTTCGCCGGCCGCCACATCGTATGCATAGAGCAGGATGTTCGCGTCCACGAACTCCACGGTCAGCGTTCGTGAATCTCGTCGCGGGTCCAGGTGATCGGTCCGACCTCCAGCAGGCCCGCGCTCATCTTCTGACGCTCGAGCTCCCATGCCTCGTCGTAGTCGCGCACGTCGCCGACAAGTTGCTCGAGCAATCGAGCAACCAGACTCGACACTGACATATCACGCTGGGCCGCCAGCACCTTCGCGCGGCGTACTAACTCCTCGGGCATCGAGAGCGTGATGTTCTTGGTCGTCACAGTGACTTAGTGTAGCGCTGAAGCACAGCCCGAGGCCGCCGCACACTGGCTCGCGTACGAGCGATCTGGCCTGAATAGTACCTGCTCGGGGGCGATACCACTACAGCTCGCTTCCGGAGGTGACGTGTCAGATTCGTCAGATGAAAAGGAGACCGTCTTCACCGCAGTTATATGGCACTACCGGTGGTACCATACACGGCGATGGAGAAGACGACGATCTACTTGCCGGGTGACCTCAAGGAAGCTGTGAAGATTGCAGCCCGCCAGCGCGGTGTGTCCGAAGCTGAAGTCATCCGCGAATCGATCCGTGCGGGTGTAGGTAGTGCGAAGCCTCCCCCAAGGGGTGGCCTGTACTCGGGATCGGAGCCCATAGCTCGGCGCATCGACGAGCTGCTGCAAGGCTTCGGCGAGCGGTGATCATCGACACCAGCGCCCTGCTCGCATATTTCGACGCTCACGAGCCAGACCACGCAGCGGTGTCACGCGTCATCGAAAGAAACAAGGAACAGTTGGTGGTATCGCCGTTCGTCGTGGCGGAACTCGACTATCTCGTCGCCACTCGCGTTGGGATCGATGCGGAGCTTGCGGGACTGCGAGAACTCAGTAGCGGCGCGTGGGAACTGGCCACATTTGGTGCGGCCGACTTGGAGCAGGCGGCCTCGATCATCGAAAAGTACCGTGACCAGCGCATCGGGGTCACGGACGCATCCAATGTCGTGCTAGCGGATCGCTACCGAACGCGGACAATTGTGACGCTCGACCGTCGACATTTCGAAGTGCTGCGGCCACTTCGAGGCGGGCGCTTCGTCGTCACGCCTTGACTGCCACAGGTGGACACCTGGATCCCTTCCCGAATGCAGTGAGCGTCCGAGGTGCTCCGCGCCGATCGCATTCGGACCAACACGAACTCTGCTATCGATCCGGCGTCGCACGGACTTTGAAGAGCATGTTATTCACGTCGGTAATTGCCTGGACGCCGATCCGACGGCGATATGCGCTCAGTCTGGCCTTCCGGAGACTAGTGACCAGTCCCGGTGCAGCCCAGTCATTCTCACCCAGACCCACACCAAATGGTCAACGTTTCGCTAGCTCGTCGAGATTGCGATCCGCCCACGCCTCGCTGAACGCGGTTGCATCGGGGTGCGCTCGCATCCACTGGTCGTGTGCCGCGCAGCGGCGCCTCATGTCCTCGACATCGAGAAGTTTCTCGATCCAAGAATTCATCGACTGCTGATCTGCGTCGGCGTAGCGCTTCACAGCCTCGTAGGCGCTGTCTGAAAGCCGCAAAGTGATCATCCGGACCATCGGTTGGACGCTAGCAAGTGATGCTAGTGCTGATAGCCAGCAACGCAGTGCCGGATCTTGTGAGCGCCAGTTCGTGTGGCGGGGCACAGCACAACGGACCTAGATCGTCCCTGCTCGGAAGTGATAACGTAATTCTCCAATTCGTACAATGCGCCTACCACCGGAGGTGACGTGTCAGCAGCACCGGGACGCCCGCTGCCCCAGCTCACCGAGCAAAACGAGTTCTTCTGGAAGGCGGGCGCCGACGGCAAGCTCCGGCTACAGGAATGCCAGGCGTGCCAGGCGCTGATCCATCCGCCCGCGCCGGTGTGCCGCTACTGTCGCTCGCGCGACATCGGCGTGCGGGCCGTTTCGGGCAAGGCGACATTGGCCGGCTTCACCGTCAACCACCGCTTCAGCCTGCCCGGGATGCCCGCGCCCTACGTCATCGCGCAGGTGGCGATCGCCGAGGATCCGCGGGTTCGGCTGACCACCAACATCGTCGAGTGCGATCCCGATCAGCTCGAGCTCGGTCAACAAGTCGAAGTCGTCTTCGAGCAGATCGAGGATGTGTGGCTGCCGCTCTTCAAACCCGCGACAGACAGCGCGACCAGTCCCCTGCCCGACGACGAGATTGCGCCGGAGTGCTTCGGCGAATACGTCCGGCCCATGCTGACCACGGAGAAGTTCGAGGACAAGGTCGCCCTCACCGGGATCGGCATGTCGCAAATCGGTCGCCGGCTGATGGTGTCGCCCCTGTCGCTGACTGTCGATGCATGCGAGGCGGCCGTCGCCGACGCTGGGCTGACGCTCGACGACATCGACGGTTTGTCGACCTATCCGGGCGGGGGCAATCTCGGCGGGTTCGGCGAGGGTGGGGTGACCGCGCTGGAAGCCGCTCTCGGCATCCGGCCAGCCTGGCACAACGGCGGCATCGAGACGTTCGGCCCGGGCGGGTCGGTGATCGCCGCCATGCTCGCGATCGCCAGCGGGCTGGCCCGTCACGTGCTGTGCTTCCGCACATTGTGGGAAGCCACCTTCAACGAGCTGATGAAGCAGGGCAAGATCATTCCGTCGATGGGCCGAACCGACAGCTGGCAGTGGCCGTTCGGCGCCACGTCCGCGGCGCACACGCTGGCCCTCAACGCGCAGCGGCACTTCCACCGTTACGGCACCACCAAGGAGACGCTGGGCTGGATCGCGCTGAACCAGCGCGCCAACGCAGAACTCAACCCCACCGCTGTCTACCGCTCGCCGATGACGATGGACGACTACCTGAGCGCGCGTCCCATCACCACGCCCTTCGGTCTCTACGACTGCGACGTGCCCTGCGACGGGGCCATCGCCGTCGTCGTCTCCGCCGTCGATGCCGCCCGCGACCTGGCCAAGCCTCCCGTCCTGGTGGAAGCCGTGGGAACACAGATCATCGAGCGGATCGACTGGGACCAAAGCACTTTGACGCACGAACCGCAGGTACTGGGTCAGGCCGCACACGTCTGGACGCGGACCTCACTGCGGCCGGCCGACGTCGACGTCGCCGAGCTCTACGACGGGTTCACCATGAACTGCCTGTCCTGGATCGAGGCGCTGGGGTTTTGCGGCATCGGTGAGGCCCGCGAATTCCTGGACGGCGGCAAGAACATCGCCCGTGACGGCCTGCTGCCGCTCAACACTCATGGAGGCCAGCTGTCGCACGGCCGAACCCACGGCATGGGCCTGCTGCACGAAGCGGTCACCCAGTTGCGCGGCGAGGCGGGCGAACGTCAGGTTGCCGATGCACGCGTCGGCGTGGTCAGCAGCGGCGGACTCACTCCCAGCGGGGTGCTTCTGCTGAGGACGGACACATGAGCGCGCCGCGCCGGCGACGATGCAGTGGGGGCGCCCCCAGCGGCGCAGCGGCGAGGGGGACGAAGCGATGAGGAGGAGCGGCGCATGATCGTTCGCCCCAGGATCGTGATCGTCGACGGCGTACCGATGTCGGCGATAGTCGCCGAGGCCCCCGACCCCAAAGCGGTGATCGTTGCCATCCACGGCGGCGGCACTACCGCAATCTATTTCGATTGCCCCGGCCATCCATCGCTGTCATTGCTGCGCACCGGCGCTGCCGCCGGCTTCACCGTGATCGCCCTGGACCGGCCGGGTTACGGCAGCTCCGCTCCCTATCCCGACGCGATGGCCGCACCCGAGCAGCGAATCAACCTGGCGTATGGGGCGGTGGATCGCATCATCGGGCAGCGGCCGCGCGGCTCGGGGCTTTTCCTCATGGGCCATTCGGGTGGATGCGAACTGACGATGCGGATGGCCGCCGACGAACGCGGCGCCGATCTGCTCGGTATCGAATTGGCGGGCACCGGCCGCCATTACCATCCGGTGGCCCGCGAGATGTTGAAGACGGCAACGAGGGAACGTAAGCCGGCGGGCCTGTATGACCTGCTGTGGCAGCCTGAGCGGCTGTATCCATCGGAGGTGCTCAACGGGGCCACCATCTCGCCGAGCGCCCCGGCCTACGAGGACCAGATGGTGTCCGACTGGGCGCGGCAAACCTTCCCGTCGCTTGCGCCCGCCGTGCAAGTGCCGGTGCAATTCAGCGTTGCCGAGCACGAAAGGGTTTGGCAGACAGACGATTCAGCGATGGCTGAGATTACCGAACTGTTCTCCGGCTCGCCGCGGTTCACGGTCAACAGACAGCCCGACGCGGGACACAACATCAGCCTGGGTCACAGTGCCGCCGACTACCACCGCAGGGTCTTTGCCTTCGCGGACGAGTGCGTGGCAGCAGCACCCTCGGTGAGCGAGGAGGCGGGATGATGCGGGCCGGATTCAGCGGATTTGGCAGCATGTGCGCCTTTGCGTCGCGCCACGAAAGCACTACCGTTAGCGTTACAGTCAGGCATTCCGCTGTAATGGCCGGCAACTCGTTTGCAAGGAGTGTGCAATGACCAAATCGAAGGTCGTCTTCGATCCGTTCTCCCAGGAGTTTTTCAATGGGGCCTGGGATACCTACCGGCGAATGCAAGAAGAAGCGCCGGTCTACTACAGCGAGGAATACGACTTCTACGCGCTGACCCGGCACGAGGATGTGGCGGCGGGCCTCAAGGACTTCGAGACGTATTCGTCGTCGTACGGCATCGACCTTTCGATGGTCCGGTCCGGGGAAAAGCCGCCGTCGGCGATCATCTTCATGGACCCGCCCGACCATCGCCACATGCGCAGTCTGCTCAACAAGGTCTTCACGCCGCGCGCCATCCAGTCACAGCGCCAGATGGTCGTCGAGAAGATCGACAAATATCTCAACGCGGCCGATCCCGACAGGTTCGACGTGGTGCAGGACTTCTCCGGTCCGTTCCCCGTCGAAGTGATCACCACGATGCTCGGCGTGCCGGAGGAGCATGCGCAGCAGGTGCGTCACTGGATCGACGTGTCGCTGACGCGCGAGCCAGGCCAAGTCGAAGTCGGCGAAGAGGGCATGCAGGCCAACATCAACAACGCGATGCTGTACTACGACCTGGTGAAGCAACGCCGCGAGGAGCCGCGCGATGACCTGTTCACCAGGCTGATCGAAGCCGAGATCGAGCGCGAGGACGGGCAGAAGACCAAGCTTGACGATCTCGAAATCACTGGATTCGCCACGCTATTGGGTGGCGCGGGCGCCGAGACCGTGACCAAGCTGGTCGGTAATGCGCCCGTGGTGTTCGCGCGCTTTCCCGAACAGTGGCAGAAGCTGCTCGACGACCGCAGCAAGATTCCGGCCGCCGTCGAAGAGTTGTTGCGCTACGAGGCGCCCTCCCAATACCAGGTTCGCCGCTCGATGAAAGACGTCCACCTGCACGGCGTCACGATCCCGGCCGGTAAACCGGTGTTCCTGATCAACGGCGCGGCCAACCGCGACCCGGCGGCGTGGACCGATCCCGACAAGTTCGACATTGACCGCGATCGGTCCGAGGCGCAGAACATGGGATTCGGCTACGGGATTCACAGCTGCCTGGGCGCCGCGCTGGCTCGCATGGAGGCCGCGATCGCGCTGGAAAAGCTGCTCGACTTTATGCCTCGCTACGAAGTGGACTGGGACGGCTGCAAACGTGTCCAGATGCAAAACGTCGCCGGCTGGCAGAATGTACCGGTGAAGGTGCTGCGATGAGAGTCGAAGTCGACTGGGGTCTGTGCGAGAGCAACGGGGTGTGCATGGGCATCATCCCGGAGGTGTTCCAGCTGGACGACGAGGACATGCTGCACGTCCTGCAGCCGGAGGTCACGCCGGAGAACGAATCGCTGATCCGCGATGCGGTCCGTCAGTGCCCCCGGCAGGCCATCTCGATCAAGGAGTAAGGGCCGCTTGACTTTGCGTGTGAACCAACGGCTTTGATTGTGAGCCAATGGCTTTGAGTGTGAACAGGCGGTGACCATTCGACGATTTCTCCGCCCTGGCCTCACTGCCAACGCCGACGATTCACAGCCAACGCCGACCCTTCACACCCAACGCCGAACCTTCACACCCAACGCCGACGCTTCACACCCAACGCCGACGCTTCACACCCAACGCCGCCAGGGGTACCTTTCGCTTGCGGGGTTTGCTCGGCAATGGAGGGACAACCGATGAAAGCGGTGAGCTGTCAGCACGGTGAGTTGTCGGTAGTCGATCTGCCCTCGCCGCAACCGGCCGCCGGACAGCTGGTGCTCGACGTACTGCGGTGCGGTATCTGCGGCTCGGACCTGCACGCCAAGGACCACGGCGACGAGTTGGCCGACGCGATGAATGCGGTGGGCTATGAACACTCCCTGACCAGTGAAACGCCGGTCGTGTTCGGCCACGAATTCTGCGGTAAGGTCGCCGAGCGCGGACGCGGTGTGGCCAAGCAGTTCAAAACAGACACCGTCGTCGTGTCTTTCCCCGTGGTGCGCGCCCAACAAGGTGTCCACCTCACGGGCCTTTCCCCGCTGGCCCCCGGGGCTTACGCCGAACAGGTGCTCGCCGAGGCCGCCATGAGCTTCGTCGTGCCTAACGGTCTGGACCCCGAGATCGCCGCGTTGACCGAGCCGATGGCCGTCGCGTTACACGCCGTGCAGCGCAGCGACATCGCCAGGCGTGACGTGGCAGTAGTCATCGGGTGTGGCCCCGTCGGCCTTGCCGTCATCTGCCACCTCAAGTCCAAAGGCGTGGAAACCATTGTCGCCAGCGACTTCTCGCCGGGACGACGTGCGCTGGCGCAACGCTGCGGGGCCACTGTTGTCGTCGACCCGGCCGAGGGTTCACCGTACGAACCCGTGAGCGCGCGTAAGGGCGTCGTCACCTCGGTGACCGACCTGTCCGAACTGGGCGTAGGCGCGATGGAGAAGTTGCGCAAACTGCCCGGATGGAATCACGTCTACCGCGTCGCTGACAAGCTCGGCGCGGCAGCACCGAAGCGACCGGTGATCTTTGAATGCGTGGGCACACCGGGCATGATCGATGCGATTCTCGTTGCAGCGCCGTTCAATTCGCGGGTTGTCGTGGCCGGGGTATGCATGGGCACCGACCACTTCAGGCCCACGGTGGCGATCGGCAAGGAGATCGACCTGCGCTTCGTGTTCGGTTATACGCCGTTGGAGTTCCGTGACACCCTGTACCAGCTCGCCGAGGGCAAACTCGACGCCACCCCGCTGGTGACCGGAAGTGTGGGCCTGGCCGGCGTCGATGCGGCGTTTCGGGCGCTCGGGAACCCGGAAACCCACGCCAAGATCCTCATCGACCCGCAGCGCACAAGCGACCAGATTTAGCCGCGCGCCCCAGCCCGCGCGAGCAGACGCAAAATTACCCTTTTCAGCACGAAAATGGGGAATTTTGCGTCTGCTCGGCCTAACTAGGCTTCCTTGATCGCCTGCTCGGGGCAACACTCGATCGCCTCACGGGTAGCCGACTCCAATTCCGTTGGGACATCAGAGCTTATCGCCACCGAGTAGCCGTCGTCGGTCAGGCTGAACACCTCGGGGCACAGCGTCAGACACATGCCGTGACCGCGACAGCACTGATCGTCGACAAAGACTTTCATGCCGGCGTGAACTCCAGATGCAGCTCGGTCAGGCCGCGCAGGATGTAGGTCGGAACATATTGGTAGCGGCGATCATTCGCGGGGCCGTGCACACTCTCGTCGATCCGGATCTCGGACGTCCGGTCGAGCAGCCGCTCGATAGCCACCCGGGTTTCGGCCCGGGCCAGCGGAGCGCCCGGACAGCTGTGGATGCCCCGCCCGAACGAGATATGCTGCCGGGCGTTCTTGCGGGACAGGTCGAAGGTGGCAGGGTCGTCGAACCGGCGCGGATCACGGTTGGCGGCGGCCTGCACCACCATCACCGTGGTGCCCGCGGGCAGGTCGACCCCGCCGACCGTGACGGGCACCCGGTTCAGCCGGAAGTCTCCTTTGACCGGGCTCTCGATGCGCAGCGACTCTTCGATGAAGTTCGGGATGAGGCTGCGGTCCTTGCGCAACTGCGCCTGGATGTCGGGCCGCTCTCCGATGGTCTGCACTGCCGCACCCAGTAGCCGCACGGTGGTTTCCTGGCCGGCTGAGAACACATTGCTGGCCACCCGGGCAACGTCTTCGACGTCGGGAATCGAGCCGTCGGGGTAGGTGGCGGTGGCCAGTCCGGTCAGCACATCGTCGCGGGGTGCATGTCGGCGGTCCCGGACGTAATCGGAGAACAGGCCGTAGAGGAATGCCAGCGGACTATGCGCCAGCGATTCCTTGCCGGTGCCGCCAATTCCGCCGCCAGAATGCTCGCGGATGCCTTTGACGAATTTGTCACGATCTTCGACGGGCACGCCCAGCAGGTCGGCGATCACCAGCAGCGTGAACGGGCCGGCAAAGCCCTTGATCCATTCGCCGCGGCCGGGTGCCAGGAATTCGTCGAGCGCTTGGTCGGCGAGGGCCCACATGGCGTCCTCGTTCTCCTTGAGGCGCTTCGGGGTGATCAGCCGCATCAACAGGGAACGGTGGTTGGTATGGGTCGGCGGATCGAGCGTCGGCAACTGGTCACTGAAGGGCAGCTCGTCACGGTGCTTTTCGATCAGCTCAGTGATGTCGGTGAGACCTTCGACCGGGACCGGGAAGCCGGGGAACGGACCCGTCACCGAGATACACGACGACCACGTCTCGGCGTCGTTGAGCACCGCGCACGCCTCGTCCCAGCCGGTGATCATGGTTACGTCGTGATGGCTCTCCCGCGTGACGGGGCATCGGTCCCGCAACGCCTCGTAGTAGGGATAGGGGTTCTCGACGAGCTGTCTGTCGCGGAAAAAATCCAGTTCGGTGAAATCGTTCACCATCGCTTGCTCCGTTCGAATCTCGTCTAGAGAGAATCATCCTCTCAGAGATGAGCATTACATTTCCACACGGCAGCTGCCGTCGTCAACGACAGGGTTCAGCTGGCAGGAACCAGATCGGCGGCGACCGACGGGCAGGCCATTCGACCGCTGCGGAAAACCTCGGCGGCGCCGACGGAGGTCGCCGGTGCGGCCGCGGCGGCCAGCGCCTGAGCCTTGAACGTCTGGGCGGCCGCGCTGAGTCGATGTTGGACGACGCCGACGTGGTCGCCGAGCTCGGCGGGCCAGGTCTCGCCCCACAGCGTGACCTCGGTGGCGCCATGATCGAGGGCCCGCAGCACGCCGTGACGCACCCGCGCATCGCAACCGAAGAGGTCGGCGGCGACGGCCAAAGACTGGGGACGAGGACGGGTTTCGGCAGACTCCAGGGCATCTTCGAGGTCTAGGGTGCGGGCTCCGAGGATCTGCAGCGGCCGATCGTCCGGGCGATCGGCGATCAGGACGGTGACGTCCCAGCCGGACATCGTGCGGTCGAAAAGCCAACCACCGGCGAACTTCACCACGTCCACCACGCTCGAGGCGACGACGTCGAGCCGGTACCTCATGTCGGGCGCAGGTTCGGGGGCGCGAAGTCCCGGGCCAGCATCTCGGCGTACTCCTTGAACACCTTGGCCAGGGGTATCGAAGGGTCGAGCAACCATGTGGTTTCCATTCCGTTGATGAAGGCGAGAATTTCCACTGCCTTGACGGCGGCGTCTATGTCGGTGCGATACCGGCCGGCGGCCTGACCACGGCGAATACCTTCTGCGACGATGTCGATCGCGTCCCGCTGCCGGGCCAGCAGCCGCTCGTGCAGCGGGGCTTCCGGCAGGATGTTCTCCACCAGCAGCACGGTGAAGGTACCCACGAGTTCGGGGGCCCGGTCGAACCGATCGGCGACCTGGGCAATCTCGGCGATCAGATCGCCTTCTCGGTCCGCATGGGCGTCGTCGTCGCGGTCACGCGCGTCCAGCACAGCGTGCAGGAGCTGCTCCTTGGATTCGAAGTGGTGCAGCAGCCCAGCGGGGCTCACCCCCGCCTCCCCGGCGATCTGCGCCAAGGTGGTGTTGCGCCAGCCGTTACGCGTCAACAGCCGCTGCGCGACATCGAGGATCCGCTGCTTACGGTCCTCACCCTTGGCGAGCAGCGTGTCGTATGGGCGGGGCAACAGACTCCTCCGGGCTAAACCAACCGACTGAACACACAGTAGGTAGGTTTGGTCGTCCTGGCAAGGGGTCGCGGGGCAATAGCCTTAGTTCACCAGCTCGACGAGGGTGGCATTGGCGGTGCCGCCGCCCTCGCACATGGTCTGCAAGCCGTAGCGAATTCCGTTGTCGCGCATGTGATACACCATGCGGGTCATCAGCACGGCGCCGGATGCGCCGAGCGGGTGACCGAGCGCGATCGCGCCGCCCAGGGGGTTCACCCGCTGCGGATCGGCACCCGTTTCGGCCAGCCACGCGAGCGGCACCGGCGCAAAGGCCTCGTTCACCTCGAACGTGCCGACTTCCGCCAATGCGACCCCGGCCTTCTTCAACAGCTTCTCGGTCGCCGGAATCGGGCCGGTCAACATGAGCACCGGATCGGCGCCGGTGACCACGCCCGCGCGGTAGCGCACGATCGGCGTCAATCCCAATGCGAGCGCCATCTCGGACGTGGTCACCAAGAGCGCGGCCGCGCCATCGGAGATCTGCGAGGAATTGCCGGCGTGAATCACCCCATCTTCGACGAACGCGGGCTTGAGGGCGGCCAGTTTCTCGACGTTGGTGCCGCGCCGCACTCCCTCGTCGTCGACGACGACCGCTGCGTCGCCGGGAAACACCGGGACGATCTGGTCGGTGAACGCTCCGGCGTCCTGAGCCGCCGCCGCCCGCTCGTGGGACTGCGCGGAGTATTCGTCGAGCCGGCTGCGGCTGAAGCCCCATTTCTTGGCGATCATCTCCGCAGACAGCCCCTGATTGAAGGAGAAATCGTCATAGCGCGCAAGGACTTTCGGACCGTACGGCATCCCGGTTGCTCTGGCGGCACCGAGCGGGACGCGACTCATGACCTCGACTCCGCCGGCCACCACGACGTCTTGCTGGCCCGACATCACCGCCTGCACGGCGAAGTCGAGGGCCTGCTGGCTGGAGCCGCAGGCCCGGTTGACGGTGGTTCCGGGGATGCTCTCCGGCCAGCCTGCCGCCAATACCGCGTAGCGGCCGATGTTGCTGGATTGATCACCGACCTGGGAAACACATCCCCAGATCACGTCGTCGACGATCTCCGGATCGATTCCGACACGTTCCAGCAGTTCGTTGAGGACAACCGCGGACAGGTCGGCGGCATGCATACCGGACAGACCGCCGTTGCGTTTGCCGACAGCTGTCCGCACCGCACCGACGATCACCGTCTCGCGCATGACCTACTCCCTTCGACTCGTCCGCCGAACGTGCACTCACGGCGAAAAAATCGCGAAATTATCGCCGTGAGTGCACGTTCGACGTTAGTAACTTCTGGGCAATTTCAGCACATGAGACCCGAGGAAGTTCAGGATCATCTCCTGGCTGATCGGCGCGATCTTCATCAACCGCGCCTCCCGGAAGTACCGCGCGACGTGGTATTCCTCCGAATAGCCCATGCCGCCATGAGTTTGCAGGGCCCGGTCGGCGGCGGTGAAGCCGGCGTCGGCGCACAGGTATTTGGCGGTATTCGCTTCGCGTCCACAGGGTTTCCCGTTGTCGTAGAGCCAGGTGGCCTTGCGCAGCATCAGCTCGGCGGCGTCCAGCCGGGCCAGCGAATCGGCGAGCGGAAATTGGATGCCCTGGTTCATGCCGATCGGCCGGTCGAACACCTGCCGCTCGTTCGCGTACCGCACCGCCTTCTCCAGCGCCACCCGTCCGATGCCCAGCGCCTCGGCGGCGATCAGCATCCGCTCGGGATTCAGGCCGTCCAGGATGTACTGAAATCCCTTGCCCTCCTCGCCAACTCGGTCTTCGACGGGTATTTCCAGGTTGTCGATGAACAACTCGTTGGAGCTGACGGCGTTGCGGCCCATCTTGCGGATCGGGCGGATGTCGACCCGGCTGCGGTCCAGATCGGTCAGAAACAGCGTCATGCCGTCGGTCTTCTTCGAGACCTCGTCATATGACTGGGTGCGGGTCAACAGTAGGATCTTGTCGGACTCCATGGCCTTGGAGATCCACACCTTGCGGCCATTGACGACGTAGCGGTCCCCGTCCCGTTTGGCGAATGTCGTGATTCGCGAAGTATCAAGCCCCGCACCAGGTTCGGTCACTCCGAAGCAGACGTGCACATCGCCGGTCGCGACCGGCGGCAAGGTGCGGCGTTTGAGTTCCTCGGACCCGTGTACCACCACCGGCTGCATTCCGAAGATCGACAGGTGAATCGAACTGGCGGCATTCATGCCGCCGCCGGACTTGGCGACCTCCTCGAGCAGCAGCGTCGCTTCGGTGATGCCGAGGCCGTGGCCGCCGTATTCGGTTGGAATGGTCATGCCCAGCCAGCCGCCGTCGGCGATGGCCCGGTAGAACTCCGTCGGAAACTCGTGCGCCTGGTCTTTTTCCATCCAGTAGTGGTCGTCGAATTTGCGGGCCAACTCGGCGACCGACCGTCGGATCAGTTCCTGATCTTCGGTCAGCTCGAAATTCATTCCGCCGTCGTCCACCGCGGCACCCCTTTCAGCGCGAGCAGACGCAAAAGCACCATAAACACTCGGTTTTCGGGTGCTTTTGCGTCTGCTCGCCATTATGGCGAGCTCAGTCCTGGTTGCCGGTCAGCTCTTTCGCGGTCGCCGCAAACTCGGCGAAAGACGAACCCGACCGCTCGTCCTTGTGGTGGCTGAGCGCCCGGATGGACACGTCGTGCCCCTCGGCCGCCTTACGCAACGCCCCGACCGTCGCCTGCTCGGGGGTGATGTGGGTGAAGGGGTCGAACGAGTACCAGCGCATGGCGTTCTGGTAGGTCATCTTCTTGATCTCGTCGTCGGGCACATTGTTGATCGACAGCACGTCCCACAGCTCTTCCGGCGCGCCCGGCCACATCGAGTCGCTGTGCGGGTAGTCGGCCTCCCAGCAGATGTTGTCGATGCCGATCATGTTGCGCAGGGCGACGCCCACCTTGTCGCTGATGAAACACGTCAGGAAGTGCTCACGGAACACGTCCGACGGCAGCTTGTCGCCGAAGTTCTGGTGTGTCCACGTCGAGTGCATCTCGTAGGTGCGGTCGGCGCGCTCGAGGAAATACGGGATCCAACCCGTGCCGCCTTCCGACAGCGCGATCTTGAGGTCGGGATACTCCTTGATCGGACGCGACCAAAGCAGGTCCGCGGCGGCCTGGACGATGTTCATCGGCTGCAGCGTGATCATCACGTCCATCGGCGCGTCGGGCGCGGTGATCGCCAGCCGGCCAGAGGACCCGATGTGGATGTTCATCACGGTGTTGGTGTCACACAACGCTTTCCACAGCGGATTCCAGTACTCGTTGTGGAAGCTGGGGTAGCCCATGGCGGCCGGGTTCTCGGTGAAGGTCAGCGCGTGCACGCCCTTCTTGGCGACCCGCCGCACCTCGGCGGCGCACGCCTCGGCGTCCCAGATCACCGGTATGGCCATCGGAATGAACCGGGCCGGATACGCCCCGCACCACTCGTCGATGTGCCAGTCGTTGTAGGCCTGCACCAGTGCCACGGAGAAGTCGGGATCATCGGTGGCGAACAGGCGCCCGGCGAAGCCCGGGAAGGACGGGAAGCAAATAGACGCCAGGATGCCACCGGCGTTCATGTCCTTGATCCGCTCGTCGACGTTGTAGCAACCCGGTCGAATCTCGTCGAGCCCCGTCGGCTCGATGCCGTACTCCTCCTTGGGCCGCCCGGCGACCGCGTTGAGCGCCACATTCGGGATGACGGTGTCGCGGAACTTCCACATGTCCGAGCCGTCGGGATTGTGTACCAGCCGCGGGGCGTCGTCCAGGTACTTCTTCGACAGATGGTTCTTGAACATGTCCGGCGGCTCTACGGTGTGGTCGTCGACGCTGATCAGGATCATGTCTTCTTTGTTCACAGCTCCGTACCCCTCTCCATTGGGTCACTCGAGGATCGGCTGCGGCTACCGAGCAGGCCCCGTTCGGTCGCAGGCGAGCCGCCACTTGCCTCCAAGCTCTCTATTGCATGAAAACTATCTTCTCGCGATGCGAGAATCAACATTCAGCGTCGTCAGCCCAGCCGCATCCAGCGGCTCCGCCTACCAGCTTTGAGCGGCAATCGCCTTGCCGACTGCGCCGAGAACGCGGCGGGATGAAGGTTTCTGCATACCTCAACACCTGCGGTTTCGCTGCTGCGGGGGCCGCAGCGGGCATCTGGTCAGGTCAGGATTGACCAGGCGACCGAATCGTGCAAGTCTATTGGTTATAAATGAGAATATGATTCTCTTTGTCTGAGAGGAACCCAGCGCAATGCGGCTGCCGCCACTCCCCGATGACCGGTGGGACGAGGCTGTCGAGCAATCTCTGGCCGGCATGCTGCCCCCCGATCGCCGCAACCCGCGCGGCGCCGGCAACGCCCTGTCGACCCTGGCGCACCATCCCGCGTTGACCAAAGCGTTTCTCAGGTTCAATGTCCACCTCTTCACCTCGACGCTGCCGCCACGGATCCGCGAACTCGCCATCCTGCGCGTCGCGCATCGCCGCCACTGCGCCTACGAGTGGACCCACCATGCAGCCATGGCCATACGAGAGGGAATCACCGACGACGAGATCGCCGCGGTTCGCGACGGCGACGCAGCCGACCCGTTTGAGCGCGCAGTGATCACCGGCGTCGACGAACTACTCGAGAATTCCGAGTTGTCCGACGACACCTGGGCCGTGCTCGGTGAGCGGCTGGACGACCGCCAGCGCATGGACTACATCTTCACGGTCGGCGCTTACACCACGCTGGCCATGGCCTTCAACACTTTTGGCGTCGAGGTTGAGAAAGACCCGATAGGAAGGTAAGCACGTTGGCTCATTTCCCGAAACCGGCTGCCGGAAGCTGGACAGAAACCTATCCCGAATTGGGAACCGCGCCAGTCGATTACACCGACTCCATCGATCCGGCCTTCTTCGAAGCCGAGCGCGAGGCGATCTTCAAGCGCACATGGCTCAACGTCGGCCGCGTGGAGCGACTGCCACGCACCGGCAGCTACTTCACCAAGGAGCTGCCTTCGGCGGGGCAAGGTATGTCGGTGATCGTCGTCAAGACCAAGGACGGATCGGTCAAGGCGTTTCACAACGTCTGCCGCCACCGCGGAAACAAGCTGGTATGGAACGACTTTCCACACGAGGAGACTTCCGGAACCTGCCGGCAGTTCACTTGCAAGTACCACGCCTGGCGGTACAGCCTCGACGGCGATCTGACCTTCATCCAGCAAGAGGACGAGTTCTTCGACGTCGACAAGAGCCAGTACGGGTTGGTGCCGGTGCGTTGCGAGGTGTGGGAAGGGTTCATCTTCGTCAACCTGGACCAGCACGCAAAGCCGCTCACGGACTACCTCGGACCGCTCGCCAAAGGCATCGAAGGCTACCCGTTCCACGAGATGACGGAGTCCTACACGTACCGGGCTGAGGTGGGCAGTAACTGGAAGCTGTTCATCGACGCGTTCGCCGAGTTCTACCACGCGCCGGTGCTACACCAGGGCCAGTACACCAAGGAAGAAGCCGCAAAGATCATCAAATACGGCTTCGAGGCACTGTATTACGAGCTGGCCAGTCCGCACGGGATGATCTCGACGTGGGGCGGTCAGGCGCCGCCCGCAGACCTGTCCATGGTCAAGCCCATGGACCGGGTGTTGCGCAGCGGCCTGTTCGGTCCCTGGGACAAGCCGGAGGTCATCGCCAAGCTCGATCGGCTACCGCCGGGTGTCAATCCGAAGAAGGTGCCGCAGTGGGGCGTCGACTCGTGGCACTTCTACCCGAATTTCATGCTGTTGATCTGGGAGCCGGGCTGGTACCTGACCTACCACTACTGGCCGACGGCCGTCGACAAGCACATCTTCGAGTGCACCCTGTATTTCGTTCCGCCACGCAACGCACGCGAACGCCTGGCCCAGGAACTCGCCGCGGTGACGTTCAAGGAGTACGCGCTTCAGGACGCGAACACCCTGGAGGCGACGCAGACGATGGTCGGCACCAAGGTGGTCAAGGATTTTCCGCTGTGCGACCAGGAAATTCTGCTCCGGCACCTGCACAAGGTGACCGGTGACTACGTGAAGGAGTATGCGACAAATGGCCACTCTTAATAAGTTGCCTGACGGATTCGCCGATCTGGAACCGTTTTTGGAGTGGGACCTGGCCACCGAGCCGGAGCGCTATGCCAAGCGGCTGGCCTCCACGATGGCCGAGATGCAGAGCTTCTACGACGCCGCCTTCCCCCGCCTCGAGGACGCCATCGGCTACTGCGACCAATTTCCGCTCGACGACCTGCCCGACGATGCGAGGACGCTCATGCACATGATGCAATCGTTGATCATGGTGTCGTTTCCCATCGAGGCGTGGAAGCAGCCGCGCGTCCCGGACAGCGGTGCCGCGTGGGTGGAGTTGATCCGGGAGCCGGTGATTTAAGAGGTGCTGACGCTCAAGGCGGCAGGGCTACTCGACATCGATGCCGGCGAGATAGTCCGGCCCGGCGTGCTGCGCATCGAGGGTGACCGGATCGCCGGTGTCGGCGGTGACGCCGAGGGTGACCTGATTGACCTAGGCGATCGAATCCTGTTGCCCGGGTTGATGGACATGGAGGTCAACCTCCTGATGGGCGGCCGCGGCGAAAAGCCCGGGCTATCCCAGGTGCAGGATGACCCGCCCACCCGCGTATTGCGTGCCGTCGGCAATGCCCGCCGTACCCTGCGCGCCGGGTTCACCACGGTGCGCAACCTGGGCCTGTTCGTGAAGACCGGCGGCTACCTATTGGATGTCGCGCTGGGCAAGGCCATTGATGCCGGCTGGATCGACGGTCCGCGAATTGTCCCTGCGGGGCACGCGATTACGCCCACCGGTGGGCATCTGGATCCGACGATGTTCGCCGCGTTCGCCCCGCACGTGCTGGACCTGACGGTCGAGGAAGGCATCGCCAACGGAATCGACGAGATCCGCAAGGCGGTGCGCTACCAGATCAAGCACGGCGCCGAACTGATCAAGGTCTGCTGCTCAGGCGGTGTGATGTCGTTGACGGGTCCGCCTGGCGCGCAGCACTATTCGGACGAAGAACTACGGGCAATCGTCGACGAGGCGCATCGGCGCGGCCTGCGCGTCGCCGCGCACACGCACGGCGCCGACGCCGTCAAGCATGCCGTCGAAGCCGGGATCGACTGCATCGAGCACGGTTTCCTGATCGACGACGAGGCGATCGCGATGATGGTCGAGCACGGCACCTTCCTGGTGAGCACACGGCGGCTGGCCGAGGGGATGGACGTCTCGCATGCACCGCCGGAGCTACAGGCCAAGGCCGCCGAAATGTTCCCCAGAGCGCGCACGTCGATACTGGCCGCCCACGAAGCCGGGGTGAAGATCGCCGTCGGCACCGACGCGCCGGCGATACCGCACGGCCGCAACGCCGACGAGCTTGTCACCCTGGTCGATTGGGGCCTGCCTCCGCTCGCGGTGTTGCGGGCGGCGACGGTGACCGCGGCCGAGCTCATCAACGCCGACGACCGCGGACGGCTGGCCGGAGGCCAGCTGGCCGACATCATCGCGGTACCCGGAAACCCGTTGGAGGACATCACCGTTACCCGCAACGTCAGCTTCGTCATGAAAGGCGGCAAGGTATATGCCAAGCAGGACTGACGACCTGGTCGAGATCCAGCAGCTGCTCGCCCGGTACGCGGTCACCATCACCCAAGGCGATATCGACGGACTGATCGGCGTGTTCACGCCCGACGGAACCTACAGCGCGTTCGGCGACACCTACCGTCTGGACAGGTTCCCGGAGTTGGTCGAGGCCGCGCCGAAAGGTTTGTTTCTCACCGGGACAGCACTGGTCGACATCGACGGCGACACGGCAAGCGGAACCCAGCCGTTGTGCTTCATCGAACATGCCACCCACGACATGCGAATCGGGTACTACCGCGACACCTACGCCCGGACCGCCGACGGGTGGCGGCTGAAAACGCGGGCCATGACCTTCATCCGCCGCAGCGGCGTGCACGACTCCGGGCGCCCGCATGCGGTCGGGCGTCCCGCCCCGTGAATGTCGAGGATTTCCGGGCGGATCTGCGCGCCTGGCTGGACGAGCACGATCTGACGCCCGGCCCCGACCATTCGCTGGCAGGCCAGATGCGCCAGCTCGCGCGCGTGCACCGGGCTTTGTACGACGCCGACTGGATGCGCTACGGCTGGCCCGAGCAAGTCGGCGGATTGGGTGGGCCCGCGCTGCTTCGGGCGATCGTCGGCGAGGAGGTGGTCGGTCGCCGACTCGCCGAACCCGGCCCCTACTCGATGGTCGAGGTGCTGGCCCCCACCATGATCGACTACGCGCCCGCCGAACTCGCGGCCGAAATGGTGCCGCGTCTGCTCAGCGGCCGCGAGCAATGGTGTCAGGGCTTTTCCGAGCCGGGGTCCGGCAGCGACCTGGCGTCACTGTCCACCCGCGCGATCCAGCAGGGCGACAACTGGATTGTCAACGGGCAGAAGGTGTGGACCAGCTTCGCGCAATTCTCCACCCGGTGCATCCTGCTCACCCGCACGGCGCCGGGTCATGACGGGATCACCGCGTTCTTCGTCGACTTGGATACGCCGGGTATCACGATTCGGCCGCTGCGCACCATGCATGGAGTCGACGAATTCTGCGAGGTGTACTACGACGAAGTGGTGATCCCGTCCAGCCGGATGCTCGGCCGGCCCGGCGACGGCTGGCGGCTGGCGATGGACCTGCTTCCGTATGAGCGCTCCACCTGCTTCTGGCAGCGAATCGCTTACTTGTACTCACGGTTCGACGCGCTGATCGCGGAGTCGACCGAATTTGACGAGTCTGCCCTAGGCGCAACGTATCTCGCGTTGCACACGCTGCGCTGCCGGTCCCGTCTCACCCAGCACCGGTTACGCGACGGAGCCCGGCTGGGCCCGGATACCTCCATCGACAAGGTGCTGCTGGCCGGCGCCGAACAAAAGCTCTATGACACCGTCCGCGATCTGCTGCCCGGGATCCTGGAACTCGACGACACACCATGGCGCCCGGAATACCTGTACTCGCGCGCGGCGACGATCTACGGCGGCACCGCCGAGATTCAGCGCAACATCATCGCCCGCCGGCTGCTCGACCTGGGGAAGGAGTGATCGTGGAACCGGCCAACGACCGCGAGTCACTGCAGCTGTTGTCCGATTCGCTGCGGAACGCGATGGGCGCGAGCTCGGGCGCAAAGCTGGACGCGGCCCTGGCCGACCTCGGCTGGCTCGATATGCTCGACGAAATCCCTGATACCGCAATGCCTCTGGTGTTTCGGCTGCTCGGCGAAACCGGCGCGCACGCGCCCGTGCTCAACGACGTGGTATCCCGCGCGGCCCGATGCGGGCCCGGCGGCACCTTGCCATTGCCATTCGCCGGCGGCTCGTGGGTGGTCTGGGAACGTGCCGACAATCCCGGTTCGGCCCTCGACGATGAGCTGCCGATACATCGTGTGGCCCAAGCGGATTCATTGCCGTCGGCGGCATTGGCCGCGGGACGGTTGGCGCTTGGCTGGTGGCTGGTCGGCACCGGCACGGCGATGCTGGGCCTGGCTCGCCAGCACGCCGTGGACCGCGTCCAATTCGGTCGGCACATCAGCTCCTTCCAGGCGATCCGGCATCGGCTGGCCGAAACGCTGGTCGCACTCGAAGGGGCGGAGGCTACTCTGCTTGCCGCCGGTGACATACCGGAGGATTCGGAGCGCTCACACGCGTTGGCCTGCTTGCTGGCCAAAGCCGCGGCCGGCCAGGCCGCGTTGACCGCCGCACGCCACTGTCAGCAAGTCCTCGGCGGCATTGGTTTCACCGCCGAACACGACCTGCACCGTCATGTCAAGCGCTCGTTGGTGTTGGACGGATTGCTGGGCAGCACACGCGAATTGACCCGCGAGGCCGGGGTCATGTTGCGAGCTACCGGATCCGCGCCGCGGCTTGCCCAGCTGTAGCCTCCTGCGATGCGCCTCGACGTCGCCTAGACTCGGTGCCCATGAATCAGCCCGGCCCACCGCAAGACAAGTTGGCTGTGGTTTCGGTAATCCTGGGCGTGGTCGCGCTGATCACCTCCTGGGTAGTGATCGGGATTTTCTTCGGTATCGCGGCGATCGTGACCGGTAGGATCGGCCGATCACGGACCCACCGCGGCGCTGTGCCAGGTTCCCGGGCCGCGACGACCGGCATCGTCTTCGGTGGGGTGTCGATCGCGGCAGGGTTGATCGCCGTCGCCTGCTACGCCTGGATCTACACTCACCCCGACGAACATGACCACCACTGCAAGGACTTCGACACCTACCAGCGGTGCTGATTAATTGCGCGGGAGTCCGAGGATCCGCTCGGCGATGATGTTCCGCTGAATCTCCGAGGTACCGCCGGCGATGGTCGCGGCGAAGGTGCGCACATATCGGTCGAACCGGCTGCGATAATGACTGTCCAGATCAAGTGGGGCGAACGGGGCGGTGACCCCGTGCAGCGCAAGACCTTCCGCGCCCGCGGCGTTCAGCGCGTCTTCGGTGGCACGTTGCAAGGCCTCCGATCCGAGCAGCTTGAGCACCGATTGCGCGGGGACATCCTCTTCCCCGCGTGCGGCCTGCGCGATAGCCGCCGAACCCAGTAGTTGCAGCGCCTGCGCATCCATTACCAAAGTGGCGTAGTGATCGCGCTGTAACGTCCCCGACGGATCGAAATCCCTTGCGAGTGACCGCAACAGGTTGGCGTAGTCCATCCACAGCATGGCGCGTTCGTGGCCGAGCGAGCCGGTTGCCACGCGCCAGCCCCCATTGAGCTGGCCCACCAAATTGCCGGCTGGCACCCGCACGTCGGTGAAAAACACTTCGTTGAAGTCGACCTCGTCTTTGTCGCACACCGACGCAAATGGGCGGCACACCACCCCTGGCGTGTCGGTCGGAATCAACAACACGCTGATTCCCTGGTGTTTCGGCACATTCGGATCGGTGCGCACGAACGTCAGCAGCACATCGGCGTCATGGGCGCCTGACGTCCAGACCTTCTGACCGTTGACCACGAAGTGGTCGTCGTCAAGTACCGCACGCGTTTTCAACGACGCCAGATCCGAACCGGCGCCGGGTTCGCTCATGCCCAGCGACGCGGTGATCTCGGCGCGCAGGATGGGCACCGCCCAACGCTGTTTTTGTTCCGGTGTTCCGAACGACAACAACGACGCCGCGATGATCCCGATGCCTTGCGGGTTGAAACTCGGATAGATCCGTCGCCGCGACAACTCCTCGGCGTGCACGTACTGCTGCAACAGCGTCGCGTTGCGGCCACCGAACTCCGGCGGGTTGCCCGGCAGCAACCAGCCGTGGTCGAACAGCAGCCGTTGCCATCGGCGCGCCCACTCCGGAATGTGCGAACTCGACCGCGAACGCTCGAACGCTCCCCCTGACTCGGTGAGCTGAGGCAAGTGGGCGTCCAAGAACGCCACGAACTCGGCGCGGAACGCCTCGACGTCCGGGGCAAAGGTCAGCTGCACGGCACACACCTTCTGGGTTTCGGCAACCGTCGTTCACCAAGAAGGCGGTCGGTTCTTTCCGGTTACGCTTCCCTATACGCGTTTGAGAGAATAGTATTCTCGCATCACGAAAGTTACAATCTCCGACACGTCATCCGCGAGGGGGTCGAGCGCAGCGATGTCACGGCGTTCTCCGGTACAGTCCAATCATGTTCTCCCCTCGCGGCAATCAGCGGAGCCGTCGGTGACCAACCCAGGCGAGGAGCCGGCCTGGAAGCAGCGCGCCGTCGAGCGGTCCATCAAGACCGCGAAACTTCGTGCGGCACAACGCGTTCAGCGATTCTTGGACGCGGCGCAGGCCATCATCATCGAGAAGGGCAGCACGGACTTTACCGTCCAGGAGGTCGTGGACCGGTCTCGGCAGTCGCTGCGCAGCTTCTACCTGCAGTTCGACGGCAAGCATGAGTTGCTGCTCGCCTTGTTCGAAGACGCGTTGAGCCGATCAGCCGACCAGATCCGCGCCGCCACGGAAAGCCATTCCGACCCGCTCGAACGCCTCAAGGTCGCAGTCGAGTTGCTGTACGAGGCCTCCCGGCCCGACCCCACGGCCAAGCGGCCGCTGTTCACCGACTTTGCGCCCCGGTTGCTGGTCACTCACCCCGCCGAGGTCAAGGTCGCCACTGCCCCGCTGGTGGCGTTGCTGACCGAGCTCATGGAGGCAGCAGGCGAGGCCGGCGAATTGCGGGCCGGGATCAACCCGAGGCGGGTCGCCGCCATAACTATGCAGACGGTCATGCTGATCGCGCAGTACAGCGGCGGTGTTGACGACGCGACCGTCCACCCCATCACCGCCGACGAGGTCTGGGAATTCTGCTCACGGGGATTCGCCGGCAGCTAGCCCGGTGAGAACCAAATTCTCTGATATGTAGAGCATTGATCGCGCTGCACCGGTCTTACCCTGCCCTTCGATGCGGCGACCTGCCTTAAGTAGCATCCGGTCTGTGACTGGACTTGCCGGGTATGACGGGTGCGGAGCGGTAATCACTGGCGGCGCGAGCGGCATCGGGTTGGCCGCCGCTACCGAATTTGCCCGCCGCGGAGCCAAGGTGGTCCTTGCGGACATCGACAAGTCCCGGCTGGAACTGGCCGTGGCGCACCTGCGCCGTGACGGGTTCGAAGCGCACGGGGTGATGTGCGACGTCCGTCATCTCGAGGAGGTCACCGCACTCGCCGACGAGTCTGCCCGCCTGCTCGGCAAGGTGGACCTGGTATTCAGCAACGCAGGCATTGCGGTGGCGGGTCCGATCGCCGAGATGACACACGAGGACTGGCGGTGGGTGATCGACATCGATCTGTGGGGCTGCATCCATGCCGTCGAAGCGTTCATGCCCAGGTTGCTGGAGCAGGGCACGGGCGGCCATATCGCGTTCACCGCGTCCTTCGCCGGCCTGGTGCCCAATGCCGGACTCGGCGTTTACGGCGTCGCCAAGTACGGCGTCGTCGCGCTGGCCGAGACGCTGGCCCGTGAGGTCAGGGACAACGGCATCGGGGTGTCGGTGCTGTGCCCGATGGTCATCGAAACCAATTTGCTGGCCAACTCGGAACGTATCCGGGGCGCGGATTACGGGCTGGCGTCGACACCCGACGTCACCGGATCGGTGGGGGCACTGCCTCAGCAGGACGACTCGCTGGGCGTCGACGACGTCGCCCGGCTGATTGCCGACGCGATACTTGCCAACCGGCTCTACATCCTGCCGCACGAAGCCGCTCGGGCGTCGATCCGCCGCAGATTCGAGCGCATCGACAGTACCTTCGACGAACAGGCCGCCGAGGGCTGGCGCCACTAACGGCGAGCAGACGCAAAAGCCCCCGACCACTCAGCGTGTCGGGGCCTTTTGCGTCTGCTCGCGCTAGCTAACTGAGCCGGTACTCCCCCGTCTGCGGATCACGCCGCCAGCCGCTTGCGGCATGGGTACCACCGTCGACGTGGATCGTTTGGCCGGTGAGATAGCTCGACATATCCGAGGCCAAAAATACCGCGACAGAAGCGATCTCGTCGACGTGACCCGCGCGCCCCATCGGCACGGCCGTACCCATCGACGCCGTCGGCTGACCTCCGCTGAGAGCGGCCAACCCTTCGGTCAGTGTGATGTCGGGGGCTAACGCATTGACGCGTATTCCGTGCGGCGCGAGTTCGAGCGCCGCGGTCTTGGTGTAGTTGATGACGCCGGCCTTGGCCGCCGCATAGGCCGCGTAACCCGGTGCGGCACGCACGCCTTCGATCGACGCCAGCGATACGATGCTGCCCGGCAGGCCCGCGGCAACCAGCGCTCGCGCGACTCGCTGCGTGCACAGCAAAACGTGCCGCAGGTTGGCCTTATAGAGTGCATCCCAACCGTTTTCGCTGGTTTCCAGGAGCGGAGAAGAGAACGTACCGCCGGCATTGTTGATCAGGATCGTCACCGTACCGATTTCGGCGGTGGTGCGTTGCAGTGCGGCGTCGACCTGCGCAGGGTCGCGCACGTCGGTCGGAATACCTAGCGCGCCAATGGCTTTCGCGGCACCAGCACAGGTCTGCGGGTCACGCTCCCAGATGGCTACCGAGGCTCCGAAAGCGGCCAGGCCCGCCGCGATTCCGCGGCCGATGCCTGATCCGCCGCCGGTCACCACGGCCGCCCGGCCGGTCAGTAGAATGTTCGACGGATCAAGTGCCATGGCGCCCTAGGTCCGGCGAGCAGACGCAAAATTCCCCAAACGCCGCGCGTTTCGGGGGATTTTGCGTCTGCTCGGCCACGTCATGCCGACCAGAACGGACTAGAGGTCAGCACTTCCGAACCGCCGGCGGTGATGAGGACCGCTTCGCGGCCGAATATCGCACCAACCCCCTGCTCCCAGACGTAGCCGGTCACGGCGAGCACCATTCCCGGCTCCAGGCGTTCGCCGGCCGCGGTCGCCGGCAGGGCCGACGATATGACCGGCGAGTCGAACCCCATCCCAAGGCCGCGGGCCACCGGCATCGGCGGCGCCGGCTCGCCCACCGCCCGATAAGCGTCGAGCAGCCCCGCGGCACAGGAACCCGGCTGGCACGCCGCGATCAGCTTGGCCCACAAGGCATCCCAGCGCTTGTACAACAGTGAAGCGGCCTGCGCGTGGCCAGCGGGCCAGGTCCGCCCGACCTCGCCAATATAGCCACCAGCCAACACCCCCGCGGAAAACGCCACCAGATCCCCCGCCTGGACGCGGCCGTCCGACGTGGCCCGCCGCCACGGGTGATCGCGTGAAGTCACCCATGCGACATCCTGATTCGACGGGGTACTCACCCCTCCGGCGGCGAGCGCTTCCAACAGCACAGCCGCCAGTATCTGTTCGCTGACACCGGGACGCAGCTCGGCGACCGCGGCGGCCAGGCCGGACTCGGCCACTGCGATAGCCTCCCGCAGCGCCCCGATCTCTAAATCGGTCTTGATGCGCCGCGCGGCGCGCATGGCCAGCTCTCCGTCGACCAGCTCGGCGTTCGGAAACGCCGACGGCAGCAGCCGCGCGAAAACCGGTGACAGCGCGTCGGTTCCAACCCGACGAGCGGTCGCCGCGCCGTCGATGCGCTGCAGCGCCGCGATGGTGTTCGCCGGATTCCACGAAATGCCGTAGAGGTTTTCGTGTGGGATGTCATCGGGAACGCCTTCGTCCCAGGTGCTGAGCAGATAAACCTCCCCGGTAGCCCGCACCAGCACACAGGTCGGCCCGAACGGCCGGGTTCCGGCCACCCACAATTGCGGCGCGCCGGCGACATAGCGGACGTTGGCTTGCCGACCGAGGACCAGGATGTCGAGATCGTGTGCGGCCATTTGGGCCAGCGCCCGCTCTCGACGACCCGAACGCAGCGCCCGGTCGTCGGGCAGGACTTCAGTTCCCATAGGGGTCATAGGGGTAGTCGGTCAATCGTGTCCAGCCTTCCTCGGTGATCACCAGCACCTCTTCGCTGCGGTATCCGCCGGTGCCGTCCTCCCACACCACCGGCTCGAGCACCAGCACCATGTTCGGCTGCAGCACAAAGTTCTCGTCGAACTCGTCGCCCAGATCGGTTCCTATCATCGGCATTTCGGCCGCGTTCACGCCGATACCGTGGCCTAGGTAGAAATGCGGCAGCCAGGGCCGCACACCGTCGTTTGCCGCGGTTGCCGCCCTACCCAGATCGGCCGCGGTGGCTCCGGCCCGGGCGACGTCGAGGACGGCGGTCATGATTTCCGACCACCGCTCGAACTGCGCCCGCTGACGCGGTGTCGGATCGCGGCCGACGATCCAGGTGCGTCCAAAGTCCGAGCAGTAACCGCCGTAGGTGATGCTGACGTCGGTCCACAGCACGTCGCCTTCGACAAGTTCGCGCTCGGTGGTCAACAGTGGTAAAGCCAAGTCGCCGTGCGTCGTCCAGACGCCTTCGGCCCTGCTCTGCGGCATCACCTGCCAAATCGGTTCCAGCATGCTGGCCGTGGCGCCCAGCTCGAAGGCCCGCCGCAGGAAGCTCGCCGACAACTCGATCTGGCGCAGGCCGGGCGCCAGCGCCTTGTGGACGTCGATCATCGCCTCGTCGGTGATCCGGATGGCGGTACGCAGGCAGGCCAGTTCGTCTTGAGTTTTGATCACCTTGGCGGCGCTGACCACGGCGGCGGCGTCGACGGGAGCGCCGTTGGGGAACAACAGCTTTGCGGCCCGCGACATGGCGCCGGTGCACTCGTCGACCGCGATCACCGCGCCCGGCGGAATCAAGTCGGCCAGCACCCGGGCGAAACTCTCTACGCCTTCGTCGAATTCGAGATACACCGGTCCGTGCAGGTGATCGGCGGGCAGGTCGGACTCGTGGGCCGCACCCTCGCGGAACGGCAGGAATAGGTGCGGCCACTCGTCGTCGCCGAGCACCACCGCCACCGGCCGCTCGACATGGGCTAGCCCGGCATCACCCAGCGGCCAACTGGTCCCGGTGGCATAGACCACTGCGTTGTTGCCCAGCAGGATCATCGCGTCGACGCCACGTTCGGCCATCGCTGCGCGCAGCCGCGCCCCGGTTTCCCGACGCATCCGGGCCAGGTCGGGCGCGTCGGGAATCACCAAGTCGGTGGCACGGCTGGCTTGCGCGAAAGTCGTCACAGCCCTAGGAATTCGGTGATGTTGCCGCTGACGATCCGGGCCGCATTCTGCGGACCCACCGCGTCGACGACGGCGGCCAGTGACTTCTCGGAATAGCCATAGGTGCTTTCGTTATGCGGGTAATCCGACGACCACATCACCTTGTCCACGCCGATCTTGTCGATCAGCTGCAGCCCTAGCGGGTCCACCATGAACGACGCGCTCATGTGGTTGTCCCAGTAGTACCGCACATCGTGCAGCAGGGGCCGGTTGAACATGTGCCGGTAGGACGCCACCAGGTGCTCGGCATCTTGCAGGGCCCACGGCACCCAGGAGATGCCGCCTTCGAACCATCCGATCTTCAGGCCCGGATGCTGATCGAGGATGCCGCCAAAGATGTACTTGGAGAACGTCTCCCGGAATCCGTCGATGTTGATCATCATCCCGACCACCACGCTGTTGAATTCGCAGGGGCTTTTCGGAGGCGTTTCCCCGATGTGGTGGGAGACCGGGATTCCGGACGCTTCGATCTCGTCCCACACCGCGCTCATCGACGTGCTCGCGTAGTCGATGGGGTTGCCGTCGTCATCCTTCCCCGGATTCAGCGGCATCAGGAAAGTCTTGAGGCCCAACGATTTCAGCTCGGCCAGTGTGCGCCGGGTGCCTTGCGGGTCCCACCAGTTGATCAGTCCGGCGCCGTAGAAGTGGCCGTTCGAGCGTTCCTGCAACTCCGCGATGTAATCGTTGTAGATACGGAAGGCCAGTTCGCGAAGTTTCTTGTCCGGGTAATGGAATAGGGCCAGGACGGCATTGGGGAAGGCCAGTTCTTTGTCGACGCCGTCGTCGCGCAGCTCCTGGATCCGGGCCTCGATATTGGTGCTCGCGGCGCCCGGGAGGTCGTCGTATTGCATCAGCACCGCACTGAAATCGCCCGGCAGGAACGACTGTCCCTTGCGCCCGACTTGGTAGGCGCCGTCCTCGTACCAGATCCGCGGCGCCTTGTCCTTGAGGTCGTCGGGGAAACGTTCGTAGAAGATGTCGGCGGCCAACGAGATGTGGTTGTCCGCCGAGAAGACCACGGTCCCCTCCGGGAGACCGACGTCGCGGCCGACGGCGTGACCACGTCGATTCTTCGGCGCGCCAAAGCCTTCCGGCGGGTAAAGGGAGACGGTGTTGGTCTGAGTGGACATTGTTGACCTTCCAATCGGCTTGGGCGCGCAGGGGTTACCAGGTGACGGGTAGTTCGTAGACGCCGTAGGCGAGCCGGTCGTGCTTGAACGGGATGTCGGCGACCGGGACGGCCAGCGACAGCGTGGGGATGCGGCGAAACAGGGTGTGGAACACGATCTGCAACTCCGCGCGGGCCAGCTGCTGGCCGACACACTGGTGACGGCCATAGCCGAAGGCGACGTTGCGGTCGGCGCCCGAGCGGTGCAGATATAGCCGGTCCGGCTCGGCGAACGCATTCGGATCCCAGTTGGCCGGAGCCAGGTCGATGATGATGCCCTCGCCGGCGCGAATGGTTTCCCCGGCGATATGGATGTCTTCGACCGCGATGCGGCGCTGGCCGTTTTGGATGATGCTGAGGTAGCGCAACAGCTCCTCGACGGCGCTGGCGATGACCTTGGGATCTTCGGCGTCGCGCAGGACGGCCAGCTGGTCGGGATGCTCCAGTAGCGCGAGCACGCCCAGGCCGATCATGTTCGCCGTGGTCTCGTGTCCGGCGATCAGCAATCCGGTGCCCAGTTGGGCGGCCTCTTTCACGCTGAGTTCACCGGCCTTGACCCGCTCGGCCAGATCGGAAACCGCATCCTCGGCCGGATTTTCCATCTTGGCTTCGACGAGCCGGGCAAGGTACTTGTGCAAGCTGATCGCGCCCTTGGCGGTGTCCTCGCCGGTCGCATAGCGCGCCAATCCGACGGAGGCGTGATGCTGGAACATCTCGGCGTCCTCGTAGGGCACCCCCAGCAGTTGACTGATCACCAGGGACGGGACGGGCAGCGCCAATGCGGTGACGACGTCGGCGGGCTTGGGACCGGCCAGCATGGCGTCGATGTGGTCGTCGGTGATCTGCTGGATGGTCGGGCGCAGTCCCTCGACCCGCTTGAACGTGAACGGCTTGGACAGCATCCGCCGGTAGCGGGTGTGCTCCTCGCCGTCGGAGGTGAACACCGACCGTGGGCGCTTGTGTATCGTCGCCAGCATGCCCGCGTTCCAGTGCGGGAAGCCGGGCGTGCGGTCGTCGACGCTGACGCGGGAGTCGGAGAACAATTCGCGGCATTGTTCGTAGCCGGTGATGAGCCACGGCGTGCTGCCGTCCCAGATCCGGACCCGCGACAGCGGCCGCTCTGCGGCGAGCGCCATGACGTCGGGAGGCGGAGCGAAGGGACACCCGGCCGCTCTGCTCATCGGATAGTCGGGGATTCCGGGGGCAGCCCCTGTTCCGGAAGGCCCACTGCCGGCAAGTGTTTCGGACATCGTTCTCATTCCTCGACATGAATCGCCAGCGCAGGACAGGCCGCAGCCGCCCGGCGGGCACCCTCGGCCTGGTCAACCGAGGGGTTCGGGTTGAGCAGCACGACCACGCCGTCGTCGTCCCGCTGGTCGAACACCTCGGGCGCATTCAATACGCAGTTGCCCGAGGAAGCGCAAATATCTTGATCGACAGTCACTTTCATTACAACGCCTTCATTCGTGCGGCGTCACGGGGGCCAGCCACAGCCCCACGATCGCGTCGATGAGGCCGGATGCCGCTGCGCGCCACGATGATTGGTGCATGGACGAGCCCGTTGCCAGCGCCCGTTCCCGGTCCGCACACGTGTGCATCAGCAGGTTGCGGGCCATGACGTTGCGTTCGTAACGCACCTCGGCGGGCAGGTCGGGCAGGCAGCGGTTGATGCCGTCGACGACCTGCACCAGCGACGGCGAGCTGAGAGCGCCTTTGACGATGATGTGGTAATAGGCCGGATCGGTCATCGCCTGTGCGGCGAAACGCGCGTACCACGTGGGATTCCCCAACGTCTCCAGGTGGTCGGTGAGCGGGCGCACCAGGCAGGCGATCCAGTCGCGCATGTCGGTCGAATCCCCGAGCTCGGCCACCATCTGCTCGCGCAGCCGTTCGACCGGCCCGCGGTGTTTCTGCTCGATGGCGCGCACCAGGTCGGCCTTGGTGCCGAAGTGGTAGCCCACCGCCGCGTTGTTGCCCTGCCCTGCGGCCTCGCTGACCTGTCGGTTGGACACTGCGAACATGCCGTGCTCGGCGTAGAGCCGTTCGGCGGCCGCGAGGATGGCCTCCTGCGTGGAGGTGGCACGCTCGGTACGCACGGTCCTGGCCGCTGCCGTCATGCCGTCTAGTGAAACCCCAGGGCGGTGGTTAAGTCAAGCGATTGATTTAATCTCGCTGCCGCGAGAAGGGCTAATCATCGCCCGCAATGATATGTACATATCTCATCGGTATGCTGTATGCATGCCGAAGCGGACGACAATCGAAATCGACGAAGACCTGCTTGCACGAGCGAAACGCGCTTTGGGTTGCACGACGACCCGCGCGACCGTTGAGGAGGCTCTGCGGCGGGCCGCTACCCAAGCAGAGCAAGCCCAGGACGAGCGCGCGGCTCGACAGCGCTACTACCTTGAGCGGCTTTCTCAGCAGGTCGACTTGGATGTGCTCGCCTCGGAGGAGATGTGGCGGTAGCGGGCTGGATCCTCGACAAGAGCGCCGCTGCCCGCAGTTCCGATCCCGTCATCGGTGCCCAGCTCGCAGAGTTGGCCGGAAGGCTCTATGTCTGCCCGATCGGCGAGCTTGAGCAGCTCTACTCCGCCCGGTCGGCGCGCCACTACGACCAATTGCAGGCCGAGTTGCGCGCCAGCTTCGATATCGTCGCGGCTCCGCCCGACGTGCTGGAACGAGCGCTCGTGCTCCAGCGCGATCTCGCCCATCACCACGGAATGTGGCATCGCACGCCGATCCCTGATCTGCTCATCGCTGAAACAGCTATCCATCACGCACTCGGGATCGTGCATGTCGACGGTGACTATGACCGCATCGCTGAAGTTCGGCCGCTAACTTCTCGCCGTCTCAGCTAGTCCGGGAGGTCCCTTGCTCCGCCGCTTCCCAACGCCTCGTCGAGCGTGCACTCATGGCGAAGAAATCGCCAAAAGTTCGCCGTCAGTGCACGTTCGGCGTCAGGCCGGCTAACCCTTGCGCGTGGAGCGAATTACCTTGCCCGCGACC
Source organism: Mycobacterium sp. NGS66 (assembly GCF_059812225.1). Lineage (NCBI taxonomy): Bacteria > Bacillati > Actinomycetota > Actinomycetes > Mycobacteriales > Mycobacteriaceae > Mycobacterium > Mycobacterium sp. NGS66. The sequence continues at coordinate 53,385 of NZ_JCALCG010000011.1, read as the reverse complement.
GTCCCGCCGTCCACGGGCAGCACGGTGCCAGTGACGTAGCGCGAGCGCTCACTGGCGAAATACAGCGCCGCCTCGGCGATGTCGTCGGGCGCACCCTCACGTTTGAGCGGCCGGTCGTCGCGCATGGTCTGACGAATGCGCGCCTCGTATCGCTCGAGTTCGGCAGGGTCAGCGTTGCCCGCCGAGGTCGCCAATAGCGGCGTAGGGATGTTGCCCGGCGCGATGGCGTTGACCCGAATCTCGTAGTGCGCCAACTCGATTGCCGCGCACTTGGTGAACTGGATGACGGCCGATTTCGACGCGCGGTAGGTCATCACACCGCCGCCGGCTTGAATCCCGCCGATCGACGTCATATTGACGATAGATCCACCGCCGTGAGCGGCCATGTGCCGCGCGGCATCTCGAGTACCTGCCATTACGCCCAGCACATTCACCGACATGATGCGGTCAAAATCGGCCAAGTCATCGTCGAGGAACCGGCGGTGCATGGTGCCCGAAATTCCGGCGTTGTTCACCATGACGTGCAGGCCACCGAACTTTTCGACGGCAGCAGCAACCAGCGCGCCGACCTGTTCGGGATCGGAGACATCGGTCCTTACGAAGAACGCGTCGTCGCCCAGCGCGTCCGCCAATGCCCGACCGCCGGCAATTTCCACATCGGCGATCACTACTCGCGCACCTTCAGCCACAAAGCGCTCCACAGTGGCGCGGCCGATGCCGGACGCACCCCCGGTAACGATGGCGACTTTGCCGCCAAGTTCGTTGACCACACGACGAGTTAATCGGCGTGTACGGATTAAGTCAAGCAGTTGATTTAGAGTGCCTCTCGAAGCCTTGGCCGTTCCGTGCGATGCTGACGCAGTTCATCGGAACACCGAAAGGCCTTGATCATGAAGTTCGTAGTCGTCGGCGGCAGTGGACTGATCGGCTCGCAGGTCGTCGCCCAGCTCGCCGAGTTCGGCCACGAGGCCGTCTCAGCCTCCCCTCGCTCGGGTGTCGACACCCTCACCGGCGAAGGTGTGGCCGAAGCCTTGACGGGTGCGCACACGGTGATCGACGTGTCGAACTCGCCGTCCTGGGCCGATGACGACGTACTGAACTTCTTCACCACTTCTACCCGTAACCTCCTCGAGGCGGAGCGCGCGACCGGCGTGGGCCACCACGTCGCGCTGTCTATCGTCGGCGCCGATCGGACCAGCGAAAGCGGCTACATGCGCGCAAAGGTGGCCCAGGAGAAGCTGATCGTCGAATCGGGAGCTGCGTACTCGATTGTGCGGGCAACCCAGTTCTTCGAATTCGTTGACGGCATTGCCGATTCGATGACCGACGGTGACACCGTGCGTGCGCCGCATGCTGCGTTTCAGCCCATCGCCGCCGCCGACGTCGCCACGGCCGTCACCCGTGCGGCAACAGGCGAACCGGTCAACGGCATTGTCAATATCGCCGGGCCGGAAAAGCTCGGCATGGACGACTTCATCCGCACCCGGTTTGCGGCCACCGGCGATGCGCGTCAGGTGGTGACCGACCCGGAGGCCCGCTATTACGGTGCGGCACTCGACGATCGCAGCATCGTCCCGGTGGACGGCGAAAATCTGACCGCCTACCCGACCCGCTTTACTGACTGGATGGCCGCCCGCCCGCACTGACGCGCCCTGTCAGGCGATAGACCTCAAGCCACCAACCGCGATCTCGCCCCAACTGCGCGGCACCGCCAACCTGCCGACCAACACACCGCGCCCGAAGGCCGCCGACACCGTCGTCTCGTTTTTCGCCGACGCCAGCGCCGAGGTGCCCGACGAGGTCATGCTCAGCGGCGAACTGATCGCGGCGGCAAAGGCATTCAGCGGCGGCGCAATTGGTCGTAGCCGCAGCATGGTGGTCATCACCGTGGCCGCAGATACCGTCTGCGTCGGCTGGCCGAGACTTCGCAGCGCCCGCGGCACAGCGGCCATGGCCTGGGCCACCACGTCAGGGATGCCGGTGTCAGCCCCCAGCGTCGGCGATGCCAGCGGAGTCAAGTCCGCGGCAACCGACGAAGCACCGGCGTAGCGGTACATCGCGGAGGCATCCTGGGCCCACATTTCGCCATAGTCGGCCTCGAGCGAGGCGATCGCCGGCGTGTCCAGATTGACGACGTTGTCCGCGGCCAGCGACGCCAGCCGAGCGCGGTTCGCATCGATCACCGCCGGCGGGACCGTTGCGGCGAAGGCGTTCTCGAATGCGCTCGCGGCGGCCCTGGCCTGGCCGGCGACCGCCTCCGCGTGCTCGGCGGTTTTCGTCAGCCAACGCAGGTAGGGCGTCACGGCGGCAGCCATCGCGTCGGCTGCGTCGCCCCGCCAGTCCTCGTCGGTCAATGCGACGACGATCGAGTGGAAAGTGCTTGCGGTGCCGTACAAGTCGTCGGCCAGTTTGTCCCAGGCGGCCGCCGCCACCAGCAGCGGTTCCGAGCCGGAACCCGAATACATTCGGGCGGAGTTGATCTCAGGCGGTAGCGCTCCGAAATCCATTCCGTCTTACCTCCGCGCGTCTACCTGGTCCGGTGCCGTGACTCAGTCGCGTTGCCGTCCTTCATAACCGCGTGCCGTTCGGCATGGGTCTGCTGCCGAGCGGGTCGGCCACATTCGTTAGCGGAGGTTTAGTCAATTGTGATCACGCGGCCGAAGTCTCGCATCCGGTAAGAAAACAACGCCGGCGAAGCGCCGGCAACTCAAAACGCGGGCGGTAACCAGGCCGTAACGGCACTCATAGAATTCAAATGTTCTGCTGACTACGGAATGCGGCCCTGACGTACGGCTTCCTGCGCAAGCTGCACTCGGGATGTGAAGCCAAGTTTGGTGTACATGTGGGTGAGGTGTGCTTGGACCGTCCGCGGCGACACGAACAGCCGTTCGGCGATGTCCTTGTTCGCCAGTCCCTCGCTGACCAACCTCGCCACTTCGAGTTCGGTCCGGGTCAATGACGCCCAACCACTGGCCGGCCGTTTGCGTTCGCCCCGCCCGCGCAGCGCATAGGTGATGGCGTCGTCGGTCGACAGTGCCGCGCCGTCCGCCCACGCCGATTGGAAGTCGCCCTCCCCCAGTCCATTACGACAAGCGTCAAGCGACCGGTTGTAGGTGTCTTGGTACACCGGCACCCGGTGTTCGTCGGTGCGGTCGCGGATGGCCGCGGCGGCTCCGAGAAGCCGCGCGGCGTCGCCGTGGTTCCCGCCGTCTACTGCCAAGCTCGCCAGGCATTCCAGGATGGCGGGGACAAAGAGGCGGCTTTGATTATCGGCGGCGATCGACAGCGCCTGGTAGGCATCGCGACGGGCCTGTTCGTTGTCGCCACAGTCACCTGCGAGGTATGACCGGATGCTCAATGCAAACATCTTGTGCCAGCCGGCCAGGGTGGCGACGGCCTCGTCGGCTAGTTCTCGCGCCTTGGCCAGGTCCCCTCCGGCGTGAGCGCATAGGGCGACGGCGCCGATCGCCACACTGCCGCGGTGTACAGCGGGAAGCTCCCAGACCCTGGTGCCTAGCTCTCGTGCGGAGTCGACGTCACCGGCGGCCACCGCAGCCCAGGCGAGCACGGTCGTGGCAGCGCGTTCCAATACGACGTCGAGTTCTGCCGCCGCTGTCATCGCGGCGCGCCCGACGCTCTGCGCTTCGGCAACGTCACCGCGACACACCAGGGCACAGCCTTGGCTGATGAGGGCCAACATCATCCCGAGGACATCACCGTCGGATTCACAATCGGCGAAAACCGCACGGTACGTCTCGATGGCGCCAGAAAGATCTGCCCGCATCATTTGCGACATGCCCATAGCCCAGCGGCACAAATGCGCGTTGAGCCAGTCGTCGAGGGCATCGGCCAGGTCGGCTCCCTCGCTGCCGAGCGCGCTGGCCGCAACCGGATCGCCCGCCATGGCGGCGAGATAAGCCTGGCGACCCAGAATTTGGCTGAGCGCCCAGTCATCTCCGGTGGCCCGGCACAGTTGCATTGCTTCATCGAAATACGCTGCAGCCGTGTCGAAATCGAGCCCAGCGAGGCAGCCGCAGGCGGTGAGTGTTCGGGCCAGCAATGCGGGATCGCCGAGCTCGCGGGCGAATTCCAGGGCGCGGTGGACCTGTTCCCGCCCGTCTATCGCGGCGGTCAGGGAATCCAAGACCGCTTTGTCGGCTATCGCACGGGCATATGTCGTCCGGTCGAGGTCCTGCTGATCCGAGCCGTCGTCATCGAGGATCGACTTGAACCAACTCAGCCCCTCGCGTAATCGTCCCCGCCCTTGCCAAATCGGCTGCAGCGACGATGCCAGCCGAAGCCCGGCCGCAGCGTCATGGTCACAGCAATAGGCGAATGCCGTTCGCATGTTGTCGATTTCGGATTCCACGCGGATTGCGCAACGCCGAAAACTGTTGCGGGTAGGGGTATTCAGCTCAGATGCCAGTGCCATGTAGTAGTCGCGATGCCGGGCGCGCACGGTTTCTGCCTCGCCCGACTCGCCCAGCTTTTCCAGTCCGTACTCCCGAATAGTTTCCAGCATGCGGTATCTGGTGTGATCGGCGATATCGTCGGCCTGGACCAGTGACTTGTCGACCAGCAGGGTCAGTTGGTCGAGCACCTGATAACGCTGCACACCTGCGCCGCCGCAGACGGCCACGGCGGCATCGAGGTCGAAACCTCCAGCGAACACGGCCAGTCGGCGGAACAAGACGGTCTCGGCGTCGGTGAGCATTGAATGCGACCAGTCCACCGAAGCCCGCAGCGTCTGTTGGCGCCGCACGGCCGTGTGGGCGCCGCCGGTGAGCAGCTGGAAACGGTCGTGCAGGCTGTCGCGGATCTCGGCGGCCGACAAGGCCCGCATGCGAGCGGCCGCGAGCTCGATGGCCAGCGGCATACCGTCGAGGCGGCGGCAGATTTCGGTCACGACTGCGAGATTGCCCTCGGTGATCGTGAAATCGGGCCGGACGTGACGGGCGCGGTCGGTGAACAACTCGACGGCCTCGTCGGCCAGCGCGAGGGACGGGACCTGCCAGTTGACCTCGGCGGCGGCGCGGAGCGGTTCGCGGCTGGTAGCCAACAGGCGCACGGCTGGGCAGCGGCTCAGCAATGTAACAGCAAGCGCCGCAGCTGCTTCCAATAGATGCTCGCAGTTGTCGAGGACAATCAGCGCCTGATCGTCACCGATGCGCGCGGCGACGGTGTCGACGATCGAGCGGCCCGGCTGATCGGGCAGCCCCAGGGCTTGGGCGACGGCCGCCTCGACGAGATCTGGATCGGCGATAGGGGCGAGGTCAACGTAATGGACGGTGCCCCTGATCTCGTCGGCGAGGATCGCTGCCACCTGGATGGCCAGGCGGGTCTTGCCAACCCCGCCCGCGCCGGTCAGCGTCACCAGCCGGTGTTCCCCGAGGATGCGCCGGAGTTCCGCGATTTCGGCGGCGCGCCCCACGAAGCTCGTCAGTGGCACCGGAATAGATTGTGTAGCAGTGCTATTCGTGGAACGCAGTGGAGGGAATTCGATGCGCAGGTCAGGATGGCACAGTTGCAGAATGCGTTCGGGGCGCGCCAGATCGCGCAGTTGGTGGCTCCCCAGATCGGACAACCACGCTCCGTGTGGCAGATGGTCGATCAAAAGCTGCTCGGTTGCGGCCGTCAGCACGGTTTGGCCGCCGTGGGCCAGGTCGCGTACCCGAGCGGCCCGATTGATTGTGGTGCCGACATAATTTGCCGCGTCACGCAGCTGAATCTCGCCAGTGTGCAGGCCGATGCGCAGACGAAGCGGCGCCAGCGGCGCGAGCTGCAATGCCAAGGCGCACGCGGCGGCGTCGCTGGCCCGGTCGAACGCGATGACGAAGCTGTCGCCCTCGCCTTGTTCGACCGGCCGCGCCCCGGCGTATGTATCCACCAGCCTCGTTAACGTCGAGTCCAGCCGTTTGACGGCTTCGGTCATCTCGGCGGGTTGGCTTTGCCACAGACCGGTGGATCCTTCGACATCTGCCAACAGCAGCGTCACCGTTCCGGTCGGCAGTTCGCTCACGCCCAGCTCGCTCCAGTTCATTGGCGGCGTGTCCGCGCGGGGATCAGATGCACCCATGCTAGCCAGCATGCGACGCGTCAGCGTCGCACAACATCAGCGGATATGCGTAGAAAACGACGTAGGCGAGACTGCGCGCAATTACGCGATCCGACCCATGATCTTCGACCCTCCGGCAGCGCATAGTCGAACGACCGACGAACGAGGAGATCTACCATGACTCAACAATTCTGCGAGGCCGCGGTCGGCGCCGTGCTCGCCGGACACTGCGACCGGCGCTTTACCGACCTCGCCACCGCACTTGCCGACGAGATCACCACCGGCGGTGAACTCGGTGCGGCGATCGCGGTCGAGGTCGATGGCGAGATGGTCGTCGACATGTGGGGCGGCTACGTCGACGGCGCCCGGACCAGGCAGTGGAATCGGGACACCATCGTCAACGTCTTCTCCAGCACCAAGAACGTCACCGCGCTGGCGGCGCTGCTGCTCATCGACCGCGGCCGGCTCGATCCGTATGCGCCCGTCGCCAAGTATTGGCCGGAGTTCGCCGCAAATGGAAAACAGGACGTTGAGGTACGTCATGTGCTGAGCCACACGTCTGGGGTGTCGGGCTGGGAGATGCCGTTCACCGTCGACGGGCTGTACGACTGGGAGAAGTCCACCGCGCAGCTTGCGTCGCAGGCGCCGTGGTGGCAACCCGGCAGCGCGTCGGGTTATCACGCGCTGACCAGTGGCCACTTGGTGGGTGAGATCGTCCGCCGCATCACGGGTAAATCGCTCAAAGAGTTTGTCCGCGAGGAGATCGCGGTTCCGTTGGGCGCTGACTTCCAGATCGGCGCACGACCGGAGGACGACAGCCGCATCGCCGAGCTGATCCCGCCGCCGGCGTTGGGCATACCGTTGGACGCCGTCCCCGAAAATCATCCGATGCGCAAGACCTTCGCCATCATGGCGCCGACTCCAGAAGCAGCGTTGATGGCCCAGACAACCGCCTGGCGGCGCGCCGACGTCGGATCGGCCAACGGCCACGGCAACGCGCGCTCGCTTGTGCGGTCGCTCTCGGCGATATCGTTGGGCGGCAACGTCGCTGGAATCCGTCTGCTAAGCCGGGACACTATCGACTTGATATTCGAGGAGCAGGCCGACGGCGTCGATCTGGTGCTGTGCATGCCGGCCCGGTGGGGTATCGGCTATGCATTGCCCAAACCCGAAGCCGTTCCGGACATTCCGCTGGGAAGGATCTGCTACTGGGGCGGCTGGGGCGGGTCGATGGTGGTGATGGACCTGGACCGGCGGATGACGTTCGCCTACGTGATGAACAAGATGGGACAAGTCACCGCCGCGGGGTCAGACCGCACCCAGAAGTACACCCGATTGATCTATGAGGCTGTTGGGTGAGTTCTCATGTGCGATTTCGTAGATTTCCCTGGGTCACTGGACTATTCGCTGCATAACGACGCCCTGATGGCCGAGTGCGCTCAAGCGGCATTGACGAGGATTGCGTACTGGGCAGCTGCGCGGCGGCGGACGTCTTTATCCTCATTGCTCGTCACCTGTGCGACGTAGCGGTCGAATGTCACGAAACATTTGAACCGTGCGTTCGGGTCGTCTGCCCAGATTTGCGGCTTCTGTTCAAAACAATGGGCGTTCTTGGCGAGGCCGTCCGGGGGGGCCACCTCGTGGTCGATGGATTCCGCTCGGTCAGCCTCAATTAGCTTGAGCAGCAGCATCTTTGCCGCGGTCTCGTCCTTCGCCCGAAACAGACCACTTTCGGGGCCCATGGAGCATCGGTCAACGCCAGCCTGACCAACGAGCCCTTCCTTGAGGATTTGAGTGTTTACACACTGCAGGTTAACGGCGCGGGGACCAACACTCCAGAAAGCATTGGATATCTTCGGTTGGTCCCCGGCAACGAAAGTTCTACTGAGCACGTGATCCGGATCGAGCGGCAACGAGGTGAGGTCGCCTTCCAAGACATTCGTCAACGTATGTATCAGCGGAACCTGCATATCGAAGACACGTTGGACGCGCTGCTTCAGAGAATCTATGTCGGGCGTGAGTGCGCTGACCACTTGCGTGAGTGCGACGAACGCGCCCTCGGCCAGGGTCGCCACGAGCGTCGGTGACTTGGGCCAATAATGTGACTTCGCCTGCGGGTACCCGGGAATCGTTGCGTGCTGGTTTTCTGGGTTGACCGCGAAATCCGCAGCGTCCATCTCGGCGGCGGCCTTTTCGGCCGCGTCAGCATTGGGGAAACTCATCAAAGCCAGGACCAGGGCCGCTCCTCGCTCGTTGGCCGACTGACCCGAGACGATATATGCAGTAATCATGCCGTACTTTTCCAACACCGGCCGTACGACGGGCAGTTGATTGCCACTGATTCGCTCGGCGACCTGCTGAGGTTCTGGAAACGCTCCTCCGCCCACCCGATCCAGTTTGGCATCGACGTCGTGGGGATTTGCGACGCCCTCGGCGAGGCGAAAGGCATCGAGATAGCGGCCTTCTTCTTTCGTCGGGGAACCAGATAAGGGCCGCGGCTTCGTCCCGTAATGTCCCACGTCGAGATTGCTCAGGTCGACACCGTGCGCATGTGAGGACTTGCTGCCGATCAGCTTCCAGACCCCCACACCAGCCACCAACGCCACCACGAGGACAAGTGCCGCACCGAGGATCCATCGACGCCGCTTGCCGCGCGCAACGGCCGGCTGCGGCGTCGGAGCCAAGGTCGAGGAGGCATTGGACCCGGCAGGAGGACCGTACGGAGTCGGATAAGCACCCGCAGGCGTGGCGTTCGGCGGTGTGTGCTGCACGGGCGAGTCAACGACCGCCGGCATCGGGTGGCGGACCGTCGTGGCGCTGACACTCGCCAGGGCCGCCTCGGCCGCCCGGGCAAACTCACCGCTCGTCGCATACCGCTCTTCGGGCCGCTTGGCCATCCCCCGCGCGATCACGTCATCGATAGCCGGCGGCAGCCCGACCCGCGTACTGGCGCGCGGCGGCGGCTGCGTCAGATGCGCGGCGACCAGGCTCGCCCGGTCCCCGGTAAATGGCGGGGTTCCGGTGAGGGCCTCGAACAATACGCACGCCAGCGCGTAGGTGTCGACGCTAGTGGTCACCTGGCTTTCGTCGCCGGAAAACCGCTCCGGGGCCATGTAGGTCCACGTCCCCAACGTCTCGCCGACCTGGGTCAACTTCTGCTCAGTAGCGGCGTTGGCGATCCCGAAATCCACCAGATACGCGAAGTCGCGGTCGGTGATCAAAATGTTGCCCGGCTTCACGTCACGGTGCAGCACCCCAGCCTCGTGCGCGGCGTCCAGCGCCGAAGCAACCTGGCTCACAATAGACACCGCCTTTGCCGGCGGCAGCGGCCCCGAACGCCTCAACAACGTATCCAGGTCGATGCCGTCGATCAGCCGCATATCGACGTAAAGGTGTCCGTCGATCTCGCCGGTGGAGTGAACCGGCACCACATGCGGGTCCTTCAGCCGTCCCGCAATCCGAGCTTCGCGCTGCAATCGCAATCTGTAGTCCTGATTCTGCGCGTAGGTCCCGGTAATCAGCTTCAATGCAACGACTCGGTCCATGACCGTGTCTTGCGCCTCGTACACCGTCCCCATGCCACCGCTGCCGATCAACCTCTTGAGTAGGTACGGTCCGAATTGCGTCCCGACCCCCGGCCCCGACTCATTCATCGCCGCTCTCCGGTTCTCACACAGCAGTCCCGCTTGCACTAAATGCAGGAGTGAAATCGTATCCAAGCACGATCCACGCGCGCCATATCAAACATGCAAATTGGCGTGCCGATGATCGATGCAGACGATTTCGATCTGGAAATTGAAGTCATTCACAGCTGACCTTCTGCCTGCTCGACGTTGTTCGGAGCGTGGACGGCTCAGAGAGAAGCCCAACTGTGACGCCGACTTCTCCGCGGCGGACGCGCTACGCGGACCCACCACGCTGCCGATCGCGTTCGACCGCGACGCTGAGTGAACCGTTCCGGAGAATCCAGAGACCCGACGGTAGCGAGGGCTTTCGATGCGTGCTCAGGGCTTTGCGTGTGAACCGACGGCTTTGGTTGTGAACACACGGCTTTGGGTGTGTACACCGGGCGGGATCCGAGCCGATTTTACGCGCTGTGTGCACACTGAAAGACGACGCTTCACAGTCAATGCTGACACCGTCAACAGTCTGCGAGGTCGACCGAGCTCGAGCCGACGACCCGCCCGGACTGCTACTGCCCCATCACGTAATTCACAGTTGGGCCAGAGGTCCAGCCCCCGTCGACGGCGATCTCTGCGCCCGTCGTATACGCGGCATCGTCGGATAAGAGATAGCCCACCGCGCCGGCGATCTCCTCGGGCACACCGACCCGACCCATCGGGGTATTCGGGTAGTTACCCTCCCCCACTTGGATGCCCACCTGCTGGGTCATCGGCGTGTATGTCATGCCGGGATGCACCGAGTTCACCCGAATACGGTCAGCCGCCAACTCGATCGCGGCGATCTTGGTCAGGCCGCGCACACCCCACTTCGATGCGCCGTAGCCCGCAGTAAGAGGCAGACCCATAAGCCCTGCGGCAGAGGAGATATTGACGATCGATCCGCCACCTGCCGCGCGCATCGGCGCAATGACGGCTTGGATGCCGTTGAACACCCCGACCAGGTTCACCTCGAGCACTTTTCGAAAATGCTCGACGGGTTCGTGCTCGATGAACTGTCCGGTCGAGATCCCCGCGTTGTTGACCAGCCCGTCGAGGCGGCCCAGCTCGGCGGTGGTGTAGTTGACCGCCTGCGCCCATTGCCCGGGATCGCTGACATCCAAGTGCACATAGCGGGCGGACTCGCCGAGTTCGTCGGCAAGCCGCTTGCCGTCGTCGTCGAGGAGGTCGGCGATCACGACCTTCCCGCCCCGTTCGACGATGCGGCCGCCGAATGCGGCACCAAGTCCTCGCGCACCGCCGGTGACCAGGACCACCTTGCCTGCCAGCTGGGTGGAATTTGCAGTCATGTAACACCTATCCTTACTCGCGAGCAGACGCAAAATACCCTGTAACGCAAGGGAATTAGGGAACTTTGCGTCTGCTCGGCACTAATCAGTTGGCGGACATGTCGATGCCGACCAGCATGGCCGCGCTCATCTTGCGCGGTAGCTCGGTCAGGATCGCCGACGCGGCGATACGACGCGGCAGCGTGACATATCGCCGCTCACGCTCGATCGCATCGGCGATCGCGTTCGCGACGACTTCGGGTTCCAGGTCTTCGCGGGGCAGCATGTGCAACCGCTGGGAGCGCTCGATCGCTCGGCGGGCGGGCCCGAATCCGCGGATGCCGTCGATCATGTCGGTCTTCACCGCACCGATCTGCACCAGTGTCGTCTTGACCGGCGTGCCCCGCAGCTCCTGACGGATGCCCGCGGTGAAATGGCTCAGACCCGCCTTCGACGTGGCGTACACCGTGACCCCGGGGCTGACGCTCACCGCGCCCATCGACGATACGTTGACGATGTGTCCGCGGCCGCGCCGCAGCATCAGCGGCATCAGCTGGCGGCACAGCTCCATCGGGGCCATGAGGTTGACCTGCAACAGGTCCCGCATCTCCTGTGCCGAGGTGTCGGGAAGCAGCCGAACGCAGTCCAGCCCGGCATTGTTGATCAGCACATCGACGGGGCCGTCGGCCTCCACCCGATCGACCAGCCCGCCCACGGCCACCGGATCGGTGAGGTCGGTCGGATATGCCTTGCCGCCCAGTTCCTTGGCGAGGAGCTCAAGCGCTTCGTGATTGCGGGCGACGAGGGCGACCTCGGCGCCGCGCCGAGCCACCACTTCCGCGATGCTACGGCCCAGTCCCCGGCTGGCGCCGGTGATCAACACCCGAGACTTGGTCAATTTCATGGCTTTTCCTTCTGGTCTGTCTTGTGAACGCGGTTGTCCAAGGCCTCGCGCACCACCGCGCACACGTCGGCATTCGCCTGCTCGGCGGCGGGGATATCGTCGGGCAGGTTGAAAAATCCGTGAAACATGCCGGGATAGCACCGGACGGTGGTAGGCACCCCCGCGGCCTGCAGTAACCGCGCATACTCCTCGTCCTCGTCACAGAGCGGATCGATGTCGCCGGTGACGATATGGGCCGGGGGCAAACCCGAGAGGTCGGCGAGTATCGGCGACACCAGCACGTCGAGCCGATCTCCGTCGGGACCCAGATACTGCTCGGTGAACCAACGCATATGCTCCATCGTCAGCACCCCGGGCGCCGATCTGGCATGTGACGCGGAAGGTTTGCGGCGCTGGTCCACCACGGGGTAGATCAGCACCTGGAATGCAATCGGCGGCCCACCACGGTCGCGCGCGATCATGCACACGACGGTGGCCAGGTTGCCGCCCGCACTATCACCGGCCACCACGAGGCGGCCTGGGTCACCGCCGAGTTCGGCGCCATGCGCCGCCACCCACTGGGTGGCCGCCCAGGCGTCGTCGAGCGCGGCGGGATAGCGGTTCTCCGGGGCGAGCCGATATTCGACCGAAACCACCACTGCGCCAATGCCGTTCGCAAGCCGCCGACAGCACGCGTCGTGCGAGTCGAGATCGCACAACACGAAACCACCGCCGTGCAGGTAGACCATCAGCGGAGCCCCCGAATCCGACCTGTCCGGTTCCAGCGGTTGATAGATGCGCACCGGAATCTCGCCGCGGCCGTACAACCCCGGGATGGTGCGGTTCTGCACACGCGCGACCTCGATGTGCCGGCGCGGTTTGCGGCTGGCGCGCAGACTCTCCCGCACCTGATTCGCATCGGCTGTGCCGTTGCGCATCGACGCGAACGCCGCAGCCATGCGTTGTGCGGTCTCGCGTTTGGCGGTCTCGGCGGCCGCATCCGCTTGCGTCATTTGTTCGCTTCCTCGAGCCGGTTTCGTAAGAGTTTGCCAGTTGCGTTGCGCGGCAGTTCTTCCCGGAACTCCACGTCGCGCGGGACCTTGTAGCGGGCGAGGTTGGCGCGCACGTAATCCTTGATGTCGTCGGCGTCCACCGAAGCGCCTTCGCGCAGCACCACATAGGCTTTGAGCCGTTGCCCGAAGTCCTGGTCGGATACTCCGACGACGGCGACCTCGTCGACGTCGGGATAGGCACCGATCAAGTTCTCCACCTCCAGCGGGTAGACGTTCTCGCCCCCGCTGATGATCATGTCATCGTCGCGGCCGTCCACATAGAGCCGACCCGTGGTGTCGAAATGGCCCACGTCTCCACTGCTGAGCAGCCCGTCGATCACTTCCTTTGTCCGGCCGTCGGTGTAGCCGCCGAACGTCAGCATATTGCCCGCGAAGATGCGGCCGACGGTTCCCGGCGCCAGAACCGGGTTGCCCGAGTCGTCGAACAGCGCCACGCGACACCCCACGGGAGGCCTGCCCGCGGTGGCCGGATTGTGCACGAGATCCTCCGGCGTCGCGACGGTCATCACCGCAAGCTCGGTCGAGCCGTAGAGGTTGTAGAGCACCGGGCCAAACCGGTCCATCGCGCGGGTAACCAGATCGGGCCCCATCGCCGAGCCGGACGCGAAAACGATTCGCAGCGAGGAGGTGTCGTACTTGTCCAGCACATCTTCGGGTAACGCCAGGATGCGCTGCAGCATCGTGGGAACCACCACCAGTACGTTGCAGCGATAGTCTTGGACGGCGCGCAGCGCCTCTTCGGGAACGAACTTGCGGCGCAGCACCAACCGGTTGCCCAGTGCCAATGACAACACCGCCTGACCCAGCCCCGTGCCGTGAAAGATGGGCGCGGCGACATAGCAGGTCTCACCGCGCCGCCGCGGAACCCGGTCCAGCAGCTGCGCAGAAAACAGCGGGGACGACTTCTCCCGCGGCGCACCCTTCGGCGTGCCGGACGTCCCACTGGTCAGCAGGGTCAACCCGCCGGGTCTGGCGGGCGCCGGCACGGAGGCGTCGGAAGTAGAGCAGATCAGCCGTTCCAGGGTGTCTGCGGTGATATCCCGGATGGGCCAGGGATCGGACAACAGTCTGGGGATGGCGGGGTCGACCGCGTCGAGCAGACCGCTGAACTCGGCGTCGTGCACCAGCACCGAGATACCTTCGCGGCGAACAACATCGGCGAGCTGCGGCTTGGCGAATCCGGTGTTCATCAGCACCAGCCGGGCCCCGGCCTTGCTCGCCGCGGCGATGACCACGATGAGGTTTCGATGATCCCGGCACAACGCCGCAATCGTGGTGCCCGAGCCCATTCCGGCGAGCGACCATGCCCGCGCCAACGCGTTCACTCGCCCGTTCAGTTGGGCGAACGTCACGTCGCCGGCATCGTCGGTGATCGCCACCTGGTCGGGATGCCGGTGGGCGGCGCTTTCGATAACCCCGGCGAACGGCCCATACTTCTTGGCCGACAAGAAGGATCGCACTCCCTCCCGCGGGCCGCCGGACAGGCCGGACTCGCGGAGCACCCGCAGGCTCCGCATCGTCACCGCCAGATTGTTCACCTTCTGGCGGGCGCGGCCCGGTGCCAGTTGATTGGTCCATCTCTTCACGGCCGTTACGGTATGGGCGCACGGGACTCAGTTGGGTGTACCTTCCCGGTCATCGGGAATAGAAGCCGCAGGAACCTGCCGGAACCGGTTGGCTGTCCCTGAGCGAATTGGAGGTAGCCGAATGCGCCGTCTCACTGGTGTCGACAACTTGTTTCTCAAACAGGAGAAGAGCACCCAGCCCCAGCACACCATCAAGGCTGTCGTGCTTGACCCGGCCCGGGCGCATCAGCCGCTCACCTTCGATGCGGTGCGTGCGGCGGTCCCGGCCATGGTGGAACGGGTGGAGCCGTTGCGCTGGCAGCTGCTGCGAACCCGGACTGGCCGGCCCTGGTGGATCGAGCGTCCCCACATCGACCTCGACCACCACGTCAAGCACGTGACCGCGGCGGCGCCCGGCGGCGATCGGGAACTCTCGGCGCAGATCAGCAAGATCAATATGGGCGCACTCGACCGCGAGCATCCCTCCTGGCAGCTGTGGTACGTCGACGGGCTTGCCGACGGCCGAATTGCGTTGGTATTCAAGCTTCATCACGCCCTCGCCGACGGCATGGCGTCGCTGCGGCTGCTCGAAACCATCTTCAGCTCCGATCCTTCCGAACCGCTGCCCACACCCGAGCGCGCGCTGGTCGACGAGCCACGCCCGAAGGCCGCGGCGTGGTACCGGACGGTGTTAACGCATCAAGCCGCGGCCGCGGCGAAATTTCCCAGTGTGCTGGCCCGCTCGGGCCGCACCATCAAGACGGTTCGGGCCCGCCGCAAGGCCGGCCGTCCCGGCTTCGCCGACGCATTCGCCGCACCAACCGCCCGCTTCAACGCGCCGTTCACCCCGCGCCGCGAGTTCGCCTACCTCACTTGCGATCTCAGCATGATCAAGCAGATCAAAACTGCGTTTGGAGTAACGGTCAACGACGTGTATCTGGCGGCGTGCAGCGGCGCCGTCCGGTCATATCTCGAGCGCCATGGCGAGCTGACCGCCGAATCGTTGTCGGCCGTGGTTCCGGTGGCGGTCCGGCCACCCGGCGCCGAAGTGGACTGGGGTAATCAGGTGACCACCTGGTATACCTCGCTGGCCACCGACATCGCAGATCCCGTCGAACGGCTACAACAGATTTCGGCCAACACCAAGGGCGCCAGGGCGGTGCACGACGAGCGCGACCTGTGGCTCTTCGGCGACTGGATGGAGTACTGGCCGCTGTTCTGGTTCTACGGGCGGGCCCTACCGATCGTCGGGGCCGCGACCAAGAAGCGACCGACCTACAGCCTGATCGCATCGAACGTCCCTGGCCCGAAGACCCGTTTGTACTTCGCCGGCGCGCCGATCGAGAAGCTGATCTCGGTGGGCCCGATCGTGTACCCGTATGGTCTCAACTTCACCGGCTGGAGCTACGGCAACGACATGACGATCGGCATGCAGGCGTGCAGTGACCATGTCCCCGACATCTGGGAACTGGCCGACGGAATTACCCAAGCGCTCGACGAACTGGCCGCACGGGCGCCTCGGCGAGCAGACGCAAAATCCCCCCTTGCGGGCCGGAATTAGGGGATTTTGCGTCTGCTCGCCATGTCTTTGCTCGCCATGTCCTTAACTGCCAGGTGGCTGAACAGCATGCTGGTGCCGATCGGGGTGCCGCCGGCGGGGTAGGCGGTGCCACTGGGCGCGGCCATCGTGTTGCCGGCGGCGTACAGGCCCGGGATGGGCTTGCCGGCGGTGTCCAGCACGCGGGCCGACGCGTCGGTGCGCAGTCCACCCTTGGTGCCGAGGTCGGAAATCCCGAATGCCGCCGCATGGAACGGCCCCTTGTCGATGGCGACGAGCGGCGACCGCCCGCCTGAGAACGCGCGGTCGAATGCCTCGTCACCGCGACGGAAGTCCTCGTCGACGCCGTTGGCGACGAACTCGTTGAACCGGGCCACCGTCGCGACCAAATTCGCCGGTGGCACACCGATTTTGCGGGCCAGCTCCTCGAGCGTGTCGGCGGTGTGCCAGAGCCCGGCGGCCACATACTTGTCCGGCTCGACCATCGATACGTTAGGGGCCTTGACCGGCGGCGTCGGACCCTCCTTGTCGTCATAGATCATCCAGTACGGCAACGTGATTGACCCATCGGACAGTTGAGAGACGATGACACGACCGATCCGGTCGTAGGCGGCAGACTCGTTGACGAACCGCCGGCCGTCCTGGTTGACGAAAATTCCTCCGGTGAACCACAGCGCGAACGCGGAACGGCCGTCGGGATGGGTCAGCCCCGGTGACCACCATGCCTGGTCCATCAGGTCGATGTCGGCGCCGATCGCGATGGCAGCCTGATGTGCCTGGCCCCGGTTTCCCCACGGGCCCATCGTGTCTCGCGCCTGCCCGGGCACGCCGTACTGCCGCCGGAGCTCGTCGTTGCCCTCGAACCCGCCGGCAGCCAATAACACACCCCGGCGGGTGCGTATCGCCCGGTGCCGCCCGTCGGTCTCGACGATCGCGCCGACCACCGAGTCGCTTTCGGCGCCGACGAGCAACTGGACCAGTGCGGTGTTCAGCCGGAGCGACGCCGACGGGTAGCGCGCCAGTGCCTTGAGGAACCGGGCGATCAACGCGCGGCCGCCGATGAAGTAGTCGTCAGGCACCGGCGTCCCGAGTCGATCGTTATCCAACGGGCCGCGTATCACGTCACGCAGTTCGGGTGCCTTCGAAACCCGCAGTGGCCGAACGGCTATGTGCCGCAGGCCATCCAGTCGGGCTTTCGGCGCCTTGCCGAAATAGTCCGGCCACGGTAGCACGTCGAACTTGAGTAACTCGTCGGCTTCGAGGTACTCGATGAGCGGGGCGCCGCCGCGGACGTAGGTTTCCTGCAGTTCGTATGGGGTACGGTCACCGACGACCGCGTGGTAGTACTCCAGCGCGTCCTCGATCGTGTCGTCGGCGCCGGCGCGCACCAGCACCGGGTTGCAGGGAAACCACATCCCGCCGCCACCGGAATATGCGGTGGTCCCCCCGAATTTGTCGGTCGCCTCCACCAGCAGGACCTCGAGCCCCTCCCGGGCCGCGGTGTAAGCACCGGTTACCCCGCCGGCACCGGAGCCGGCCACCAGCACGTCGCACGCTTCGTCCCATCGAATCACCCTGGTACTCCTACGTGTAACGCCTGCTGCCAGGTCCGGGCGGGATCGATTACGGGCATGGGCTCTCCTTCGGTGCGGCTGCCGTCGCGGCCACCAGCCGATCGAGTTCCTCGGCGGCATGGGACACGAGTTCCCATGCGTCGTCGACCAATTCGGGATCGACCTGAACTCCGACGTCGACATAATCGCCGTAGCTGAATACCGTGACGTTCATGCCCATTCCCACCGCCAGCGGCCCGACCGGGACGATGTGCTCGATGCGCGCGCCGGCCAAGTACAGCGGGGTCGGTGGACCGGGCACGTTGGAAACGATCAGGTTGGTGTTCAACGGCAGTCGTTGCTCGAGGTTGGCCTTCTGGTACGCGCGAAGCAAGGCGCCGAACAGCATTGGCGGCGCGATGTCGGTCAGTCCGACGGTTTGTTGCTTGGTCAGGTCTTCGGCCAGCTCCTTCGCGCTGTTCATGCCGCGGTGGATCGCCGTCAACCTGGCTACCGGGTCCTCGACGTCGGTGGCCAGTGAGGCGACCATCGGATGCACCAGGTTGCCGAGTTCCACGTCCTCCGGCGAGCGAGTGGACATCGGGACGGTGGCGAGCAGCGGGCGCTGCGGAAGTGCGTCACGCTTGACCAAGTAGCGGCGAATCGCCCCGGCGACGATGGTGAGGATCACATCGTTGACCTTGACGGCGAAGTGTTTCTTCACATGCTTGACATCGCCCAAACCCAAAGAGCAGTATGCGAATTCGCGGCGCGGCCCGAGTGCCCCGTTGAACGACGTGCGGGGTGCGCTGAGCGGGCGCGGCGGCGGCTCGGGCCGGCGCAGATGACCGATCGTCGTCACGGCGCCTCCCACGGTCTGGCGCAGGTACTGCGCCAGTTTGGGTGGCGACACCACCGCTGACAGGGCGCCTCGGGCCAGCAGCTCGACGCTCGATCGGCGCGGCGCCGGTTGGCTGTCAACGTTTTCCGCGGCCGGCTGGACCGGTTCGGGTGTCACGTCGCACAGCACGTCGGACAGGCCGGCTCCGGAAACCCCGTCGACCATCGCGTGATGCGTCTTGGCAACGAATGCAACCCGGCCGCCCTCGAGGCCCTCCAGGTACCAGCCTTCCCACAGCGGCAGACGACGGTCCAGCGGACGGGCGAGGATTACGCCGATGATCTCGGCGAGTTCTGCAGGACCGCCCGGCGCCGGAAGCGCGGCGCGGTGCAAGTGCGCGTCGAGCCGGAAGTCGGGATCGTCGACCCACACTGGCTTGGCGAGCCGGAACGGCACCTCCTGAATGCGCCGCCGGAACTGTGGAAGGTATTCCAGCCTGCTTTGGACGTGGTTGCGCAGCGTGTCGAAGCCGAAGCCGGGCACCGAGCTGGGGTCCAAAATCATCAGCCCCAGCGTGTGCTGAGGCCACGTGGTGGCGCCTTCCATCGACAGAAACATTGCGTCCATACCGGACAGTCGCTTCACCAAGGCTCCATTCATCCGCCGTTAGCTGCGAACCTAACCGCCCCGGTGAGCTGATTGCCATCCTCCTCCCGATGGATGAGACGGTAGAGCGGGCGCTCGCGTCGAGTATGTGATGAAGCTCTTGATTCTGCGGTGAGGGCGCAGCCTACTCGCACTTTCCCGCCATAGGCGCAGAGTGAACAGCACTGTACGTGTGGGCCCGTTGATCGAGTGTTGATTCTGCGGTGAGGGCGCAGCCTACTCGCACTTTCCCGCTATAGGCGCAGAGTCAATCCCGTCGTGCGCGAGCAGGTTTACTGAGCCAGGAAGTTCAGCAGCAATTCGTTGACGGCGCCGGGCTGCTCGATCTGCGGGCAGTGGCCGGCGCCCTCGACGACGGCGCAGTGCCCACCTTTGATCTGCTTCGCGATCTGCGCGGCCCAACCGGGTGGCAGGAGTTTGTCGTTTCCTCCTTCCACAACCAGCGTGGGCACGTCGATGCGCTCGTAGGGTCGGCTGGTTGTAGGCGTCGACGGCGAGGAAACACCGGGACGGCGAAAACGGGCCGCCGCCACCGCTTCCCACGCCCCGGGTGCCGTGCTCGACACATGACGGCGCCGCACGTACTCGTCGTCGGCCGGATAGCGGGCGTCATAGAACAACGCCTCGACGATGCGCCGCATGGCGGGCAGCGTGGCGTCGTACTGCTGGAGCGCCTGAAAGTGCTTGTTTTGCTGGATCTCTCCGCCGCCGCAGATGATCACCATGCTGCGAACCGGCAACAGTGGCGCATCGGACGTGGCGTCGGTCAGCAGGTTGATGGCGCCCATCGAATTGCCGACGAAGTGCGCCGAGCCCACCCCGAGCGACTCGCAGAATCGGGCGACGTGCCGAATCCGCATTCCGCGCCCGTCGACGAAGTCGACGACTTTCGCCGACCGCCCGAACCCGAGCTGGTCGGGTGCCAGCACCCGGTAGTGCCGGGCCAGCGCGGCGATGTTGCGTTCCCAGCCGAGTTCAGCGCTCGCACCGAACTCGCCGCCGTGCAGCAGCACCACCGGGTCACCGTTGCCCGCTTCCAGGTAGCTGGTGACCAGGCCGTCGACCAGAATGGTTCTGCGCTGTATCTGGGTCACTTGATCGCGATCGGATTCACCGGTGAGCCAACGGCGCCAACGACTCTCAGCGGCGGCGCGATCAGCTGGAATTCGTAGACGCCGTCGGCGGCGCAGTCGTCTGCCAGCGCGCCGAGGTCCCAGTACTCGCCGAACATCAGCCCCATGTCGCGTAGGCACAGCAAGTGCAGCGGCAAGAAGACGCCGTCGACGCCCGACACCAGGTCTTCGACTTGCAGGTTGTCGGCCGCGACGGCGGCCACCTCATGGTCATGCAGCCACGAGGCACACCGCCAGTCCAATCCGGCGTAGCCGTCCATCTTATTTCCGGTCATGAGAAACCTTGTCCACCAACCCGTTCGGATCAGCACGATGTCACCGCGTCCGATCGTGACGCCCTGCGCACGCACCACGTCGTCGAGTTCTTCCGGTGTGATCGGGTTTCCCGGTTCGAGGAACACTTCCGCGCCGCGATAGCGGACCAGGTCCAGCAGCACACCGCGCGACGTGATGCCCTTGCTGTCGACCTTGTCGATGCCGCAGTGATAGGCACCCATGCTGGTCACCGAATCCGCGGGGAACCCGTTGTAGAGCTGATCGTCGTAGTACACGTGCGACAGCGCGTCCCACTGGCTAGCTGCCTGAAGCGGCATGATGATCATGTCGTCGTTGAACCGAAACGGATTGTCCGCGATGTACTCACTTAGCTGCTGCGCCAACGGGTTACGTGCCCACCCGGACCCATATCGAGCCAGGGTGTTGACGTCGCCGCCGTCGACGGTCATCACATGCACCGGGTTGTGCCGAAACTCGAACGCGCCCTGCGGACCTGAGGCACCGAAGTCGACGCCCAGGGAGAATACCCGGCCGTGCCGGACCAGGCTGGCGGCTTGGGCGATCTTGTCGGCGGTGATGAAGTTCAGTGTGCCGAGCTCGTCGTCGTCTCCCCAGCGGCCCCAATTGCAGACCTCGCGCGCGACCCTGCGGAAGTCGGTCAGGCTGGCCACGAGGCTCCTTCCTCGAGTTCACGGGCGATGGCGGCGCCGAGGTTTCCACCGTCGACCCAAACGACCTGGCCGGAAATATAGCTGGCGGCACGGCTATTCAGAAACGTCAGCACGGAAGCCTGTTCAGCCGGATCGGACACCCGGCCCAACGGTTTGGGGATGTCGTCGAGAAACCCGTGTCCGTACGCCGTTCTCAGCTGATCCAGTATCGGCGTTTCGGTGACTCCGGGGCCGGTGCAGTTGATGCGGATGCCCCGGGCGCCGAGCCGCGTCACGTTCTGCATGGTGTAAAGGATGACCGCCTCTTTGGCGAACTGGTAGCCGCCGCCGGTCAGCTGATCGCGGTGACGTCGACACCAGTCGGTGCCCTCGTGCATGGTCGCGGTCTTCAGTAGCGGCGCCACGGCTCGTAGATGCTCGCGGTATCCGGAGGCGGCGAGCGAGGACACACTGACGATCGACGACCCCGCCGTCATCTTCGGGATCAGCGCCTCGGTCAGGTGCCGAAGGCCCAGGAAGTTGATCGTGACGACGAGCTGTGCGTCGCCGATTCCCGACGAGACGCCGGCGACATTGAACAACGAGTCGACCTGACCGACGGCCGCTGCCGCGCGGTCGATCGACGCCGGGTCGGCGAGGTCTACTTCGTGAAAGTCGCTGATATCAAAGGCCGGTCGACGCTTGTCGAGTCCGATCACGTCGGCGCCGAGCGCGGTGAGCTGTCGTACCACATGTGCGCCGATGCCCGACGCGCAACCGGTCACCACCGCGCGGCGACCGTCGTAACGCCATAGCTCGTCGATGGCCGTCACTTGCGCTGCTGCTCCTCCTTGGCGCGCTGTGCCGCCTGGACACGGCCCTCGTTGATCTCCGCCATGGCTTCCGGGATCTCACTGGCGGTGAACTTACCGCCGCGGCCGGTGGGCAGGCCACCGAAGGCATAACTTTCGTCGAATGGCGGCGCACTCGATTCGGGCCGCCGCGCTTCGACCTTCTCGATCACCGGCGCCAGTCGGGCGGCCTTGTCGGCCACAGCCTTTTCGTCACGCTCGATGAATTCGGGCAATACCTCTTTGCCCATCAGCTCGATGGATTCCATGGTGCCCTCGTGGCTGCGCGGGTTGAGCAGCAGGATGATTTCGTCGACACCGCTCTCCTCGTAGCCGCGCAGGAACTCCCGCACGGTGGCCGGCGAGCCGATCGCGCCGCGTCCCGGCCCATAGGCCAGCGTCGGATCCTTTTCCACCTCTTCGAGATAGCGTTGCCACACGCCGGTCCGTCCCGGAGTGTGCACACCGGTCATGTAGTAGTGCATGATGCCGAACGAGAAGAACCCGCCGCCCTGGCCGAGGCGTTGCAGGGCCAGCTCGTCGGTCTTGGCGACCATCATCGACAGATCACCGCCGATGGCGAGGATATTCGGGTTGATCGCCGGCGTGATCGGGACGCCGTTCTCCTCGAATTCCTTGTAATAGCCGTTGACCCGTTCGGTCAGGGGACCCGGCCCGGTGTAAGCGAAACTCAAAGCGCCGATAGCCTTTTGGGCGGCCATCTGCACACTGGCGGGACGCGTGCACGCCACCCAGACCGGTGGGTGCGGCTTTTGCATCGGCTTGGGGATCACGTTGCGGGCCGGCATCTCGATGTGCTCGCCCTTGAACCCGGTGAAGGGCTCCTCGATCATGCAGCGGATCGCGACCTCGAGCGCTTCCTCCCATTGCGCGCGCTTGTCGGCGGGGTCGATGTTGAACCCGCCCAATTCGCCGACCGAAGACGATTCCCCGGTGCCGAACTCGACGCGGCCGTTGGAGATCAGGTCAAGGGTGGCAATGCGTTCGGCGACCCGCGCCGGGTGGTTGACCGCGGGCGGCATGTGCATGATGCCGAAACCCAACCGGATGTTCTTCGTCCGCTGGCTGGCTGCGGCCAGGAAAATCTCCGGCGCGGTCGAGTGACAGTACTCCTCCAGGAAGTGGTGTTCGGTCAGCCAGACGGTGGAGAAGCCCGCCTTGTCGGCGGCCTCGACCTCGTCCAGGCAGTCATGCAGCATGATCCGCTCGTCGTCCGGCGCCCAGGGGCGGGGCAGGGCGAACTCGTAGAACAGCGAAATCTTCATCAATACCTCCTGTGGGAATCAAGGGTCTGTTGGGCCGGTCGCGCAGCCTGGTCGGAAAGGTGTTTAGCCGCGACGAAGCCGAACGTCATCGCCGGGCCGATGGTCGCCCCCGCGCCGGCGTAGCTGCGGCCCATCACCGGGGCCGAGGTGTTGCCCACCGCGTACAGCCCGGGCACCACCGTGCCGTCGGGTCGCAGCACCCGGGCGTACTCGTCCGTGCGCAGGCCACCGGATGTCCCGAGGTCGCCCAGGACAATCCGGAACGCGTAGTACGGCGGGTTCCCCAGCGGATAAAGGTTGGGGTTGGGCAGTGTGGGATCGCCGTAGTAGTTGTCGTAGACGCTGTCGCCGCGGTTGAAATCGTCGTCATGACCGGTGCGCGCCAGCTCGTTGAAGCGGCGGACGGTTTCGGAAAGTTGTTGCGCCGGAACGCCGATCTTGGCGGCCAGCTCGTCCCAACTCGTCGCGGCCTTCACGACACCGGATTCCAGCCAGGCGCGTGGGACCTTGCGGCCGGTAGGAACCGGCGCGCCGGGAATCTTGGGTAGCGGCAGATGACCGGCGATCACGTAGCGATTCCAGGACCGGTGATCGGTGATCAGCCAGCAGGGGATGTGGGTGACGCCGGACCTCTGGCCTTCGATCATCGCGTGACCGAAGTCCATGTATGGCGCCGCCTCGTTGATGAAGCGCTTGCCTTGGCCGTTGACGATGAACTGCGCAGGCATCATCCGTTCGTTGAGCATGAACTGCATTCGGCCGTCCGGCCATTGCATCGCCGGAAACCACCAGGCCCCGTCGAGCAGATCGGTTGCCGCGCCGACCTTTTGGCCCGCGCGTATCCCGTCGCCCATGGCGGCGGGATTACCGAAGCTCCAGTCTTGGTCCAAGACGGGCAGCTGCTCCTTGCGCCAGGCGAGGTCGTGGTCGAAGCCTCCCGAGGCCAGGATGACCCCCCGTCGCGCGGTGATCCGCTGCTTGGCGCCGGCTCTCTCCACCACTGCGCCGATCACCGCTCCCTCGGCATCGGTGATCAGCTCGGTCATCGGGGAGTTCAGCCACAGCGGGATACCGCGTTCCTTCATCGCCAGCCGCAGCCGCGCCGCCAGCGATTGGCCGATCGCGGCCATCCGCTCGCCGATTACCCTGGCCCGCACCATTCGCGAAACCAGCTTCAGCAGAACAACTTTGCCCTCCCAGGATTGCCTGATCCGGTAGAAGGACCGAAGTTCCTTGGGCCCCAGCCAGATTCCCTTGGGGGCAAGTGCCAGCGGCTGCAGAAGATTGGGCTCGTCGGCGCCCAGCGTGCGCAGGTCGATGGGCGGCACGTTGATAGTGCTGCCGAGTTCGGATCCGCCCGGCAGCTCCGGATAGTAATCGGCATAGCCGGGCTTCCAGACGAACTCGAGCCAGCCGGAGAGCCCCTCCAGGAATTCCAGCATCTTCGGCGCGGATTCGACGTACTGACGTATCCGGGCGTCGCTGACCAAACCGTCGGTGATCCGGCGCAGGTATTCGACGACGCCGTCGGGCGCGGGGGCGTAACCCTCCCTGCGCTGGGCCGGCGCCCCGGGTACCCAGATGCCGCCGCCGGACAGCGCGGTGGAGCCACCGAATTGCGGCGACTTCTCCACCACCAGCGCATCGAGTCCGGATGCGTTCGCCGTGAGCGCGGCCGTCATGCCGCCTCCGCCGGAGCCGACGATCAGGACGTCGACTGTATGTTCGGTGGCGCTCATTCCGGCACCGCCGTCCTGATGGCGAAGCCGGCGATCAACTCGGCTGCCGGTTTGTAGTAGCGCACCATGGTCTGGTATGTCCCCGCGGTCGCCAGCGCCGCGAAAGCCGCCACCCAGGTTCTGATTTCGTGCGCCGAGCTGCCACCCTCGTGCACGACGAACGAGTTCGACCATTGGTCGAGCTCCTCCAGCCGTCCCGCATCGATCACCTCCAGGAAACGGTGGTCCCAGATCGGGTTGAGCGGTTGGAGTTTGCCCTCACCCCCGGCGAAGCGCTTCGCCGCGTCGATGACGGCGGTCTGGCGCGCCTCCCGCTGCTCGGCCGTCATCGGTTCGCCGTCGACGATCCGCCGGAGAACCGCCGGGCCCGCCGTGCCCAGCGTCGGCACCGGCGGACTATGCGACAGGCCACCGGATCCGATCACCAGGACCCGCTTGTCGAGGGTCGCCAGGAAGGCGCCTACCGCGGTACCCAATGCCCGACAACGGTGTAGCGGCCCCAGCGGCTCGGCGATCGCGTTGATGAAGATCGGGATCACCGGCCGTGACCTGGCGTCTCCGAATAGTTTTTCCAGCGGCTGCACGGTGCCGTGGTCGACGTCCATGCGCGCCGATACCGCCACGTCGACGCCGGATGCCAGCACCGCCTTCGCGCAGTCAGCCGCGAGGTCTTCGGGTACGTCCAACGGTCCCAGGTGGGTGCCATAGTCGCCGATTCCGTTGGCCTGCATGCCGATACAGAACGGCGGCATCACCTTGTAGAAGAAGCCGTTGTAGTGGTCCGGAGCGAAGATGACGACCAGTTCGGGATCGTAATCGTGGGCGAAGTCTCGGGCCTGCGCGATCGCGGCTTCGACGTCGTCAAGCAGGTCCCGCGGCGGCCCCGGTAGATTCAGCAGCGGGCTGTGGGACATACAGCACAGAGCCAGTGGCACTTGACAACTCACCCCCTTCCGGCGTGAGTGCGAGGGCGTCGAGCAGCGATGCGCTCAGCTCCGGAGCGAGCTGGGCAA
The DNA here is from genome assembly GCF_059812225.1 of Mycobacterium sp. NGS66. Classification (NCBI taxonomy): domain Bacteria; kingdom Bacillati; phylum Actinomycetota; class Actinomycetes; order Mycobacteriales; family Mycobacteriaceae; genus Mycobacterium; species Mycobacterium sp. NGS66. Next base: position 27,295 of record NZ_JCALCG010000011.1, on the reverse strand, counting down.
TGCAGGCTCCCGCGATGCAGCGATCGGGGCGCAGAAACAACACCGATTCCCGGTGGCCGTCGAACCAGGCTTTGAGGTCGCCGGTGCGGTCCCCCACGATCACCACGTCGGGATCGTCATCGCCGGCCCAGTGCAGTTGGGTCAGCGGACGCAAGGCAATGAAGCTGGCGCCCAACGACTTCCATTGTGCGAAGGCGTGCTCGCCGAGGATTTTGCGTGGATTGTTGTTCCAGCACAGGACGGCGAACCACCCGCCGAGCACGTCGTCCAAGAGCACATCGCGCTGTGTTCGGGTAGCCACACGCGGCTGCACGAACAACGTGCCGACCGGTGAGCCCGGATGACGCGGTTCGGGATGAACGATGGCCCCGTGGTCGTAACGAGGCATCGGTTTGAACCGCATCTCGAGCACATACCGCTTGAGCGAAGGCACAATTGAGGCCGATCGCACAATCAGGTCTCGCGCCGCCGCCACCCTGCGGTTAGTCGGCGAGATGACCCGCCCGACCATGGTAGAGAGATCGATCATCGCGCGCGCGTGCTTGCGCCGCTCCACCTCGTAGCTGTCCAGCAACCTGGCGTCGGCACGGCCGGTCACCACTGCCGCCAGCTTCCAGCCGAGGTTGGCCGCATCGCGAATTCCGCTGTTGTAGCCCTGTCCTTGCCAGACCGGCATCAGGTGCGCGGCGTCTCCGGCCAGCAACAAGCGGCCGCTGCGGAAGGCACCGGCGATCCGCGAATGGTGGGTGTAGACCCGGCGGCGGATCACGTCGACCCGGTCGGGGTGCGGGACCATGCGCGCCAGCATCCGCGTCAGAAACGCGGGATCTTCGGCCTGCTCGTCGGACTCGTCGGCGTGAATCATGAACTCGAACCGGCGAATACCATGCGCGATCGAGATGGACGCATACGGGCGCTCCGGGTCGGCGCCCACCTCGCTGTTCGGGTGGCCCAGCGGGTCGTTGGCGACGTCGACGACCAGCCAACGGGTGGACGACGTGGTCCCGTCGAAGGACACGTCCATCATCCGGCGGGTCATGCTGCGGCCGCCGTCGCAGCCCACGACATACGCCGCCCGCACGCTGCGGGCGTCACCGTCTCCGCCGAGCTCGACGGTCACCGTGTCGGCGGTCTGCCGGCAGGACGTCATCGGACGGCCCCACCAGACCTCGACACGGTCGAATCTGTCTAATCCGCCGAGCAATTCGGCGTCGACTAGCGGCTGCACGAATCCGTTGCGCTTCGGCCAGCCGAAACACGCGTCGGGCGGGGCCATTTCGGCGAGGATACGGCGCCTGGCATCGTAGAAGCGCAGGATCTGGTTGGGCACCGTATGCGGCAGGATGCGGTCCACCAGGCCGATCGACTGGAAGGTGCGCAGGGCTTCGTCGTCCAGTCCGACGCCGCGCGGGTAGTCGATCAATGTCTGCCGTTCCTCGACCACCAGCGTCCGTACCCCTTGCAGGCCAAGGATATTGGCCAGGGTCAGCCCCACCGGGCCGGCGCCGACAACGACCACATCAACATGCTGCCCGGCCGTGCTCATCAACGTCCCAGCAGAAAGTCGAGATGCAGACGATTGAAGGTCTTGGCATCCTCGTATTGCGGCCAGTGACCGCAGCCCGGCATCACCTCGAACCGTGCGCCCGGGATCATCGAGGCGATGCGGCGGCCCTCGGCCACATCGGCGGTCGGGTCGTCGCTGGTCCACAACACCAGGGTGGGCGCGGTGATGGCGCCATACTCCTTGGGCCCGAGGATGTTTCGGGCCCTGATCTCCGGATCCTGCAGCGCCATGATGTCGCTCATCGCGGAGACGAATCCCGGTTGGCGATATATGCGTTGGCGGCTGGCCACCAGGTCGTCGTAATCCTTGGACTTGTCGGCCATCAGCCACTTGATGCGTGCCTGAACCGTCTCCCACGTCGGGTTCTCGGCGGCCGCCATGGACAGGGTGAAGATGCGTTGCATCACCGCCGGGTCGGCCTGTGAACCGCCGGCAGTGTTGAGGACGAGCCGGTCGACGACCTCCGGATGGTCGATGGCGGCGCGGGCGGCCACCCACCCGCCGAGCGACTCACCGCTGAGGTGGGCACGCTTGGCGCCGATGGTGTCTAAGACGGCCAGCAGGTGCTCGACGTAGTGGGTGATTTCCAGCGGATGCCCAGGCTTGTCGGTATACCCGTGGCCGAGCATGTCGATGGACCAGGTCAAGAAATGTTCGGCGTGCGCGGCCAGATTGCGGACATAGGCCTCGGCGTGGCCGGCGGACCCGTGCAACAGCATCAGCACCGGCTTGGCCGGGTCGCCGGCACGCAGATAGCGAGTCCGCACTCCCCCGGCGAACAGGTAGCCCTGTGAGAACGGGACGCCTTGCAGGTCGCTCCAGATGCTTTCGAACACGATTCCTTTTGGCGCGCCTCTCTGGGTCCGGCCGACGAGAATCTCGCTCTCGTTCTGGGGCTACCTTGTGTGCTAATATCGCACATCAATGTGCGATATATATAGAGCTTCGCTCTCGTGGTGAGGTCTGTCAAGACCATGACGGGATCACAGACCCTGGCGCGGGGCCTGACCGCGCTGCAGTTGGTGGCGGAATCGCCAGCCGGCCTGACCGTGCAAGAACTCGCCGATCGGGTTGGCGTCCACCGCACCATCGCCTATCGGCTGCTGTCGACGTTGGCCCAGTTCCGGCTGGTCGCCAAGGGAGAGGACGGGCGCTACCGGCCGGCCTCCGGCCTGGCCGTGCTGGGCGCGTCGTTCGACAACAACGTGCGCCAACTGAGTCTGCCGACGCTGCGGGGGCTGGCCGACGAGCTCGGCACCACCGTTTCGCTGCTCGTCGCCGAGGGCGATCAGCAAGTCGCCATCGCGGTGATCGTCCCGACCCATGTGGCCTATCAACTCTCGTTCCACGAAGGCAGCCGCTATCCGCTGGACCGCGGCGCCGCCGGGATCGCCCTGCTGGCGAGCATGCCGCCGCGCCCTGGGGAGCGCGAGTTGGTCGTGCGCGCGCGCGAGCGCGGCTGGGTGATGACCTACGGGGAAATCGAACCGAACACCTACGGATTGGCCGTGCCGGTACACCGTCGGGCGCCGTCACCACCGACGTGTATCAACCTCATCTCCCACCGTGAAGACGTCGTACTGCGCGGCAAGGACGCGGTCGTCAAGGCCGCAGAGCAGTTGTCCGCGTTGCTGAGCTGAAGGGATGGCAAGCCATGTCCTGGGACCACGAAACCGATGTCGTCGTACTCGGCAGCGGCGGCGCCGCACTCACCGCCGCGCTGGCAGCCGTGGTTGCCGGCGCCTCGGTGGAGGTGTTCGAGAAGGCGCCGACCGTCGGCGGAACCACCGCGGTGTCGGGCGGCATCGTGTGGATCCCGGCCCATAACCGTTGTCCCGACCGGGAATTGACGATCGACGACGCGTTGCGATATCTGCGCGCACAGTCTTTCGGTTCAATGGACGATGCGTTGGTCGAAACGTTCGTGCGCACCGGCCCGGCGATGCTGGACTTCGTCGAGAAGCACAGTGGTCTGCGCTTCGAGGTCGCGTCGGGTTTTCCTGACTATCAACCCGAGCTGCCGGGGGGACAACCGAGCGGCGGCAGATCCCTGAGCGCAGTTCCCTTCGATCTCAGTCAACTTGGCGAATGGGCCGGACGGATCACCTCGTTTCCGGCGGATTGGTCCAACGTCGGTTTCGATGCCGAGACCCGGGCACGTTTACATGCAGATCTTGACGAGCAAGCCGGCGACCTCTGCGTGGCCGGGACGGCCCTGATTGCCGGATTACTGAAGGGTCTGCTGGACCACGGGGTGACACCGCGCACGAACGCACGGGCCGAAAAGCTGCTCGTCGACGACGGAGTGGTCACCGGAGTTCGAGTCGCCGGCGCCAGCGTGCGCGCCCGGCGTGGCGTCATCCTGGGTACCGGTGGCTTCGAATGGAATCCCGTTCTGGTGCAAGCGTTTCTGCGCGGACCGATGCACGGCGCGGTATCGCCACCGAATAACACCGGGGACGGATTGCGGATGGCCATGGCCCACGGGGCGGACTTGGCGAACATGGGCGAAGCGTGGTGGGTACCCATCGTGCAGATTCCGGGCGACACTATTTCGGGCAAGCAGCGCAGCCGCAGCGTGCGGCTGGAACGAACACGGCCGCGGAGCATCATGGTGAACCGGGCCGGACGCCGGTTCGTCAACGAGGCCTGCGACTACAACTCGATGGCCGGCGCCTTCCACTATCTCGATCCCCGAGGCGGATACGTCAACGACAGCGCGTGGATCGTCTTCGACTCAGTTCACCTGCAGCGCTACGGGTTTCTTGGCGTTGCGCCCGGGGAGCCGGTGCCGGACTGGTTCTGCGAGTCTGCGGATCTTGCCGAGTTGGGCGCAAAGACCGGGATCGACGCCGACGGCCTCATTCGCACCATCGACGAGTGGAATCGTCATGTCGCTGCGGGTTTCGATCCCGACTTCGGCCGTGGCTCAAGCACCTACGACGGTTACTGGGGTGACGACCAAGCCACCACCCTGGCCGGCAAGACACTGGGCCCGATCGACACCGCCCCGTACTACGCGGTGCCGGTGCGGGTCGGCGCGATGGGTACCAAAGGCGGACCACGCACCGATCACGACGGCTGCGTCCTGCACGTCAACGGTGAGCCGATAGGGGGGCTCTTCGCCGCAGGCAACGCCATGGCCGGCGTGACCGGCCGCGCGTATGGCGGGGCCGGTGGAACCATCGGTCCGGCAATGGTTTTCGGGTATCGTGCGGGCTACGCGGCCGCCACCGGGAAGTCGGTCGACAGCTAGGGCGAGCTGGGCCCACACCGCAGGTAGGGGAACGCAAACTTGCCCATTTCGTGCCTGCCGAAATCAGGGGACTTTGCGTCTGCTCGCTCTACGGTTACCTCGGGCGATGCATGTAAGGACAGGCGTCGTTTGACCCGTCAGGGGGAGGTACGCAATTCCCCCGGTCATCCGTACAGCTCTTGTACACCCCGGGCGCCGACCCCCAGGGGCCGGGTTCGTAAGCGACCTGGATGCAGTGAATGCCGTTGGCCCAGGCCGACGGCGGCTGGACGGCGGACAGCGCCGTAACACCGAACACCGTGAATGCCGCGGCTACCAGACCGCAACCGATCCGCCGCAACGGTGCAAGATCAGACATGTTATTCCCCCGTGTTCTAGCACTTTTCAGCTTCCTTGACGCGTCAAGACTTGAGTACATCCCCTCTAACCCCCTGTCAATGGCCATGTGGGCGGCCGCAAAAAGCCCGATCCGGCTGATTGGCCATCTGGTTTTGGCGGCTCCCCGTCTGGTGGTCGGCGCGGCGGAGTCGGTAGAACTCGCCGCAGAAGCGGTGCCCGAGACGGTCCAGAGTACTGGCGGCGGTGGTGACTTCGGGCGGAAATCGTCCTCATTGTTTGAATGGCATGCGCGAGGCGATGGCTAGCGAGCAGCGTTCTCGTTGGTGACGTCGGCGGCACACCTCGATTGGTGGCGAACAGACGCAAAAGCTCCCATTTCGTAGCCGAATGAGGGGACTTTACGTCTGCTCGCCGTATGGTCCGGACACCAGCCGTTCGGCGGCGGAATAGGGATCGTCGTGGCCGTCGACCACTGACTCGGCGAGTCGATCGAGATCTGGACTGTTGCGCAGCAGAGTTTGGGCCAGGGACAGGACCTGCGCCCGGGCGCGCGCCAGCCTGCGGGCGCGGCTGTCGGCGCGGTGATGGTCGTCGATCGCGGTCACCAATTCTGCGACACCTTCGCCGCGTGCGGCGACCAGGCTGACGATCGGTGCCTTGGTCTCGGCCCGCAAATCCCGGACCGTCTGCTCGGCGCCGTCCCGGTCGGCCTTATTGACCGCCACGATGTCAGCGACTTCCAACACACCCGCTTTGGCGGCCTGGACCGCGTCGCCGGCCCCAGGATTGAGGACGACGACGGTCGGATCTGCAACGGCGGCGATCTCGATCTCCGATTGCCCGACTCCCACCGTCTCCAACAGGATGACGTGATACCCGATGGCGCCGAGCAAGCGGATGGCTGCCGGAACCGCGGCGGCCAGACCGCCGATATGGCCGCGGGTCGCCACCGAACGGATCAGCACGTCGGAGTCGTTGATGTGTGCGGCCATTCGTATTCGGTCGCCGAGCAGTGCGCCGCCGCTGAACGGCGACGACGGGTCTACGGCCAGCACAGCGACCCGCTCGCCACGCTCGCGGTACGCGCCGACCAGGGCGGCGATCGTCGTCGACTTGCCTGCACCCGGCGGTCCAGTGATGCCGATGACGCGGACGGCGCAGGACTGGGCGGCACCCAGGCTCGCGAGCACTTCCTCGCGACGGTCGCCCTCGACCAGGCTGAGTAGCCGACCCGCGGCGCGCGGAGATCCGTTGCGCGCACCCGCAACCAGATCGGCTATCTCCATCTCGGCTATTCGCCCACCTTAGGCCGCAGCGACCTCGATGACGGTGGCGGATCCCATGCCGCCGCCTGCGCACATCGCTGCGACCCCGATGCCCCCGCCGCGACGCCGCAGTTCGTGTACCAGGGTGACGATCATCCTGGCACCGGTGGCCGCGACCGGGTGTCCCAGTGAGCAGCCGCTGCCGCTGACGTTCACCTTGTCCGGGTCGAGATCGAGCAGCTTGACGGTGGCCACACACATTGCTGCGAACGCCTCGTTGATCTCGAACAGATCCACGTCGGACAGCGAAAGCCCGCCCCTGCCAAGTGCTTTCGGGATCGCCTCCACCGGCGCCAACCCCGTCGACGCCGGATCGACCCCCACCGACGCCCACGACACGACCCGCGCCAGCGCGGGCAGCCCCAGCTCGTCGCTGGCGATTGTCAGCACGGCGGCCCCATCGTTGGCGCCGCAGGAATTTCCGGCGGTGATGGAAAAGCCGTCGATCTCGGGATGCAGCGGTTTGAGGGCGGCCAGCTTCTCCATGCTGGTGTCGCGGCGTGGGTGCTCGTCGACCTTGAAGATGCCGTGCGGCGTCTCGATCGGCACGATTTCCGCCTCGAAGCGCCCCTCGTCGATCGCGGCGATCGCGTTGCGGTGCGACCGCAGCGCCCAAGCGTCCATCTCTTCGCGGCTCACGCCGGCTTTGACGGCGGCGTTCCAGCCCACCGTGATCGACATGTCCATGTTGGGCGCGTCGGGCCGGTCCGGATGAGTCGGTGGGAACCAGTCGACCCATTCACCGTCGACCTGGAACTTCGACCGCGGCGACGTCGACGCCGAGTTCACCCCACCGGCGATGATCAACTTGTCCATGCCCGCGCGCACAGTGGCCGCCGCAGTCTGCACCGCCGCCTGGCCGGCCGCGCAGTGCCGATTGTTGGCCAGACCGGGCACCGTCGGCAACCCCGCCGTGATGGCCGCATGCCGGGCGAGGACGCCGCCGCCGTAGAGTCCTTCGCCCAGGATCACGTCGTCGACCTGCGTCGGGTCCAGATCCTGCGCGGCCTCCGTCACCACGTGATGGGCCAGGTCAAATGCGGTGGTATCGCGCAACGTCCCCTTTCGGGCGGTTCCGATCGGGGTACGCAGCGCGGACACGATGACGGCTTCAGGCACGGGTCTTCTCCACTTCGGCGGGCACTTGAGCGTGCGTGGGCGGGGGCTGGAGAGCCAACCGCAGATTATGAGAACACTATTCTCTCAGGCTGAGAGGACCAGTTGCAAGGAGGGTCACGTATCACGGCGAGCAGCCATACTGGCCGGTATGTCTCAGCGGCAGGGAACGATCGCGGTCCCCGGTGGAAACGTCTGGTTCAAGCGAGTCGGCGGCGGTGCGGGTCGGCCACTGCTGGCGATTCACGGCGGGCCGGGGTTACCGCACAATTACATAACCTCACTGGAGCGTTTGGCCGACGAGCGCGAGGTCATTTTCTGGGATCAGCTCGGCTGCGGGAAATCCGAACGCCCGGCGGACGTGTCGCTGTGGACGATGGAACGCTCGGTGGCCGAAATATACGCAGTGGTAAAGGATCTCGGCCTGGAGCGTTTTCACATCTTCGGCAACTCGTGGGGTGGGATGCTGGCACAGCAGTATGTGGTTGACGCGACGCCCGCGGCCGCCAGCCTCGTCATCTCCAACAGCATCGCTTCCATACCGGAGTTCTCGAAGATGGTGGCCCGCTTGAAGTCCGGCTTGGATGCGGCGACGCAGGCCGCGATCGAGTGTCATGAGGCCGCGGGCACTACCGCGTCGGCCGAATACCAGGCCGCGATTCGTACGTGGAACGAGCAGTATTTGTGCCGCCAATCTCCCTGGCCTGACGAGCTCGAGGACGCTTACAAGGGCATGGGAGCCGCGGTCTTCGAGACGCTTTTCGGGCCGAGCGACTTCCGCATCGTCGGAAACATCCGGGACTGGGACGTGTTCGACCGGCTAAGCGAAATCAGGCTGCCTACCCTGCTGGTCGCGGGCAGGTTCGATCAATGCGCGCCGGAGCACATGTGGGAAATGCACCAGCGGATCAGCGGCTCCCGGTTCGTGTGCTTCGAGAACAGCTCGCACATGCCGTTCATCGAGGAGCCCGAGCGGTTCGACCAGGTGATGCGGGAGTTCCTGCGGCAGCACGACTGACGGCGAGCAGACGCAAAATCACCCGAAAAGCGTTGCGTTCGGGCAATTTTGCGTCTGCTCGCGCGGGGATAAGTCAGTTCTTCGAGGCGTTCAGCTTGGTGATGATCGACTTGAAGTCGTCGGTGGTAAACGACTGATGTTCGGCCGACAGGGCATAGTCCAGGCTGGCCAGCACGGCGCGCTCCAGATGGATGTTGAGCACCCGTTTGGTGCTCTCGACGGCTTGCTGCGGCAACTCCATGATGCGCTTCGCGCAGCCCACCGCCTCGGCGACCGGATCGGAGACCACATGATTGGCCAGTCCGAGTTCGACGGCCCGTTCAGCGCGAATTCGCGTGCCGGTCAACGCGTATTCCTTGGCCAGCATCAGGCTGATATGCAGCGGCCAGGTCAGTGGTCCGCCGTCGGCGGCCACCAGTCCCACCTGCACATGCGGATCGGCCAGATAGGCGTCTTCGGCGATGTAGACGATGTCACTAAGCGCGACCAGACTGCAGCCCAGCCCCACCGCCGGCCCATTGACCGCGGCCACCACGGGAATCCGGCACCGGGCCATGCCCAGCACGATCTCGCGTCCATCGCGGATGGTCTTGGCCCGCAGATCGGCATCTTGGGCCAGTTCGGCGAGGTAGGAGAAATCGCCGCCGGCCGAAAACGCCCGGCCCGCACCGGTGATCACGGCCGCGCGGGCCGTCGGATCGTCGGTCAGCCGTTGCCACAGCCGCGCGAGTCCGACGTGCAGACTGTCGTTGACCGCGTTCAGGGCATCCGGACGGTTGAGTGTGATGATGCGCAGCCCGCCGTCGGCGGTGACATCGATTTCGCTTGGCATGTCATACATTTCAGACCCCCAGTCCTAGAATCCGCGAAGCGATGATGTTCTTCTGGATTTGCGATGTCCCGCCCATGACGCTCTGTGCTCGACTGTAGAGATAGGCGCTGAGCAGGTCCGGGTCGCGGGTACCGGCGACCGCCAGCGCGGCATGTCCGACGGCTTGCTCGACCCAGGTCATCAGCAGTTTGTCCAGGGATCCCTCGGGCCCGTGGGAAACGCCGTCCAGCTGTTCCGACAGCCGCCGGCGAACATGGTGAGTCAGCATCTCCGACTCGACCGCTGCCCACGCGAGTTCTTCGGGTACCGGGCCGCTGTTGCGCGCCAACAGGTCTCGGACGAGCTTGCCGTATCGCGCCGCATAGCCAAGGGTGGACGGCTCGCGCTCGTGCCCGACGACGGTCATGGCCACCGCCCAGCCGTCACCGGGTGCGCCGACGATCCGGTCCGCGGGCACCGTTGCGCCGTCGAAGAAAACCTGACCGAACTCGTTGCTCACACCGTTCATCATGCGCAGCGGATGCTGTTGAACCCCTGGCTGTTTCATCGATATCACGAACGCCGACAGACCGCGGTGCCGCTTGGCCTCGGGATCGGTACGCGCCAGCAGCAGGCACCAGTCGGCGACGTCTGAGTAGCTGGTCCAGATCTTGTGCCCGTGCACCACATACTGGTCACCCTCGCGGGTCGCGGTGGTGGTCAGCGACGCCAGATCCGAGCCGGCCCCCGGTTCGCTGAAGCCCTGACACCAGCGCTCGCTGCCGTTGATGATGCCGGGCAGGAAGCGCCGGCGTAGCTCGTCGCTGCCGTGCCGGCCGATGCCGTACACCAGGTAGCCGACGCTAGGACGCGGGGGAGCGCCGGCGCGTACCAGCTCTTCGTCGACGATGACGTCGTACACCGGCGGCAGGTCTTGCCCGCCGTAGTCGCGGGGCCAGGACAGCCCGAAGAAGCCGTTGTCGTAGAGGGCCCGATGCCAGTCGGCCATACGTGCCCAATACTCGTCGCCGGATCCGGAATATTCCTTGGCGTGCAACGAAAGCCACGATCGTAGCCGCTGCCGGAAGGCGGCCTCGTCAGCCGAGTCACGAAAGTCCAAAGTCGATCTCCTTCAGCGTCACCGGCCACAGCTCGGTCGAAGTCAATGCACGCCGCAAATAGACGTGCACCAGGCAGTCCCACGTGTTACCGATACCGCCATGCACCTGCACCGCTGTCTCACAGACGGTTCGGGCGGAGCGCGCGCAGTAGACCTTCGCCACCCGCGCGGCCCGGATGGCTTCGGCAGGTTCGAGTTCGTCGACCGCCCATGCCGCATGTCGCAGCACGCTCACCGAACCTTCGATCAGCGCGAGGGATTCGGCCAGTAAGTGAGCGATCGCTTGGTAGGACCCAATCGTATTGCCGTACTGCTCACGGATTTTCGCGTAGTCGCAGGCGACGGCGTGCGCGCCGCGCGCATCGCCGACCAGATCGGCCGTCGTGGCAACCAGCGCGAGCGCTTGCCACCGTCCGGCGGCTTCGTCGGACACCTCGCCGATGGCCTGCGGCTTCCCCGCCGTGGCCGCCTCGGCTCTGGTCAGATCCACGCCGACGCCAGCGGAGTCCAGATCGGCGGCCAGGACGGTGGTTCCGGAGAGCAGCAAGGCGCGTCGACAGCCGCGAGCATCGATCGCACGATCCCCGAGGGCCATTGTCGTCGGCTGCGAGGTGTCCGCCTCGATGTGCCGCGCCAGATCGTCGGCCAGCACCGGCCCCAGGAACGGCGCGTCCACCAGTCGGCGCCCGAATTCCTCTGCGACGATTGCCACTTCGACACCGGAGGCGCCGTCGGAGCGCAAAGCTCGCCAGCCGGTAGCCGCAATCTGCCGGTCCAGCCGCGTGATTCGAGAATCGTCGGCGAGATCCTGCACCGCAGCGGGCCCAAGGTCGTCGGCCAGCTTCGCGGCGGCGTCTCGCAACTGCTGCTGTTCAGCCGTCAGACGGACATCCATAGCGCTCCTTGAGAACTCGGCGCAGCACCTTGCCCGAGGGCAGGCGCGGAATATCGTTCACGAACACCACGCGACTCAGGCGTTTGTACGGTGCCAGCCTCTGGTCCACGATCGCTGTCAGGTCGGCGGCTTCGACGGGTGCGCGCGAGGCAACCGCGGCGACCACCGCTTCCCCGTTCGCTCCGTCCGGAATGCCGAACACCGCACAGTCTTTGACGGCCGGATGGCCGTGCAGCACCATCTCGATCTCGGCCGGCGCCACCTGGAAGCCGCGCACCTTGATCATCTCCTTGAGCCGATCGGTGATTCGCAGCCAGCCGTCGGCGTCCAGCCAGCCGACGTCGCCCGTCCGGTACCACCCATCGCAGAATGCGTCCGCGGTCGTTTCGGCGGGCAGGTAGCCGGCCATCAGTGAATTCGACCGCGCCTGAATCTCACCGACCTCGCCAGGCCCCACCGGCGCACCGGTTTCCGGCGCTACCACCCGCAATTGCACACCCGGCGCCGCTGGCCCGACGGTGTCCAAACGCGCGTTGCCCAGCGGATTACACGCGATGACCGGGAGTTCCGTGGTGCCGTAAGCGGGCACCCAGCCGATGCCGGTGCGCCGGGTAACCGTCTCGGCGATATCCGCGCTGACCGGCGTCGCGCCCCACATGATGAACCGCAACGACGAGAGATCGTAGGACTCCAGTTCCGGGTGATCCGCGATGGCGTGCGCCATTGGGGAGACCGCCATTTCGACGGTGATGCGGTCGTTTTCGATGCACCGCAACATCCGGTCGATGTCGAATCGTTGATGCAGCCGCAGCCACGCACCGGCGCGTAGCGCGGTGAGGATATTGAGCAGGCCGAGAATGTGTGACGGCGGCGTGGCGATCTGAATACGATCGCGGGCGGTCAGGTCCAGCGCCCCGCGCCACTGCCGTACCGCGGTATCCAACGAACCGTGGGTGTGACGGACGGCCTTGGGCAATCCGGTGGTGCCGGAACTGAACACCAGCAGCGCATCGACATTGGGGTGGTCCGGCAGCGGCGCGGCGACCGGAGGTTCCGCGGGCGCGACCGGCTCGTCCAAGTGCAGCATCGGCATCAGGCCGGCCAGTACCGGATGGTCGCCGACGGCGTGGCTCGGGTTCGTCAACGCCAGCGCATGGTCCACCTCGTCGCGCTTCCAGGCGGGACTGATCAGCACAGCTGCCGCCCCAAGTCGCCAGATCGCCCGGATGGCGGCGACGAACTCCGGCCGGTTGGACGCCATCACCGCGACGCGGTCACCGGCCTCGGCGCCTCGTTTGCCGAGGGCTGCCGCCAGGCCATTGGCCACCGCGTCAAGCTGAGGCAGACTGAAGCGCCGTTCCTCGCACACCAGCGCGGTCGGCTCAGGCACACCCCGTCCTTCCTCGACAGGCTCGGCGGTTACGACATCCCATCTTGAGAAGATACTATCGCTGAGAGAGAATAGTATTCTCTATTCAGAAGAACGCAAGTGGCGGTGAAAGGGAGTGGTATCGGTGACGTTGAACGGCGGCACCGTCACGATCCACCTGGAGCGCAAGAAGGTGACCGTGCCGCTGGTTCCCGGCGAGACACTGCTGGAAAGCGCGCGACGGGCCGGCCTCGACCCGCCGTTCAATTGCGAGGCCGGCAACTGTGGGACATGCATGGCCAGACTCACTGAGGGGCATGCGACCATGCGCGTCAACGACGCGCTCGAAGACGACGAGGTGGCCGAGGGCTACATTCTGACGTGCCAGGGCGTTCCTGATACGCCGTCGGTCACGGTGCACTACCAATAGCGCAGGAAGGCGGCGACATGGCCAAGGGGATCATCCACGTCGAGACACGGCCCAGTTCGCCCGATCGCGACGAGGAATACAACACCTGGTACGACGAGGTACACCTACCCGAGCTGGTGGCGCTGGACGGCTTCGTCTCGGCGCGTCGGCTGCGCCCGGTCGACGGCGACGGCCCTTACGTCGCGCTGTATGAGATCGAAGGCGATGATCTCCAAGCCATCCTGGAAAGCATGCGGGCTAACTCCCGGAAGCTGCATATGTCCGACGCCTTGCAATTGGATCCGCCGCCGGTGATGAGGTTATTCGAGGTGACGACGGAGTATCGCGGCTGAATGTAATCGCGAGAGTGCAACTGGCGACGGTGCTTCTCGCGAAATGCGTTGCCAGTTGCACTTTCGCGAAGCGCCTAGCCCTGGACCTCAATCCGCAGGCAATGTCGGCGGTGGCCGATACTCCGGCTGGTAGCCGCCGACCCGGATCGGGCTGCCGACAAGCCGGAAATCGCCTGCCTGCACAATCACTTCCGGCGTTTCCTTGAGTGCCTCGGGCAGGGTCCGCACGGCAGCCGCCGGCACGCCGAGCGGACGCAGCCGCCGCTCCCAGCCGATGGCGGTGTCGGTGGCCAGCGCCGATGCGACGACCGCGAGGACTTCGTCGCGGTTGGCCACCCGCTGGGTCATGGTTGCGAAACCGTCGATACGAGCCTCGGCCGCGAAGGATTTCCAGAACCCGTCATGGGTGATGAACAGTGCCAGGTAGCCGTCGGCCGTCGGGAAGAGTTGCGCTGGAACGTAATACGAATGAGCACCGTACGGATGCCGCTGCGGCTCGGTGCCGTCGTTGAGATAGGCGGCGGCATGGTAATTGAGCTGAGACAGCATCACGTCGCGCAGTGACACGTCGACTTGCCCGCCCTGACCGGAGACAATCTTGGCCAGTAGTCCCAGTGCCGCGGTCATTCCGGTGGAATTGTCCGCCGACGAATAGCCGGGCAGCGTCGGCGGACCGTCCGGTTCACCCGTCAGCGCAGCGGTTCCGACGGCCGCCTGAACCACGTAGTCGAACGCGGGATCGTCGCCGCCGTACAGCCCGAAACCGGTGATCGCTACGCAGACGATCCGCTGATTCCATCGGCAAAGCGCCTCGTAGGTGAGGCCCAGCCGGTGAATGGCCGACGGCTTCAGGTTCACCAGCAACGCCTGCGCCTGCGTTACCAATTCGCCGAGCTGCTGTTGTCCCGCATCGGAATTCAGGTCGAGGCAGATGCTGGACTTGTTGCGGTTGAGGCTGGCGAAGTAACTGGCTCCCACGCTGCGGGAGATCTCGCCGCCGGGCGGCTCGATCTTGATGACATCGGCACCGAGGTCGGCGAGCAACATGGTGGCATACGGTCCGGCCAGCATGGTGCCGACCTCGAGGATCCGGATGCCCGCCAATGGCCCGGTGGATCTCACCGCAACTCCGTTGCCAGCGCAGCGATCATCTCCCGCGTACGGCGCTTGGAGGCGACGAGCTCGTCACGGTTGTCACCAATCGGCAAGAGCCGCACCGACAGGTCGGTCACGCCGGCGTCGGCGAACGCGCGGAATCGCCGCAGAATCTGCTCCGAGTCGCCCGCCGCGCAGATGTCGCCGACGTCTTTGGCGTCGCCGTAACCGAGCAGCCGCTGATAGTTCGGCGAGACCTCGGCTTCCCCCAAAATTCGGTTGGCACGCTCCCGAGCCACATCGACTTCCGTTGCGCTGCAAAGGCAAACGGGGATGCCCGCGACAATGCGCGGAGCCGGACGCCCGGCATTGTCGGCGGCCTTGGTGATGCGCGGTACCACGTGCTCGGCCACGGCGCGTTCGTCGGCCATCCACAGCACCGTGCCGTCGGCATGCTCGCCGGCGATGGTGAGCATCACCGGCCCGAGCGCCGCGACCAGTACCGGTAGCGGCGCGACGGGAGCCAGGTCGAGCGGGTTGTGCACCCTGAACGTGTCGTTCTCCACGTCAACCGGGCCGGGGTTGGCAAAGGCGGCATGCAGCACTTGTAGATAGTCCCGGGTGTAGGCGGCGGGCCGCTCGTAGGGTATCCCGAGCATGTCGTCGACGATCCAGTGGTGCGAGGGCCCGACACCCAGGACCAGGCGCCCGCCAGTGGCCGCATGCACCGATAAAGCCTGACGGGCCAACGCAATTGGATGCTGCGCTTGCAACGGAACCACGGCGGTGCCCAGTTCGATCCGGCTGGTGCCGGCGCCCATCAGGGCCACCGCCACCAGCGCGTCGAAGTCGTTGGGGATCTGTGGAATCCAGGCGCTGTCCAGCCCGGCGGTTTCAGCCCAGTCGATGTCGGCCAGCATCCGGCTGACCTTGCGTGCCGAGTCGCCGCGTTCGGGTCCGATCATTACTCCGATGCGCACGATTCCTCCGGGGCTGGTTGTGAGGCAGGTTCGGCGGTGCCGGTCAATGCGCGGATTTCGCGAACCAGGTCGTCCAGCGGCGTCCCGGTGGGGAATACCGCCGCGGCGCCGGCCGCCAGCAGCTTGGGCACGTCGGCGTGCGGGATGGTCCCCCCGACGACGACGGCGATGTCGGCGGCGTCGGCCGCGCGTAACGCCTCGATGGTGCGTGCGGTGAGCGCCAGGTGAGCACCGGACAGGATGCTCAGCCCGACGACGGCCACGTCTTCCTGCACGGCGATCGACGCGATGTCCTCGATGCGCTGGCGGATCCCGGTGTAGATGACCTCGAATCCGGCGTCGCGCAGGGTGCGGGCGACGATCTTGGCGCCGCGGTCATGTCCGTCGAGGCCGGGTTTGGCCACCAGGATCCGAACCGCCATCAGAACACCACCGGTTGCTGGAATTCGCCCCACACGGCCTTCAGCGCGGACACCATCTCGCCGATCGTGCAGTAGGCGTTGGCGCAGTCGATCAGCTTGGGCATCAAGTTGTCGGTTCCTTCGGCGCTGCGGGCTAGTGCGGCCAGGGTGAATTTCACTGCGCCGCTGTCTCTTTCGGTCTTGACCTTCGATAGCCGCTTGAGCTGCAGATCGCGGCCCTCGGCGTCGAGTTCGTAGGTGACGACGTCCGGTTCAGGCTCCTCCGAGACGAACCGGTTGACTCCGACCACCGGGCGGGTACCCGACTCGATCTCCTGATGCATTCGATAGGCCTCGTCGGCGATCAGACCCTGCAGATAACCGTCCTCGATCGCGCTGACCATCCCGCCGTGGCGCTCCAAGTCATCCATGATCTCGATGATGCGGGCCTCGGTCGCATCGGTCAGCGCCTCGATGAAATACGAACCACCGAGCGGGTCGGCGACGCGCGCCACGCCGGTCTCGTGGGCCAGGATCTGCTGGGTGCGCAGTGCCAGCGTGGTGGACTCCTCGGTGGGCAGCGCGAAGGGCTCGTCCCAGGCCGCGGTGAACATGGACTGCACGCCGCCCAGCACCGCCGCCATCGCCTCGTAAGCCACTCGCACCAGGTTGTTCTGCGCCTGCGGGGCGTACAGCGACGCGCCACCGCATACGCAACCGAAGCGGAACATCGACGCCTTGTCCGTCGTCGCGCCGTAGCGTTCCCGTACGATCGTCGCCCAACGACGGCGTCCCGCACGGTATTTCGCGATTTCCTCGAAGAAGTCGCCGTGGGTGTAGAAGAAAAACGAAATCTGCGGGGCGAACTGGTCGATCGTCATGCGGCCGCGTTCCACCACGGTGTCGCAATAGGTGACGCCGTCGGCCAGGGTGAACGCCATCTCTTGTACCGCGGTGGCTCCAGCATCGCGGAAGTGTGCCCCGGCCACCGAGATCGCGTTGAACTTGGGGACCTCGGCGGCGCAGAACTCGATGGTGTCGGCGATCAGCCGCAACGAGGGCTCCGGCGGCCAGATCCAGGTCCCGCGCGAGGCGTACTCCTTGAGGATGTCGTTCTGAATGGTGCCGGTGAGCTTGGCCCGCGGTATCCCCTTACGCTCAGCGGCCGCCACGTAGAACGCGAGCAGGATCGCCGCCGTGCCGTTGATCGTCATGCTCGTGCTGAGCTTGTCCAGCGGAATGCCGTCGAACAGGATCTCGAAGTCCGCCAGGGTGTCCACCGCGACGCCGACGCGCCCGACCTCCTCGCTCACCTCGGGATCGTCGGAGTCGAACCCGCACTGGGTCGGCAGGTCCAGCGCCACCGACAGGCCCGTGCCGCCCTGTTCCAGCAGGTAGCGGTAGCGGCGATTGGATTCCTCGGCGGTACCGAAGCCGGAGTACTGGCGGAACGTCCACAGCTTGCCGCGGTATCCGGACGCGAAGTTACCCCGGGTGAAGGGGAACTCTCCCGGCGGTGGAGGCTCTGTTTTACGGTCCTCCGGGCCGTATACCGGCGCGAGCGGGATGCCCGACGCGGTCTGGGCTGCATTATCCATCAGTGGATAACGTACTTGCAAAAAAAGAGAATGCCAATACCGTAGTGCTGACCTGGTCAAATGCCGTATTAATCGCCGTGCTTAGGCACTTGGCGGCGCCCCCGAGGCTGTTAGTGTCCTGCATTAGTGCAGTGCTCGCCTCACTCGCCGAACGTGGGTGATATGGACGAGAAATGGAAACGCGTACTTATCTCCACGCTCGACGCGTCCCTAAACGGCGTCCTCACACACGATGCTGATGTCTATGGCTCAGGACCCTAGTGACGACAACGGAGGTCGACATGGCGGTTTCCCTACCATCCGAAGCGGACATCGACGCCGCGGCCAGGCACTTCGGTTTTCATCTCGACGCGGATGCGCGACGGGATTACGCAGCGGTGGTCGCCACGACGCTCGCCTCGTACGACGTGGTGGACCAGCTCTACGACAAGTTCGCCCGGCCGCAGGCCCCAGAGCGCGCCTACCGATTCGCCGAGCCGTCCGACAACCCCCTCGGCGCCTGGTATGTCACTACCGAGATCGCGTCGGGTGCCGATGGGCCGCTGTCCGGCCGAGCCGTGGCGATCAAGGACAACATCGCCGTCGCCGGGATTCCGATGATGAACGGATCGCGGACGGTCGAAGGCTTCGTCCCCAGCCGTGACGCGACCGTCGTGCAGCGGTTGCTCGACGCCGGGGCGATCATTGCCGGCAAGAGTGTCTGCGAGGACCTCTGCTGCTCGGGATCCAGCTTCACCTCGGCCAGCGGCCCGGTGCGCAACCCCTGGGATCCCACGCGCGAGGCGGGCGGATCGTCCAGCGGCAGTGGCGCTTTGGTGGCCAGCGGCGCCGTCGAGCTGGCCCTCGGCGCCGACCAAGGCGGATCGGTGCGGATACCGGCGTCGCTGTGCGGCATCGTCGGGCTCAAGCCCACGTTCGGGCTGGTGCCCTACACGGGAGCGTTCCCGATCGAGCGGACACTCGATCACCTGGGTCCGATGACCCGCACGGTTGCCGATGCCGCGCTGTTGCTCACCGTGCTCGCCGGGCCCGACGGCCACGACCCGCGCCAACGGGCCGAGCTGCCAACCGTCGACTACGGGGCCGCGCTCACCGGCGACGTGACGGGACTGCGGGTGGGGCTTGTGGTCGAGGGGTTCGGGCAGCCGGGCGCGTTGCCGGAGGTCGACGAGCTGGTCCGGTCTGCGGCGGAGCGGTTGGCCGAAATTGGTTGCGTGGTAGGAGAAGCCAGCATCCCTTGGCACCGACGGGCGCTGCATCTCTTCGCCGTCATCTTCACCGACGGTGCCACGTATCAGATGCTGGAGGGCAACGGTTACGGACTGGGCGTGGACGGGCTCTACGACCCAGAGCTGATGGCGCACTTCGCCAGACAGCGTGCGGCCAACGCAGATCAATGCGCGGTCACAATCAAGACAACGGCGGTGGCCGGCCACTACGCTCTCATTCGCCGTGGTGGCGTCCCGTACGCAAAGGCACGTAATCTGCTGCCGCACTTGCGTGCTGCCTACGATGACGCGCTGACCCAATACGACGTGTTGGTGATGCCCACGGTTCCCGGTACGGCCGACACCCTGCCCAAGGGCAGCCCCGGGGATTTCGCGCTGCTCGAACGCGCGCTCGGCAAGGCGTTCAACACCTCGCCCTTCAATGTCACCGGGCATCCGGCAATCTCGGTGCCCGCCGGTCTGGTCGACGGTCTGCCCGCCGGAATGATGATCGTAGGCAAGCGATTCGACGATGCCACCGTGCTGAAGGTCGCCGATGCATTTGAGTCCGTGTGCGGGGGCTTTCCCGCTCCCTAGCGCGAGGGTGCGCGAGCAGACGCAAAGTTGCCCGATACGCCGCGCGTGCGGGGGATTTTGCGTTCCCCTACCTGCGGTGTGGGCCCAGCTCGCGCTGTCAAGCCCGGCAGAGGATTTCGCCGTTGGGGATCGCCAGCCAGCCATCCGGCGCCGCGGCCCAATCCCGCCACCCCGCCGAGATCTCTTCGAGTTCAGCGATACTGGCCATTCCCGACTGCACCAGCTGACGCGACAAGTCGGACTCAAGTATGCGTTCGGCCCACATTTCGCCCCACCATTGGCGGCTGTCATCCGTCGCGTAGCACCACATGCTGCCCGTGGGCGTGATGTCGTCGAAGCCGGCCGCACGTGCCCACGACAGTAAGCGCCGACCCGCGTCGGGTTCGCCGCCGTTGGCGCGGGCAGCGCGCCGGTACAGATCCAGCCAGCGGTCCAACGCCGGAAGTTGCGGGAACCAAAGGAAACCCGCGTAGTCGGCGTCGCGCGCCGCCACGATTCCGCCGGGCGCGCATACCCGCCGCATCTCGCGCAGCGCCCGGACCGGGTCGGCCACATGCTGCAGCACCTGGTGCGCGTGGACGACGTCGAAAGTGTCATCCGGAAGGTCGAGGGCATGCACGTCGGAGATCACGAACGACACGTTCGACACGTTGCGCCTCTGCGCCTCGGCGCGGGCCACGTTCAGCGCGCTGCCGGTCGGCTCGACGGCCGTCACCCAGCCGGGCGCGATCCGGTCGGCCAGGTCGACGGTGATTGTCCCAGGGCCACAACCGATGTCGAGCAGCGACATCCCCGGCTGCAGGTGGGGCAACAGGTAGCCGGCCGAATTGACCGCCGTACGTTGCCGGTGGCCACGCAGCACCGACTCGTGATGTCCATGCGTATAGCTGGCCCGGGAACGGTCGTTCATGGCATGAGCATACTTCCGTCTGTCCGAAATTTAGGACAGATATCTCACCATATGAGAATCAGCCGACGGGGGCGTTGAGATGGGGGCGGTCGACACCCGCTCCCGGCCCGTCAAAATGCCACCACTCACCCTGGTAAACGGACAAGCCGCCGTGGTTCATGGCATCTCGCAGTCGCTTGCGGTTCGCCTGGGCCGTCAAGCTGACATCTTGGGTAGCGAAAGCGTTTGCGCGCGTGGAAAAGTCGTCGAAGTCGGTGCCCATGTCGGCCAGGCAAGAACCGTTCGCTAGTTGGCGCTCCGGCGGGCATGGTGTCTGTGAGAATGCGAATGTCACGTCCACCGAGCGTCCCGCTTCGTGGCTGTGGGCATACGGTCCAGGCCGCGCCACCCAGGCCGGGTTAGGCACGACGTCGAACATCTTGATCTGGACGTCGTGTGGCCGGTAGCAGTCCCAGAAGACGAGCTTCTGCCCCTGCGGGCGCAGCGCCGTGGCAGCGGCCGCAAGTCCGGGAGCCATCGATTCGTGCACGAGGCATCGGGCGTCGGCGGGATAGAGCTGGGTGTGGGTGAAATTATTGGTGGTCGCGTAGCGCAGGTCGATGATGGCGTCGGGTACCACGGTGCGGACGTCCAGGAGCCCAGCCGCATGCGCCGCGTCGCTCACCGGCGGCACACCCGGGCCCGACGGGTCGGCGATCGCGACCGGCAAACCCGGCGGCGCGACCACGCCCAGGCAGGCCAGCACCACAAGCACCGCCCGAAAGAAGGTCATCCGGGTATTGTCCGCCACTCCGGGCTGCACTGCGGACACCCGTTGCCAAACCGGCTCGGGTGGCGTAGGAGAAACACATGCGCATCAGCCTGGTCTCGAACCTGAACAACGCGTCACCCGTCGAGAGCTGCATCAGTGAGCTGACCAAGGCACGCGAGCTCGGGTTCGCCCGTCTCTGGATGACCCAGATGCCGTTCGACGCCGACCTGCTCACCGTGCTGGCCGTCGCGATGCACGAGGTCAGTGACGTCCAGGTGGCAAGCGGAGTAGTGCCGATCCAGAACCAACACCCGATGCTACTGGCCCAGCGTGCGCTGACACTCAACCTCATCGCGGGCGGTCGATTCACGCTCGGTGTCGGGGTCACCCACCGCACCGTGACCGAGGGCATGTGGGGAATCTCCTGGGATCGCTCGGTTCGACGGTTGAGCGAATTCCTGGACGGCTTGCTTCCGCTGCTCGCCGGCGAACCGGCCAACGCAACCGGCGAAATGCTGACAACCCGAGGCGCGCTTCAGATTTCGGGTGCACCTACGCCGGACGTGTACGTCGCCGCACTGGGTCCGCAGATGCTTCGACTGGCCGGTCGGCGCACCGCCGGAACGATCACCTGGATGACCGGACCCAAAACGCTCAAGGAGCACGTTGCGCCGACCCTGCGTACCGCGGCCGCCGAGGCCGGGCGCTCCGATGGTGCTGTCAACGTTGTCGCGGCGCTGCCCCTCGCGGTCACCGATGACCTGGCCGCGGTGCGTTCCCAAGCAGCCGAGCAGTTCGCCATGTACGGCCACCTACCCTCGTACCGGGCAATGCTCGATCGTGAAGGCTACGCCGGACCGGAGGATGCAGCGCTCATCGGTGACGAGGCGACGGTGCGGGACAGGCTCGACGACGTCCGCGCAGCCGGTGTCGATGAGTTCGTCGCGATCCCATTCGACAAGTCACCCGAGGGGCGGGATCGGACGCGAGCCTTCCTGCAGGACTGGGCTTCTCGTTGAGCCAACGGCACGTCTCGACTACTGCCCGAGCAGCTTGCGCTTCTGCACCTCGTAGTCGGCGTCGGAAAGCGCGCCGCTGTCGCGCAATCGCATTAGCTCGGTGAGTCGGTCCAACGGCTTGGCCTGGTCTTGCATCCATTGCTCGCGCATGTCAAAAGTAGCTTGGTTAGCCGCATTTCGCGCCTCAGCTGAGTGATCGAACACGACTTTACGACGATCGGCCGGGTCATACAGCACTGGGACGAACCAGTCCATGCGGGGACGCTCCGCCTCAAACAGCCACGCATCGAGATCAGCTTCGAATGGCGCTTCGCCGTCGGGCTGCACCCGCACCGTCATCGTCCACAGCGCACGCGTCACTTCCGTGGGAGGGGTCTGATAAAACGGATCCGAACTTTGATACAGGCCAGAGACTTTCCGCCGCGTGGACAAAACCATGGCCAGCGCCGGCTTTCCGTGCTGACGTAGTTTGTCTTCCCGCCGTCGACTACCGATACCGAACACCGGTCCTCCGCTCTCATTCGGCTAGGCCGCCTGTCCCCCTATGAGACCAGCGCGACCAGCGCAGCTCCCAGGATTAGAACAACGATCACGAGAATGACTGCGAAGAACACCGCTCCCACCACCGACATTTGGCGTTGGGGCGGACCCGGCGACTTTGACGGTGGCGAACTGGGCCGAGGAAGGGGCGGGCGATCGCGGGCAGCGACCTGCGTTGCACGTGCCGCTACCGAGTCCGAGGCAAGGGGTTTTCTGGCGCCGGTCGCTGAATGCGTTGAGTTGGCCCGGCGATGTTGTCGGCCATCAACGACAGGTGGGACACTCGCCGATCTGAGCGCGTCGGCGAAGTCCCTACACCGTGCGTATCGGTCGGCGGGTTTCTTTGCCAATGCGATCGCCAACACGGGATTCAGGGCAGCCAGTTCTGGGCGTGTTTCGGCAAGGGCTGGTGGTGCCGCGTTGAGATGGCGGCCGATGACCACCGCGGGATTGGAATGCGGAAACAGCTGTGATCTGGTAAGCAGCTGATACGCCGTGGCCGCCAACGCATATTGGTCAGCGCGGCCGTCGAGGTGGTCACCCATCAGCTGCTCGGGAGCAGCGTAAGCGACAGTCCCGACGGTGAAGTTGGTTGCGGTCAATCCACCGTCATCACTGCGATTACGCGCAATCCCGAAGTCGGCCAAGAGGATTCGCTGCCCGTCGGAAGCGATCATGATGTTGGCGGGTTTGATGTCCCGGTGCAACAGACCACGGTCGTGCGCGTGGTCCAGTGCGTCCGCCACCGCGGTGACGATGTCGATGACTTGCCGAGGATCTAGGGCTTTCGGCGACTGATCAGCCAGCAGACGTGCGGCGTCCAAACCATCGACGTAATCCATGGAAATCCACAGCTGGCCGTCGTCTTCGCCTCGGTCGTGCACTCCGATGATGTTGGGGTGCCAGAGAGTGGAAGCCAGATCCGCCTCGCGAGCGAAGCGGGCACGATAGGCAGCGTCAGCGGACAAACTCGGCGCGAGCACTTTGAGCGCATCTCTGCGGGGCAGCCGTGGGTGCTGGGCAAGGTAGACCTCACCCATCGCGCCTGATCCGAGCAGGCGGAGAATCTTGTATCCGGCGAATGTCTGACCGTCGGCCAACGGCATGCAGCGGATAGTACCTGCGGCCAGACACGCTGGCGCTTTGTGCTGAGCATTGCGTGATTGCATGGCATTGTGCGACAAAAATGCGGCCAACCCTGCAGAACCGGTCGACCATGGGGATCGAGAAGAACGCGCCCTAGCGGCGCAACGAGGCACTTGGAACGAGGCTGATGGACACCGACATGCCGATCATCGACGACGCGGCGGTTCTGCGCGAGATCGAATCGATCAAGCAGCTCAAAGCCCGCTACTGCCGCTTCCTGGACAACAAGGAATGGGATAACTGGCGTGGACTCTTCGCCGACGACTTTGTCAGCGACACGGCTGAGGCGGGCGGGAAGGTGATTCACGGCGCGGACGACTTCGTCGCTTTTACCCGCAAGAGTCTCGAAGGGCCTTCGCACCCCACCGCGCACCAGGTGCATGCCCCCGAGATTGAGCTGTTGTCGCCGACGACTGCCCGGGGAGTGTGGGCGCTGGAGGATGTGGTCCGGCTGGCGCCGGGGGTGAATCTGCGCGGATATGGGCACTACCACGAGACCTACGCAAAGATCAACGGGCAGTGGCTGTTCAAGAGCTCCAAATTGACTCGCGTCCGCGAGGATATCTTCAATCCTTTTGTCTCCGTGTACATTTCGCGGCGCATCCGCAAAGTGCTGATGTTTGCGACGCGCCGAGTGGTGAAGTGATGGGTGCTGCTGTCGTTCTGCTGTCCGGTAACACCGAGCTTGCACGAGAGCTGCTTGGCAACAAGGGCTACGGCATCGACGTGATGCGTCGCCACGGGCTTCCCGTGCCAGCGGCGTTCTGCATCTCGACAGAGGTGTGCCGACGCTATTTCGTTGAGCCCGAGAACACCATGCGCACCATCTGGAACGATGTCCTGTCGGCAATGCGATGGCTGGAGAACGAGACCGCACGCAACTTCGGCAGCGGGCCACGCCCCCTGCTGGTCAGTGTCCGTAGCAGCGCAGCCCAATCGATGCCGGGCATGCTGGACACGGTGCTGAACCTGGGCATCGACGACGCCGTTCACGCCGCCCTCGCGAAGTCGTTCACCAGCAGGTTCGCCGCCGACACCCGCGAGCGCTTCCACACCCTGTATCGACAAGCTGCGGCCACCGACGTCCCCGACGACCCATACACACAACTGAAGGGTGCCATCGAGGCGGTCTTCAAATCCTGGAACTCGCCGAGGGCACAGAGCTATCGGCGTCACCACGATCTGAATGACACCGCCGGCACCGCGGTTGTGGTGCAGGCCATGGTCTTTGGCAACCTTGATGGCGGCAAGTCAGGCAGCGGAGTTTTGTTCTCCCGTAACCCGATGACCGGTTCGGACGAACCGTTCGGCGAATGGCTGCCCGGCGGCCAGGGAGCCGACGTCGTCTCGGGCATCAAGGACTGCCAACCCGTCGGCGCGCTCAGCGCCACCCTGCCGGGCGTGTACGAGGAATTGCTCTCAGCCGCCGCAACTCTGGAGCGGCTCGGCCGCGACGTGCAAGACATCGAATTCACCGTCGAGCAAGGCCGACTGTGGCTGTTGCAAACCCGCAGCGCCAAACGCTCCCCACAAGCCGCCGTCCGACTGGCGCTGAAACTGCACCAAGAAGGCGTCATCGACGCCGTCGAAGCACTGCGCCGCGTCCACCCCGCTCACGTCGAAGCGTTGTTGCGCCCGTCGCTACAACCCGAAACACGCTTCAGCGCAACGCTACTCGCAAAAGGCCTCGCCGCTTGTCCCGGTGTGGCCTCCGGGCGGGCCTACTCCGATGTCGGGGCGGCAATCGACGCCGCCGAACAAGGCGAAGACGTCATCCTGGTGCGTCCCGATACCAGTCCCGACGACGTGCAAGGCATGCTGGCGGCGCGCGCCATCGTCACCGAGGTCGGCGGTGCCACCTCACATGCAGCGATCGTGAGCCGAGAGATTGGACGTCCGGCAGTCGTTGGGTGCGGAACGGGTGTCGCCGCCGCTCTGGTGGGAAGGCTGGTCACTGTCGACGGCACCGAAGGTGAGGTGCGCGAAGGCCTGTTGGAACTGCGCGCTTGGTCGATGACCGACTCCCCTGACCTGAAGCATCTGGCCGACCTGGCGCGCCGCGTCAGCCCGCTGCGGGTCCACACAGCGGGGAATTACGTTCGGTTGCAAGATAATTCCGATTTTGCCGTGCGGCAGGCGATGGCCGCAGGCCACACTGACGTCGTTTCCGACAATCCCTTGCTCACCATGCTGGCCGCGCTGCGAGCAGCCACTGCAGCCACTGAAGGAGATATCGGTGCTTGAACTGAAAGTTCTGCAGGCCGTGCGCCTCAAGGGCAGGACGACCCCTGCCGGTCTCGCCACAACGGTCGGCGAGGATAACGCGGCTATCTCTGTAGCCATTGCCTCCCTGAGTGATTCAGGTTTGTTGATAGCGGACAAAACGGTGCGGTTGTCGCCGCAGGGACGGCAGCGGCTCGCCGAGTTGCTCCGCCAAGAACGCTCGTCCGCAGACGCCGCCGTCATTCGGGCGGAGTATGAGAAGTTTCGCAGTGTCAATGCGGAATTCAAGGCGCTGGTGACGGACTGGCAGATCCGAGACGGTGAGCCCAATGACCATCAAGATCCCCGGTACGACGGCGACGTACTTTCACGGCTGGACGACGTCCACGAAACGGTGCTGCCGATCATCACCTCAGTCGCCGGCCAGTTGCCCAGACTCGATTATTACGGAGTCAAGCTGACCAATGCATACGAGAAAATCCGCGGCGGCGACACCACGTGGCTGACCCGCCCGCTCGTCGACTCCTACCACACGGTCTGGTTCGAGCTACACGAAGAACTGATCGTCGCAGCCGGGCTGACCCGGGGAGGTGAAGCCGCCGCCGGCCACGCGCAATAGCGCTCGGATACCGGTGGCCAGGGCGGGATCGAACCGCCGACCTTCACCAGGGACGAGCGCCCGGGATGGCACCCGGCGGCCACGGCGATGGCGATGATGGCGGCGGCGACACTGACGGTGCGTCTCATTTTGCTGCGGATGCCTTGGCCGTTCGTTGGCTGCACGCAAGAGATATAAGCCGTCGATCCGAATTGGTTCTCAGTCACCCTTTGGCCGTCCTGAAATCATGTGGTGAAAGCGGTGGAGATTGACCAACCTAACCCGGAGCAAGATTCACTCCGTCGTGGACACGCGATTGCGCGCGTTGGTGGGACGCATCCAGATGGAGTCACCCGACGCGCTTACGCTGCCGCGCTTTTCGAAAAGCGCAACGCACGGGTTGCCATCCAGGCGAGACGGAAAGCGCACGGCGCTGGCGCCTCGGTCGAATAGGTCCGCGGCGACCGTACTGATGCTGATTAGGAGCAACCTCCGCCAACCAGCCAAACGACACGACGATAGGGCGATTATGGAGGCGGGCCACCTAGTGCTTCGTTGACTGTTTGGTTCGGGTTGTAAACGCACATTGTGTCCGCCAGAGTTGTCGCTAGCTCGGTATTGCTGGGGTTGATCTTGGTCCGCCACCCCGCG